>CALLBO010000017.1 GCA_937998875.1 uncultured Granulosicoccaceae bacterium
GCTGTGACATAGTCTGCGTTAATGAGCAATAGATAAAAAATTCTATCGACAGGCGAATTCGTGCTGATACTATTTCATTCGGAGTTAGCAGTATGGCTGTAGAAGTGTTTCTATTAGTTGTATCGTAGATCCAGGTTGTACTGCTGGCTCTATTTATTCTTGCAGTGAATTCCCTTCATCGAGTGTTTGATGTTTCCGCTGAATGAACGGTTGTTGCTCACCCTCCTGCTGCCAAGAATGAATTAGAGAACGATACGCAACGCGTCTTTACCAATTACACCACCGGCACCCAGAATCGATTCCATAATAAAAGCGGCAATGGTGTTGGCTGATTGAAATGCTATTTCATCTTCCAGTGCAGATGCAGAAAGTGCTGCCAGTTTTTCAGAATCGGTTTCATTGAATAGATTGCGATAGGTATACAGGTATACGGTGCCGGTATGTGATAACTACCGGGGAAGCAGAGGTTCATAAGTGGTGCGGAAGTTGGTATTGCCATTCACTGAAGCGCCGCCTGTATGGTTCTGTGGGGACGTTTGTGCTTTTCAGAAACCGGTTGATTATTCGACGATTCATTAGCTAAAGTTAGCTAACTGTTGATTCTGAGTGCCAAAAAATGAAAGCCAATATGCACGAAGCCAAAAGTAAACTCTCACAACTTGCGGAGCGAGCAGCCAAAGGTGAGAGGGTTGTGATTGCTAAAGCGGGAGAGCCTTATGTAGAGCTTGTTCCGTGCAGATCGTCGGCTCGGCCGGCTTTTGGTTGGCTTAAAGATCAGATAGAAGTAAGCCCGGATTTTGATAGTGATGCAGTCAGTTCTGAGTTGATCAATCCGTTTGAAGGTAAAGAGTGAGGAGGCTTCTGCTGGATACCTATGCTTTTATCTGGTGGGTTTCAGGAAATGAATCTTTAGGGCAAGTTGCTCGCGGACTGGTAGCCGATGTGGACAATCAAATTTATGTCAGTGCTGCCACTGTGTGGGAGATGTCGATTAAGCAGCAGTTAGGCAAGCTAAAAGCACCTGCAGATCTAGAATCAGTTGTCGAGCGTTCCGGCTTTAGCCCGTTGCCGATTGGTTTGTTTCATGCTCAACAAGCGGGAAGTTTACCAACTCATCACCGCGACCCTTTTGACCGTATGTTGATAGCTCAAGCACAGGCAGAAGGTCTGACTATAGTTACCCAGGACTCCGCTTTTCCGGCCTATGGTGTCCGTCTGACTAATGCTTCAGAGTGAATATAGAAGTATAAAAAAAAGTACAAAAAAGGAGTTTAGCGAGCGATAATCGCCGAAGTCTGCGTAGCCAAATAACTCTGATCAGTGTTGCTGAATGGCTATATCTGCACTATCAATTCTGGCTGTTGATAAACTAACACCTCTTGGCACAACGGGTGTTAGCTGATCGGCCTGATTGTTTTAAGTGAGGGCATCTGGTGGGAAAGTGGACTGCCTCAATTTAATATTGCACTGCTGAATACGAAAATAAAATTACCCATGCTGTGACAGAGTCTGGGTTAATGAGCGATAGATTAAAATTTGTATCGACAGACGAATTCGCGCTGATATCATCTTTCTCAGAGTTAGCAGTATGGCTGTAGAAGTGTTTCTATTAGTTGTATCGTAGATCCAGGTTGTACTGCTGGCTCTATTTATTCTTGCAGTGAATTCCCTTCATCGAGTGTTTGATGTTTCCGCTGAATGAACGTTTGTTGCTCACCCCGCTGCCAAGAATGAATTAGAGAACGATACGCAAACCGTCTTTACCAACTAGCAGCTTGCCACTCCATTCGGGGTCCACGGCTTTATGCCAGTGCTGGTCGGTAAAGTCCGGATCATCTGAAGGTATCAGGTGATTCAGTGCCAGCGCTTTAACGTTGGCGGTGGTGGCGATTTTTCCGACATCGTGCGCGAAAGTATGTGATCTCAACCAGTGTTTCATTAAGCGGTCATCTGCATTGCCGATTCTGGCCATTAACGGGCCGAGTGCTTCCTCAAGCATTGCTTCGTGTATCAGTAGATCAGCATCTTTTGCAAAGTCTGCCAGTGCGGGAAAGTAGGCGGTATCCCCGGAGAATACTACTGCGTTATCGGGTGACTGGAATCGCAGCGCAAACGTATCTATCAGTGGTGGGTGAATGTTGCGCATCGCGGTGACAGTGAAGTGTTCTGAGCTGTAAACCTCGCCTTCATCAATGTTGGTAATTGTCGCCAGTGTTTTAAGATCCGGTCTGCCTTCATCTTCAATACGCAGATCAATATCGGCTTTCATAGACGCTAGAAAACTGTCCCAGTAAGCCTGTAGTCCTGCGGGGCCGTAAATGGTTACTGTGTCTTTAAGGCCGGCTGTCCAGGCGGTATGCAGCAGAGGGCCAAGCTCCAGAAAGTGATCGGAATGCATGTGGGTAATAAAGATCAGATCAATGTCTTTCAGGTGTACTCCCTGATCAACCAGGCCTCTGGTGACGCCCAGGCCACAGTCCACTACGGCCAGCT
Organism: uncultured Granulosicoccaceae bacterium; assembly: GCA_937998875.1. Taxonomy (GTDB): domain Bacteria; phylum Pseudomonadota; class Gammaproteobacteria; order Granulosicoccales; family Granulosicoccaceae. The sequence goes on from CALLBO010000017.1 coordinate 2,494, forward strand.
TGCCGTTCAGGTAGATCATGTTTGAGGTTGGCATGGTTGAACCGGGTCTGATTGCCGGTCCGCCTTTAGTGCCTAGCAGGGAGACATAATTTTCAGAGCTTGCCATTATTTTTGGTCTATGTGTTGGTAAGTATCAAAAATTAAAGAGATGCAAAACCTGCATCCAGCGCGCTGAGGATTTGTGCTGTTTCATCCTCGGTCAAAATAAGCGGTGGTGAAAGAATGAGGTTGGGGCCTGATACTCTCACCATCACGCCGTTGTCGTAGATTGCATCCTGCAGCTTTACCGGGAGTGCTTTGTCAACGGGTGCTTTGGTAGCGCGATCCGATACCAGTTCCAATGCCGTCATGAGTCCGTGGCCACCACGTACATCTCCAATGACATCGTATTTCTCTTGCAACTTCTTTGCACCTTCATATAGTTGTGTGCCACGTGCTGCGGCGTTGGTAGGAACGTCTAGCCGAATGGTTTCTTCAAGGCAGGCAAGTGCAGCCGCTGCACCTACCGGATGGCCTGAGTAAGTGTAGCCATGGCCAATTGCTGCAGCGCCGGTTTTATCATTCTCAAAGGTGTCTGCAACAACTTGTGACATCATCACAGCGCCAAATGGAAAGTATCCATTGGTAATTGCCTTTGCGGTGCACATGAAGTCTGGTTTTACGTTCCACAGCCTCGCACCGCTCCAGGCACCGGTCCTCCCGTAGGCTGTTATCACTTCATCGGTAATGAGCAGGATACCGTGTTTGTCGCAGATCTTTCTCACCATTGGCAGGAAGCTTTTATGCGGTGGTATTACCCCACCGGCACCTAGAATCGGTTCCATAATAAAAGCGGCAATAGTGTTAGCTGATTGAAATGCGATTTCATCTTCAAGTGCAGATGCACAAAGGGCCGCAAGTTTTTCAGGATCAGTTTCCTTGAACGGATTGCGATACGTATACGGTGCCGGAATGTGATAACAGCCGGGAAGCAGTGGCTCATACGCAGTGCGGAAATTGGCATTGCCATTCACTGATGCGCCACCGGTGTGGGTACCGTGATAGCCCTTTTTGAGGCTTATGTATTTGGTGCGACCGTGCTCGCCTTTAATCTTGTGATACTGTCGAGCAAGTCGTAGTGCTGTCTCAACACTATCGGAACCACCCGATGTAAAGAAAGCGCGGGTCATGCCGTCGGGTTTGAAAAATTCCGCCAGTTCATAAGATAGATGGATCACTGCGTCATTGGATGTACCGCGAAAGGTCGAGTAATACGGTAGTGCATCCAGTTGTCTGGTTATTGCTTCTTTAACCGGTTCGCAGGAGTAGCCAAGATTAACGTTCCAAAGGCCACCGACCGCATCAATGACGGCCTTACCGTCTATGTCGGTTATATGTACGCCTTTGCCGCCAGTAATAATTTTTGGTGGATTGGCAAGACTGTCTGCCGGATGTGCCATCGGGTGAAATTGATAGCGGGCGTTGTTCTCTTTGAGAAAGTTGGAGTCTTTAGCTGGCATGATCATGGGCTGTTAGTGTTCTGTCGGTTGGTTTGGTGCTTCTGGAATGACTATAACTGCAGTGTAATTTGCTCGCGTTTTGCAGGTATCCTTTCACCGTGAAGTATTTGTTGTGCCACAGTGTGGCCGGATAACACAGCGGCTTGAATAATGCCGGGGGATACACAATCACCGGCCCGGTAAAGGTTCTCGGTATTAAGTTTGGACAATTCTGAATAGAGATCTGAGACAGGGCTTCTTGCACCAATGAACACTAATAGTGTGTGGTCCAGGTTGATTATTTTACCCGTTAGCGTGCAGCAGAACTCACCCTCTGGTTTACGCAGTACGTTTGGATACAGTTCGATGTTTAGGCTCACCATCCGGTTGATGATTCGCTGCTGATCCAGAGTATGGTCCGTCCAGGTGGCGATGGTAGGCATTGATGTAACGTAAGCCACTGTATGACCTGCAGTTGCCAGTGACTCTGCAATGCTGCTGGCGATATAAAAATGGTCGTCGTCATACACCACAATGGATCTAGCGGGTTGATCTTCCAGCTTGTTGCCCATGATGTCATCGGGGGTAAGGAGTTTTACTTTTCCGTCTTCTTCAGCATAGTTACCAGCGGTAAAGTTTGTTGATCCAACAAGGTCATTGCGCCATTGCGCACCTGTGGCAATAATCCGGTTATCCGCGTCAAAGGAAGCGACTTCTTCAGAGTTCATTCTGCTCTCAAGATAGATATCTACATTGGCTTTTGCCGAAAGCTGTTGCATTCGGTAATCGCGTACCCGGCTGAAGCTGCTTAAGCCGGGCAGTCTCGCTTCTTTGCTGACTCTTCCACCTGCCTCAGCGGCACTGTCTGCAATAGTGACCTTGTGTCCTGCACGCGAGAGTGTCACTGCGCACTCAAGTCCAGCCGGGCCTGCGCCAATGATCAGGTGGGATTGTAGATTGCGTGAGATGGCAGGCGCCTCCGGATGCCATCCACGCCGCCACTCTTCGGATATTGTCGGGTTCTGGGTACACCTTACCGGTAACCCATAGCTGTCCATGCTTACACAGATGTTGCAGCCGATACATTCACGGATGTCTTCTATCCGGTCTTGTTTAATTTTAGATGGCAGAAAAGGATCTGCGATTGAGGGTCTTGCAGCACCGATCAGGTCCAGCCTGCCTTTTTTAACCAGTGAGACCATTAAGTCGGGTGAAGTGAATCGACCAACCCCGACTACAGGCTTTGTGGTTACTGATTTGACGAAATCGGTATAGGGTAATTGATGACCTTCTTCACTGAAGCGCGCGGTAGCACTGTCATTAGACCAGCCGGAAATATTCACGTCCCATAAGTCTGGCAACTCTGCCAGGGCTTCAACAACATCCTGTCCTTCACCATCATGAGTTAAGCCGTTGCTAACACCGGGTTCTGCAACGCTGAATCGAACTGCAACTGCGCGTTCACCGGCGGCTACTTCCAGTGTGTCTTGCAGTACCTCTTTAAAAAGTCGTAACCTGTTGTTTAGACTGCCGCCATACTCATCAACTCTTTGGTTGGTTCTTTTAGATAAGAAGTGGCTCAGTATTGATAGATCATGTGCCGCGTAGACATAGAGGATGTCGTAACCTGCTTGTTTCGCACGTTTAGCAGCCGCTTTATGCGACTCTCTGAATGCTTTGATATCCGCCAGACTCATCTCGCGTGCCTGGGTGGGTACTTCAGGTCTAAGTACGGGCAGGGCACTCGGCCCGATTGCGGAAAAGCCGGTGGTGATATTGCGCGCTCTCATTCCTCCGTGCGCCAGTTCAATCGCGGCGAGACTGCCGTGTTTCTTTATCGCCTCGGCCTGTGCCGAGTGCCTGGGTATATCTGAATCATCCCAAATGCGTTCCATTGGGTGACTTGCCATGTCTGTGTCTGGTGCGATTTCTGTCATCTGTATGGCGACAGTGCCCCAGCCACCTTCGGCTTTCATGGCGCGTAAAGCGATTGCACCGTGAGGTTGGTTCCAGCCGTGTCCGGTAGCGTGGGGTGCTGCAAAAAACCGGTTTGGTGCGGTGACCGGGCCAATCTTTACCGGCTCAAACAGAATGCTATAGCGTGGGTCTGTCATGCGCGCGCCACGATACCATCCGCAACCCACTGATCAAAAATCTCAAGTGCCTTGTCTGCAAACGCCTGGTCATTGATATGTGCATCTATTTCTGTCAATTGAAGTGGGTCTTGTATCGATACCCGCATCTCATCGTTAAATGCTGCAAGTCCGTCAGGATCATGTGCCGGTTCACCGGGTTTGTCCCACGCTTCTATACCAGCTGTTGGTAGAATGACATGGGCAGGTGATTTGGTTTTTGAGGTTGCCTGTAATAAACGTTTGCCTATTTCTCTGGCGGTTTCCCGGCGCTCTTCGTTATTTAGCGCAGACGATTTTATTAATCGGTTGTGAGCATGGAAAGGGCGATCAAGATACTGTTCCGGTATTTCCTGCCAGCCTGCAAAATCAATCAGATCAAGACAACCGGGTGCGATCAGTTGAGGTATCCCGGCACTACCCGCATTTAACATCCGATCACTACCTGCATTCACTACACTGCCTGCGAGTAAGTTACCAAGCTCGGGCAATGCGAAATCCATAACACAGACGAATCCGCCTTGACTGGCGATCTTTTCAAATGCCATGCCTCCCATACCGGTTGCATGGAAGATAGCTGTCTCATAGCCGCGTGAATCGAGAGCAGGTTTCAACAGCTTCATATAACTAAGGCATGAGGAACCAAGTGAAGTCATACCGACTACCGGCTTACCAGTCGTTGGCTTTTCTACGGCGTTGGCGGCACCAAGGACCGCACCTGCTGCCTGGCTGAGTGAAGCTTTGCATACTGAGTTAAGACCATACAGGCCTCCGGCCCAAAGGATCATTTGTATGTCGGGTGATAACCGCTCTGGTGGAATCAAGTGTGAGAAAGATACTGTAGAAACAACATACTTTGGTACCCCCAAAGGCAGCGTTTGGCAGACGTCGAGTGCGAGATCGGTACCCATAGTGCCACCGAGAATAATTATCCCGTCAAACAAATTTTTCCGATGTAGTTCCGTCGCAAGAGTTGACGCACCCTGTGCCATGATCTGCATGGCCAGGTTTTCATCTTCGCATGCGATTGCTGCTTCAATTGTGCTTGCAGCGGCGGTGGCTACGTCATGCTTTGAGTAGTCGGTTGCATGTGGCGGGTCGCCGAGCACACTGACATCCATAGTGAGCGCTTTGCCACCCTGATCGGTGATCACCGATTTAACGTATTGCAGCTCATCGTTCTTGGTGTCGAAAGTTCCGACGATCAGTATGGTGCTGGTCATATCGCTTTCTCCGTAGTCTTTTACCGTGCCGCAAGCTCTAAAGGCGGGTAAGGGTGTGCTTCCTCTGGGTAGCTGTCGGCTGTTGACATTCTACCTGACGGTTATTTAACATGTGAAGTAATTATTCGGTTTAAAGGCCGAACTCACTGGCTGGTTGGAAAATTCATGGTCACACAGGATCTGATCGACAATCTGCGCACCGCGCCGGTCGAAGCCCCGCCCATGATCGTGGATGGACGCCCGCATGTCACTGCCGGGTCAATCGAGGTGATCTCTCCGCTGAATGGTTCACGCCTGACTGAGATCCCGTTCGCGCAGCCGGCCGATGTGGAACTGGCTGTGGCTGCTGCGCGTAGAAGTTTTGATGCCGGAGTCTGGTCAGGCATGGCACCGAAGGCACGGAAGAAAGTCCTGCTGAATTGGGCAGAATTGATTGAAAATCATGCCATGGAACTGGCGGTACTGGGTGTCAGAGATAATGGCACTGAAATATCAATGGCTTTCAAGGCAGAACCTTTATCAGCTGTTGAAACGATTCGGTTCTATGCAGAAACCTGCGACAAAATCTATGGCTCGGTAGCCCCCACAACATCAGATACTCTTGGATTAATTCATAAGGAACCCGTGGGCGTGGTGGCAGCGATCATTCCGTGGAATTTCCCAATGATGATTGGTGCATGGAAGCTGGCTCCCGCATTGGCAACAGGTAACAGTGTGGTTGTTAAACCACCGGAAACCGCATCGCTTACTTTACTGCGGATGGTGGAGCTGGCACACGAAGCCGGCCTGCCGGAAGGTGTGCTTAATGTAGTGACCGGTAACGGTGAGACAACAGGCAATGCATTGGCGCGCTCTATGGAGGTTGATATTCTGGTTTTTACAGGCTCTGGAGCCATAGGGCGCAGGCTGTTAGAAGCATCAGCGCAATCTAACTTAAAGCGTGTGTATCTTGAGCTTGGTGGTAAGTCACCGCACATCGTATTTGATGATTGTACTGATGTTAATGCGGCTGCTGCCGCGGTAGTCGGTGGTATCTTTCGTAATGCCGGTCAGGTTTGTGTTGCAGGTTCAAGGCTTTTGGTGCAGAACAGCATCCATGACGCGCTGCTTGAAGAGATCACCCGCCTAACCGCGGCTCTGCGTGTTGGTGATCCACTGGATTTGAAGACCCAGGTAGGTGCGCTAAATTCAGAAGCGCATATGAATCGTGTATTGCAGATGCTGCAAGGTGTTCAGGCTACCGGTGGTGAGCAAATTCTGAAGGAAAGTGGTGGATTTTATGTAGAGCCTGCCATCGTGACCAATGTAGAAGAGCCTGACAGTCTGTTTCAGCAAGAGGTCTTCGGACCGGTACTTACAGTGACGAGCTTCAGTGATGAGGCGGATGCCGTGCGTCTTGCTAATGCTTCGGATTTAGGCCTTGCAGCAGGTGTTTGGACTAACAGTCTATCGCGTGCGCACAGGATGGTGGCGGCGATAAAGTCTGGCGTGGTGCATGTCAATACTTATGGGGGTGCAGATAACACAGTACCGTTAGGTGGCTTTAAGCAATCGGGTAATGGACACGACAAGTCGCTGTTGGCAATTGATAAGTTCATTAATCACAAGACTGCATGGTTGAAGCTTTGAATAAAAACAACACTCCAGCAGAATTGTTACTGTTCGAAGAGGCAATGCCGCTTGCGGATCTGCAGGCTGAAGGCGGCTTTAAAAGTGAGTGCAAGCCCGATAATAAAATAAAGGTCGACGATCTGTTTCGTTTTAGACGTGGGCTTGGTGATTATCGGGTCTCACTGATCGCGATGCTGATCGCATTGTTTTTTCTGGTGTTCTTTTTTACACAAACGGGCTGGCAGGATCGCAAGCTGCCGGATAACTTCGGTGCGTATCTGATGCACCAGTTCGGGTTGATAGAACTAGAAGGCAGGGTAGGGCGCTTTGGGCGCATACTGAAACAGTCATGGGTAATTCCGATGCTATGCCTGTTGCTGTTGGTGCCCACCGCCATTTGGAATTTTCGTGAGTCACGTAAAGTGCATGTTTGGCGGCAGCGTTTCCAACTGCCAACCGATGCCGCTTTTGAGTTTGCCAAATATCTCGCAGCACTTGAGTTTGTTGGCTACTTTATTATTTACACGGTCACCGTGCCAGTTCTGGGTTATCTGTTGTCGACCGTTTTGCTCGGAACCTTTCTGACCTATCGCCTTGGTTATCGGTCTTTTATCTGGATTTTGCGATCTCTTGCAACCAGCATCGTCATTGTGCTGTTATTTCGCACCCTGTTACAAATTAAAACACCCGCTGGCATCTGGCTGTACGATCAGCTGCCAACTGCAATGCGTTCTTTCATGTTGACGTACTTTTAGATCATGGACGCATTTCTACTGGGGCTTGAAAATATATTTGTGCCACAGGTACTGCTGGCTATTGTTATCGGGTCGGTCGGCGGGCTGACAATTGGCGCTATACCCGGTATTGGTCCGGCTATCGCTATCGCAATTCTGCTCCCGGCTACCGTGTTCCTTGATGACCTGGTGAGTCTGGTGTTGCTGCTTGGCGTGTATGGATCATCTATGTATGGAGGCGCTATTCCAGCCATTTTAATCAATACACCGGGCACCCCGGTTAATGCATTAACGACCTATGACGGCTATTCCATGACGCGCCGGGGCGAGGCTGCCAAAGCACTGTCTCTGGCGTACTCGGCATCGTTTTTTGGTGGTTTATTTTCGATTATTGCGGCTCTTTGCGCGTTGTTTATATTCGGCCCTTATCTGCGTGATCTCGGTGCGTTGTTTGGGCAGCGGGATATCATGATGGCAGCGATTCTTGGCGCGGTATTACTAATAGCTGCCCACAGGCAATCAATGGGTATTGCCGCCATGCTGTTTGGCTTCGGTTTTTTAATCGCCATGATCGGCCGCCAGACAACACGCAAGATAGATCGCTACACATTTGATATCGAATATTTTTACTCAGGCTTTAATCTGATTGTTGTCATCATTGGTATCTTTGCACTGAGCCAGGCTTTGAACCTGATGGTGGGTAAAGATGATGATCCACCAGAAGCGCGGGTAACCGGTGGAATGTTAGGTGGCTTTGCAACTCTGGCCAAACATAAAGTCGTCACTTTGTTGTCTGCCATGTATGGCACCATGATGGGAATCATTCCGGGGGTGGGTGAGTTCGTAGCACAGTTCTTTAGTTACTCTACAGCCCGCGCCTTGTCGAAGGAGCCTGCAAGGTTTGGCCATGGTTCTAAAGAGGGGCTAATTGCCTCGGAGACTGCGAACAATGCGGTGCCTGCCGCTGCAATGATTCCTCTGCTGGCACTGGGTGTGCCCGGCGAGGCGTTAACGGCCATGATGATGGTGGTGTTTTTTGATGCCGGTATTAAACCCGGGCCCGACGTTTTTGAGAATAATCCCGATTTTCTATTCAGCCTGTTTACCGCACTTTTGATTATTAATGTGGTGGTCATGGCGACCTTGTTGGTTTCTACTCGCTTTATTGCCAAACTGGTTCATATTCCCAACCGGTTTCTTGGCGCATTCATTATGATTCTCGCCTTTGTCGGGGTGTACTCTATTCGCAACAGTCTTGCGGACTGTATTTTTGCCGTCGTGTTCGGTTATATCGGATACATTTTTCGCAGGCTCGACTGGCCGTTGGTACCGGTGGTACTGGGTCTGGTGCTCGGTTCGATTATTATCGAGCGTCTGGCGGCAGGTGCAGGGCAGGTTAAGACGGCTGCTGATTTAATAAATCGTCCGGTATCCGGAACCTTGTTTGTGGTGATACTGCTGGTCATTGGTTTCATCATCGTCTCTTCGGTCAGAAACCGAAAAGATAATTTTTCACTATGACTTTTAATTTCAACTGGAGATAAACAATGAAGAGGCTTGTAAAAGTTGCACTGGTTTCACTAGTGACTGCTGTGTCGGCTTTTAATCCTGCTGCGGCTGAGTACCCGACCGGCCCGGTACAGTTTGTAGTGCCCTGGCCACCAGGTGACTTCGAAGACATACTAACGCGGATGATCGCTGCAGATTTTGAAAAAGCAACCGGTGCTTCAGCGTCTGTTGTTAATAAACCGGGTGGTGGAGATGGTCCCTTTCCAGGTGCGTTGGAAGTACTAAATGGCCCGGCTGATGGTTCAATGATTGGTTCATTTGTTATCGGTGTGCCGGTTGTTGGTCCAAACATTGACATCGGTATAGAAGAAGACAGCTTCACGCCAGTTGGCATATTCTTAACCTATCCGTTCGTATTGGCGGCCGCTGGTGATGCCCCATATACTGACATGGCAAGCCTTGCTGCGCACGCCCAGGACAACGATGTGGTGCTAGGTCATTTCGGCGCTGGTCTTGCGCCAACCCGTGCGTCAATGGCTGCTGCCGCCAAGATGGGTTTCGAGTTCGCTGATGATGCTGCATTCGATTTACTTGACTGCAATTCTCTGTCTTCCGGCGATGCGGATGTCATTAATACGACACTTGCCCTGATTGAACCATGTCTTGGTGAGATCAATGTTCTTGCGAATATTGGTGAAGAGCCTATCGGTAAGCTTGAAGGTGTCACCACTCTTGCTGAGCAAGCTGGTATAAATGACCTTGAGTTGTGGAATGGTCTTTTTGTTAAGAAAGGTACACCTCAAGAGGTGATCGATACACTCACCGCAGTGGCTTCTGACACAATGGCCAGTGACGAGGCGCAGCAGTTGATGACAGAAACCGGTGCTCGTGTTTACTGGCAGGGCATGGAAGAGTCTCAGGCGCGTATAGTGACTGATCGCAAAAAACTTGCAGAGCTCATAGAAATAATAGAGAAGTAGTGGTTCTTGTTGAGCCTGGCGTGTTCTTTCTTGAGCGCGACAGGCTCTCTTACTATTTATCAGCTGTTATTCCGCAGCTAGATTCAGTACCCCGTAAAGAGGCTTGCTGTGAATCGTATCCGACTGGGCATTCTGCAAACAAATCACGACAAAAGCGTTGAAGTCGGCGATGCATTTCCGGATGACGCACACAGATTTCGTGATCTTTTCGATCAACAGGAGCAGCGTTTTCAATACCGTGTATACATGACCATAGGCGGTGAAGTTCCCACCGATCTTGATGAGCAGGATGCCTACATGATCACCGGCAGCCCGCTCAGTGTGCTTGATAC
>CALLBO010000018.1 GCA_937998875.1 uncultured Granulosicoccaceae bacterium
AACGCCACTTAAGTCAATGGCCGTTGGTGTCATTATCGAACCACAGCAAGCAGAAGACATACTCACTTCGGGTAAAGCAGAACTCGTCGCTCTGGGCCGCGAGATTATGCATGATCCTTTCTGGCCTTTGCGTGCAGGACAAGAGTTAGGTGACGATCCTGACTATGAAATGTGGCCGCCTCAATATAAGTGGGCTGTCGACAGACGAGCACAGATTGCATTGCAAAACAAAAGTTAATCCGCACGTAGTGACAATGTGATGTTTTCGTAGGGGGATAAGCTTGCGCATCCACCAATGTGCAGCACGTCAGATCCGCTATTACCCGTTCAATCTTTGGCGATTTAACTCGCTGTAAATTTTTTGCGTTCGTTGCGGCAGTTTGGCGGATGCGTAAGCTTATCCCCCTACGTAGACGCTCTGAGACCAATCAGCAGATTCTGATAAGATCCTCAACCGAAGAACTTTTTCAATCAACCTCACCCGTCGCCGCATTTAACTCATCTCTGGCAGATCTGGTAATCCGCTTACACTCGTCATCAATGTGTAACCACGATAAACGATTTGATTCATGGGCATGCAGTTGCGGCGCAAGTTCATCGGCTTGATCCACTATGCCCAGTGAAACATACACCATACCGGGTAGGTATTCATATCTGCCTGTCAGTGGTGTGCCACAACACTCACAGAATGATCGCGTTACCCCGGAGTTTACCGACACAGATCTGCCTTCATTCGGTACAAATGACAATGCAGTTTCATCAAATGCAGCAAACGCGGCCACCGGTGCTCCGGTAACACGCCTGCAATCGTTGCAATGACAATACGCCACTGCTCTCGGCGCTTTTGTGGAGTGCATTTTTATTGTCCCGCAATAACAACGTCCGGTAATGGCGTTACTCATCGCGAGGTATCTTCACTTCGGGCATTCATTACGTTTAGTAGTTCCATAGCGTCCCATCTTCAAGCCGCACTACAGGGTGGCTGCCCGGCTTAAAGCTGTATTTTTTCGCTTCGTTTTCGTCAAAATCTACACCAAGGCCAGGCTCATCACTGACATACATCATGCCACTCTCCACCCTATGGGTCGACGGAAACAATGCATCACACTCCGGGGTATCCAATACAAGATACTCCTGTATTCCGAAATTCGGCGCCCAGGCATTTAGATGCGCCTGTGCTGCCATACACAGGGGTGAGTGACTTGGAGCTCCGTGAAAACCCGTTCGAATATGGTGTAGCCCTGCCAGATCAACAATTCGCTTTACATGGGTTATCCCGCCAGCATAAGTAACCGCAACACGAATGAAGTCAATCAATTCGTGTTCAATAAGCTTGTTACACTCCCAGATGGAATTAAAAACTTCACCGATTGCAACTGGAACAGTCGAATGTTGACGCAACAGTCGCAGCGCATCCTGATCTTCAGCAGGCGTCGGGTCTTCCAACCAGAAAAGTCCAACCGGCTCAAGCGTTTTCGCAAACTCCGCCGCCTCGCGTGGAAGCAGCCGATGATGCACGTCGTGTAGGATTTTAAGTTGCTCGCCAAACCGCTCACGAATCGCCATTAGTGCATCCGGCATGTATCGCATATAACGATCGGTGTCCCAAATTTCTACCTTCGGGCGGATGCCGCTAAAGTCAGTTATATAGTGTTTGTTATTATCAGCAGCATGAGACACACCGTAACTCTCTGTGGGCATACCGGGAACACCACACTGCACGCGCACAGCCTTATAGCCCTGCTCTACATAATGAGAGATAGAATCCATCAGCGCTTCGAGGTCAGCCCCGGTTGCATGCGCATAGAGCAACGCACCTTCGCGACTTTTACCACCAAACATTTGATACAACGGCATAGACGCAAGCTTCGCCTTGATATCCCAAAGCGCCATGTCAATAGCACCAAATGCTGCCATGGCAATTGGACCTTTGCGAAAATAAGCACCGCGATAAAAAAACTGCCAGATATCTTCGCTATTGCGCGGGTCCAGACCGATTAAATTCGGGATTAGGTAATCGTTAAGATAGGCCGCCGGCAGAGTTTCTCTGTTGTTCAATGTCGCATCGCCCAACCCATACACACCCTGGTCGGTCTGTATTTTCAGAGTGACATAGTTTTTACCGGGACCACCGACAAAGACTTTGGCATCAGTGATTTTCAATAGTTTGCTCTCCCGAAAGAAAATCCTTTAGCGATATTCATATCTAGATAAACCTGTTGTTGCTTGTGACAATACAGCGGCGGCAACGGAATCTCCACAAATCACTGTGAACTGTTGCCAGTTTCCACGTTGCTGCTTTAGCTGGATTCATTTAGTGGCATAAAAACGGCTCTACCCGTGTCATTGTGAGCCATATCTACATACTTTCAAATGATGGAATGCCGGGTCTTGTCAAAATCGGGATGACATCAAACTCACCGGTGTCCCGAGCCAAAGAGCTCTTTACCACCGGCGTGCCTTGTGGGTTTAACCTTGAGGCATCCTGGCAGATCCCGCAACGTTTCATGCGCGATGCGGAAAGTGAGTTGCATGAATTACTGTCCGATTATCGATTTAACGATAAGCGTGAATTTTTCGCAGTTGAGCCGGATGATGCTGTGATGTTCGTGGAAAGCTATATGCGAGAGAGAGGGTTCGGCAATGAACTTATTACAGGTTTTGCTGATCTCTTCCTGATGATCTGCACTGTGGTATCGATTGTTCTGAGTGCTATGTTTTTGGTTTCAACCTAACATGCACACTCTTTACTGGAGGCGCATGTGGTGCGCACGCACAGACAAAAAAAAGGCCAATAACATACAAACTATTGGCCTTTTTTATGGAAACAAAAACAATCGTTAGGTAACTGGCTGCAACACCCGTCTTGTACGGAACACATACTGTTGTATATCTTCACGCATGTGTTGAATAGTTTGCTCGCTTAACGGATTCCGGTTGCCATCACGTAGCTGACCATCCAGTTCTTCAGCGAGCTCCTTTGCTTCACGAATTAGAAAATCAAAAGCCACATCTGAATCAAGATTTACAGGCAGTCGCATGAAGAGTGTGATACCAGGGGTTTCAAAGGTACGCATTTCGTCTTCGTTAAAAGTACCTGGCTTGATCATATTAGCAATTGAAAAAACCTTTTCATCTTCAAGCTTACAATGATAAATCGACATACGACCGAACGTATAGCCATGCCTTTCGAAAAGTGCCTTCAGATCGTTGCCGTAAAATCTGCGCCCGCTTAATGCGACAACATGAATCGATACGAGCTTCTCTTCGAACTCCTCGAGCTGCACCGGCTCATGATAGGTTTCGAACTCCTCAGAGAAATCGTTGGCATAGTCATCACTGAACGTGGTGTCTTCCTGCGCGCTGGCGGCTTTTACCGCACTTGCAAAACTGGTTACACCAACAGAACTCTTGTTAAAACTACCAGAATCATCCAGTGGCTGATCACTATAAGGTTCTTCATCAATCGCGATATCTACCTCTTCAAAGTCGTCGCTGATCGCAATCTGCGAGGCTACCGACTCACGGCCATAATCAGACGCCGGTTGAAAATTGTCGGCCTGCTCCACGGCATATTCCGTCGCTTGGTGTGACTGAACCTGTTGATCTAATACAGGCTGATCAACAGCGGACGAATGCATTGCGGGTTCAATTTCTAAATTGTTGTTTAATGGATCGTCCACCGGCACACGCAGCTCGTCGATAGCAGGGTCATAGCCTGCGGGCCTGACAGCCTTTCCACGATTAACACGGCCAGGGATTTTATCAGGCGTTGTTTTGCGCCCCATCAGAAAGGCAACACCGAGCAACACGATGCCGGTTGCGATCAGAATCCATCGGAAGAATTCCATAGGCACTATCCTTTATTCAACATATTAGTTGCGGACTGCCAAGTCTACAAAACTAACTTTTGCGCGTCGATCAAAGGGACCGGTTTTAAGGTTACAAGTGAGCTAGTAGCGTAATGACCAGCCACTCTTTCCCCACCTAAATCACCAATGGTTTCACCAGGGACGTTCGCTCAGGCTACGGCCAGTTCTATAGCTTCATCAACGTCAACAGAAACGAGCCTTGATACGCCCGGTTCCTGCATGGTCACGCCCATGAGCTGGTTGCTTAGCTCCATGGTGACCTTATTGTGGGTAATGAATATAAATTGCACCTGACTGGACATCTCTTCAACCATTTTGGCAAAACGCGCAACATTTGCATCATCAAGCGGCGCGTCGACCTCATCAAGCATACAGAAAGGCGATGGGCGCAGATGAAAGAAGGCGAACACCAACGCTACTGCGGTCAATGCCTTCTCACCACCGGATAGCAACTGAATACTGCTGACTCGCTTGCCGGGTGGGCGGGCCATTACTGCGACACCGGCCTCGAGTAAGTCTTCGCTGGTGAGTTCGAGTTTGGCCTGACCACCACCGAACAAACGCGGGAAGAGTTCCTGCAACTTACCGTTGACCGCATCAAACGTTTCCCGGAACATCGCTTTGGTTTCGCGGTCGATCTTGCCGATTGCATCTTCGAGCGTTTCAAGTGCGTCGGTGATGTCTTTATACTGCTCATCAAGGTACTCCTTGCGCTGCAACTGCTCCTGATACTCTTCAATGGCAGCGAGGTTTATTGGTCCGAGGCGCTGTATTTTACGTTCCACTTCAGTGAGATGCTCGGCCCACTCTTTAACCGTCGCTGCTTCAGGAATGGTCGGCATTAACTCTTCGCGATCCACCCCTGCTTCTGTGAGTTGCTCATCGATGGTTTTGAGCCTGACGCGCGACTCCTGAGACTCCATATTAACCTGCTGCAATAACTCGCGTGCCTGCTGCGCCTGTTGCTCAAGCCTATGGCGATTCTGCTCTTGCACGCGCTGCTGATTATCATGATCTTCGAGCTGTTTACGCGCACCCTGCAGTAAAGACTCTACTTCGCTGCGGTTGCGCAACAGTGCCAGGTGCTGAGTTTTAAGCTTCTCTATCTCGCCGTTGTCAGGCTGTTGCTGCTGATCAAGCTCGGTGCGTCTGGCATCCAGCTGTGTCAGCTGTCGTGCCATGCGTTCACGGTTCTGTTTAATTGATTCACGGCCGGACTTCATCGACTCAAGCTTTACAATGGTAGCCTGGCCTGACTGTCTGACCTGATCAAGCTTTTGTCTCGCTTCATCGCGTTGTTCACGACCCTGCAGACGACGTTCGTCCATATCTGCCAGTTGCTGTTGCAGTTGATGCAATCGCTTTTCTGCTTCTTCCGCACGTCGCGAACCTTCCTGATGTTCGCGATCAGAGCGCGCTGCGACTGCCTCTATTTCTTCAAGCTCACTTTCAACTTTTGCGGCACGTTCAACCGCCTGATCAATTTGCGACCTGGCAGATTCAATCTTACCGGCAATAGTACTGATCTCACGATGCCTGGTGTTTATCAGGGTTTGCAGTTTGTCGCGATTGTTCTCGCGTTCAACCACTTGTCTCTTGCACTGCTCGTGCTCGGTTTCAAGAGAACCGATGTCTTCTCTTAACAGTTTTACTTTCTCTTCAAGTGTGTCTATCTCTTCCTGTCTTTCAAGCACACTGCCGTTGCCATCATCAGAGCGTACACACAACCAATGGCGTCCCATCCAGAGGCCATCACGGGTAACTACAGACTCACCCGGACTTAACGAGTCACGCGCATCAAATGCTTCTTCCGTGGTTTCGCAAATCGTAACGCCATGCATCAGTTCCGCAATACCCGCCCGACTGTTAACCATAGTGGCAAGCCACTTTTCCTCCGATTTTTTGTCAGCGTCGAGACTCTGTGAATTGTTTTCTATACCATCCTTAACCGCGTTGATTCCAGACTGCGGCAGATTGCCGAGTTTTCTACTCAACGCATCGTAGTCATCAACACAAACCGCATCAAGAAAATCACCAAGCACCGCTTCTATGGCTTTCTCCCAGCCTTTGTCTATGTCGAGCAGTTTCAACAACGGCGGTGCATCGCCAAGGCCGTTTTTCTCCAGCCATTCGATGCGCTTCTTTTCACTGCCGCCGGTTGCTGACTGTTGCAATGCCTGCAGAGATGAAAGGCGACCGTTACTGCTTTGCAGCTCGGTGCGCTTTGAATCGAGGGTTTGCGCAATTTTTACTACCTTCTCACGTCCCTGCGCTAACGACTTACCTGCCTCATCAAGCTGCGATCGAAGCGCGAGCTCTTCTGTGTTTTTGCCCTGCTGGCTTGATAAAAGCGCGTTCAGGGCTCCGCCGTCACCACGCTCAGATAGCTCGCCTTTCTCCCGCTGCAGTCGTTCTTCTCGCAGCTTAAGATCGGCAACTTTCTTTTTTAGCTCTTCCAGACGCGCCTGTTCTACCTGCGAGATGGTTTCCTGTTCTGAGTGTTCTGCACTTAACTCTTCCCAGCTGGATAACGCATCCTGAAAGTCGCTCTCGGCCTGCTCGTAGCCTTCCGTCGCCTCTACCTGTTCGCGCTCTACACGCTCAATGGTTGGTCCGGCTTCAGCAAGTGCCACGTCTACATCTTTAATACGCTGTTCATCGTGTTCGATATTGGTTTTTATTTCCGCAGATTCTTCTTCTATGCGCTGTAGTTCACGGCTGCGTTTTTCGCGTTCTTCACGCGCATGGTGAATAGACTGCTCCGCACGCGTGATATCTGCGCCCACAGCATAGAACTTAGCCTGCACTTCGTTCAGTTCAGCTTCGATCTCTTTACGTTTCTCACGCATCGTGGCAATACCTTCCTCTGCCTCCGCGCGCGCTTCATCAGCAGTGGCAACATTACTTTTGCGTTCTTCCAATCGCTGATCAAATGAGTTAAGTGCGTCGTGGTATTCACGCCAGCGCAAACCGAGCAGTTCCGCACGGTACTTTTTTTCATCTACTTTGAGTGTTTTGTATTTTTCTGCAGTGCGAGACTGACGCTGTAACTTCTCAAGCTGTTTTTCAACCTCTTCACGCAGATCATTCAGCCGATCAAGGTTATCGCGAGTATGGCGAATGCGGTTTTCTGTTTCGCGACGGCGCTCTTTGTACTTGGAGATGCCGGCTGCCTCTTCAAGATAAACCCGCATTTCCTCTGGCTTGGCATCAATCAGGCGCGAGATCATGCCCTGTTCAATGATTGCGTAGCTGCGCGGGCCGAGGCCGGTGCCGAGAAAGATATCGGTAATGTCCCTGCGACGGCACTTGGTACCATTGAGAAAGTACTGCGACTGCCCTTCCCTCGTTACCTGACGTTTGAGGGCGATTTCTGCATAGGCCGAATACTGACCCTCGAGCTTGCCCTCACTGTTATCAAAAACCAGTTCAACCGATGCCTGGCCAACAGGCTTACGCGAGGAAGATCCCGAGAAAATAACATCCGACATCGATGCGCCGCGCAGATGCTTGGCAGAAGATTCACCCATTACCCAGCGCACCGCATCAATGGTGTTCGACTTACCGCAGCCGTTAGGGCCGACAATTCCGGTGAGATTGGTAGAAAGCTGCAGCGTCGTCGCGTCGACGAAGGATTTGAAGCCTGCTAGCTTGATTTTGCTCAATCGCATTTAGGCGGCCGGATGCACAGATGATCGGGAAACCGCGATGATAGCGCGCGATTAAAAATTAGTCCCATACTTTCGAAGGATTAATTCTCAAGGGACGATCGTCAACAAATCCCAAAGGTAATTTGTAGCTTTAATGCTTCATCTTGTATCATTTTTGAAACAAAACAGAGATACCAGCTTATGACTCGCCTCCTGCTTACCCTATTGTTCTTTTGCCTGACTAAAAACGTTGCGGCAGAAGACTTTCAAATGCCGGAGTCGCAACAAACACCAGGTGGAGTCGCGAGCATTAATCTCGGAACCCTGCCGGCAAAGCCGACCGCGCGATTTAATGATATCCCCGTAGCCGTTCTGCAAACCAGCGACAGTTTTTATGCCCTGCTTGGCATTCCTTTGAACACCAAACCCGGCTGGCATCCACTGGAGGTTGAATCTATTGACGGCACCATCACCACTTATGAATTCGAAGTGGTTGGAAAGGACTACCCGGAACAGCACATCACCATCACCAACAACCGCCAGGTTAATCCAAATGAAACCGACATGGTCCGCATCAGAAAAGACCGTACGTCAATTGCCAATGCAAAACGGTATCGGCACGATGAACTACTGGGGTTGCGTTTTGATGTACCGGTTGAAGGAATTCGGAGCAGTTCGTTTGGCTCAAGGCGATTCTTCAACAAGCAACCCCGCCGCCCCCATGGCGGGATGGATATCGCGGCACCGGAGGGCACACCTGTTTATGCTCCAGCGGATGCGTATGTCATTGAGACCGGTGATTACTTTTTCAGTGGTAAGTGTATTTTTCTAGGCCATGGCGAAGGACTACAGACGTTCTATGCGCACCTCAGCAAAATTGATGTTGAGCCGGGAGCACTGGTAAAACGCGGACAGAAAATAGGTGAGGTTGGCGCGACCGGCCGCGTTACCGGCGCGCACTTACACTGGTCTGTGGGACTGAACCGCACCTGGGTTGATCCAGAACTATTCCTCACGACCGGGTCTGGCAACTAACCGCACCACACGATGTGACGCGTCACACCCACTGCTGTAACAATAGAAACAATCCTGTATTTGTGACCGTTTTCAATCTACCATTATTCTCAGTGGTAACAAGCACTTAAGTAAACACGCGAGTCTATATATCCAATTCAACTAAAAAAACAAACTCAAGATCTGGCCAACCGTGTCGTTACTGTGCCCCAGCGTATGCAGCTGCTACTGACTGCCTACGTGCCGGGTGACAAAAAAATAAACAAGTCCCGGCACTTTTAAAAAGCCCAACAAAGGCCAGGGGTTGAGTTTTGAATCTATCGCTATCTGATATACCTTCGCGCGGACCACTCACAGCAACACTATTTACACTGAGTTTCTTGTGCGCTTCTCTTACAACATCGTCTCACGCAGAACAGTTGGCAGCGCCATTTGCAGAAACCATGCAGAGTGCAATCTCAGCGGGTGGTGAGACCCATCCCGGTACCGACAAACACGCGATCGTACCCATTGTTTTTCGTGACGGCACAACCCACATGCGGGTACTCGACAATCTTAATGGTGTCGCGATTGCAGAAGGCGACATCATTTTCGGAGATGCCGAAAAGTACTTCAACCAGGATGCTGAGAAACGTGCCGTTCGGGGCCTGAGTAATTACGTCTATGGCACAGTCTGGCCTAACGGCGTTGTGCCCTATCGTATCAGTCCGAACCTGTCAGACTCAGCAACTGAAAACGTTCGCTCTGCTATTGCGCGCTGGAATGAAACGGGAGCGGTCAGTCTTATCGAACGCACACCAGCCACTGAAAGCGCCTTCCCTCATTTCATTGACTTTGTCGATGCAGGCCAGTGCGCATCATGGGTAGGTTTTCAGAACAATGGCGCGCAAAGTATCTATACAGGTGACCGCTGCAGTGAGGGCAGTATGATTCATGAGATCGGTCATGCAATGGGCTTACTACATGAACACACCCGACCTGACAGAGACAGCTACGTTCAAATCAACTGGAACAGCATAACACCTGAAAAAACTCACAACTTTGATATTCTTGAAGATGCGATCAATCTCGGGGAATACGACTACGACTCAATCATGCACTATGGTTCGCACTTCTTTTCAGACGATGGCTCACCGACTATAACCCCCTTACAGGGAAGTACCAGCAGCATAGGTCAGCGTGAGTACATTAGTGAGGGTGATGCCAATTCAATGATTGAGCTCTATCAGAGTGAGTACTCACTGGTTAGCTCATCCTCTCCATCGGCACTAGCAGGTGGAACCGTGCAGCTCGACATGTACGTTACCAACAACAGCACTATGGGTGCGAATACACTGCGACTTGAGACAACGGTACCAGAGGGAACTGCACTGCAATCTTTCTCCTCCCCTTCCTGGGTGTGTCAACAAGCGGGAACCGGTGCGGATGTGGTCTGTCTGTCACCAGCGCTGGCTGCAAGTAACAGTTCAAGTGTCACAGTGAATCTTTCTGCGCCAGCCACCGAAGGCGAAGTCAGCTTCGATACCGCGCTGAGCGCAAAAACGGTCGATACCGACCAATCCAACAATTATGACAATACCAGCACGCTGATTGTCACCACCGCCGACGATCTGGTGATAGACGAAAAGGCAGATGCAGCACCACAGCCCGCATTTGCAGCGGCAACACCTGAAGGCTCACCTGCCACGGCGGCGGCCAATACCGCCAGCACCGGTGGAGGTTCATTCGCAGCACTTGGAATGGCACTGCTACTGGTTCGCCGAAGAATCCGTTAACATCTCTTCCAATTCCACAACACGCTACCAATCGGGACACACCGGCGACTAAAACACCACTTTGTCGACCTGGTGTGCCCGATTGGGGTACATGGCACCGAATTAATTCGGTCGCTGTGATAATCTCTCGTCATTGAGTTATCTACAGCTTCTGAATGAAAGTAATGATAAGTGCCGGCGAGGCATCTGGCGATATTCACGCCGCCAAACTCGTCGAGGCATTGCAGGAAAAAGCAGCGGATGCGTTCCCCGATGACACGGCACTCGAGTGCTTCGGCATGGGGGGCACTAATCTGGCGGAGCGTGGCGTCGAACTCCTGGTAGATGTCGACAACAACGCCGTAATGGGTTTGCTGGAGGTACTCCACAAATACCCGTCTTTGCGCGCGAGCCTCTCTACACTACGCAAAGCCATGTCTGATCGTGAACCGGACATTCTGATACTGGTTGACTACCCACACTTCAACATGAAACTTGCCACAACCGCGCGCGAGTTGGGTATTCCGGTTTTATTTTTCATTGCCCCAAAAGTTTGGGCCTCGCGCCCGGGCCGGGTTAACGAACTAAAAAAGATCGTCGATCACATTGCACTGATACTGCCTTTTGAAAAAAAGCAGTTTGATGATGCCGGTATTCCAGCCACCTATGTTGGCAACCCGCTACTGGATAACAAGCAACTGCTCAAAGCCGCCGAAACAACGTCGTTAAAGAACAACCATGCGCTTAAGCGTATCGCCCTGCTTCCCGGTAGTCGTAAGAGCGAGGTAAGCATGTTGCTGCCGCCTATGCTTGAAACATGTGAAGCACTCCTGGCATCGGTCAACGAGCGTTCATCTCTCCCAGACAAAGAACAAGAAGACCGGGAACAAGAAGAAAAGGAACACGGCCAGAACAGCAACAGCCGTGACGGTGAAAATACCACACAGCAAGTGACACTCGAGTTCGTACTGCCAGTAGCAGACACCATCAAACGCGAAGATATTAACGCCGTTATTGATCAATACAATGTCGATATAAAGTTGATAAAGCCTACCGACTACAACACGCTAAGAGGCAGCGACGCTGCGTTGGTCGCATCAGGCACTGCCACGCTTGAGCTTGCCATTCTCGGTATACCAATGGTTGTGATCTACAAGCTCAACAGCATAAGCTATCAGATTATCCGGCGTATCCTAACCACTGAATACATCAGCCTGGTTAATATAATGACCGGACGTCCTGTTGTACCGGAAGTACTTCAAGATGACGTCACTGCTGAAAACCTGGCCCGGGAAGTTAATAAACTACTGACTGATAACGAAGCGAGAGATCAACAAATAAAGGCTCTGGCCGAGGTATACAAGCAGCTCGGCAATGAGGGTGCTAGCAGCAGAACTGCCGAACTGGCTCTGTCACTGGTGCAGGAAAAAAGCGCCGATCTGGCCGTAGGATAATGAAGCCAGTCAGTGCCTGCACAGCTGACTCTAACCTTGCAGACACTGCACCGGACTTAACTGGCATTATGCCTAGCTAACAATACCTCTGGTGGCACTACGCACAAACTCAAGCATGTGGTTAACACCTTGATACTCACTGGCAAGGCGCTCTACTTCAGCAAATACTTCATCTTCGATGACACCTTTTCTACGGATTAGTTTTATGTAGCTCTGCTGAATTGCCCGGATTTCTTCAGCACTGAAGCCGCGCCTTTTCAATCCCTCTTTGTTAATGCCTTTAGACTCCGCAAAGTGCCCACTGACAAGCACATACGGCGGTACATCTTTGTTAATGACCGAGCCCATGCCTGAAAAACTGTGAGCGCCGATTCGACTGAACTGATGCACTAACGAGAAGCCACCGAGAATGGCGTGGTCACCTACTGAAACATGGCCGGCGAGTGATGCCGAGTTTGCAAACACGGCACTGTTACCCAACAGGCAGTCATGTGCAATATGAACATAGGCCATCAACAGGTTGTCATCACCAATCCGAGTGACACCACCGCCGCCGGAGGTGCCGCGATTTATCGTTACAAACTCTCTGATACGGTTACGATTCCCTATTTCAAGCCGACTGTCCTTACCGTCAAACTTGAGATCCTGCGGGTCTGCACCAACAGAGGCGAATTGGAATATGTGGTTGTCTTCACCGATAGTGGTGGGGCCGGTAATCACCGCGTGCGGGCCGATAGTATTGCCTTTGCCTAGTACAACGTCCGCGCCGATTACTGCAAACGGTCCGATCGTACAGCTTTCATCAACACTTGCTTTGGGATCGACAACCGCCGATACGTGAATCACAGTTCGATCTCGTTTTTTGCAATGATAATCTCGGCGCTACAGCACAATACGTCATCCCCGTGTGCATCAGCAATGTGTGCCGTGGCAGCGAAGCGTGAAATTCCTCTGCGGGTTTTTTGATGAACCACCTTAAGCTTCATTTGATCCCCGGGTACCACCTGCTTTTTAAAGCGCGCATTGTCGATACCAACAAGTAAATAGAGCGTCTCTTTACTCGGGTAGCCGCCAAGCTCGCGAAAAGTATACACCGCACAACACTGGGCCATCCCTTCCAGAATTAACACCCCCGGGAATACCGGAAATTGCGGAAAGTGACCGGTAAAAATCGGTTCATTCGCAGTGATATTTTTTATTGCGTTTAATTCTACGCCAGGCTCGATGCCCGTTACCCGGTCAATCAATAAAAACGGATATCGGTGAGGCAGGTATTTTACGATCTCGGTGATATCAAGGGTATCCAAGAGGTCCTTCCTCTAACGGCTGGGTGATAGTTATTCTATCGAAAACAGCCCACGCCATTTAGTAAATATTGCAGGTTCACGCGATATCAGGATTTCAGTTTACCCACCTGTCTGCCTACCTTGCGGCTAAGTTCATCAAGCTTGTGCAGACGTACTGCGTTTTTGCGCCACTGATCAGACGGTTCTAACGGAAATCCTGAAGAGTAGCTACCGGGCTTGGTTACTGACCTATTTACAAAAGAGTTCGCAGTAATCAACACATCATCGCAAATACTGATGTGCCCGACTATAGACACTGCCCCACCAATTTTGCAGTTAGCACCAATGACCGTGCTACCTGCGATCCCGGTACAACCGGCTATGGCAGTGTTGTCTCCTATGTGGACGTTGTGCGCCACCTGGATATGGTTATCGAGAATCACACCATCACTGATAACAGTATTTTCAAGCGCACCTCTGTCAATGGTTGTACAAGCGCCAATGCTCACCCGATCACCAATAACAACCGCACCGAGTTGTTGAATTTTCTCCCAGCCTTGCTCGCCGGGTGCAAAGCCAAAACCGTCTGCACCAATCACGGCAGCTGAGTGAATCTCACAAGCGCTGCCGACTTTGCACCCGTGCATAATCGTCGCATTGGGGTGAACGCTTGTTCCATCACCTATAACAGTGCCACAACCAATATAGGCACCGGCACCTATCACAGCAGCGGCACCTATTACTGCGTCCGCATCAATCACTGCGTTAGCGCCAATCTGAACACTATCAGCCACTATTGCACTATCCGCTATGCTGGCAGTTCCGTGTATCGTTGGGGCTCGTTGCATTGATGGATGTGATACCCATAGGTGGGTGAGCCTGGCATAGCCGAGATACGGGTTATCCATCACCAGACGCGTAGCAGCGGTATCATCGACCAGGGCTGGTGTTACCAGAACTGCTGAAGCGTTGGTGGATTTTAACGCGTCAACATATTTAGGGCTGGAGACAAAGGTGATAGACCCATCACCAGCCGTGTCGATGGACGCTATAGATGTTATCAGGGTGGTGCCATCACCTACGAGATCAGCACCGATAGCCTCGGCAATTTCATTACAGGTAAAAGAGACAGTCATGTAGCAAAACAGTAAAGATGATACAAGCTGATTACGCTACTGATCATTTGCATTACTGATTTTTGGCAATAGACTGCTGCAACTCGACCAGCACTTTGTCAGTAACATCTACTGTTTTATTGGCAAACAATACCCCGTCACTGATGATCATGTCGTAATTGTGCTTCTTCGCAAACGCAGCAATAGCATCGAGTACGTTGACGCGAACCTTTTTAAACTCCTGGTTTTTTTGAATGTTGAGCTCCTCACGAAATTCCTGCTCATCCCGCTTTACGCGACGTTCAATTTTCCGGTACTCGCGTTCTGCAGAAGCACGAGCCGTGGCGTCCAGCGAATCATCTTCCAGCTCTGTACGCAGCGCTTCAAGCTCGGCCTTCTGCTCCTTGATTCTGTTCTGCCGTGGCGCAAACTCGCTCTCCAGCCGGCTGCTGGCGGCCTGCGCCTGAGGTGCTTCATCAATCAAAAACGGAATATCGACAAAACCGATTTTAATTTCTGCAGCGACCAAAGCGCCACTGCAAAACAGCAGTAGAAAAATGATCGTGGTACGTGCTGTCAAACGACACTCCCTGGCCGGCATGGAATTAGAGTTAACACTCGAATCTCTCTGCACGCAGTGCAGAAAGACCAGCGTTTACACGGTAAGCCCGATTCTATCGCAAATTACCATCAGTGCCAGATCTGGATTGGACAGAGGTGTGAACCACAATAGCCTAGAACAATGAACCTATCGTGAATTGGAAATTATCCTTAACATCATCCGGATCATCGTTGAATGTCTGGGCGTAGCTGAATGTCAGCGGCCCGATCGGCGCCAGCCAGACAAACGACATTCCGTAGGAACCGCGCAGCTCATCCCCTTGAAAGTCGGACACGTCCTCCCAGACATTACCAAAATCAGCGAAAAGGCTTAGTCGCGTCGCACCATTTACCTCGGTGAACGGTGGCGGAAAGATCAACTCAAAGGAACCAGTTGTACGAAAATCACCGCCGATCGCATCGTCCCCAACCCGTGGTCCGAGGGTATTTCTTCTATAGCCACGCACCGATTGAATACCGCCTGCAAAGTAGCGCCGGAAAAACGGCAGGCTACCCAGTTCTTCCTCACCTTCGCCGTAGTTAACTTTGGTGCTGAAGGCGAGAGTCAAAGCCTCTGACAACGGGTAGAAATACTCAAAGTTGTAACCGACTTTCACGTAGGTGAGATCGCTGTTTGGTGTTGTCGCTTCGAAAGTTAAAGAATTACGCGCACCACTGGTGGCAAATATTGTTCGGTTACGCGTATCGTGTGCATAGCCGATAGTTACATCGAATAAATCATGCTCCGCTCCCTGCTCCTCGATGAATTCTGTGACCTCGGGTAAGCTGCCAGTGGTATCAAGCAATTCCACCCGCTCGTAACCAAACCCGAGACTGAAGGTGGAAAACTCACTGAGTGGTACACCGTAGCGCACTCTCACACCGTAGCTGTCGAGGATATAGTTAGCCGTTGACTCAAGCTCACCGGTATCCGTTTTCCTTAAGAACAATCTTACGTTGCGGCTGATTCCGTCATTGGTGTAGTACGGGTCAGTATAAGACACTGAAAAGTTATCCTGACTTGCTCTGTTGTCAAAATTAAATGCCAGCCGCTCACCAGTGCCAAACAAATTTTCCTGTGTAAAGTTTATATTGAAAATAAAGCCATCTGACCCGAAACCAGCACCAGCACCAAAAGAGCCCGAGGCACCCTCGATAACACTGACTGCGATATCAACAAGATCATCGCTACCTGGAACCCGAGGCGTTGTTATTGACACGCGTTCAATATAGGGCAAACGTTGCAGACGGGTTTGTGATCTGTTGAGCGCTGCAGGCGAAAAACGACTTCCTTCCATTTGTCGCATCTCACGTCGCAATACCTCATCCTGTGTACGATCCTGGCCACTAAACACTATTCGTCGAACATAAACACGTTTACCAGGGTTCACTACGTATTGCAGGCTGACTAATTTATTATTGTCATCAAGGTCAGGAATAACATTTACTTCTGCGAAAGCGTAACCAGCCTCACCAAGGTGATCACTGATTGCACTGGAGCTTTGCGTCATCAGCTTGCGGGAATATATATCACCTTCTTTTAGTTGCACCAGCGCAGTTAACGAGTCTTCTTCAATATCGAAACCTGACTCCACACCGGCGATGCTCACATCACCCACAGAGTACCGTTCACCTTCATCTATATTGATCGTGACATTGATATCGTGCTTGTCCGGTGAGATCGTTACTTGCGTAGAAGTGATGTCAAAGCGTAAATAACCACGATCGAAGTACCAGGCACGAAGTGCTTCGGTATCAGCGGACAGTTTGGCACGTGAATACTTGTCTCGCGAACTAAACGGGTTGAGACTGCGCGTACCCGATGCCAACAGTTTAAGCAACTCTTCTTCTGTGAAGTCTTCATTGCCAACAATATTCATATGACTGATGAGGGCAATGACACCTTCATCAATTTTGATCTTGACGCTCACACGGTTACGCTCAAGCTCTTCTACTGACGACTCAACACGAGTGCCATACTGCCCGCGGCTGAAGTACACCTGACGCAATTCTGTTTCGAGATTATCCAGTACGAAGCGCCTGAATATACGGCCTGTGGCGAGACCAACATCCTCAAGCGTCTCACGCAATTGCTCAGACTGAAGGTCTTCGTTGCCAGTGACTTCAATCTCCGCAATGGTCGGCCGCTCTGTGACGTCAATAATCAGTGTTGAACCATCGCGCGCGAGGCTGATATCGTCAAACAGCTCAGTATCATACAAAGCACGTATCAAACGCGCACTGTCACCCGCCCTGTAGGTTTCACCTGCTCTGATGGGCAGATTCCTGAGTACATCACCGGTTTCAATTTGCTGGTTACCGCGCACAACGACATCGCGCACAACAAACTCAGACTGTTGTGCAGTCAGCTTTGCGGAGTGAGTTAGGAAGCCTGCGGCGCTGAGTAGAACCAGCGCCAGCATACGGCACCTGATTCGGCGGGAAGTACCTGATGGCATGGATGAAACGCAAGCGAAGGATTCGACACAGAATAGCAATTGCCCCCCGACAACTGAATTACCGAATCTAAACCTAGCAATCCGCCTTCAACAGCACCGTAGCGATGTTACTTCAGGCTCTGTTAAGCCTGCGTTTCCTTTCAATACTGGAGCAAAGCTCATGTTTTTTGATCATTAAAGCAGACTCGTAAGTACTTGCCAAAAAGCTATGCCCCCATCAGCCTGAGGATGTCTTGATAGAATACAAAAATCATCAGTGTGCCGATAAGCGCGATGCCGATCTGCTGCCCGAAGATCTGTATTTTCTCTGACACCTGCCGACCCGTCACCAGTTCAATGGCATAGTAGAGCAGATGACCACCATCAAGCATCGGTACCGGAAACAGATTAAAGATTCCCAGGCTGATCGACACCAGTGCAATAAAGCTCAGGTAGTGATCAATACCCACACTGACCGACTGACCGGCAAACTGCGCTATCGAGATCGGGCCACTGACGGTGTTCTTCAGTGATGCCTGCCCGGTCAGCAGCTTACCAATCATCTTGACGCTGACCGAAATCATTTCCCCGGTTCGTTTAAATCCCATGCTCAGCGCTTCCAGAGGGGGATAACGTTCGACGGTCCGGAGCTTTTCATCAATCACGGCCTGCGACTGCGTCTCCCGCGCGCCTATAAAACCAATGGTTCCCTCGGGTGTTTCACGCATCGCCGGAGTAAGACTAATCATTGACTCGGTGTTATCACGAAGTATGACAACGTTTAGCGTCTTATCTGCGCTCGCTCGAATCACCTCAACCAGTTGGCGCCAGCTCTCAAGGGTCACACCATCACTGGAGAGAATTCTGTCGCCCTGCTTCAAACCAGCAGCTTCGGCAGCACCACCCGGCACAACTTCACCGATAACAGGATCCACGTCCGGCCACCAGCGCCCCAGGCCGATCGAACCCACAACATCACCTTCCTGATTCAACAATTCTTTAGCGAGCGCAAGTTTGCGGCTTGTTGTCTCTCCAGCAGCAGTAGCAACCTTAATGTCAACGTCCCCACCACCACTAACGATGCCGTCGAGCAGACCGACGTACACCGTATTCCAGGTAGGTGTTGCCTTACCATTGATTTCAACAATTCTATCTTCACGCTGAAAACCCGCAGCCGCAGCAGGGGAACCTTCAAGAGGCTCTCCGACAATCGGCGCAATTCCGGTGATGCCAACGATAAAGATCAACCAATAGACCAGCACAGCGAGAATCAGGTTAGCCAGCGGCCCGGCGATGACAATGGCAATTCTGGCCCAGACACTTTTCCGGTTAAACGCACGATCCAGCTCCGCCCCGGCAACATCGCCCTCGCGCTCGTCCAGCATCTTGACGTAGCCGCCCAGTGGAATCGCGGCCAGAACATACTCTGTCTGGTCAGGGCCGGCTACTTTCTTCCATAGGGGCTTACCAAAACCAATGGAAAATCGAAGTACCTTGACGCCCATTTTCTTAGCCACCCAGTAGTGACCAAACTCATGGATAGTTACCAACACACCAATGGCAATGATGAAGGCAACAAGGCTTAAAAGAAAACTCTGCATTGAATATTACCCGTAGACCGTATTGGCACGGTAGTGGTTCGGTGTGCACCCGACACCCGGATTTATAGACGCAAGTGAGGATTAAACACCCGCCACACTACAAGTGATTTTTATATCACCGATACTTCCCGATCTATGTATTCTAGCGCAAACTGACGGGTTAATTGATCAATGCTGAAAAGATCATCCACGTTCTGTGGCGCGGTCGGGGAGAAATTATCCAAGGCGTGAGCATTGACGCGCGCAATGTCTGTAAAGTGGATCCTGCCGTTCACAAATTGCTCCACCGACACTTCATTGGCAGCATTTAAAACACCCGTCGCACCATTGCCTTGCCGCAAAGCCCGGCGCGCCAATGCCAGACATGGAAATCGATCCACGTCCGGTGCTGCAAAGTGCAGGCTGCCCAGGCTGACAAAATCCAGTGGCGCTACCCCGGCATCAATTCGATCGGGCCAGGCTAACGCATTGGCAATTGGGGTTCGCATATCCGGCTGCCCGAGCTGCGCCAGCACCGATCCGTCAACATAACGAACCATTGAATGAATAGTGCTCTCCGGATGCACCACTACCTCGATCATACTTTCTTCAATCCCGAACAGGTAGCTCGCTTCAATCACCTCCAGACCTTTGTTCATTAAAGTCGCAGAGTCGATAGTAACCTTCCGGCCCATCTCCCAGTTCGGATGGCTGAGCGCTTCCTCAAGTGTTATTGATTGCATTTGGTCAGCAGCGTACTCACGAAAAGGGCCACCCGAAGCAGTCAATACCAACGATGTCACACCACCGTGCAGAGTCTTAGCAGTATCACACCGATTACTTTCCGGCAGGCATTGAAAAATCGCATTGTGTTCGCTATCTACAGGGATTATGCAGGCATCACCGGTGCGGGCAGCTTGATTAAGTATCTCACCGGCAACGACCATCGCCTCTTTATTGGCAAGTAAAATTCGTTTGCCATGCATTGCCGCTGTAATAGTGGACTGCAATCCTGCGAACCCGACGATCGCCGCCATCACTGTCTGCACAGACCTATCTGCAGCAATCTGCGAGAGCGCATCCGGTGATTTTAAAACCTGTGTTTTACAGCCAGCGTGCTTCAGCCTGAGTGCCAGTTCCGCTCCCGCTTCCACACTTGCCATGGCTGCCATGGCAGGTTTGAATTTAAGGCACTGTTGAAAAATCAATTCAACATTTGTATTAGCAGTGAGGGCTGCGACCGCGTATCGCTCTTTGTTTCGGTCAAGCACGTCAAGTGTGCTGGTGCCGATAGAACCGGTAGAACCGAACACCGCAACGTTTTCACGTGCTGCTGCACTAGCTTCCATGCGCTACATCCACAGCGCAGCAAAAGTAATAAACGGTGAAGCGGCGAGCAAACCATCAAACCGGTCCAGCACGCCACCGTGACCTGGCAGCAAACTGCCACTGTCCTTAACACCTCTGGTACGCTTGGCACGACTGATAAAAAGATCGCCCGCTATAGAAACAAGTGCTGCAAAAATACTCATGACAAAAATTGACCAGGCACTCAGTTGATCAGAGGCAAGATAACCGCTGGCAATAACGGCCAGCAACATGGCAGCCAGCATTCCACCCAAAGCCCCTTCAACAGTTTTGCCACCGCTAATCTGTTCTGCAAGTTTTCGTTCGCCAAACTTTCTACCGCTGAAATACGCACCAGTATCTGCAGCCGCGACCAACGCAATGGTGTAGATCACAATCGCTGGCCCGTGCACCTGCCGCAACCAATACAAACAACACACACATAGCAGCAATAAGAATGAGGCTAAAGTAAGTAGTACCCAGCCGGTTTTTTGTTCGCCGTCCACACCTCTAACCGCCTCAATTACAGGTCTTGCCAATAAATCACTGGCAATCGCAATCCACAGAATCACGCCAGTCAACACCAGAGATGCTAAAGAATAATGGTTAACCATGATCAGACAGCAGGCAGTCACTACAGTTAAAATGACTGCATAAGCAACTCTGAGATTAACCGGTGTAGCAGCAACCAGGTTACCCCACTCCCAGGCACAGGCAGCTGTTAGCGCAAGCAGAAAAATCGCAAAGAAAAGATCATTCCAGCCTAGCAAGGCCCAGAGCGAAATTGCTGCAAGAATAAACGCTGTGATGATACGTTGTTTAAGCAATAGAAAACCTTTTGCAAACTCGTTTTAGGAACACCCGAAAATTCATAACAAGTAAATCAACGAGGAAAACAATGAAAGGCAAGTATCAATACTAACTTGCTTTTACCTGCTCCCCGGTCTGACCAAATCGACGTTGTCTGCTGCTGAAGTTCTGTATGATGCTATCGAGCTCCGTACCATCAAAATCCGGCCAGAGCGTATCGGTGAAAGCCAGCTCAGTGTAGGCAAGATGCCACAACAGATAGTTACTTAAACGCTGCTCACCGCCGGTACGAATAAAGAGATCAGGCTCAGGACACTGTGCCAACCAGGTATGCTCGGTAAGCGTTTTTTCAGTGATATCCGTAACATCAAGCTCACCGTTTTTTACTTTGGCAGCAATATCAGACATCGCGCTAACGAGCTCACCACGGCCACCGTAATTGACCGCAATATTTAAAAACATACCTGTGTTATTGGCTGTTTTATCAGTTGCAGTTTTTATCTCTTTTAAAAGTCCTTCAGAAAATCTTGATAACTCACCAATAAATTGCACCCGAATATTATTCTCGTGCAGCTTATTCAACTCACTGCGAATTGCTTTAACAAAGAGCTCCATCAGGAAACTAACTTCCTTTTCAGGACGCTGCCAATTTTCACTACTGAAGGCATAAACAGTAAGTGCATCTATTTGCAATCGGGCGCAGTGTTCTACGATATCGCGGGTTACTTTTAAACCCGCCTGGTGACCGGCACTGCGCGGCTTACCGCGTTGCTGCGCCCAACGTCCGTTCCCATCCATAATGATGGCTATATGGCTTGGCAGTTCTTTCACGTGATTAGCTACAGCAGTGACTATAAATATGGCTTAGAGCCAATCACACTTCCATTAGCTCTGCTTCTTTGCCTTTAAGCAATTCATCGACCTTGGCAATATACTCGTCGGTTGCCTTTTGAATCAGATCCTGCCCTTTGCGTTCCTCATCTTCAGAAATTTCTTTTTCTTTCTGAAGCTCTTTAAGATCACCGTTCGCATCGCGGCGTATATTACGCACACTAATTCTGGCATTTTCTGCTTCTTGTCGAACCACACGCACGAGATCTTTGCGCCGTTCTTCTGTCAACGGTGGCATTGGTATACGAATTACGGTACCAGCGCTGGACGGGTTGAGCCCGAGGTCAGAGTTGATAATCGCTTTCTCTATTGGTGCGACCATGTCTTTTTCCCACGGTGTTACCGTCAAGGTTCGCGAATCTTCGATGGCTATTTTCGCAACCTGATTCAATACAGACGCGTTGCCGTAATAGTCGACTTTCACATGGTCGAGCAAACTGGTGTGAGCTCGACCGGTACGGATACGACCGAATTGGTCCTGCAACGAGTCAAGGCTCTTCCCCATTCGGGTAGCCGCATCTTTTTTAATATCATCAATCATCGTTATTTTTCTCCGTCACAACACATGACAATGGCGGTCCAGAATGAAGATTGAACCCGTTACCGTAGGGTACCGCTGGCTGATTGTGCCATAAAAAAGCCGGCTCATTAGCCGGCTCGTAAATGTTGCGAATATTTGCGCGTTAGTCGCCCTTAACCTGGGCCATCACTTCCTCGGCGAAGTTCTCAGTCTTCTTTTCTATACCTTCACCGACTTCGTATCGTTCAAAAAAGTGCGCCTGCGCACCCTCTGACTTCAGAAGTTTCTCGACGGTCTGGTCTGGAATCTTAACGAATGGCTGACCTAACAAGGTAATTTCTGCAAGATACTTGCGCAAACGCCCTTCTACCATTTTTTCAACTATTTCTGCAGGCTTGCCGCTCTCTGCAGCCTCTGCCACCAGGATTTTCTTTTCCTTTTCCAATACCTCTGCCGGCACTTCTGCTTCTGAAATACACACCGGACGGCTTGCAGCGACGTGCATTGCGATATCGCGAGCGAGTTGTTCTGAGCCACTGACTTCAGTGACCACACCGATACGCTCGCCATGCTTGTAAACGCCGGCAGTGCCGTTTTGCATGTCGTGGCGGATAAAGCGACGGACCTGAATATTTTCACCAAGCTTTGACACCAGTTCCTGACGAATGTGCTCAACGGTATTGCCACCCGCATCAAGCGCACCCAGCGCCGCGACATCAGCTGGATTGTTATCGAGCACCGCTTTACATACCGACTGAGCAAAGCCGGTAAAGTCATCGCCTTTGGCAACGAAATCAGTCTCACAGTTGATCTCTGCCATCGCTACGGATTTACCGTCTGCGCTGGTCTCTACCGAGATCACACCTTCCGCTGCAACACGACCGGACTTCTTGTCTGCTTTTGCCAGACCAGTAATTCGCATCTGCTCGGCTGCGGCATCAAGATCGCCGTTTGCTTCGACCAGTGCGCCTTTACATTCCATCATGCCTGCGCCGGTTCTCTCGCGCAGTTCCTTTACCATTGCTGCTGTAATTGCCATTATGAGTTACCTGTTAGCTGCCCGCTCCGGGCCAGTAATTTGTTTGTTTACCAACATACCTTTCTGCCTGTCCGGGCTGCATTACACCAGAAACGACCAAAGTCTATGATTGGCAGCTCGATGCGTTGATACGCATCGAGACTCGGACGGCACAACACGCTCGACTTACGAGTCGGCAGGTTTGTCCGCAGGTTGTTTTACGTCGCTAGTGGCAGGAGCTGCATCAACTGCTGGTGCTGCTTCAGCCGCAGGTGAGGTTGCAGCAGGTGCTTCAGCTTCAGTCGCTGCGTCACTGGCTGCGTCACTGGCTGCAGCGGCAAGCGATGCTTCTGCCTCAGCCGCCGCAGAGGCTGCAGACGCTTCAGGAGCGGGAGCTGCCGCTTCTTCCTTTACTTCAACATATTCTTTGCTGCCCGAAACCGCGCCAGATGTCTTGCCCGCCTGAATAGACTCAGCAGCCGCGTCAACGTATAGCTGGATCGCGCGCACTGCGTCATCATTACCGGGAATCACGTAATCAACCAACTCCGGGGAATTGTTGCTGTCCACAACCGCGACAATGGGGATCCCAAGCTTTCGCGCTTCTGCGATGGCAATTTTTTCGTAACCGGTATCGACAACAAACAGTGCATCCGGCAGACGCTCCATGGCCTTTACACCACCGAGGCTTTTATCAAGCTTTTCAAGTTCCCGGCGCAGGGTCAGTGCTTCTTTCTTGCTCAACCGCTCTTCACCACCACTGGAAAACATTTCTTCCAGCTCAAGCATACGCTTGACCGACTGCTTTACCGTCTTGAAGTTGGTCATCATACCGCCTGGCCATCGACGATTCACAAACGGCATGTTGCACGCAGTTGCTGCATCCTTCACCGCGTCACGCGCCGCGCGCTTGGTACCGACAAATAACACCCGACCGTTCTTAGCAGCGAGGCTGCTCAAAAAGTTCATCGCGTCGTCGAGCGCCGGAACGGTGTTTTCGAGGTTGAAGATATGGATCTTGTTGCGCTCACCATAGATGTAGGGAGCCATTTTTGGACACCAGTAGCGAGTCTGGTGGCCAAAGTGCACGCCAGCTTCAAGCATTTGGCGCATGCTTACTTTAGACATAATGCTAATCTCATTTGTATTGGGTTAGACCTCCGCCCCGTCGAACATGCAACCAAATGTGCGTCAGCACGATGGCACCCGGCATGATCAGATACAGGAGCGTGTGAATTCCGGCGAACCGGTTGAAGGGCAAGTGTTGAAATCTACACCACCCAGCCGATAATTATATTCCAGAATTCCGGTTTATTCCAATACAATACCCGGATCGACAGCTATTTTATGCTTGAGCAGCGCTCTAACCACCGGAAAATTACGCTGCGGCACTAACCGACCACCAGCAGACCTCCAGATTTATGTCCTGGAGCATGAAAATCGACACGAGCGGCATCGATTCCGGCTCGATCAGACCTTCGAAGGACGCCCTTAAGAGATGTCAGCAAGTCACGCGGTACCAATAAAAACTCAAACCGAAATAGAAAAAATGCGGGTCGCAGGGCGCATGGCAGCCGAAGTACTGGATTTGATCACCGAGCATGTCAAACCGGGGGTCACCACCGACGAGCTGGATGCCATCTGCCACAAGCACATCACCGAAATTCAGGGGGGTGTTCCTGCCCCCCTGAACTACCGTGGTTTTCCCAAGTCAATCTGCACCTCGCTCAATCACGTGGTCTGCCATGGCATTCCGGGCGATCGCGTGCTGAAGAAAAAAGACATTATCAACATCGATGTTACCGTGATAAAGGACGGTTATCACGGTGATTCCAGCCGCATGTATCACGTTGGTGAACCAACCATAAAAGGCAAACGCATTTGCGATATCGCGCTTGAAAGTCTGCACAGGGGCATTGCACAGGTAAAACCTGGAGCCACTCTCGGTGACATTGGCGCTGCAATTCAAGAGTATGCAGAGGGTGAACGCTGCTCTGTGGTGCGCGAATATTGCGGCCATGGTATCGGTAAACTCTTTCACGAGGAGCCGCAGGTCTTACACTACGGTCGAACGGGAGAAGGACTGACGCTTGAGGCCGGCATGGTGTTTACCATTGAACCGATGATCAATGCCGGAAAACGTGCGGTAAAACTACTCCCGGATGAATGGACGGTTGTCACCAAAGACCGCAGCTTGTCCGCACAGTGGGAACACACGGTACTGGTAACAGATACGGGCTACGAACTGTTTACACTTTCCCCTGCCGGGTTCTAACCAATCACAATGCGCGAGCAACCGCAGGAAATTACGACGCTGATTCACCTGCCTGCGATGATCGCAGAAGTTGAAGCAGCAGGCTGTACGCTCGACGCTTACAAAGCAGCCCTCGCTTCAAAATACGACGCTCTATATTCTCTTTTCCAGAATGGCGCACCAGCCGCCGAACTCATCGGCTGGCAGTCGGCGATTGTTGACGCCATTATCACTCACATCTGGAACAGGCTGATACCAGCATCAGCCCGACAATCCGTGACACTAATCGCCGTTGGTGGCTATGGCCGTGCAGAACTGCACCCTCGATCAGACATAGACATACTGATTCTTACCAGTAAAAAGTTTACCGATGCTGACGAAGAAATCGGCCAATTCGTCACACAACTGTGGGACCTCGGACTTGATGTCGGTCACAGCGTCAGAGATACCAGTCGCTGTATTAAAGAAGCAAAAGCAGATGTGACTGTAATAACCAATCTGATTGAAAGCCGATATATCTGTGGCAACAAAGAGTTATTCACTGATCTCGTAACGCGTATCAAACCAGAGAAAATCTGGCCGGTAGATAGATTTTTCATCGCCAAACAGCAGGAACAACAAGAACGACATCTCAAGTTTCATAGCTCAGGATTCCGACTTGAGCCAAACCTGAAAGAAAGCCCGGGTGGACTACGCGACATTCAAACCGTTGAATGGATTCTGATAAGACAGTACGGCACTTCTAATCTACATGCGCTGGTCTCTGACGGCTACCTGACACAACAGGAGCAGGATGAGCTAACTGAGGCACGGGATATCCTCTGGAGAATAAGATTTTTATTGCACACTAAAAGCAAGCGCAAGGAAGACCGGTTACTGTTTGACTACCAGCGCGAACTCGCCAGTGATTTCGGTTACCAGCAAGAGGGGGAATACGGTAACGAAGCAGTTGAACAATTCATGCAGCTCTACTTTCGTACTGTTACAAAAGTGGAGCGCCTTAGTGACATGCTTTTGCAGCTAATGAGCGCAAATTTCTCACCGCCTGAAAAACTGATAAAAAAGCCAACCGACGATAAAAATTTCGTCATCGTTAATGAATACATTGAAACAGCCAAGGAATCCGTATTTCAGGCTTATCCACCAGCGATGCTGGAATTGTTTCAGGTCTTTGCGTCCTACGATGAGGTTCGCGGAATAGGAGCACGAACACTACGCAGCCTTAAAAGTAACCTGCATCTAATAAATGGCCAGTTCCGCTCGGATGGTATCGCACGCGATCTCTTTATGCAGCTATTCCGTGAACCGAAAAAAATAACCCGAAAATTGAGACTAATGAACAGGTACGGCGTGCTTGCAGCCTACTTGCCGAACTTTGAAAAGATCGTTGGCCGGATGCAGTACGATCTGTTTCATATCTACACCGTAGATGAGCATACGCTCATGGTGATAAGAAACCTTCGAAGGTTTGCCCTGCCGCAACATGATGAGGAGTACCCCGAATGTTCTGCAATCATGCAACGCGTCGAAAAGCAGGAGTTACTTTACATTATCGGATTATTCCATGACATAGCAAAAGGCCGCGATGGTGATCACTCTATTCTCGGCGCAGAAGACGCGAAAGCCTTTTGTGCACATCATGGGTTGAACAACGAAGACAGTAAAATTGTGGTGTGGACTATCCGACATCATCTGGATATGTCGATGACAGCTCAGCGCAAAGATACCTCTGATCCGGACGTCATTCTGGAGTTTGCCCGTTTCGTCGGCTCACAGAAGTATCTCGACTTTCTTTTCCTTCTTACGGTTGCAGATATCCGTGGCACCAACCCCGAACTCTGGAACTCCTGGAAGCAGAACCTGCTTGAACAACTCTACCGACATACAACCAACGCATTGAAGCGCGGCCTGGACAACCCGATTGATATTCCGGAAATCATAAAGAGAAA
Organism: uncultured Granulosicoccaceae bacterium; assembly: GCA_937998875.1. Taxonomy (GTDB): domain Bacteria; phylum Pseudomonadota; class Gammaproteobacteria; order Granulosicoccales; family Granulosicoccaceae. Next base: position 27,553 of record CALLBO010000018.1, read on the forward strand.
GAAATCGCAGGCGCAGGAATTCCTGACAGAAAACTCGGTAGATCTGGAAACAGCAGAAGGAATCTGGAAGCATTGTGATGAGCAGTATTTTCTACAATACAGTTCCAACGAAATCAGCTGGCATGTCACCAATCTTTCACTGATTGAAAAGGGTGAACCGTTAATCCTGTTACGCCGCGAGACTGAACGCGGCTCTACCGAGATTTTTATTCACGTGCAGGACTACACCCATCTCTTTTCACACATTGTATCGACGCTAGGTCAGCTCAATCTGACTATTGTCAGCGCGCAGATTCTAACGTCGTTGAATGGCTGGACCATGAATACATTTTATGTACTGGACCGTGAAGGTGATTCCATTCAGGACACACTTCGTCTGGACAGTATTCGCAAACATCTGGACCTGGCTTTGATAGAAAAACAAACTCCAGCAGCAGTGGAACTCGCACCACCACGACGACTGACTCACTTTGAATTTGAACCGGTTATTCAGCTAAACAACGATCTCTCAGAAGATTCAACCAGCTTGTTTATCAAGGCAATCGACCGGCCAGGTCTGCTCAGTGCTATCGGCAAATGCTTCGCAGACAATAGTATTCGTGTGATCTCCGCCAACATCACAACCCTGGGTGAGACCGCAGAAGATTCCTTTTATCTGCAGAATGAGGCACGTGAAAAGATCGTCAATGAAGAAGCGCTCTCGCGATTGCGTGACTCACTGCACGCCACACTGGATAGCTGATGACATCTAAGACCATTAGCCCAACCATTAACCTGACACAGGAACTCGTCAGATGTGAATCTGTAACACCCGAGGATGCCGGCTGTCAGAAGATCATCGCAGACAGACTCACTCCATTAGGGTTTAAACATACCAATCTGCGATTTGGAGAGGTTGACAATCTATGGACTGTTACCGAGGGAGACGGACCACTGTTTGTTTTTGCGGGCCACACCGATGTCGTTCCAACCGGCCCGGTGGATAGCTGGACACACCCACCATTCAGCGCCGAAATTGATGACGGATTAATTTTCGGTCGCGGTACGTCTGATATGAAGAGCAGTATCGCCGCAATGATAGTTGCTGTGGAAAGGCTACTCGCCAAAGGTGATATCAATGGCCGCATTGGATTTTTAATTACCAGCGATGAAGAAGGTCCGGCAGTGAACGGTACGGTAAAAGTCGTTGAGTACCTGGAAGAGAATAGCATTAAGATGGATTGGTGCATCGTCGGCGAGCCGACCAGCACCACTCACCTGGCTGATGTAATCAAAAACGGCAGACGCGGATCGTTGAACGGCGAACTGATAATCAAAGGCAAACAAGGACATGTCGCCTACCCTCACATGGGCGAAAATCCAATACACAAATTCGCTGATGCTCTAGCAGCACTTACGCAAGAGCAATGGGACAAAGGTAATGAGTTTTTTCCAGCAACCACTTTTCAGATATCCAACATTCATGCAGGCACAGGCGTCACGAACGTTATACCAGGTGAACTTCAAGTAAAGTTTAACTTCAGATTCTCAACTGAAGTAACAGCAGATGAGTTGCAACAGCGAGTCGCGGCTATTCTTGATGTTTATAAACTAAACTACGTTATTGATTGGAGCTTGTCAGGCAATCCTTTTATTACCGGACGCGGTGAGCTTGTTGATGCTACGGTTGACGCGATAAAAAAAGTCTGCAACCGGGATACTGAGCTTTCAACCAGCGGCGGCACATCTGACGGACGATTTATCGCACCGACTGGAGCACAGGTACTGGAGCTCGGTCCATGCAATGCAACCATTCATCAGATTGATGAGCACGTCACTGTGGCAGAGCTGGATACGTTGACAGATATCTACGAGGAACTGTTAACCAACCTGCTGCGAAGTTAACCAACAACGCACTCCATAGCTGTAAAAGTCGGTATCCAATGTGTCAGCTCGTCACATTCCACGTAGGGGGATAAGCTTGCGCATCCACCAATGGAAAGCACGTTAGATTCGCTGTAAGTTCTGTACCGTTTGTTGCGGCAACTTTGGTTGATGCGCTCCGCTTATCCCCCCTACGCATATGGCATCCATATCAGATCTACTCCTTACCACTGACTATGCGGCATGCAATACAACGCATAGTTCGTATATCGCTTGTCTTGAGAGACCTCTTCTGCAAGCCAGTCAGGTGCATCGAAAACATGTTCCGCTGACGGCAACTCTATTTCAGCGACTACCAGCCCATCATTAGCGTTATGGAATTCGTCTATTTCCCACACAAGTTCGCCCTGCTGTACAAGATGGCGGGTTTTAGTTACTGCCTGATGATCACAAAGCTTATCGAGCATCGTCTGGCCGTCTTGTTCCGGAATCGGGTATTCGTAGTCATAGCTTGAAAGGTCGTCGATTCGAGCTTTTATCGATAGAAAAAACTGTTCATCTTTTTGCCTGACTCGACAAACCAGGTTCCCCTGCTGTGCAAGATATCCCTGGCGCATAACAATCCGGTTTTCGCTTCGTGGCCACTGATCCGGCTTCACCAGAAACTTTCTTTCGATTTCTATCATTTTCCAGCTTCCCATTCGGGTGACAGTTCAAGCGACGTAGTTCAGGTGACTTTTATTCAATGTCGAGCACCATCGGTCAACGTAGTGAAAGAGTATAAAAGAACCGCACGTAAGCTGCTTCACATTGCTGCACGAGATACAGGAACCTAACAATTAGCTAGAAATCCGAATTGCGCGGTATAATCGTCGGCACATAACCGGAGCAAAACAATGGGATTTCTCGAAGGTAAAAAAGCACTGATTATCGGTGTCGCCAGCAAGCGTTCAATCGCCTGGGGTATTGCCCAGTCAATGCACCGTGAAGGCGCGGACCTGGCGTTCACCTACCAGAATGACCGATTGAAAGATCGCGTGGTCGATATGGCAGCTGAGTGCAACTCGACTGCGGTATTCCCTTGCGATGTTGAACACGACAAGGAAATAGACGACCTCGCCGCATCGTTAAAAAGCCACTGGGGGTCACTGGATATTCTGGTTCATGCTGTTGGTTTTGCACCACGCGAGCAATTGGAAGGCGACTATCTGGACAACGTCACGCGCGAAGGTTTCCGCATCGCGCACGATATCAGCTCCTACAGTTTTGCAGCCCTTGGCAAAGCCTGTAAACCCCTGCTCAACGAAAACGCAGCGCTATTGACACTAAGCTATCTTGGCGCAGTGAGGTCAATGCCCAACTACAACGTCATGGGTCTTGCAAAAGCAAGTCTTGAGGCGAACACCAGATTCATGGCTCACTCACTTGGGCCGTCGAGTGTGCGAGTCAATGCAATATCGGCCGGACCAATCAGAACGCTGGCGGCATCCGGAATCAGTGATTTTAAAAAGCTGCTGAACTATGTTGCAGAGAGCTCACCACTTAAGCGTAACGTTACAATTGAACAGGTGGGGGATACGGCAGCATTTCTTTGCTCTGATATGGCGGCGGGTATCACAGGCCAGACGGTTTACGTGGACAACGGTTTTAATAACGTGGCTATGCCGCCGTCTATGTGATGGGTTGTTGTTTTTCGACCCTTAAAAGATTGTTCCTTCTGTATCCCTCTTCAAAAGCAAACAACGCATTTGATTATCCCCAGAGAGAATTTCATCCGGGTTTCCAGCTACTCTACAGAAATGCCACCTCCCGCTCACGGGAGGTCGGCGTACGAGCACCGAGGAAGGGTTTAGGCAGTTCTCTACAACAAACTTACATATTATAAGCTTCGGGATTCAACAGAGCATCGTTACGCTCTACATCCGCATCACCTTCAATCGCACTCACCAATGAATTAAATTCCGCCGTTGCAGGCGCTGCGGTTGCGGTAATCTCAGCTGGCTCTTCTGAATCCGCAGCTTCAACTCCAGAGAATGAAATCACAATAATATCGCCATTACTGTCGGCAACCGTACGATAACTTGCGGCTCCATCTCCAGGCTTGGGCATCGTGAACAGTTCCCGCACCAGGGTTCTATCCACTTCCGGATTGCTTCTTTCGATAGCAGCTGCCGGTGTAAATTCACCGTCGTTTTCTGTTGCAAGGGCTTCTGCCGCAGCCCCTCCCTGTAGTTCAGTAACCATGCTATTGCCGAGCGCTGTCAGCTCTTCAGTGGCCTTCTCGCTCTGAACAAGCTTGACTACGTCATCACGAACTTCATCGAGGTCTTTCGGCTTTGCGGCTTCATAGTCAATCGTACGCAGCACGACTGCATGATTTTCACCCACGGTGAGCACGTCTGAGTTCAAACCATTGTTTCTGACATCATCAGTCAAAGCGGCAGCAATAACCTGGGGAAACGCTCCGACACCCTCGGTGCTGTTTTGGTCAATCCAGTCTGTTGATTTCAGTTGAAGTCCGGTTTCATCCGCAGCTGGCTGCAAGGAATCATTGTTTTCGTATGTTGCATTCGACAGGGTATCAGAAACCTGAAAGAACTCAGTTTCGGCAAGTTCAGCACGGTACTGATCTTCGACTTCAGCTTTCACCTCTTCATAAGCCTGCCCCTGCTCCGGGATGATTTGGTCAAGCTGAATTATATGAAATCCAAAATCAGACCTTACCGGGTCACTCACTTCGCCTTCGTTCATTGCGAACGCTACTTCTTCAAAAGCACTGACCATTACACCGCGCCCAAACTCACCAAGGCTGCCACCACTGTCAGCAGAGCCCGGATCATCGGAAAACTCAGGTGCTAGTGAGGCCAGGGTTTCTCCAGCTGCGATTCTCTCCATCAGCGTATCAGCCAGGGCCTGTTTCTCTTCCACATCAGCATCAGATGCATCACTGTCAAGCGCGAGCAATATATGAGAAGCGGATCGTTTCTCTTCCACTACCCAGCGTGTCTTGTTTTGTTCAAAGTAAGCTTCAAGATCTTCTTCGGTAGCCTCGACGCTAGCCTTAAGATCATCAACTTTAAGCTCTATGTATTCAATCTTTACCTTCTGCGGATTATTAAATGAGTCTATATTCTCATCGTAGTAGGCCTGAACTTCATCATCACTTATTTCTAAAGAATCCGCTCTCGCTTGCGTATCGAGCTTTATGAAAGACGCTATGCGTTTCTGATTTCGCAATGCCTCAAGCTGCTTATTCTCATCACCCAGAGTGAAACCTGTTGCTACCACACCGTTACGAAACTGCTGCATCAACAAATCGCTGCGATACTGTTCTTCAAATTGCTCTGCAGACATGCCCCTGGACTGCAAAAACTCCGAGTAACGCTGTTTATTAAAAGTGCCATCGACAATAAACGCATCAATCGAAAAAATTCCATCAGCCAGCTGTTTATCCCCCACAGCAAATCCTTTTTCGGCTGTCGACTGTCGCAACACTTCCTGCTGCACCACCGTGTCCATCGCCTGGTTATTCACCATGGAACTGAGATTAAGACCCTCTGGCAAACGCCCGCCGAATGTCTGCTGGATCTGCATTTGTGACTGGGCCGCGGCGTTTTGAAACGCATAGACAGAAACTTCCTGTCCGTTCACCTTGGCAGCGTAACTAGGCCCATGGTTGCCAAAATACGAACCAATCCCAACCAGAGCAAAGGGTATACAGATGACACCCACCAAAATGTACTTGAGCCGTTTGGAATTACGTATACCGTCTCTGAAATCTAATAACATAAGCTTGGTACTGTGCGTGTAGTTTACAGACGACTAATTCGTCGAGGTTGATTGCAACGCTTAGAAATATAAATGTAGCATCGGTAAATATAGCAGCAGACACAAAAAAAGGGTGCCGAGACACCCTTCATTTGTTTGGCGGAGCGGACGGGACTCGAACCCGCGACCCCCGGCGTGACAGGCCGGTATTCTAACCAACTGAACTACCGCTCCAGATATAGTGGTGGGTGCTGAGGGGATCGAACCCCCGACCCTCGCCTTGTAAGGGCGATGCTCTCCCAGCTGAGCTAAGCACCCGAGCTATCCGTACTAGTTTATAGCGTCTTTCAGTGCTTTGCCAGGCTTAAATCGCGGAACATTAGATGCAGCGATATCGATCTCTTCACCTGTACGCGGGTTACGTCCCTTACGCGCCGCTCTTTCACTTACCAGAAACGTTCCAAAACCTACCAGTGTCACCTGATCTTTTGTCTTGAGCGCGTCACTGATGACTTCAGTCATGGAATCAACGATCTTTAGAGCATCGGATTTTTGTACGTCAGCTTTGTCAGCGACCGCATCAACGAATTCTGATTTATTCATTCAGAGGTGTCCTCTATGTTATTGCAAAATGGCGCAACCACCTCTTGGCCTGACTAATCAAAACTGGGTCTAGAGCGATGTCAGGATTCGGAGGCGCATGCATCAGTGAAACTTCTACAGGCAGACGAATCCCGCCATACCTGTACGCCGTGAGCGCTTTTTGTGGGGTAAAGTCTAACACAAACAGGGCTTTTGACGAAGATATTCGCCTAATGGTGCCTGACTGATTGGGAAGGTTTTTTCTTCCTGGATCCCGACTTTGTCTTGGGCGTATCGGATTCGTTATCCGGAATCAGCGGCACAGGTGCACTCGTCAACGCCACCAGCAGAACCTCATCAATCCAGCGGGCCGCCTTGACCTCAAGTTTGTCGAGCACCTCATCGGGGATGTCTGCCAGATCCTTCTCGTTATCCTTTGGAATAATGACTGTTTTCAATCCGCCCCTATGTGCGGCGAGCAACTTCTCTTTTAGTCCGCCGATGGGCAACACTTCTCCACGAAGCGTAATCTCACCTGTCATCGCCACATCGGATCTAACCGGAATACCGGTCATTGCAGAGACGAGCGCTGTACACATTCCAATACCGGCACTCGGGCCGTCTTTCGGTGTCGCACCTTCCGGTACGTGAATATGAATATCTTTCTCGGTGTGAAAGTCGTCTTTTAGCCCAAGTGACTGAGCCCGACTGCGTACAACGGTTTTTGCCGCCTGAATAGATTCCTGCATCACATCACCAAGCTGACCGGTGTAGGTAAACTTGCCTTTACCGGGAACCACAGCGGTTTCAATGGTCAGCAGTTCCCCTCCGACCTGCGTCCACGCAAGACCCGTGACCTGACCGACTTTATCTTCCTTATCCGCCACACCTACGCGATACTGCTGCACACCAAGAAACTCAGACAGATTGTCAGTCGTCACATCAACAGACTTCATATCTTTCTCAAGCAGAATTTTTGTGACAATCTTTCTGCAGATCTTTGATATCTCTCGCTCAAGCCCACGCACACCGGCCTCGCGAGTGTAGTGGCGTATGATATGTCTGATTGCATCTTCAGAAACTGTCATCTCACCTTTGCGCAGTCCGTTGTCTTCAACTTTGCGAGGCACAAGATAGTTCTTTGCGATGTGCAGCTTTTCCGTTTCGGTGTAGCCCGGGATGCGGATCACCTCCATTCTGTCAAGCAGTGGAGGCGGGATATCCATGCTGTTTGCAGTTGCCACAAACATCACATCGGAAAGATCGTATTCCACTTCAAGATAATGATCGGTAAAAGTATGATTCTGCTCAGGATCCAGCACTTCAAGTAGCGCCGAAGACGGATCACCTCTAAAGTCGGTAGACATTTTGTCTATCTCATCCAGCAACATCAGCGGATTGCGGGTTTCTGCTTTGGTGACGTTTTGAATAATCTTGCCCGGCATAGAACCGATATAAGTACGCCTGTGGCCTCTTATCTCTGCTTCATCCCTGACACCACCTAGCGCCATACGACTGAACTTTCTACCCGTGGCACGTGCAATTGATTTTCCGAGTGACGTCTTACCCACGCCAGGCGGGCCAACCAGACAAAGAATCGGGCCTTTAGATTTTTTCACCCTTTTCTGCACAGCAAGATATTCGAGGATGCGTTCTTTAACTTTTTCAAGGCCATAGTGATCGGCCTCAAGTACATCTTCTGCTTCCGCAAGATTAGACTTGAGCCTGCTGCGCTTTTTCCACGGCAGATTAGTCAATGTTTCGATATAGTTGCGTACTACCGTCGCCTCTGCAGACATAGGCGACATCATCTTAAGCTTCTGCAGCTCACCGGTGACTTTCTCTTTGGCCTCTGTCCCCATGCCGGCTGATTCAATTTTTTCTGCCAGATCTTCTATCTCGTTCGGCACGTCATCCATGTCACCGAGCTCTTTCTGGATAGCCTTCATTTGCTCATTGAGGTAGTACTCGCGTTGGCTCTTTTCCATCTGCTGCTTAACACGGCCGCGAATTCTCTTTTCTACTTGCAGCATATCGAGCTCACCTTCCATCAAGCTCATCAACTGCTCAAGCCGGTCAGCCGGATGCTCGATCTCAAGTATTTTTTGTTTTTCTTCAATCTTTAAAGAAAGATGCGCGGCTACTGTATCTGCAAGTCTGGATGGGTCTTCTATGCCGCTCAGTGAAGTTAAAATTTCCGGTGCAAGTTTCTCTTTAAGCTTGACATACTGCTCGAACAGCTTAGTCACCGAACGCACAAGCACTTCTATCTCAACTTCATCATAGCCGTGATCAACGGCGACAACTTCAGCACTGGCTGCAAAGAAACCGTCACTGGTTTTTTCAATATCGGAAATTCTGGCGCGCTGGCTACCCTCAACAAGCACCTTGATAGTGCCGTCAGGTAATTTTAGTAGCTGGAGAATGTCTGCGAGCGTGCCAAAGACGTTAATGTCCTCCGCCTCAGGGTCTTCTATATCTGCGCGCGTTTGCGCGGACAGGAGAATTTGCTTGTCACGAGACATCGCTTTGTCGAGCGCGAGAATTGACTTCTCACGACCAACAAAAAGTGGAATCACCATATGCGGATAAACCACGACATCACGCAATGGCACAAGCGGGATCAAATGTTCCGGCACGCCACCTTGCGAGTCGACATCATCCGCAGCCAGGTTATCAGTGGTCAGGCTATCTGCAGAACCATCAGGCACCTCGGGTGATGCCGGTTTGATGGTCTTTTTCCTGGGTGCTTTGGGTTCGCCGGCCATGCTGCCTCGCTATTCTGTGCAGGCAGAAGGCATGCACTTACACCTAAGTGTAAGGCCCGGTGTGGAATTTACAAGGTAAAGTCGAGCAAATTAACGACGCTCAGGTAACGCTGAATCAGCGGGAGATTTCGTTAAAGTCGCGCTCAAAATCAGTCGGCCGGAAAAGCCGACTCGCAATACCAGGATTGTTACAGCTACTCGTCTGAAGCCGCGCGTTTAAAGTCTTCTTCGCCGGACTGCTCAGGCTCATCATTGCTGGCAAACATCAGATAAGGCTTGGCTTCGCCTCTGACCACCGCACCGTCAACAACGACCTTCTTCACACCTTCCATTTGCGGGAGGTCGTACATGGTATCCAGCAGAATGTTCTCAAGAATTGTACGCAATCCTCGTGCACCGGTCTTACGCTCGGTGGCTTTTTCAGCGACCGCGTAAAGCGCGTCATCGCGGAATTCAATTTCAACGTTTTCCATGCCAAGCAACTTTTCGTACTGCTTGGTGATGGCGTTTTTCGGCTCGGTAAGAATTCTTACCAGTGCGTCTTCATCCAGTTCCTTAAGCGTTGCGATAACCGGCAGTCTGCCAACAAACTCAGGGATCAATCCATAGCGAACAAGGTCATCGGCTTCTACCGTTGCCAGTACTTCACCGAGCTTGGCAGTTTCGTCTTTGGTTTTCACATCGGCAGCGAAACCAATACCGCCCTTGTCTGACCTATCACGAATGATTTTATCCAAACCGGCAAACGCACCGCCGACGATAAACAGAATGTTCTTGGTATCGACCTGCAGAAATTCCTGCTGAGGATGTTTCCGACCACCCTGTGGTGGTACAGATGCAACAGTACCTTCAATCAATTTCAGCAATGCCTGCTGTACGCCTTCACCTGAAACATCACGGGTGATTGAAGGGTTATCGGCCTTGCGGGAGATCTTGTCAATCTCATCAATGTAGACTATTCCGCTCTGTGCTTTGTCTACATCGTAGTCACACTTTTGAAGTAGTTTTTGAATGATGTTTTCAACATCCTCACCAACGTAACCCGCTTCAGTCAGTGTGGTGGCGTCAGCCATCGTGAATGGAACGTTCAAAAGCCGGGCAAGTGTTTCTGCGAGCAATGTTTTACCGGAACCAGTTGGGCCTACGAGTAGAATATTACTCTTTGCAAGTTCGACGTCGTCCTTGCTTTCGCTTTGATACTGCAATCTCTTGTAGTGGTTATAAACTGCCACGGCGAGAATCTTCTTGGCACCATCCTGTCCAATGACATATTGGTCTAACGTGTCCCGGATCTGCTGTGGTTTTAACAACTCACCAGTCGCGCTGGCGGCCTTTTCCTGCATCTCTTCGGTGATGATGTCATTGCACAGGTCAACGCACTCGTCACAGATGAATACCGATGGCCCCGCAATCAGCTTGCGTACTTCGTGCTGGCTCTTACCACAGAAGGAACAGTAGAGGAGCTTACTGTCTTCCGAATTTTTATTTTCGCCGTCGCTCATTTATCCAGACACCCAGTGTTTATGCTGCCACCTTGCCGCTTTTCGCCGAATTATGCAAGGTAGCACCCCTTGTTTCGCTCATCGAAACGCAGGTCACGATCGACAGAATCAGCTCGCAGTCGTTGCTATCTCAGCTTCTCTGCCACGGTTCTCGACAACGCGATCAATCAATCCATACTCGACGCCGTCCTGCGCCGTCATGAAGTTATCACGATCCGTATCCTTTTGAATCACTTCGATATCTTTGCCGGTGTGAGTTGCCAGCACCTGATTCAAACGCTGCTTAATAGACAGAATTTCCTGGGCGTGAATCTCAATATCCGTCGCCTGCCCCTGAAACCCACCCAGTGGTTGATGAATCATCATGCGACTGTGAGGCAAGGCGAAACGCTTGCCCTCAGCACCACCAGCGAGCAACACAGCCCCCATGCTCGCCGCTTGCCCAACACAAAGTGTGCTGACGTTCGGCTTGATGAACTGCATTGTGTCGTAGATGGCCATCCCGGCGGTAACCGAGCCACCGGGGCTGTTGATGTATAGCGAGATATCTTTGTCGGGGTTTTCCGACTCGAGAAACAACAACTGAGCGACAACCACATTGGCCATGAAGTCTTCAACCTGACCTACCAGAAAAACCACGCGCTCTTTGAGCATGCGGGAATAGATGTCGTAACGCATAGAGCCGCGCGGAGTCACCTCTTCCACACTCGGGATATAGCCCGTAGCCTGGGGTGCAACCATGTACGGATCCAATGGGCTCTTAGTCATGTTCATAATCTCTTCGGTACGCTTAACTTGTCAGCTTGACTGACACTGTTTTACTGATTCTGTTTGTCAGGATTCATCACTTCTTTAAACGGCTTTGGCTCGGCCTGTATAGTTGCCTCGGCCATCACCCAGTCAGTGACCTGCTGCTCCAACACCAACCCTTCGATGTTTTGCATATACTCCTGGTTACTATAATAGTAGTCGACAACTTGCTGTGGATCTTCATAGGAAGCTGCCATCGACTCAATAGTTGACCGCACCTTGTCCGGGTCCGGCTTCATTTCATTCTTTCGTATCACTTCTGCCACCAGAAGCCCCAGTTTTACCCGTCGTTCGGCGTCTGATTTAAACATTTCATCGTCAAGTTCAGGCTCGGACCCTTCCGGTACCTGCATCTGGTCTATCAACTGCTTTTTCAATCTGCCAATTTCGTCCGTGACGAGACTGCCTGGAACGGGAAAATCGTTCTTTTCGAGCAGCAGGTCCATCACCGCTTGTTTGTCCTTATTTTCAAGCGCTTGTTTCAGCTCACGCTCCATGTTCTTCTTGATATCGGCACGAAGCGCATCTACTCCACCCTCTTCCACACCAAATTCCTTCGCAAACTCCTCATTCACCGCTGGAAGCTCGGACACTTTGACCGCATGCACAGTAATTTGGAATTGCGCTTCTTTTCCTGCGAGCTCTGTCGCACGATAGTCGTCCGGGAAATTCACAGTGATTGTCTTTTCATCACCCTTTTTCGCTCCCACCAGCTGATCTTCAAACCCCGGGATCATGGAGTTGGATCCCAACTCAAGCGGTGCTTCTTTGGCAGAGCCACCGGGAAATTCCTCGCCATCAATACTGCCGACAAAATCCATGACGATCTGGTCGCCATTTTCTGACGCACGATCCACCTCGTTCCAGACTTTTCGCTGCTGACGCAGAGTCTCCATCATTTCGTCCAGATCGGCGTCTTCAACCGACGATTCAGTTTTTGTGACTGTCGCACCATTCAGGCTGACAAGTTCAATCTCTGGATAAACCTCAAACGTAGCAGTGTAGGCAAACTCTTCGGAGTCGTCTTCCATTTTCACCGGCTCAATGGATGGCATGCCGGCGGGTCGGTAGTTCTCCTGGGTAACAGCGTTGTGATAACTTTCGTTTATAACGTCACCCAGTACTTCCTGACGAACTTGTCCGCCAAAGCGCTTTTTAACTACTTTCAGAGGCACCTTGCCCGGGCGAAACCCATTAATGCGAACTTCCTTGGCAAGTGACTGCAGCTTCTTCTGCACTGCAGTGTCAATATCCGCTGAGGGCACCTGGATTCTAATTGTACGAGCGAGACCGTTTACGGATTCTTCTGTAACCTGCATATAACCTCACCAGCCGTCATCGGCTGTATGGATGTTGTAAATTGACATGAACGCGGAAGATCTGACAGTAAGCCAGCTTTCCTCGATAGCTTTGCTTATCAGCTGATCGGGAAAACGTGCCTGCGGTACGGTGCTTCGCAGTTGTATGAAGATGGTACGAGAGGGGAGACTTGAACTCCCACGGGTTACCCCACTGGAACCTAAATCCAGCGCGTCTACCAATTCCGCCACTCTCGCATTAAATTCAAGCCCCCCATTATAGCGGAAGCCTGATGCTAACTGCACTATCTTGCCAGAAATGTTGTGATCTGTTCAGGCGGTAAAGGAGGTCAAGTTAAAGTGGGGTGGACGATGGGATTTGAACCCACGACCACAGGAATCACAATCCTGCGCTCTACCAACTGAGCTACGCCCACCACTGAACTTTAGCTACTTCACACCGGTCATCACCACGACCTTATCTCAGCATAACATTCACGTGAACCGGATTGGTCGTGACCCGCAACCGGGTATGGCACGCCCGGCAGGATTCGAACCTGCTACCCTCGGCTTAGAAGGCCGATGCTCTATCCAAATGAGCTACGGGCGCATAACCTGGTTCACTGTACCGTATCAGCGCGATATTTCAGAAGGCCAGGCCGACACGGATGCAAATAATTGGTCGGGGCAGCAGGATTCGAACCTGCGACCCTCTGCTCCCAAAGCAGATGCGCTACCAGGCTGCGCTATGCCCCGAACACTGAGCACGCGATACTACGCGCGTGATCCACAATCGTCAAATACTAGCTGACTTTTTTGTTTCTGCCCACGTTTCAAAAGGCATGGCGATTTCAATCTACGCGGAGCAGCTGACTGAATCGGCTGCGTTAATCTTCCTTTTCTTCGATCCAGGTCATCTGAATCGCTTCGAGAATTTTTTCGTTGGACTTTTCCGGATCATCGTCAAAATCGGGGAGTTCCGTCACCCAGCGATGCAAATCGGTAAAACGAATTTGCTGCGGATCTACCTCTGTATGAGTATCCACCAACTCGATCGCGATATCGAGCGTATCTGTCCACTTTAATCCCATAGCTCTAATCCGTCCTAAAAATGTTAGCCAGGCGCAACCATGGCCCTCGGTCAGTGATAACCTGCGTCAGTGATAAATGGTCTTAGTGATGGTTCTCGGACACCATGTTAATGGTGTATTTCGGAATTTCAATTGTCAGATCTTCTTCTTCAATAATTGACTGACAACTCAAACGGGAATCGGGATCAACACCCCAGGCCTTATCAAGATAATCTTCTTCAAGCTCTGTGGCTTCGTCCAATGATTCTAATCCTTCACGCACATACACATGGCAAGTTGTACACGCACAGGACTTCTCACAGGCATGTTCAATATGAATATGCTGCGATAACAGCGCATCGCAAACTGATGTGCCGGAGCTTGCTTCAAACACTTTGCCTTCAGGGCAGATTTCTTCGTGCGGCTTAACTGTAATTTTTGGCATTAGGAAGGATTATCCCCTTATCTATAACGATCAATTTCTATAACAATTCAATGGTCGTAACTATCAATGTGTTTGCCGGTCATCGACTTACCCACTGATGCATTCATGCGTCGAGCAACATAGACCTCACTCACGGATTCAAGCTCTCGCAACGCAGTCTTAATAGCCTCGGCATCATTCGAATCTGCAGATTGCACAACCAGCGCTCTTGCATCCAGTATCTTTTGCTTCTCATCTGCTGCCAGAAATTCATCGGCGTCTCGCGCCATTGCAGCGTCAAGTGCCTCAACAGCACGCTCCGCTTCAACGCGCTGCTCTTGTAACATACGTGCAGCAACATCATGCTCAGCGTGAGTCATTGATTCACGAATCATGGTTTCAATTTCCGAATCGAGTAAACCGTACGATGGTTTGATCTGCACTTCGGCATGTACTTCGCTTGTCTTTTCTATCGCAGACACGGTCAACAACCCGTCTGCATCAACCTGAAACATCACTTGTATGCGCGCCTGCCCGGCTACAGCCGGTACAAAACCACGCAACTCAAAACGCCCCAATGAACGACAGTCCCGGACCAGATCTCGCTCACCCTGAACAACATGCAAAGCCATGGCGGTTTGGCCGTCTTTAAAGGTGGTGAACTCCTGAGCACGCGCAACCGGTATTGTTGTATTACGCGGGATGATTTGCTCTACCAGACCACCGTGTGTTTCTATACCGAGTGACAGTGGAATAACATCGAGCAACAACATATCACTATCAGGCGTATTACCGGCCAGCACATCGGCCTGCAATGCGGCGCCTATAGCAACAACCTCATCAGGGTTAATGTCTGTTAACACCTCCTGATCAAAAAACTCACCAACCATTTTACGAACGAACGGCACCCGGGTCGAACCACCTACCATCACAACATTGTCGATATCATTCTTCTTGAGCTTGGCCTGCCGCAGCGCAGCACGGCATGATTTAAGCGTTCTTTCAACCAGCGTTTTCACCAGAGAATCAAATACCTCAATCGACAAAGTTGTGCTAAAGCTAGCGCCTTGATACTCAAACTGAATCAGCGCTTCATTGGCAAGAGTCAACTGGTGTTTAGCGGCACGTGCCTGATCAAGCAAGCCACGTTGTAGTGCTGCGTCATCGCCGACACTGATATTGTGTTCGCTGACAAACCAGCTGACCACCGCCTGATCAATATCATCGCCGCCCAACGCCGTATCACCTGCAGTCGACAAGACTTCAAACACGCCTTTCTCAAGTTTGAGTATCGAGATATCAAATGTACCGCCGCCAAGATCATAAACCGCAATCGTGCTGTCGACCTCCTCACGATCAAGGCCGTACGCAATGGCCGCAGCAGTCGGCTCATTGACCAGTCGATAAATATTGAGCCCTGCGAGCTTTGCAGCATCTTTGGTGGCTTGCCTTTGAGTATCATCATAGTAGGCCGGTACCGTCACCACCACACCACCAAGCTCCCCGCCCAGACTTTGCTCTGCCCGCGCACGAAGTGATCTTAAAATATCTGCAGATACCTCTATAGCCGTCTTTGGCCCGGCATCTGTCTTAATTCTCGGTACTGTCGAGTCTGTAGATTCGAGCTGAAACATCATGCCGGCCGATGAAGACGTTATGTCTTCAGCACTTAGTCCGATCAGGCGTTTAACCGAAGAAATAGTGTTGTATGGATTTTCCGCTGCCTGCTCTCGAGCCTCTCGCCCGATGGCGCTCACGCCGTGCTTGTCGTAACAAACGACTGACGGGAGTATCGACTCGCCATTTTCATCTTCAAGCACTGCGGCAGAACCACTTCTTACCGTTGCTACCAGCGAATTAGTGGTACCCAGATCAATACCCGCAGCCAAACGATGTTGATGCGGAGCTGTAGATTGACCGGGTTCTGATATTTGCAGCAATGCCATATCAGAACCGTCTTGCGCAGGAATCTACTGACTTAAGCCTCATCCAGCTGTGCCTCAATTGAGTTTGCTTCTTCTGCAAGTTTCTCAAGAAACTGCCAGCGACGAATCGACTCTCGCGCGTCATCGTACTTAGCTTGTGCTACAAACCCTGCAGTTTCAGCCTGCATATGCTTAATCTGAACATCAATATCATTGCGCGCCGAATCCAGTGCCTCATAAGGTTCAGCAGCAGACGATATCTCTTCCAAGACTTCCCGCAGTTCCATCTGCTGCATTAAAAACATCGGGTCCATCTTCGCATCAGTTTCCGAATCCGTACTTAAGCCTGCCAACTGCAGGCAGTATTCGGCTCGCTTCAATGGGACATCAAGCGTCTGGTGTGCACCGTTAACATGGGCTGCAATCTGAACAGCCCGCCGCCTTTCGGCATCTGAAGCTGAAGCAAACCGGTCCGGGTGATACTGCCGCTGCATCTGCATAAAATTCTCACGCAACTTTGCGGTATCAATCTCACAACTGACGGGAAGATCGAACAGCTCAAAGTAGCTCTGTTCGAAATTGAAGTTTTCGATTTCCAAGGATGTACGATTCTAAAGAATAACTTTTGTAGAATAACTTTTGTCGGGGTAGCTTATGTCGGTTAAGGGAAGACGAAATACCGCGTATGACTACACGTTAAAGCTTTCTCCACAACCACATTCATCCTTGACGTTCGGGTTTTTGAACTTGAAACCTTCGTTCAAACCTTCCTTACCAAAATCAAGCTCGGTGCCATCCAGATAAACAAGGCTCTTCGGGTCGACAACGACTTTAACGTCGTTGTCATCGAACACGACATCACCTTCCTCAACACCGTCAGCAAACTCAAGCACATAAGCCATTCCCGAACAACCGGTGGTTCGGACCGCAAGTCGTAGCCCGAACCCCTTGCCACGATTGGCAAGGAAGCCTTTAACGTGGTCAGCAGCCGCGTCTGTCAATGTAATAGCCATCAGTAATAACTCCAATCAGACAAGATTGTCCAATTAAGCCGCTGACTCCGCTTTCTTTTCTCGCTTGGCCTTGATGTCTTCAATTGCAGCAGCAATTGCATCTTCAGCCAATACAGAGCAGTGGATCTTAACCGGTGGAAGTGCCAGCTCTTCAACAATTTCCATGTTCTTGATCGCAGCGGCTTCATCAAGCGTCTTGCCTTTAACCATCTCTGTCACCAAAGATGAAGAAGCGATAGCTGATCCACAGCCGTAAGTCTTAAACTTGGCATCTTCAATAACACCATTGTCATCCACCTGGATTTGCAGACGCATCACGTCACCACATGCAGGGGCGCCGACCATACCGGTACCGACGTTCTCACTATCAGCATCCAGCTTGCCGACGTTACGTGGATTTTCGTAATGATCAATTACCTTGTCGCTATAAGCCATGTTTTGTTCCTTAGTAAATCGTGTGTCAAATCGAAAAAAGTTTGTATAAGCCTAGTGAGCTGCCCATTGAACGGTGTCGAGATCGACACCGTCTTTGAACATATCCCACAAAGGTGAAAGATCGCGCAGCTTCTCGACCGCCTTACGTACTTCTTTAATGGTGAAATCTACTTCTTCTTCAGTTGTGAAACGACCAAGCGTAAAGCGCAATGAACTGTGAGCCAGCTCATCATTACGGCCCAGCGCGCGCAATACGTATGATGGCTCAAGGCTATCACTGGTACACGCAGAACCACTTGATACGGCTATGTCTTTCAGTGACATCATCAGGCTCTCACCTTCTACAAAGTTGAAGCTGATATTCAGGTTACCCGGAATACGTTGCTCAAGATCGCCATTGACGTACACCTCTTCCATATCCTTCAACCCGTCATACAGACGATCGCGCAACTTTTCGATGCGCGCGTTCTCCGCCTCCATCTCTTCATGTGCAATACGAAAAGACTCACCCATGCCAACAATCTGGTGCGTTGCCAGTGTGCCTGAACGCATACCACGCTCATGACCACCGCCGTGAATTTGCGCTTCAATTCGAACTCGCGGCTTGCGACGTACATACAAAGCACCAATACCTTTCGGGCCATAAACCTTGTGAGCACAAAGAGAGAGCAGATCAATGTTCATTGCATCTACATCAATGGCAACTTTACCCGGGCTTTGTGCAGCATCAACATGAAGCAGAATTTTCTTTGATCGGGTCAATGCACCGATTGCTCCGATGTCCTGAATCACGCCAATCTCATTGTTTACGTGCATGATCGATACTAATGTGGTGTCCTCGCGAATCGCATCTGCAAGTTTAGTGATGTCCACAAGACCGTTATCTTCAGGGTCAAGATACGTTACTTCAAAACCTTCGCTCTCCAACTGCCGGCAGGTATCAAGTACCGCCTTGTGCTCGGTCTTTAATGTAATAATGTGCTTGCCCTTGCGAGCATTAAAGTGCGCGGCACCTTTAATTGCCAGGTTGTCTGATTCAGTGGCACCGGAGGTCCAGATAATTTCCTTCGGATTAGCACCAATCAGATTGGCAACATTCGCCCGGGCTTCGGTCACCGCATCTTCGGCCTTCCAGCCAAACACATGCGAACGCGAGGCCGGATTACCGAAGTTACCCTGCAACGTCAGGCATTCCATCATCGCCTTGGCAACACGCTCGTCAACAGGGGTAGTTGCCGAGTAATCCAGATATACAGGTATGTTTAGCTTTCCCACTTCTATCTCTCTTCAGGGTGGTCCGTGTTTCACGAACTACGTTAGTTTTAATTCTTTCGTCTCAATTCTTTTCTTAATCTTCAACTGGCACTTTGCCGCACCTGCGCCTGCTTGAACAGCAGCGGGCTTTCGGCTTGCCGTTGCGCTACGTCGCGCACCTGATCTTTATCGATAAGATCCTGCAGGCTGATGCCACTCAAAAAACTATCAATCTGTTCACTCAACCCTTCCCACAAATCATGGGTAAGACATCGACCGTGATTGTGACAGTTCTTCTGGCCACCACACTGGGTTGTGTCCACAGACTCATTCACTGCTCTGACGATATGAGCCACCGACACATCAGCCAACGGCTGCGAAATTCTATATCCCCCACCCGGTCCACGGGTGCTCTCCACCAGCCCGCTCCTGCGCAATCGCGAAAACAGCTGTTCCAGATAAGAGAGCGAAATTTCCTGCCTGCCGGATATATCTGCCAGACTGATGGGGCCCTGGTTCTCATACAGAGCCAGATCCAGCATGGCTGTAACGGCGTAGCGGCCCCGTGTTGTCAGCTTCATAAAATCACCTCAGGCACATCCCCAGTGTACATTTCCTACGAAAACAGTCAAGTATTATCCCCTGCTTGAGGCCCGGACAAATCACCTGTTTAACTATTTACAGCACCCTTGGATTCACACTTGATTTTATCAGAACCAGTGTCACCACCCTGTGGCTGACCGCTTATTTGGCCCCGGCACTCGGCCATCAGCCCGTCGACCTGCAACGGCTCAATTTTGTCGACATGCTCTCCCAGTTTTCGCAGCGCGCAACGCATCTCTTCAAAACGCTTATCTGTCTCGTGAATGTGATCAAGCATCTTGTCGATAGCTTCAATCACCGGGTCTGGCAGATCAGCAGTTACCCCATAGGCATCAAAACCAATTTTGTCCGCTGTTGCCTTGCGAACGTCGGTATGACGAACGTCGGTATGACGAACGTCGGCAATCGGCGCTGGTTTGCCAACCTGCTTTGCCGGAATACCCACCATTGTCGCCCCGGCTGGCACTTCTTTTACCACTACCGCGTTTGAACCGATTCTGGCGTTTTCTCCCACCACAATCGGGCCGAGAATTTTTGCCCCAGCACCAACGACCACATTGTCCCGCACCGTCGGGTGGCGCTTGCCCTTATTCCAGGTGGTACCCCCCAGCGTCACACCGTGGTAAAGCGTGACGTCATTGCCAATCTCAGCAGTCTCACCGATAACCACACCAGTACCGTGATCAATAAAAAACCGCCGCCCAATGGTTGCTCCCGGGTGAATTTCAATGCCGGTAAACCAACGGCCAATGTAAGAAAACACCCGTGCCAGCCACTTGAGTTTCTTTTGCCACAGCCAGTGTGACAGTCGATGAATCAGCAGTGCATGCGTTCCCGGATAGGTCGTCAGGATCTCAAAAACGGTGCGCGACGCAGGATCGCGATCAAAAACGCAATAGATGTCCTCTTTTATCTGCGCAAACATGCCACTTACCCGATTAATTTACTCAAGTATTATAAAGCCAAATTCCTCAATTCAAAGAGTGCTGCTGAAAATTGTTACTAACTTCCCGACTTGATCCGCCTGGACATTTTCTCAAGCGACGCAAAAAGCCCGCGCAATAACTGCACCTCGCTTTGATTCAGCGATGCACGATTAAACAATCGCCGGAAACGGGGCATCATCATGCGCGGGTTTTCCGGATTGAGGTAACCGGTATCGAGCATCGTGGATTCCAGATGCGAATACATACGCTCGAGATCTTCGTGACTGGCTGGCCTGTCTCCGGGCTTCACTGTCTTTTTAACCACTTTACGATCATCACTGTCACTCGCGAGTGCCAACACTGCCCGGCGGACTTCGTAGGCGAGCACCTGCACCGCAGCACTGACATTAAGCGAGCTGAAGTCAGACACCGACGGGATTACCACCAGCTGGGAACACAGTCCAAGCTCGGTATTACTCAGCCCGCTACGTTCTCTGCCAAAAACCACCGCGATTTTTGCGCCTTCGGCTGCATTACCAAAAAGCTCAGTGAAATCATGAGGTTCAATTTGCGGCCAACTCAGGCTTCTAAGCCTGGCACTCGTTCCAATCACCTGAGTACAATCTGCAACTGCTTCTTCAAGCGTCTGGCATACCAATGCGTTATCCAGCAAATCAAGCGCTCCCGCTGCACGCGAGTAGCATTCATAGGTTCTAAACTCACACGGACTAACCAGTGCCAGCTGCGACAGGCCCATGGTTTTCATCGCCCTTGCCGCAGCACCGATATTGCCACCGTTACTGGTTTCCACCAGTACAAATTTTATATTGTCAGAATCCAACGTCGAACCAGCTATTCACTCTAAACCATCTTTTCACGCTAAATTATCCCCGAAGCCTCACATATAAATGGCCGTTAAAAGGCTGCAATACTGTATTCTTCAGCGGCTGAACGTTTCACTGCCAACCACCACTGTCATGGAGTCGCAACTTTATGCACCCGATGCTTAATATCGCTGTTCGCGCTGCACGTGCCGGAGGCCGGGTACTGACCAAATATATGGACAGACTCGACAGCCTGACCGTTGAACTGAAAGGCAAAAACGACTTCGTTTCGGAAGTAGACCGATTGACCGAAGCCGAAATCGTCTCGGTGTTGCAGCGTTCGTTTCCTGATCATCAGTTTATCTGCGAAGAAAGCGGCCTGGTGGGCAACGAGAAAGCAGAATACAAATGGTACATTGATCCACTCGACGGTACTAAGAACTATCTGCACGGCTATCCGTCATACTGTGTTTCTATTGCCGTGGCGCACAAAGGTAGGCTGGAACAAGCGGTCATTTATAATCCCGTGAGTCAGGAGCTGTTCACCGCCACCCGCGGTGACGGTGCAACACTCGATGGTAAACGCCTGCGCGTCAGTAAACGTACAAGCCTTGAAAACGCGCTGCTGGCAACCGGCTACTCGAATACCGGTAACAGTGATTATGAGGCGTACCTGAAATCACTGAACTTTTTCACCACCAACACTTCGGGAATTCGCAGGCATGGTTCAGCTGCGCTGGAACTGGCATATGTTGCTGCCGGCAGACAGGACGGTTACTGGCAATACAAATTAAAACCGTGGGATGTTGCAGCCGGCGCATTGATCGTGCGCGAAGCAGGTGGCCTGGTTGGTGACACCAAAGGTGAGAGTGACTGGATGGAGTCCGGCAATATTATTGCCGCCACACCAAAAGTTTTTGACCAGATGGTCAGAGCCGTTAAAGAGCTGCGGGTGTACGAAATTTAATTAGGGATTCTCATCTGATACCAGAGCCAGACAGTCGATCAGGGAATATCGTCAAGCTCGGTCCCTTCCTTCTCAACGGGTAGCATATCTTCCCGGGTAAGACCAAGGCTGAGCACAGCATTACTGGCAACGTAAATAGATGAATAGGTACCGACAATCACACCGATAATCAATGCAATAGCAAAGCTTCGGATTGATTCACCACCCAACAAAAACAAGGCACTCAACACGAGTAGTGTTGTGAGTGACGTGATGATGGTTCTCGACAATGTTTGATTGATAGAGATATTCATCACCTCTAGCGGTGCTTTCTTGCGTATCTCCGTAAAATTCTCTCGAATCCTGTCAAACACAACAATAGTATCGTTAAGCGAATAACCAATCACCGCGAGAATCGCTGCTAACACACTCAAATCAAAGTTAATCTGCGTGATCGCAAAAAAACCGACGGTGATGACAACATCATGTACCAGTGCCGCTACCGCACCGACAGAAAACTTCTTTTCAAACCGCAACCAGATATAAATCACAATAAAAAAGAGCGCAATCAGTACTGCAAGACCACCTTGCTCACGCAACTCTTCACCGACCTGCGGGCCAACAAATTCGACACGCCGCATAGTGACATCACCTTGTCCGAGCCCGGCCAGCACTCGATCTACATCAGTATTCACTTTAGCGCCGGTGAGCCCTTCCGCCGGAGCCAGCCTGACCAGCACTTCAGTGGTAGTTCCAAAGTGCTGAACAATTGCGTCTTCAAATCCGTTGCTCGCCAAAGCTTCACGAATTGCAGGTAGCTCTGCAGGTTGCTCAAAGCCTGCTTCAACAATATAGCCACCGGTAAAATCGATACCGAAGTTCAAGCCGCGCAGCACAATCGCCACAATCGAAATCAGTATCAACGCAGCTGAGAGAATTGTGGCCATTTTGCGCAAGCCCATCACATCAAAGCGCACATCGTAATTTTGTTGTTTTTTAGCCATCGGAACCGGTCTATTAGAACTTGATTGGTTAATTAGTTAGCAGGAGTGCTTAAATAGGCAGCGTCTTGAGCTTTTTACCACCATAGAGCCAGTTAACAATTGCACGGGTGCCGAAAATTGCGGTAAACATGGATGTAATAATTCCGATTGAAAGCGTAATTGCGAAACCCTTGATCGGCCCGGTGCCAAACACAAACAATACGACAGCAGCAATCAACGTCGTGACGTTTGCGTCAGCAATCGTGACGAACGCTTTTTCATATCCGGCATGAATAGCATCCTGCACGCGTTGGCCATTGCGCAGTTCCTCACGGATACGCTCAAAGATCAACACATTCGCATCCACCGCCATCCCAACGGTCAAAACAATTCCCGCAATACCGGGTAGCGTTAACGAGGTTGGTAACATAGAGAGCAACGCCACAATAAGTACCAGGTTAGTCACCAGCGCCAGATCCGCAATCACACCGAACGCTTTGTAGTACACAGCCATAAAGATAAGTACCAGTGCCAGACCAATCAGCACCGACATCTTGCCGCGGTCAATGTTCTCCTGCCCCAAACTCGGACCAACCGTACGCTCCTCAACAATCTCAACCGGGGCTTTCAGCGCTCCAGCCCTGAGCAACAACGAAAGATTGCGCGCTTCACCGGTGTCAAGACCGGTTGTTTGAAATCGATGACTCAACACGTCTCTGATGGTGGCAACGTTGATGACTTCTTCCACACGGGTGCGTTTCTTTTCGTACTCATCACCCTTCTTGACTGTCGTTACCTGAGTCTCAATAAACACAACCGCCATCGGATTACCGATATTCTCTGAGCTGACATCCTGCATCCGCTTGGCACCAGCGCCATCAAGATTAATAAACACCGCCGGTGAACCAGACTGCGTATCTATTCCAGAGGAGGCGTCTTTAATTTGATCACCGGTCACGATGACACGCCTTTGCAGCAGTATCGGACTACCATCCTCTCTTAACGTGTAAAGCTTGGTATTGGCAGGGATGCGACCGGTATCCCGTGCGGCATACCAATCTGTCGAAGTACCATGCACCATGCGATATTCAAGCGTTGCTGTCGCGCCGAGAATTTCTTTGGCTATAGTTGTGTCCTGTACACCCGGCAACTGCACCACAATTCGTTCTCGTCCCTGCTGCTGCACAATTGGCTCTGCAACACCGAGCTCATTAACGCGATTTCTCAGGGTAATGATGTTCTGATCAAGTGCCGAACGTCTTTCGTTCTCGCGAGCGATTTCAGTCAGTCTGGCATCAATGAAAAATTCTGCATCCTCATCCACTGATGCAAGCTCAAGATCTATGTACTCTGAACGAATCGCAGCCAAAGCTGCATCGCGCTTTTCAGCATCGTCAAACCGCACCCGCACCCCGTTATCGGTTTGCCTAGCACCGCGATAACGAATATCCCTGCCGCGCAGAAATGTTCTAAAGTCATCAATGTACTTTGCCTCTGCCTGTTTAATTGCCGAGGCAACATCAACTTCCATCAAAAAGTGAACACCACCACGCAAATCCAGCCCGAGTCCCATCGGCTTCGCGATTGATCTCAGCCATGCCGGTGTTGCGGGCACGAGGTTGAGCGCCACGGTATTACGATTACTGTGATTCTGCTGAATCAGATCCCGACCTTTAAGCTGGTCATCGCCATTGGCAAACAACACCAGCATGCGACCATCATCCTCACGCAGGCTGAAGTTCGTAATACCGCCTTCTTCAAGCGTTGATCGGAGGTTTTGTTCAATGTCCGTTGCAAGCACCCCGTTACGAGGGGATATTTGAACAGCGGGATCATCACCAAACAGATTAGGCAACGCGAACAGGCACCCGGCACCAACCACCAAAGCCAGCAACAGGTACTTCCACAAAGGGTATTTATTTATCATGAACTAGTCACAGAGGATCAAGCGCTCGTCAAGCAATTGTCAGAAACCGGTTTAACCGTCACAGGCATAACGATCGCACAGTGCAATAGACTGCGCGCCGAGCGGCGAAAATACGTTGTATATTTTAGTGTCTATGAAAGATAGGCGCTAATGCCCGGATTGAAAGACCGGGATCAGACTTTTTTCAAAGTACCTTTCGGCAGCAGGTTCGCAATCGCATTCTGCTGTACCGTCACTTCAGTATTCTCAGCAATTTTAACCTGAAAAAAGCCATCACTAACCTTGGTAATGGTGCCACCCAGTCCACCATTGGTCACCACCTCATCACCCTTTTTGAGCGCCTCAACCATGGCTTTGTGCTCCTTCATCCGCTTCTGCTGCGGCCGAATCATCAGGAAGTAGAAGATCGGCAGCAACAGGAACGGCAGCAACAGACTGATCATTGATCCCTGGCCGCCAGCTGCCTGTGCATGGGCGTCTGATATGAAAAATGACATGGGGTTCTCCGCGGATCGATTTAAACCGCGGATTATGCCACAAGCGGGTTGGGGGCTTTAAGTTTTGATTTTTTTGGCTTGGGTGGCTTGGGCTGCTTGGGCTGCTTGGGTGGTTTGGGTTGCATGAGCGGCTTGAGCGGTTTTACGCTCTGACTTGCCATCCATGGCGGTTTTCGATGCCAGTCCCTGGCTCTACGAGTCACTTTTGCAAAAGCGGCAAAAGTAACCAAAAACGCTTTTCGCGCCGCCTTGCCCTACGGGTGCCTGCGGCATTTTTTTAAATCATCCTCCGTCGGGCCGCGCTAATGGCACATCCCTGTGCCGCTAGCGCTCACCCGCCATCCTTGGCGCTTTGACCCGACTCCAGATGATTTAAAAAAACAAATCAGATGCTTGGAGCTACTTGACGTCTTTACTTGACGCACTCACTTAATGTTCTTACTTGACGCGCTCACTTGATGCTCTTACTTGATGCTCTTACTTGACGCTCTTACTTGACGCGCTCACTTGACGCGCTCACTTGACGCTCTTACTTGACGCTCTAGCTTAATACTCTGCGCTGGACGGTTATTATGCGCGGTGGTACACGCATAATCGTGTTTTACACAACACGCGCTATGACGAAGTAACTCCAAGTTTAATGTAACCCCAAGCGTCTGATTTGTTTTTTCAAATTACCTGGAGTCGGGTCTAAGCGCCATGGATGGCGCGTGAGCGCCAGCGGCACAGGGATGTGCCATTGGCGCGACCCGATGGAAGGTAATTTGAAAAAATGCCGCAGGCACCCGCAGGGCAATGAAGTGCGATTACCGCGTTTTGGTTACTTTTGCGCGGTATCAAAAGTGACTCGTAGAGCCAGGGACTGGCTTCGAAAAAATCGACGGGATCGATTTTTCACAAGCGCGGGGTTTGCGCGCAGCCCGCAGGGTGAGTCCCATGGACGGGACGAGTAAAAACGCCATGGATGGCACGCCAGAGCGTAAAACCACTCAAGCCGCTCTACCAACCCAGGCAAAGCCTAAGAAACCCCCTGCCCCTGCAACTCATAAAACTCAGCCGCAAACTGATCAAACCGACCAGCCTCAATCGCGCTGCGAATATCCTCCATAAGCCGTAAATAAAACCGCACGTTATGAATAGTGTTAAGGCGCGAGCCAAGAATCTCACCACACTTACTCAAGTGATATAGATAAGCCCTGGAATAATTCTGACAAGTATAACAATCACAAGCACCATCAAGCGGTGTGATATCAGTCCGGAACCGCGCATTGCGCAACTTCAGTACACCACGACTGGTGAAGATTGTATCGTTCCGTGCATTGCGGGTCGGCATCACGCAATCGAACATATCCACCCCGCGCCGCACGGCCTCTACAATATCTTCAGGCTTGCCGACCCCCATCAGATACCGTGGTGCATCTTCCGGCAGAAAGGGTACTGACTCTTCTAACATCCGCTCGCGCTCTTCTTTGGGCTCACCCACAGCCAGTCCGCCAATCGCGTATCCGTCGAATCCGATTTCTCTTAGCAATGCAGAAGATTGTTCACGCAGATGTGTGTGCATACCACCTTGTACAATACCGAACAGCGCATTCTGGTTACCGAGCTCATCATGCGCCACGCGCCCTCGCTTAGCCCATCGCATTGAGAGCTCCATTGAAGCTAAGGCTTCTTTCTCCGTTGCTGGATAAGCAGTACATTCATCAAAGCTCATCACGATGTCTGAGCCTAACTCATGTTGTACCTGCATAGACACTTCAGGACTAAGCCAGACTTTGCTTCCGTCTATCGGGCTGTTAAACGAAACACCTTCTTCGGTGATCTTGCGCATCTTGGCCAGACTAAATACCTGAAAGCCACCGGAGTCTGTCAGTATTGGCCCCTGCCAGTTCATAAAATCGTGCAGATCACCGTGCTGTTGTATGACCCCGGTACCCGGTCGCAACATTAAATGAAAAGTATTGCCCAAAATTATCTGCGACTTTGCTTCCCATAACTCCTCCGGACTTAGTGCCTTGACTGTGCCGTACGTACCGACAGGCATAAACACTGGTGTCTGAATAACACCGTGCGCCGTTGTGACACTGGCACGTCTGGCATTGCCGTCTTTCGAGTGAAGCTCAAATTGCATGCACAGTAACCGGTTAATAAATTTTATTTACGAAGACTCAGGCCAAATCAGCATGGCATCACCATAGCTGAAAAACCGGTATTCATGTTCTACTGCACTATGATAAGCATCCAATAACCTTTGCGTACCTCCAAAGGCACATACCAACATAAGCAGTGTTGATCGTGGTAGATGAAAATTGGTAAGTAAGCCGTCGACCACATTAAAACGATCACCAGGCTTTAAAAAAAGCCGCGTATCACCATCATACGCATTTAGCACACCACTTGCGGCTGCAGTTTCGAGCGCCCGAACTACCGTAGTACCTATCGCAATAACACGACCGCCATGTTGTTTTATCTGTTGAATTTTATGACAAACACTGTCACTCACGTTAAGCCACTCTGCATGCATAACATGACTGTCTAAATCATCACTACGAACAGGCTGAAATGTGCCTGCACCAACATGAAGCGTTACAAACGCCTGCTCAACTCCCATGGCTGAACATTGGGCCAATAACTCTTCATCAAAGTGCAGGCCAGCCGTGGGCGCTGCCACCGCGCCGGTATGATTGGCAAACACCGTCTGATAACGATCGAGGTCTTCGCGATTGGCCTGCCTTTCAATGTAAGGCGGCAGGGGCAGACTTCCAAATTGCTGTAAATATTCAAGCAAGGGCACACCAAGATCAAACTCAATGCGAAACAAATCATGATCCCGCCCGGTAACAACGGCTGTACCACCGTCTTGGAACTGCAATTCGGCGCCTTCCTTTGGTGTCTTACTGGCTTTGCACAGACATAGCGCTGTGCGTGCATCAAGAATATTCTCTACCAGAAGTTCCACTTTACCACCCGTGGCTTTTTTGCCGATCAGTCTCGCCGGATAAACACGGGTATCATTCATCACCAGCAGGTCGCCCTCTCTCAGCTGCGACGGAAAATCAGCAATCTTTAAGTGTTCAAACCTGCCACCACCCTTGCCAATATCATTACCCGGGCCATCGCCAAGGCACAGCAACCGGCCACCGCTTCTGTTCTCAGGCGGGTGTTGAGCAATCAGTGCCTGTGGCAGGTGGTAGTCAAAATCACTGGCTTGCATCACGCAATACCTTGCAGGTGGGACATTACGGCTAGGCCTCCTGCTCTCTGAACCGACGCCATATTTCCATGAAGCCGCTGGTCAGGTTTTGTTGATCCAATTCAACGTGGCGCATTTTCTCAAGCCAGGCGTCCACTTCACTATAGGAATACCATCGCAGTTCATCTATCTCGTCGTCCGCCGGAGTAAAAGGGCCTTGATGCTCTAACGAATAGACCAGGGCAAACTCCTGCCCATTGTCCTTTGTTGGATGCATTTTAAAAAGCTCCAGCAGCGAAGCATCGCAATTGTTATCTATCACCAGTCCAAGCTCTTCATACAATTCCCGAGGTGCTGTTTCTGCATAACTGTGACCGGAATCTACATGTCCCGCACAGGAAGTATCCCACATACCGGCACACTGATCTTTTTGCATAGAGCGTTTTTGCAACAACACGTTATCTGCACCGTCGAGCACAATAATATGTATCGAACGATGCATCAGCTCCTGCTGGTGAATCTCGCCACGCGTGGCTTTACCGATCACATGATCATTGTGATCGACGATATCAATCAGTTCTGTGGTATCTGTTTTCAACGCGGGAGAATCAGCAATCGGTGGAGTGTGATTGTAACCAATCCCCCTCCTCCCACGCCACCTTACGCACCACAAAAAAAAAGAGCACCCATCGGGTGCTCTTATAAGTACCAGCAAGCTACTGTAAACAGTAGCCAGCGTCTCGGTTAAACCTTCGATCTGCCTTTCTGTATAAGGCCAAGTATAAACAGCAGCACACAGGCACCAACCACAGCGGTAATGATTGACATTATAGACAAACCACCAGTGACAGAAGCGACGCCAACCTTGCTCGCAATCCAGCCACCCAGGAATGCGCCTACAATACCAACAACAATGTTCGTTACCACATTACCTGAACCGGTTTTCATTATTATCCCGGCCAACCAACCGGCCACCGCACCAAGTACCAACCAAATTACCAAACTCATTATGTCCATAATTGTCTCCTGAAATAGACTAAAAGATTTACTGCGACTACAGTCAGAAACTCTACCAGAGAATTCAATATATACTTGATTGTGTTACGGTTTTTTACCAATTAACAAGCAGAATTACTGCCGTAATCATACTTGGTAACGTTACGGATAACGAAAGTACAACTAGCGATGACGTTCCTCGCAAACGGGTTGGTTGCCATCCTTAATTAGTAAATGCTGACGGCAACAAGCACTTCGCTTTCTTCGAATATCCACGCCGGTCCGAATATATGTGCACTGACATTCAGCACTACGATCATGCATTCTGCACTTTAAAGACAATAACGCGCTTTCCTATATACTGCCCGCCACCGGACATCAGCACAGGCAAACAACTATGAGCACTGAACCAACCTCCAAAGACTTGCTTACCGCAGACAAAGGCTATGTGCAGCAATTAACCTATGCAGGTTGCCCCAGCTTTATGCGAAGGCCCTTCACACGTGATCTCACTGGAATCGACCTTGCCATTACCGGCATACCATTCGATTGTGCAACCACCAACAGACCTGGCACCCGCCTCGGTCCGCGCGCGGTTCGTGAGCAATCTACCTTACAGGCACATGACTCACCATATGGGTGGGAGTTTGATCCATTTGATGAGCTACGCATTGTTGATTATGGTGATTGCCAGTTCGACCATGCCCGGGTAAGCGAGATTCCCAATGCCATCGAAGAGCATATCGATAATATAATTCAGAATGGAACAGCAGCACTTTCTATCGGCGGCGATCACTACGTCACCTACCCGATTCTCAAAGCACATGCAAAAAAATATGGCCCCCTGTCTCTGCTACAGTTCGATGCGCACTCAGATACCTGGGAAGACAAATCTCCCGATCGAATTGATCACGGCACTATGTTCCATCACGCTATAAACGAGGGTGTGGTAGTAGCAGATCATTCTGTACAAGTAGGTATCCGAACTACCAATGTGGATACTATGGGCGTCAATATTATTGATGCCCCAACAGTTCACCGCTCTTCGCCAACTGAAATCGCAGATCGCATCCGGGAAATAATAGGTACAAGGCCGTGTTACCTGACTTTTGATATTGATTGTCTGGATCCAGCCTTCGCACCCGGTACCGGCACACCAGTATCCGGTGGTTTAAGCAGCGCTCAGGCAATGGATACACTCAGATCACTCGCAGGTGGGTTAAATCTTTGCGGGATGGATGTAGTTGAAGTTTCGCCGCCTTATGATCATGCAGGCATAACTGCCATTGCCGGTGCACATATGGCAGTAGAACTATGCTGCCTTTGGGCGAGCTGCAGAAGAAACTGACTGCGATCCTCAATCTTTACTAAAAAACTACCCGGTCATAACGCATCGGGTTATCGCTATCAACTTCTTCTTCGAGCTCCTGTGCATAGCGGTGACCGGAAAAAACGGCCGTTGCAATAATAGACGGCGCATCACAATCTCCGATTCGGTTGATGACAGAACCCATGTCGTCATTGCCTACCAGATTTTGCAGTGAATAAAAAAGTGAATCATTTGGCCGCCTGCTTGTCACAGTTAGCAAGTTACTGCAATTGATCACGCGATTCTTTTGAGAGTAAACACAACTAATAGTAACTTGCTCACCATCAAACGAAGTTACCCCGTGCGAGGTAAAAATTTGTACACCCAAAGCGATCAGCTTGCTTTGTATTCTGTGTTGATCTGCAGTGAATGAAGTCCAACTTGAAACTTCAGTCGCCGGAGTAATCAGTGTAACGTTAAGCCCGCGTCGCACGAGGTACTCGGCTAGTGCCCCACCAAGCGTGTAGTGATCATCATCAAATATTGCTACCTCTTTCGATGGCACTCGACCGTTAAAAATATCGTCTGGTGTGAATACGCGCTCCATCGGACCAAAGCGCTCTACTGATTCAGTGTTAAATCTGCCAAAACCATCTGCACGCCACGTAGAACCCGTTGCCACCACAATAAAATCGGCTTCCGTAGCAAGCGCATCTTCAGCGTTCATGTCGCTGTCGAGGAATACCTGTACATTTTTCATCTGACTTATCTGCCGGGCACGGTAATCCCTTACTCGAATCCACTCAGAAAACCCGGGCAACTTCGACTCATGACAAACCCGCCCGCCAAGCTCGGTGGTTTTCTCTGCAAGCAGCACCTCATAGCCACGTTGCCCCAATGCACGAGTTGCCTCCAGACCGGCGGGGCCTGCACCAACCACTAATACCGTAGAATTTGATTTGCGCGCAGCGATTTGTTCAGGGTGCCAACCACGCCGCCAGCCTTCACTAAAGGTTGGATTCTGGGTGCAATGCAACGGCACTCCAAGACCATCACCGGTGTAACAGATGTTGCAGCCAATACATTCACGTATATCTTCAATATTGCCCTGCTCTATCTTGTTCGGCAGAAAAGGATCGGCAATTGAAGGCCTCGCAGCTCCGATAAAATCACAGACACCACGTTGGATCTGCGAAACCATGGTATCCGGCGAAGTAAATCGCCCCACTGTCACGACCGGTTTGTTGGTAATAGTTTTAACGTAGCCTACTGTACCTTCAAGCGCTGCTTCACTGACAAATCGTGACGTACCCATCTCATATGAGTAGTCTCTTACGTTGATATCCCAAAGGTCAGGTAACTCAGCCAGCAGTGACAACATTTCTCGGTGTTCCCCGACGTCTGCAGTATCGTCATCACAGTAGTTCTGATCTGCAGAAAAGCGTACGGCGACAGCACACCTGTCACCTACTGCGTCTTTGGTTTCTTCTATTAACTCTCGTACCAGCCTGACACGATTTTTTAGACAGCCACCATATTCATCACCCCGTGTGTTAGTCACCGGTGACAAAAAATGTGACAGCAAGTACCCGTGTGTTGCATAGACATAAACAATATCAAAGTCTGCTTCTCTGGCTCGCAGTGCAGCGGCCTTGTGCCATTTTCTAACCTGTCTAATATCGGCTTTGTCCATAGCACGGGTCTGCCCCGGATAGCCTGCCGCGTTGGGCAGACTGGCCACATCTAACCCGACTTCCCGGGTAAAAAGATTTTGTGATCTCGAACCACCAAGCCAAAGCTCCACTCCTGCAAGCGCACCATGCTCATGCACCTTCTC
This sequence comes from uncultured Granulosicoccaceae bacterium, assembly GCA_937998875.1. Classification (GTDB taxonomy): domain Bacteria; phylum Pseudomonadota; class Gammaproteobacteria; order Granulosicoccales; family Granulosicoccaceae. Next base: position 60,306 of record CALLBO010000018.1, read on the forward strand.
GGTCATAAGCGCATGCGAACGGATATCTCCCTGATCCCAAAGTGAGGCATTCGGATACGGTAAGTCATCGGACGACGGATGCACCGAGCACCACTCGGTACAAACAACTCCCCAACCCCCTTCTGCTTTAGTTGCGCGTAGTTCAGCGAGCATGCGCGGACGCTGCCACCCGGTACCTGTGCAGTGAGGAACCTGATAGAAACGGTTTTTTGCAGTAACAGGCCCGATCTTCACTGGTTCGAACAGGACATCGTAGCGTGGATCACGCATTCAATTTTATCCGTCAATTAGTTAGCTTTAACACGGCATCACGACCACTTTGCCATGCACCATGCGCCGTACAAAATGCCCGCTCTGAGGCTGCTTCACCTGCAAAACACAATCGTTCTGCAATTGGCGTCGCAAGCTCGGTGCGCCGGTGACTATTGCCGGGCAGGCTTGCAGAGTATGCGCCCTTGATCAACGGATCATCTCCCCAGGCACTGGCCTTGAACTTGACGATCTTCTTCCTGAATTCTGCACCGAAAATATCCACCAGGGCTCGCATCATCAGTTGCTCAGACACAACAAGTGGCTGACGTTCCAGCCACTTCGCCTGTCTGCCACCCACGGCACAATAGATATACGGCCAGCCGGAACACTTTAGTTTGAAGGCAAAATTAATATCGTCACCATTGCTATAGTCAATACGATCCGGCGTATCTTCATCAAACGGCCATTCCTCTTCATAGAGCATGGCGAAATTGTTGTAGCTACCCAGTGGCAGTGATGCAATTGCTTCACGGGTAGCCACCGGTAGCTCCGGATCAAATTGAATATCCCGAGCCCCGAGAACACCGGTTGAAACCGTTACAACAACATATTTGGCTTTTACAGTGCCACGATTGGATGTGACAACCACACCCGTGCCGCTGTAGTTAATCTTTTCTACCCGTGTATTGAGCTCAACTGGCAACCCTTCTGCGTGGCGGCAAAGCAATTCTCCATAACCTTCCCGAACCGGCCAGTTCTCATCAGTATCTTCATAATTGAAAAGATCCAGGGCCGAAAATTTATCGACATCTTCAGAAGTCATTAGCGATTGCCAGTAGCAGTAGTAAGGTGCATAGGGACTGTCATGGTCGATAAGCTCACTGAGTGCGATATCTTCTCCTCGCGCAGCACTGGCTTCTACTTTTTTCCACTGGTCTGACAGGTAATCTGTAAAACCGGATTGCTCTTGCGATGGCAGTTTTTCTCCCTGCATATAAAACGCCCGGGAAGGTGATCCTTTGTCATAATGAAAGCCAACTTCACCGGCAATATCCGCAAGGGGATTAATGCTGCCGCTATGTAGCCAGTGACAACCGAGATCCCAGGGAATACCCGGAGCCAGTTCCTCGGTCAGCCCACGGCCACCAACCCGGTGAGATGCCTCCATCACACAGAAGTCCAGACCTGCCTTCTTCGCCGCATATGCCGCACCGATGCCACCCGCACCAGCACCCACAATTACCAGGTCAAAGTTTGATTGCATGTAAAATCATCTCTATGAATTAATTAGCTAAACCATAGTGTTAGTGTACAGTTAAATATAAGCCAATCCTGAAGGCAACTATCGTGGGTAAAGACCAGCGTGGCACACTTGCTCCGTGGACGTATCTGTCATCGGAATTTTTTGATCTTGAATCCAGTCTGTTTAAAAATCACTGGATGCTGGTCGGGCACATTAGCGAGCTGGACAAACCGGGAGATTTTGTAACTTTCGATGCTGTGGGTGAACGCGCGGTGGTAATTGTTGATGAACAAAACCAGCTACGGGGTTTTCACAATGTCTGCCGGCATCGCGGCGCAAAGCTGCTGGACGGCAGCGGGCATTGCAAACACCGCATTAATTGCCCGTTTCACGGATGGTCGTACAAGCTCGACGGGACACTCGCAAGTCTGCCCTTACCTGAAACATTCAGCAATATAAACAAGGAGGAATTCGGCCTGCCTCCAATTAAAGTTGAACAGTGGCACGGGCTGGTATTTATCAATTTCGATGCAGATTCACAATCGCTTGCGGAGCATCTGCAAAGCGTGGAAGCAGAAGTTGCTCCCTATAACATCGCTAACATGCAGCCAATCATTGACAAGTACGATGAGCTGAAGCCGTACAACTGGAAAGTCATTCACGATATAGACAACGAGGGATACCACGTACCTGTAGGACATCCATCGCTACAACAGCTGTATGGCCAGAGCTATGAAGACCGAATTGAAAGCGGCATCCCGATCTCGGATGCGACTATCAACGAAAAACCAGCGCAGCTTTGGAGTGTACGAAACTATCAAAAACTCCTGCCGGAGATTGATCACCTGCCAGCACATCGACAAAAAAGCTGGTGGTATATTGGCCTGTTCCCTAACACCGTGATTGCGCTTTACCCGGATATGGTGGAGTTCTATATGACCGTTCCGGTAACAGTAGACAGCACCAGATATATCGGGCGAGCTTATGCGCTACCAACAGCAGACCGGAAAATCAAAGCCTGTCGATATCTAAACCTGCGCATCAACGGAATCACTGAACGGGAAGATGAAAGCTTTGTATATGATATGCAGGAAGGCATGCGATCAAGTGCGTTTCCGGAACCAGAGCTTTCCAGTACCGAGCAAGGTGTATTGCACTTTCACCAGAAAATACAGCAGAGTTTCCCTGTAACAACACTCAGATCGGAACCTGCCCCAGGAACACTCGTCGATGTAAATAGCACACTGGCCAATGTAAATAAAAAAACTGGCTGAAGCCACAGAACTTCTCTTAAAGTTAGCGGCTTAAATTAATGGCCAAACTAGTGAAACATAGCCGGTTAGATCTCCCGCTGTTGCATCTGACGTTGTTGCCGAAGCATGATCCACCCGGCAATCAGCACACTAATGGTCACCGCCAGAATAATTATCGTTGCCAGTGCATTTATATCCGGTCTCAACCCGAGTCTTATTCGCGAATAGATAAGCATTGGTAGCGTGGTTGCACCCGGGCCGGATACAAAACTCGCAATCACCAGATCATCCAGTGACAGCGTAAACGCCAACAACCACCCGGCGACCATGCCGGGAGCCAGTTGCGGCAGTGTGATGTCCCACAACACCCTGAAGGGTTTTGCACCAAGATCCAGCGCTGCCTCTTCAAGATCCTGTCCGGTACCTGCAAGTCTTGACTGAATGATGATCGCAACAAATGCCATAGAGAAAGTGATGTGTGCAATAGTAATTGTTGTGATGCCGCGTTCCGCAGGCCAGCCGATTGTTTGATTAAGCGTGATAAACAGCAACAGTAAAGACAAACCGGTGATTACCTCCGGCATAACCAAAGGCGCCGAGATCATACCGGTAAACAATGTGCGGCCACGGAACTTGTGAATACGTGCCAATGCAATACCCGCCAATGTGCCAAGCATAGTGGCGAAGGTAGCATTCAGCAGCGCAATCTTTAGACTGAGCATCGTGGCGTTCCATACCTCTTCGCTTTGAAAAAGCTCCGAATACCATCGAGTAGAGAAACCACCCCACACAGGCACCAGTTTTGAGTAGTTAAAGGAGTAGATCATCATCAGGATGATCGGCACGTACAGAAATGCAAATCCAAAGCACAACATACCCAATAGAAAACGGGAGCGCCCTGCTTTCATGATTCTCTCAATGCCTCCGCTGCCTGAACCTTGTGGTAAAGCATCATCGGCACTACCAGTACAATCACCAGCGCTATCGCCACAGCGGATGCGACCGGCCAGTCATGATTGGCATTAAACTCACTGTACAACACCCGGCCGATCATCAATACATTGCCACCACCAAGTAAATCGGGAATTACAAATTCCCCTGTGGCCGGTATAAACACTAACAGTGAACCGGCAATGATACCGGGTAGCGTCAATGGCAGTGTCACAGTAAAAAATCCCGCTACGGGTTTAGCACCTAAATCAGCTGCTGCTTCCTGTAAAGATATATCCAGCTTCTCCATGTTGGCATACAACGGAAGTATCATGAAAGGCAGATAGGTGTAGACAATACCAACGTAAACAGCAAACTGTGAATACAGTAGTCGGATCGGTTTTTCGATCACACCAATCCAGATTAGAAAGCTGTTGAGGGTACCCTGATCCGCCAGAAGCCCCATCCATGCATACACACGCAACAGAAAAGAAGTCCAGAATGGCAGAATGATCAGCAGCAAGAGAATGTATCTGGTGGTGCCTTCTGCCTTAACAATAGCATAGGCCATCGGATATCCAATCAACAGGCAAAGCACGGTGCTGACAAACGCTATTTTTAGTGAGCTTAAATAGGTACGAACGTATAAGCTGTCTTCCCACATGTAGGCAAAGTTATCTATCGATACCTTCAAAGTCGGCAGACCACCGCCACTCCAGTCAAGTAGTCTGGTAAACGGCGGACTGGCGATAATAGATTCAGCAAGGCTGATTTTTAGCACGATAAAAAACGGCGCTAAAAAAAACAGCAGCAGCCAGAAAAACGGAATGCCGGACACCACCGTCTGCCATCTGCTCTGCAGCCAATTCCCGAAGCCCGCGTGTGTTTTACTTATACTCAATTTGCAGATTCCCGGACTCTATGGTTCACCCTGTTTTTATAATCAACTGATGATCAACTACTTAAGAGAATGGCACTGTAGCTGCTCCAACCAAGATAGACTTGGTCATCCCACTCAATCCGGTGCCCTGCACCACTCGTGCGCACTTGATTAGGAGCTGTTACTTCAAGCGTCTCTCCAAATGCAGTAACCACCCGATAAGTCGAAATCTTGCCGAGGTAGGCAATTTCTTTCACGGTGCCCTGAACGTTGTTATCGCAATCCGGTAGCGGTGATTTATCGATCAGTATTTTTTCAGGACGAAGTGCAAGCGTGGTGTTATCACCCACGGCCGCAGGCTGATCGGAAATTGCCTCAAAAACAGTATCGGATGATTCATGCTGCAATCGCAATTTATCTTGTTGCCTGTCAATAACGGTCACCGGTATCAGATTGGCAGAGCCGATAAAATTAGCAATATATCTGGTGGCCGGATTTTCATAAATATCAGCAGGTTCTCCGATTTGCATAAACTTGCCTGCATCCATTACCGCAATGCGGGTCGACAGAGTCATTGCTTCTTCCTGATCGTGCGTGACAACAACAAATGTCACACCGGTACGATCCTGGATGTTCATCAGCTCGAACTGGGTTTGCTCACGTAATCGCTTATCAAGTGCTGCAAGTGGTTCATCCAGCAGCAGCACTTTCGGGCGTTTTACCAAAGCCCGTGCAAGCGCCACCCGTTGCCTTTGCCCACCGGATAATTGCCTGGGTTTGCGCTTACCGAAGTCGCCAAGCTCAACCATCGACAACATGTCTGCTACACGCTCTTTTACTTCCGCACCTTTAACACCATCTCGCTTAAGACCATAGGCGATGTTTTTTTCAACACTCATATGTGGAAACAACGCGTAACTCTGAAACATCATATTGACAGGGCGCTCGTAGGGCGGGACGTCTGTCATATCCGCACCATCAATAGAGATGCTTCCAGTCGTTGGGGTTTCAAATCCTGCCAGCATTCGCAATAACGTGGTCTTGCCGCAACCGGAACCACCTAGCAGCCCGAATAGTTCGCCCTTATAAATGTCGAGGCTTATGTCATCAACCGCGGTGAAGTTACCAAATCGCTTGGTAACGTTCTTTATGCTGATAAATGGCGTAGCGCCAGCTTCACGCCACGGATAGGCGGACGCCTGATTCATGCGGTGAGCTCAGTAAGTTTTTTGCAAAAGCCTTCCATCATTAACGGTGTACAGTTCAATGACGTACGGTCCAATGATGGAAGGCTTGAGTTATTTTAATTACCGGCTTTAAAGTTGGTCCACACGCGGGTTCGAACTCGTTCAACCTTGGGTGGTACTACACTAAGCGTGTACATCTGCGCTACCGCCTCAGCCGGAGGAAAAGCAGCAGGGCTGGAGGTGACCTCTTCGTCTATCAATGGAATAGACTCCTGGTTGGCGGTTGCGTACCAGACAAAGTTGGTATCGGCGGCGCCGACTTCAGGACGCATCATGTAGTTGAGAAACTTATAGGCATTTTCTACGTTTTTCGCATCTGCAGGAATGACCCAGCCATCAACCCAGACATTTGCTTTGCCTTCACCGGGTGGTGCAAAAAAATCGAGCACAACGCCAGTATTTGCCTCAGCCGCACCGGACATCGCCAACAGACCATCCGGGCCCCAGGTGACCGACACGCAAAATTCCTTCTCCGGCATACGCTGATAAGCATAGTTGTCAAAGGTTTTGATATGCGGCCGAATAGAGGCAAGCAACTCACCCGCCTTGTCATAGTCTGCCTTGTCAGTAGAACTCGGATTAAGGCCCAGGTGTGCCAGCGCCATCGGAATTACATCATTCGGCGAATCAAGAAAAGAAACCCCGCACTCCGCGAGCTTTTCCATGTGTTGCGGATCAAAAATCATATCCATCGAACCGATAGGAGCATCCGGGTGAGTGGCTTTTACCAATTCTTCGTTATAGGTAACACCGTGTGTACCCCACATGTAAGGCACAATATATTTATTACCTGGATCCCAATTTGAGGCGAGCTGACCAAGCACATCCTCACGCATGTTCTTAAAGTTATCGAGCTTTGATTTGTCGAGTTCCAGCAGGATACCGGCAGGAATCAAACGGCCGATCGAAGAACCGGAGTGAGATACAACATCGTACCCGGAGCTACCGGAAAGAAGCTTTGCATCTGCAGTCTCTACAGAGTCATAGTTGTCATAGGTGACCTTTATGTTGAATTCCTTTTCGAAATTCGCAATGGTCTCCTCACCAATGTATTCAGCCCAGTTGTAAACATTCAATGTGCCTTCTGCGCTCGCGATCGGTGGCACGACAGCCATAGCGAGAGCAATAGCTAACGACTGCGGTAGCGAGCAGCGGCTTTTTTTAGCAAATTTCATTTGGATTCCTCTATATGGATGACAACTACTAACACGGAAACTAGCAGTATCTCAACGCAGTATCGCACATTACCAGCGAATTTTAGTAAATCGGCAACACCCTGTCGCGCAGTCGAAAATAGAGGTGTAATTCAGACGAATGCGATCAGGAATTCCGACGTTACCCCGAATTCGTATCTTGAGTAGCCTGCGAAGACCACACGATAACCTGCAGAGCCATTGTCCCGGCGAAGGAATGGCACACTAGGTTGGCGATATTAATTCAATCGCCTGTACAACGCGCGCGTCACACAACACAACAAAATTAGTATTAAGGCCGGATCATTTGATCGGTTACCCGCAACTTCAAACAGAGAACATCCACCACCAGCGCTGCGTGTATTGGAAACCTGACTCGGGTTTCCGGTAAAGTAAGATTCAGCACGAGTAATGGCTCGCTCTGCCACTTGAATGCCCAACTTTCGACCGGGCACGTCATCAACAGGTGGGTGGATCCCCCCCCAAATTCTCGAAAGACTGCTTTGATCTGACGCGTCTCGAAAGGTCGCCCATTGTAGTGTTACGTCCTGGCTCGGACCCTGTTCGAAAACCAGGAACTCATCTTTTTCTGCGACAAACTCTGCGACTCCGCCGGGGAAAAACTCGGAGCCGGTTAGCGCAGTGAGCACCTCAGCGGCGGCACGTGAAAATGTGGAATGCCCTGAAACATATCCCGCAAACGGAGGCGTAACAAACGTCGCACGCTGGTACGGCCACCACTCGTCCAGCAATATCCAACCGACTCCGGCAATGTCTTCGCTTGCGTTACTAATATATGCAGGACCCCGCCATGCATACACTTTTATTTTCCCGACATTCTCTTCATTCACGCCAGCAAGCGTGTCACCCGATTGTACAACTTCTATGATCCCTTCAAGCAGCGGAATGCCTTCGGCATTGAAGTTTGGCAGCGTGACATCACTACTTTGGCCTAATTCCGCAAGATAGCGCAACGCAGAGACCGGGCGAATGTAGTCATACCAACCTTTAACGCTCCACGCTGCAACAGCAGCATCATGCATTGCACCGCCAAGCAAAAAATAACTACGCACATCAAACTCCAGCGCACTTACTACCTCACCCTCCCCCATAAAGCGACGTTCAAAGTCCGGATGATCGAGAACATAATCGTTTAACATCGTAAACCAGTGTCCTGGCGGAGTTTCGCTATCAGGGCCATCGGCCCAGTACTCAGCTATAACACGTGTGTAGTCACCGCGTAACGCAGAATTAGCCGGGTATAGTTGCTCTGTTATCGGATTCTCTGTGTGACCTGATTGCTCAACACCCCCATCTTTGTAGTTATAAAATGTTTTTAATTCATCAAGTGTATCCGGCAGTTGGCCGCTCACGCCGAGCGCTGCTGGCGAGATATCCCACACCACACCGTCGGAGGGATCGAGATGCGCGGACCATGCGGCTACGAGTGAGTGTCCCCAGGCATAATGCTCAGCGTTATTCGAGTGCAGCGCAGGTGGCCCCGGGTCCAGATACACCGTGAAAATATCTCCGTCTCTGCGATGCAGCGTGCGGTCTTGTTCCGTGAGTGCAAACGGCAGAACATTGCCCCACTCTGCCCCAATAAACTCAGGCGCAGGCAAGGGATTACCAGATTGATCTATAAAATTATTTAAAAGAACAGGCTGCCAACGATCCGGATTCATCAGGGCGGCATTCCCCGGCAGTAAAGGCACTACCGGATCATTGACCGGCTGGTAGTACTGATTTCTATAGCCAACTACTTCATTCGCGCCGTCGCTTAGCCCGTAGTCAATAATGCACTGTGCCAGCGTGTAGCCAATTGCTTGCGGTGTGCCTGGATTCAAAATCAGATCATCCGGAGCAGGATTGTCGTCGATAGTTATCTCGAGCTCACTCAGCACGCTATTAATACGAATGCGGGTTCTGCCCGCACCGGGTGAACTATCGAATCTGTGTAGCATCAACTGTCGCATTGCAACCGACAGCGCCAGTTCAACGCTCACAAGACGTTCCTCCTCCGTCGCCGTATCGGCAATCAGTGATGCACGCTGTGCTTCTGTAAACGGGCAATCAAAACCGTTTGCCTGAGTCCGGCCGAGAAAGTATGGGCTGGCCGGAGGGTGGTAAACCGCCCAGGCATCATACATAGCAGCAGAGGCATGAAACAGGTTACGAGCATGCACCGTGGGCCGCGCAAAATCGTTTCTTATCGCGTATAGGAGCGCCTCGTTCCATACTCTTGCAACAGACTGGTGATCATCTGCATGGGCACTGTCTGATGGGCTGATAAGGAGCACTGCAAGCAGAGGTAGAAAAAGACGCAACGGAGTTTTTAAAGTCACACTTAATTTATCGAATACAATACACCACGGTATTATAGTTCAATGTCACTCCACGGGTTAGCATCAGGGCAACGCCACCTCATAACACCGCCATGCTGTTACCCGACAGGCTTAATGCCCAGATCTCTACGCTTGGGCGAACCGTGTGGATCATGCTTATAACTCTAACAGCCAACGTAACTCTAACAGCCAGCAGTGACCTGTTTCGCCACACTACTCGCATCAGTAGATCAGCAGCGTCTCTTGCACGAGGCACCACAACCAATTACTACTTAATTTCGTAGCTTAGTCGGGTATACCTGCCTCGCGAAGTGTCGACCCCAGGTCAGCAGCAAGATCAGCAACAAACGGGGTGTTGCGCAGCCAACCCGATACGGTAAACCCGGGTTGCAGTCTCAAAAGAGCTGACGCACGTTCTCTGGACTCTAAATGCTTTCCGGCCCTCCAAAGGGATATCGACAGTGTCCTCAATGTAGAAGCATGCTCCGAGTTAAGCATCAGGGACCTTTGTGACAGACTAATTGCTTCTTCATAATTGTTTCCACACATAGCTGCTGTACCAGCCAGTGACAAATAAAAATATCGATGTGGATCAAACGGTGAAATTGACATGGCCTTTCTAGTCTCAGCGATTGCTTGCTCCCCCTTACCTTGAAAGGCATACAAGGTGCCTCGCAGCAACCAACCCAGCGAATCATTCGGATTATAGTGCAACGCGGTGGTGTAACAGATCTCCCCCAGTTCTAAATCTTTCTTCAAATTTGTATTTACGATCCCGTGTAAAGTGTGTGCCAGACTCATGAAAGGATCAATATCCAGCGCATTACTAGACAAATTAAAGGCTCTTTCACCATCCTGCTCAGGATTATCTGACCAGCCTTGGTTCACACGCAGCACGTACCACATCGATAGATAAGCGTAAGGCAGAGATGCTCCAGGGCTTCGTATTATCAAGCTTTCAAACAACATTTTTGACTTTCTAAATGAGTCTTTGGTTAGCCGATGCATCAGAGCAATCGCGCTTGTCAGCAAGGTATAGTCGTTTAACTTCGCAAGTCGTTGAGATGAGATTTTTTTTAACTCGGTGCCCATTACACCAATACCCATGGCTTTGAGCGCATCTTCTACAAAACCATGTTCTCCCTTTAGAAATTCATCGAACGTGCCTGTGAATTTTTCCGTCCACACGACAGCGTTCGACTCTGCACAGCTAAACTCAATATCCAGTACAATATTGTCTGAATGCATTCGATACGAACCAGTTATCAAATACTGAACTCGCAGCATATCGACAGTTTTTTTCTTGTCGGTCAATCCAGAAAACACTGAGGCGGATTGCCTTGATATCACGCTGATAGTTTGACATCTGGACAAGACATTGACTATATCATCCGCGAGTACTTCACCTATAAACCCATGCTCTTCACTAACTCCTCGCCCAACAAACGGAACAACTGCAATTCTGGGAACTACATCTGATCCCAAGCTCTCAGTTACAAGATCATCAGCAACATATTTTGGATTTGACCAACCATCTGAATCAGCAGTTCCCTCCCGGATTACAACATTTCCTAAGCCGGGTTCATACACTTTGATTGCGACTGCGAGTTCCCGGGTAGCATTGGAAGGTTCGACATCATATTCTTCCTCAAGATACTTCCAAAGCTCTGAATAACACCTAAGCGCTTTTCCTTTTTCACCATCGCGGTTGTAAAGCTCCATCTTAGTTCTGCAAGCCAGCTCATCACCCGAATCAAGTTTCGATAGAAATTCAGCGTATTGGAGTTTCGGTATCTGTTGATTGCCCGATTCTAATGACGCTCTAAGTGTGCGCTTGAGCACCTCAAGATAACTGGCCTGACGACTGGCAATCCATTCCGAAAAGAGATCACTTGTCGGCAACAGTTCCTGCAAAAAGTTTCCACTTAAGTTGTTCGCAATGCGCTGGTACTGATCTAACCCAGCCCCGATCTCGATTGCGCCGATTAGCTCATCAATATCCAGCTTGATGTCACAACCTACCAACGCAAGAGACTGAACGTCAGCTTTAAACGGACTGTGCTCTCCACAAATTGCCTGAAAAACTTTCTTTATTTGTAGTGCAGCCTGGCGCAGGCTTGCCAGCGACTTTGCCCTGGCAGTATCCGGCCATATTGTAGCGGCAATGGAATCACGCGAGCACGTGTGATTGCTCGACAAAATCAACATGGCAATCACCTTGCGTGATGCCTCATGGTTTATTACAACGGCCTTTCCGCCAATCTCGATCGCAAACGATCCAACAGTCGATACTCTTACGTCCATGACTTTTGCTGAGATCTTCTGCTTTGACGGGGTAGGTGCCTGCAACATACCAGCCTAACCTGGCTACGCCAAGCTGCCTGCAAGATGAGGCCGGTATTCGCGCGTAAAGCTGCGCCTTGTCAGTCTATCAAGCCCGCATCCAGAGCAGCCTTAACTGCCTCTGCTGAGGTTGATATGTCAAGCTTACGATAGATATTTGCGATATGTTTTGCCGAAGTGTTGGTACTTATCTCAAGAGAGGCACCAATCTCACGCCGAGTGTATCCCCAGGCGAGCAACGTCAAAACCTCATGCTCTCGACACGTCAGCGAATCGACGGCGAAGCTCCGCCCAGTTGAGACAGGGCCATCCGTCATTCTTGTAAAACGCCTCAACAAAATCTGCTTTTCGGTATAAGGCAGTTTTGAAAAGATCGAAATTGCTTGTCCAACTAGATCTTTGTGGTACAAAGACGCTGGCCCTGTGGCTGAAACATCAACCATGTCCATCCTTCCTGATTGCTTAACCTCCGATGCTAACCAGACGACGTTATTGGGGCGTTATTTCAGCGTTGTTTGTTGTTATTAAGGCGTTATCGAAGTGTCGAGCGGACGTTTCTGAGAAATGTGTTACAAACAAAGACCCACTGAAGCACTGAAGCGGGCTGATATCCAAAATGCCGACCAGTAACAACTGAGGCTTTAACTGGCTAATTCACTAACACATCGCATTTCTTCACCATTCTATCTGCCGCGCCGCTCGCCCCTTACTAAACGAATCCATCTACTCTTTTGATCGCTTACGGACATCTACAGCGTACGAACCCGTTTTGTGCTCAGTGTCATGAACACTGTTACTTCTGATCGTAGACGAATAATCAGTCCAATCATTCGGAGCCATATTGTCCAGGCTACTCACTGAGAACGATTGCAACACCTCCGAAGAATAGCTGGAACGATGAACTGGTTGTACCTGAAACAACGGCTCGTGAGCGTTTATTGTTATCGGTATATCCGTTTTGAGGATTTTTATGTTTGTAAATAAAGGAGCGTAACGGTACTGATCAGTCTCTACAATTCCTTCGAAACAAAAATACTGATTCGAGATTGTAGTGTTAGCCACCGGCCTGATAAGAACGCTCCAGTCTCCGGCTGATCGCACCAGGTGGCCGGACCAAATTTGAACGTATCCCGCCACGCCGATAGATGTAATAAAAGGTGGTGCTTTATCAATGAGGTACTCGGGACACTCCTTATTCCACCATTCATCGGGGTCGGATGCATGTTCAGTATTGAGTAACTCCCACGCCGAATCTATGTTGATATAAATATCCTTACCATCGAACAGTAAAGTACTTGTCGCCGCAGGATAGGCATACCACCCAAACGAGGATGCCGATCTAAGCGCTTCGCAATATTGTAAGGCTTTGGCCGGAATTGTCCCTAGTGCCGTTTTATCAGCACGAACTATCGGCTGTGCATCCGGATAGGCCTTAATAAAAGAGAACATTTTTTCCTTGGTAACAATGCTGCACCGTAAGGGTGCAGCATTTTTCTTAAAGATTGTTAAACACGCACGCAACTACTCTTTGTGCCTGCTCCAGTTGTGACGACAGGTTTCTTTCTCAACGATTTTCCAGCAGAACTGCAACTCTTCGTACCTGCTCCGGTTGTTACAGCTGGCTTCTTTCTCAGCGATTTCCCGGTCGAACTGCAACTCTTCGTACCTGCTCCGGTTGTTACAACCGGCTTCTTTCTCAACAATTTCCCACTCGAACTACAACTCTTCGTACCTGCTCCGGTTGTTACAACCGGCTTCTTTCTCAGCGATTTCCCGCTCGAACTACAACTCTTCGTACCTGCTCCAGTTGTTACAACCGGCTTCTTTCTCAACGATTTCCCGCTCGAACTGCAACTCTTCGTACCTGCTCCAATGGTTACAACCGGCTTCTTTCTCAACGATTTCCCGGTCGAACTACAACTCTTCGTACCTGCTCCAATGGTTACGATAGGTCTTTTACGAATACCACCACTAACACATTCCATTGACGATATCGCTGCTGTGTTAAGACTAACCATTATGAATTGCTCCTAAAAGATTTAAAGTTATGCGCTATAAAAATTCAGCACTTTTTCACTCTAACAACATGATAAGAGAAGAGTCAATGTGCCAAACTTTGTTTTCTATAGCGCTTAGGAATGCATGTAATAACTTAAACGTTTTATATATCTCACCTTATAAAACGGTAATCCGATATACACTTTAAGGAACACTTGGAGGCAATAGCTACTGCAGAGAGTGTCCACCTAGGATTGCAATAAATTCACGTTCCACTGTAAATTCAATTAAGAAAATAACTCTTAACCACCCTAAGTGCACTACTGCATATCAGCACAAAAAAATCCGGCCTCAAATGAGGCCGAATATTTAGACAGCAACTGGTGCAGAGATATAACTTTTCAATCAGAGTAAATATATTATTCTGATCAAGCGCCGTTGGACGTAACGCTTCTGCTGAGCCGTCGTTACTACCGGACCTGTCACCGACGTACAACGTGTTGTTGGCAATAAGCATCACATCATAGACGGCGTTGTTTAGGTCATTAAAATCAGCGACGCCATCAACCAGTTTCGATTCCACCATCCACTCCACATTACTTGCTTCGCCAGTTGCAGTTATTGTTGTGGTGCCATCAAAAACCAATGACCGTTGAGTTTCAATGCTGGCAGGTGAAGCGGCAGTATCACATGCACTATCTGTAAAAAAAGATTCGGTAAGCGTTGCAACATTTTCCGCAATCATCACAGCTACGGTAAAAAGTGTTGAGTCTGCGAGACAAGCCTGCGACCATGAACCGTCCAGCCCTTCGAGCGTAATCACATCCTCCGGAGGAGAACCGGAGCCGGCTGAGTACCGGTGGTGGACGACGCCTTTTCGCCAGCGGGAGATCGAAGCATATCACATTTGGGAATAATATCCCAACTTATAAAATGCTGCCGATACAACCAAGGTGGTAGGTTTCCGACCATCCAGCGCATGCCGATGCCGGGTTACCTGTACCAGCCTTCGGCGAGCGAGTAGATGAAGGAGTAATGACACTTCCTGTTTTAGGTGGTTTGCACCGCTACCGGATCCGAATATACGGCCGGCATCAGGATTACAGTTACGACGCAACTATCTCCAACGATTTGCCACAAAAGTCTGAATAATATCGCCACGCCAGTCTGCAAACTCGGCGCTCCAAAGTTCAACCCCTTTAAAACCCAACTGTCGTGCGTACCTCATTTTCTCCTGCACGCGAGCAGCAGAACTATCATCCGCATCTGGAAACAAACCGATACCCATGATTGTTTTGCGCGGGTCTAACCCTGCACTTTGATAGTATCTAAACTCGTCTTCGATTTTATTCGGCTTAAAGTAACTCATGATATTCACTGCATCGACATACGGGGCCATCTGCTCAGTAGCATCGGCAGAGACAAAATTCGAAAGTACATCCACTGTAAGTAACGGCCTTGGGTTCATCGCTGAAAATTCATTAGCCAGAATTTTTATTAACGCGATAAGTCGACTGTCGATTACCTGCTCTTCCCAGTCAATGCTAATTCCATCGTAGCCGTGTCTTTGCATACGGTTAATAATTGCCCGCACAAACCGCTGCATATTTGCAGGTTCGGTGGCTCCAACAAACTTGTCACCTTCTCCCTCACCACCGATAACAAGAATAATTTTTCTGTTAGCCGCGTGTGCCGCCGCAACTGCACGGTCGGCATTTTCATCGGTAAAAATATCGCCAATAGACACGCCACCTGCACTGGTAGGATACATTGCAAAATGCATAATATGAGTGAAGTACCCATAGGGAATATTCTCGGGTGGCGAGGTCTGGTAAATCCAGCCTGGGTAGGATGCAACTGACCATACCGTTGAACAACTGTTTGTACCATTCCAACCCCATCCATCACCAACGGGCGATATATCAACACATTGTGGTGCGTAGCTTGCCTGCGAAGTGATAACCAAAGGCACAGCTTCCCCGCTAAGTCTGCACGATTCTGTGCCGCCCCATCCCCAGCCATCATCAAAAGGCGGGGTGTCTACACAGACCGCACTACCGGATTGCACGGGCGCTGTAGCAGCCGCCGGTGATGGTAAAACTTCAATCCGACAGGATTGCAGCCCGTTCCAACCCCACCCGTCTCCCAATGGAGGCGTATCGTTACAAACCTCGCAACTGGCATTATTTTCCCAACCCCAGCCATTCGCGATGCTGGTAGCGTTTTCGGTGCACCTCGGTGCAGCAGCCAGACTGTTTGTGAGACACAGATTAAGTAAAGCCAGAAACAGCAGAGACATTGTTATTCTTATGTTAACCCTGGACACTTGGCAGCCTATATCCTTGTTTAAAATTCGATGTTGCATACTAATTCCAATTACGTCGCTAGTGTCTCCACTGATCGTTGTCCAAAAACAAAGCTATACGCAACCTCAAAATCGCAGACAGGCTTGCTTGTGTCGGGCAGTTTTCAGTGCAGCTTGAGCGGACAATACTAAACAAGACACAACGAATCCCAATTACTAGTGAGCAACCCGGCACAACCGCGTGACTTGTATCATCGGTATTAATGTTGAGCCGCTGCTGAATTACCTGCCGAAGAATTGCAAATAATATGATCTATCCAGTCTGTCGGCAGACTGCCCTTAGACCAACTTAGGTGTGCGAGCTTCAATAAAAGGTTGGGTTCGATACCACCCTAACGTTGCTAATTCTGTTTGGGCACTCAATCAGCTGCAGTAATTGTCAGTTATCCGCTGCCACTGTGGTTCCGATGCAATCAGTAGTTACAATACCGGACCTGCCACCTCCAAAAGTCAGTTACCTCTGCCTGCACACTCTTGTATTAAGCGGTAGATTTTGGAGCAGCGCTTCGGCATGACCAGCATCCAACAAACTAGAAAGCATACTTCCGGAAACTGCCGTCTACCGGTATTAAAACACCGGTAACGTAGCGGGCCAGCGGTGAGCATAGAAAAGTCGCCACTACGGCCAGATCTTCAGGTTCACCAATGTAGCCAATCGGGATCTCTTCTTCCGCATACTTGCGGCGACGTTCTTCGTCGTAGCTTTTGCGAATTTGTTCACTCATGATTTTCCCTGGGCCCAGGCAATTTACGGTTACCCCGTGTTGCGAGACTTCATTCGATAACCCTTTAGACCATGCATGGATCGCAGCTTTCGCAGACATGGCAACATTTATTTTACCGGGATGTTTTTCCGGTTCGTTTTTACCGCTAATAGTGATGATTCTGCCCCACCGTTGCTCGATCATCTGCGGTAGTACCGTATGGCTCAATCGACGCTGGGTATTGAAGTTCATATTCATACCTTCATCCCAGATTGCAGCGTCTGCATACAGATCAACTTTGCGGCTCCCGCCAGCCGAATTGACAAGAATGTCAATCGTGCCGAGTACATCAAGGGCCTTCGCTCCCAGAACTTCCGGTCCATCTTCAGACATAATGTCGTGAGCGATCACAATCGGCCGCAGATATCCAGCAGCGGCGATTTGATCTGCAACGTCATTCAGTAACTCCCCGCGTCTGGCTGCGATAGCAGTCTGCACCCCTTCAGCCGCAAGCGATTTTGCAATAGCTCGACCAATGCCTTGACTGGCACCCGTTACAAGTGCGGTCTTGCCGCGTAGTTGCAGATCCATGAAATCTCTCTAACGTTTGCATCTGACAGACAGAATGACTCACAGTGGCCGCAGCGTCCAGACACTGTGTCTATGGTCATATCCCTGGTCATATCCCTGGCCATATCTATGGTCATATCTATGGCCTTAGGTATGACTACTCCTGCAGCTCCAATTCAGTATCGACTAGCGGTATTCTAGTCATATCAACGCATAGCGTTTATGCTACCTCCATAGCCAACCAACAACAGAGAATCGGCATCAACTTTAGACGATTCAAACCACGCCTCACAACGCAGGAGATAGTCCATGTCTATTAAATCGTCAGATGCGGTAGTGTCTGATCTGGCCACACAATGCAAATCACTCTTAAGTACCGACCCCGGCCCAAAAGGGCGAAATAAGGTGGCGGCATTACTATCAGAAGTTCTTGCAGACCCGGTCAACGTTGCCGCCTTAATTCCGGCAGAGACCGGTGAGCGGGATTTACTTTATCAGGATCCAGAGCTGGGATTTTGTATCCTTGCCCATCAGTACAACGGCGCAAAAGAATCACTACCGCACGACCATGGTCCGTCGTGGGCAATCTATGCACAAGCTCGAGGTGAAACCGAAATGACAGACTACGAGTGGGCGACTGTAGATACCGAAGAAGCACCAGGCAAGGTTCGACCAACACACACTTACCGACTGCAACCGGGAGATGCACATGTTTATAACGAAGGAGATCTTCACGCACCAGTTCGCACCGGTCCCACCAGTCTGGTACGCATAGAAGGCACAGACATGAGTAAGATAACGCGTCGTCGCTATGAAACAATCTAAGCATCATGATGCAAAAGTGCCGTAGCACACTCACACAATCAATCTCCGCCAATAAACAGGAACTTGCCAGGTGAGCCAGGGTCTTTTTTCATCACTGTATAAATCAGGTAAACCATTCGCGCTGATCGATACACGTGAACGCCGTGATCACGTCAACGGCCACTGGTTTGGCAGCACCAATATCCCGCTTTCAGTACTAACAAAAAAAATCAAGTACCTGATACCAGAGCAGAACTTTCCAATTCACTTTCTCGACTGGCAAAACACACCATCCACCGCTGCGTTAAACCAACTATCAGCGCTGGGTTACACCAATATCCAACGTCACAAATCCAATGAGCCAAACACGTACGGTAACGGTTTTGTTAGAGGTGAGTTTGTATGGTCAAAGGCTTTCGGAGAAGTAGTTGCCCACACCTGTGGCCTGCCGGAAGTCACTCCCGCTGATTATCTTACTAACTATAAAGACGCAAATCTGTTTGATGTTCGGCCAACGGCTGAGTATTCATTGTTCACAATCCCTGGCTCACAGAGCTTACCCAACAGTCAGCTACTGGCTAACATGGAGTCATTAAAAACCTCAGGTGGAACCGCACTTCTGCATTGCGCGGGCCGCACCCGCTCCATTATCGGAGCCTGCACTTTGAAAGCGGCCGGATATAACGGATCATACGCCATCTTCAAAGGCGGCACCCAGGCCTGGCAACTCGATGGTTATGAACGAGAATTCAACGCCGGCAAACTGTTCGCTCATGAATCCGAAAACGTAATACCAATACAGAAGTTTCTCAGTAAGTGGAATATCAAGTACGCACAAGTGGATAACACCAACCTTGATGCATTTGTCACTACACACGCAACAAGTCTCCTATTTGATGTAACAGATGATGCAGCTACCGGGCAACGCGCCAAACACAATATTATTAGGATTTCCGGCACCAACCTGATCCAGCAAACCGATCAGTCAATAGCACGCTATCACACACCGGTAATATTGTTTGATCATGGATCTGGAAGCCGCGCCGCCTTTGCCGCCTACTGGCTGCAAGCAATGGGCTTTAATGTAAGCGTTGTATATCTTCAAAATGAGCTCGAAACTCTAAACTCACCACAGCAACAACTCATTGAGACTCCATACACTATATTCACGACAGATCAACTACTGAAACACAGAGACAGCTCCGGCACAGTTATCGATTTACGCTCTTCACAATCCTATAGCGACAGCCACCTTACAGGTTCTCACTGGGAGAACATCAGTGAATTACTTGCAGGTAACACCCGGCCAACTGAATCAATTGTATTGATCGGCAGCACAATCACACATTCGAGTAACGCTGCAAATCTACTTGAACAACACGAATACCAAATAGCGGGCATTTATGACTGGGAATCCAGTGATATCGAGCCGGAGCAACTTCAATCCGGAACAATAGATTCACCTATCGATCAATCAGCTCTATTTGCCGGGCGTCATCACGGCAATATGCAGGATTCACGCGATTACCTCGCCTGGGAAGAAGATCTGCCGGAGCAAATTGACCAGCTGCTTCACCGGCAATGGCTTGAGATTCTGGGTGAGACCACTGGCTGAATCACAGAGTGCTGACAAAGCTCAACGTGAGTGACCCTATATAAAGGCAACGACAGATGTAGATCAGGGACGAAAGTACTTAATGCAGTCCGGCTGTGCAATCTCCCAACCACGATCCAATGCATTGATGATCGACTGCGGCAATGCAGCAGCGCCTAACGCTTGTATGTTGCTTTCAAAATGGCTCATTGAACTGGCACCAATGATTACCGAGTCTCCTTTTGTTTTGTCCAGTCCGGAATGATGTACGAGCCATCGCAAGGCTGCACTGGCAGGACTTATAGCTTCGTCGTCACAAGCGTTTTTGAAAGCATCTAATGCATCGAAGTAATCAGCCTTCCAGTAGCGTGATACATACTCGGCGTTATCTGAAAATCGGCCCTCACGTGGCGCATCCCCCACAGACTGATGCTTACCAGTCAGCATCCCACCCGCGAGCGGGTTGTATACATAAAAGGCAATGTCAAAGTTCTTAAGGCACAAAAATAACTCCCGCTCTACATCGCGGGTGAAGGCGTTATACATACCCTGGTAAACCGATGGCTTAACAAACCCGTGCTGCTCGCACAAACACACTATCTCTGCGACTTGCCAGGCAGCGTAGTTACTCAGTCCCAACCGTACAAAGCGTCCGGCATCATAGTGCTTCTGCAACGCCTCCAGGGTTTTCAGAATCGGCGTATCAAGATCCGGCTGATGAAGATAGAGCAGATCAACACGCTCAAGATGCATACGCTCAAGCGAGGTAGAAAACTGATTGTTAACAGATTCAGGTGAAAGCCCACCGGCTTTCGGGTTCACCTTAGTCGCCAGCTTGCAACCGGTAAGCTCACCGGCTTGCTGAAGATCGCCTAGCAGTTTCTCCGTGTTGCCGCCACAGTACACATAGGCGGAGTCCAGTTCATCAAACCCGGTATCACGAAACTCGTTCACCATTGCGGCTGCAGTGTCTCTATTTACCTGATCAGAAAAGGTCATTGTGCCAAGAATGGCTTTCATGAGTATCTCGCTATAGATTTAGTGCGGGAGCATTTACCGTATCAAATCATACTGAGAAACTCCGTGTTATTCCATATTGCTGCAGACCTGTGCTCTGTTATTTGGAATTGGCTTCAACGAATAGGTGGTATTCGTTTTAACGAAATAGATACAACCTGCTTCCTACGCGCGATAATATGCTTTGCCAACTAGATATTACTACCCGCAAAGTGCAGGTAGTAATACCCCATCAGCCATCGCCATCATCTAATGGATCAAGCTTTTGCTTACTGACACGCCTGGCACTACGCGTTTGCTGCTTTTTCGCATTACGCTTTTGGGCTCGCAGCTCTTTCCAGGACACATTGCGCTGCCAATCACCAGACATAATCGAACCAAACGGCAAAACTCGATCAACAACAGTAGCAAGGTCAAATCGCTGCATGTCCTGAATTACACTTTCGGTATTTTTGTAAGCGCTCGGCAATTCAGAAATATCAATGTTTTCCGAATAAAAACGCACATCGAGCCCTGCAGTTTCTGTTTCAAAAATCGACTCTTCAGTTTGTCCGGCCATGCGCTTCTTGTGCCTCGTACGACTCATGTTACGCCCGGCTCCATGCGGTGCAAAACCCCGATTTACTGAGCTCCGCTCGCCCCGTACAAACAGGATAGGCTCTGCCATGTTCAATGGCACAATCTGAACACCATCGTTATCAGGCATAAAAGCGGTATGAATTGGCGTTGCACCTTTAGCGTGCCAGAACACATTGCCGCTGTCGTTTTCTTCTTTAAACACAAAGTTGTGTTCATTCCAGAATCGATGCGACACCGCTGCACCAGCCTTAGTACCGGTAGCCTCATGCAAACACTCGTGGTTATGACGAGTCCACTCGCGAATGACCTGCAATGCATGCCAATACTCACGCCCTTCATTTGTGTCGAATGGAATCCAAGCGTTGGCAGGCATAGTATCCGGTGACAGCTGCTTGCGAAAACGCTCAGCTATCTTGCGACCATGCTTGTATAACCTCGCACCTAATCCCCGTGAACCATGGTGAGTTACCAATACAGTCTTACCAGTTGACTCCAGCGTACCCACATAAACAAAGTGATTACCATCACCTTGAGTGCCCGTATGCAGACGCGCAATATCTCGTAACCCGGGATACGGCAGTTTATCCACAGCCGAAGCAAGTGCTTCAGGTAATTCAATGGCGCGCGCAGCCACCCTTCCACCCGGACCGAAGTGCGTAGATTTGTGCGCTGCATCAAGCACTGCTAAAGGCATTGCATCGTCGAACACCGTAGCCATCAAAGAGCAGCAGATATCAGCGGAGTGCATGCCCGGGATAATTGCGTCCTGGGCCGCAACCACACCACCAACCGGAATCGTACCAACAGGCCCTGCAGGACAGGCGTCCGGCATTACAGCACCTTCAATCACACACGGCGTTCTAAGAACAACATCCATAGTCGCACGCACTGCCACAAGGTTATCCGCTTCCAGCTCGTTACTTGCTGTAATGTTGTACTGACATGGCGCAGGAGACTCGTGAAGATCTAACACAGGTGGTGGCGCATGTGCTGCAATCTGCTCTAAAACCTGTTCCCGCGTGTGCGGCTTGCGATTAACTATCTCAAGCAACTTTCCTACAACAGGACCACTCTTGCAGCCCATCGCAATTATGTCTTTACCGGTATAAATCTTTTGCTCATTCACTTTTCTACTTCCATTTATGGCTTTTGGCCATGTTTCACAGACCGTGTAAGGTCCTGGTTTTCACGAGCAAAAAAAAGCCCGCGATGATGCGGGCTTTTAGAAACGAAACTTATAATTCGTTCATATCACCCACACAAGCACCTTCCGTTTATTATACGGAGCAGGTCTTGTTCAAAACTGTGGATTTTAAATTTCATGGAATTGAGTTTAACGCAGAGTTACTCGCAGATCCAGCTACATGTCGGGAAATTCTGAACCCTTACACACACACTGAAATCAAACTGACAAGTCACATCGACTAAATCACTAGTTAGGTAGTCAGCCTATCGCCAAAAAGCACCAGGCTATGGCATAGAATACTAGCTCCCTGCCGGTCGATTGAGTAAATACTCCCTAACCTTCACAACATCCTCAGCATAGGTAATTCCAAGCCAGTGCTCTGCTGAAGGAAACACTTTTACACGCAACAAATCGGCGCGGATAGCAAAATCCACTGCTGCCGGAATATAAAACTCATCGACGTTAAGTTCTTGTGCAGATTTTAGAAAATGACTAAAAGCCAACTCTAGTGCAGCAAAAAACTCCGGATAGAATCCCCAAAAAGTCATTGAGACTTGTGAATCCAGTGAGATCTGATTGAAGCCATCAGGCGGGTTATCTGATTTCACAACACCTGAGCTTATAGAGATATTAGTATATTCCCGTATTGCCTCCAGATAACCATCACCTGTTACCGAACATACACCACGATTAACCCCGCCAGTGTTACTTAGCGTATTTTCCAGAGAAAAACCGGGTAGCACCGCAAGATCCGGAGTCGAGACGTTGTGCTTAAGAAATTCCCCAACCAGCTCAAAATTGGAAGCACCATAGTAGTCATCAGCATTGATAACAACAAACGGTGTCTCAATGTACTGACGACACGCCAAAAGCGCATGGCCTGTACCCCATGGCTTTGTACGCTGACACCCCGCACCGAGCCGGGATTCTATTGACGTGTGAATGCTTTGAACAGCAAAGCTGATTTTCAGGCGATGCTTATAAGATGCGAGACGTTTTGAATAAACTGAGGTATCTTGCTGCGGGCTAACGACAAAAACAACTCGCTCAAAACCTGCGCTAACAGCATCTCTCACACTGTACTCAAAAAGAGACTCACCGTTGGGACCTACCGCTGCAAGCGGTTTATCGCCGCCAAATCGCGTTCCTTTTCCTGCAGCCAGGATGACTAAGGTGAGACTCATGTCGTGTTTCTGGCAGCGTTACAACACCGACTGCAACATGGCCGGTAGGATCTACACAAAAGACCTTTAAAAAAACTTCCGAACCGGGCGCACTTACTGGAGTCAAGCCTTCTCCGGCAGCTCCTGTTTCAGCGTTTCAACAAAATCACGTAACTCAGTCGCTTCTTCTTTCAGGTACTTGTTGGAGTCAAGGTACAGCTGCTTTCCTTCTTTCTCAAAGAACCCAATATAGTATTTGAACGATACCAGTTGTTTCTTATCAAGCCCGTCTGCAGCTTCTGAAATGTGATGCAGAGACTGCGAAAGCATGACACCACTAATCTCGCCATCGAGGTAATCCTGCACTGACTGGTTCACTGCAATTAGGTCAATATTCATATCTGATCCTCGGTTCCGGTGGCAGTAAGCACTCAGTCTCACTGGCTACCTGAAATCATAACATAGACAAGCATTGCCCACGCAACGCGAGCCGGGTTAATAAACTGTCTCACCATGAGCATAAGGTAGAGGCCGGATCATCTTCACAACACTCTCCTGTTACGCGCAGGTGACAGCACTAAAAACCCTTGTCATACTCTAGCGGACTAACATAACGCAGCCGGATTATGTCATCTACCTTAAACCTGACGGTTCTCGATCAAAGCCCTGTGCACGCTGCCAGTAAAGAGCACGGCAACGCAGGACAGATGTCTATTGAACTGGCTAAGGCATGCGACGCGCTGGGGTATGACCGCTTCTGGGTGGCAGAGCATCACAACAGCACTCAATTTGCTGGCCCCACTCCGGAGATTCTGATTGCAAGCATCGCCAGTGTTACAAAAAATATGCGTATCGGTAGTGGTGGAGTCATGCTCAACCACTATAGCCCGTTTAAAGTTGCTGAAGTGTTCAATATGCTTACAGCGCTGTTTCCAGACCGAATCGATTTAGGTATTGGACGCGCCCCGGGTGGCGATGGTCTCGCGACCGCAGCTCTCGCCTGGCCAAACCCGCCACAAGATGGCAGCAATTACCCGGCACAGGCCGCAACGCTAAAAGCGCTCCTGAACAATGAAATTCCAACTGACCATCCGTGGACAGACTTAAACATCAGCCCGAAACACAATAGCCACGCACAGATGTGGATGCTTGGCTCAAGCGGTGGCAGTGCAGCACTAGCCGGTCAACTGGGCATGAACCTCGCGCTTGCCAGATTCATCTCACCGGATCATTGTCATCCTTCAATATTTGATGCGTACTCACAGGCCTGGGATGCAGCCGGTCACACCGATGCACCAGTACGCATGTTGGCAATTGGTGCTTTCTGTGCCGAAACACAAGAACAGGCTGAGCTACTGGCTGGTACTGCGGTCTATCGCAAATTAGTGACACCTATGGGTCACAAAAATCCTTTGCTGTCACCGGAAGAAGTACAAGACAAACGATCAAAACTGCCCGTCTCGCAACAAGCAGAGTACGATCACCTACTAGCCGGCTACACCATTGGCACACCGGAGCGATGCAAAACTGAAATTGAAGAACTGGCTAAAGAATTCAATACCCGAGAAGTTGCCATTGTCACAGTGACGTATGATTTTGAATCCCGGCTGGACAGCTATCGGTTAATAATGAATAACAGTTGATATTCTCTATTGGAGGTGCGGTGATTCAGTGACAACGTAAGCGTTACCAGATAACTGAATATTTCGATTTCCACCGCGATCCCAGGGCTTTCGTGACAACCAGTTGTTACTGATAGTCAAACCTTCAGTCTGGCGAAACTCAATAGTCCCCGGGTACGCACCCGCAAGCTGTACAGTATTGTATTCAACCAGCGCATCCGTTGCACCAAACAACTCGATCCCCGCATCACCCGGTGATGACTGGATGATGGTGTTGTGCAATATACGACCCCCGTCATGTTCAGAACCCAGACCGAATGCGATATTGCGATAGCTATCTACAATGGTGTTATTAATGACTTCTGTATCCCGCGCACCACTCCAGGCTAATATGGCGGGTGAGCTTATGTATTGCCCGCATTCCTGATCAATAAGGCAACCACTTCCATCCCCGGAAATGTTGTATATGTAGTTGTCTCTTATCGTCCAGCTGAACGTTCCATGCAGATCAATAGCGCCGTTGTAATCACCAACTGCTCCGCCTTCGCTATAACCGATTGAGGAGCAGGCGATCAATCCGTCCCGCGCACCACCAGGATTAACTTTGATGTGCTGGGTGCCGATGTCCGTGAGATTCAGATTGTATAACTGCAGTCCCTGTTGAGCACCGGATTGAGGGCGAACTGCGATGGCATGATCCCGAATATCGCTTATCGATATGTCTGCAATCGTAACATCGTTACCGAGAACCATGAATCCTTCAGAAGGCTCGCTGTAACCCATCCCTACTATACGAACCCGATTAGGGTCTGCGTTGACGCTACGGATTGTCAGTGGGCTATCTATTCGCACGGCATACTGATTCAATTGATACTCGCCGTCTTCAAGTAGTATCTCGGTATTGGGTCGTGCGTTCTCTATCGCGTTAATCCACTCTGACTGCGGCGAAAGTATCAGCGTGTTGGCGCGCTGACGATAAACGAGCGATTGATCGTAGCGTTCACACTGCTCGGTACTCGTGTCAAAAAAACGCGAGGTATCTGGCGTCTCACCGATATCTATGTTTGCATCACATGCAAAAAGAGAGCAGCACAGTGCTGGCACCAGGCATTCAAGAAACAATCTTTTTGTGATTGATTTCATGTTTTTCGGTAGAATCACAGGTCAGCTAAGTATCGAAAAAGAAATATTAACATAACGTAGCATGTTAACTTGCCACCGGAAGAATCAACCCAAAGTGCAACCAGAAGTAAAACATGAAATGTGGTAGAAATGCCGTTACCCTAACGGCTTACTGCCTTACCTGGGTCATCAACCGCAAGAAAGAATACGACATCAGACCGCAGCCTCAAGATCTCCGCTGGCCAGCTTAAAACACAATTCAATCAACTTTGCGCAAAGTATTTGGTTGCTTTTAATTACTTCAGACCCGTTTAGTAATCGTTGCTCAACCTCTTGAGAAATGAAACTCAGTATTTCTGGCTTAGTAATCTCATCGGCAGGCTCAAAGTATGATTCGTCCAATTCATACTGGCGACATAAACTACTATTTGAGCCGAAATAGTATGTATCTATGTAGGATTTTAAATTATCCATAAAGCTGGAAACATCCTTGTCAACCGGGCTCATCCTGGCAGATAACAACTGAATAATCTCATTACTTGCATGCGGGCGTGGTACATCAAAACCCAGCATCACTGCCAGGTTAGTCGCCTCAATAACATCCGCATGGAAACTCACATTGGTGGTCTTTTCTGTTGCATCGCCCACCGCGGAATGCAGTGAAAGTTCCGCCTTGTCACAGAAGTCTTCTATTAGATTGATATTCGTCTCTTTACCTGGGAGCACACCACACCTTACTTTGACATCAAACTCAGCCAATAACTTCGAAAGACTATCGTACGAGCTGAACCAGTTATGTATGCTTTGCCCGCTGAGTTGCCGGGCACTGTGAAAATCGTTTGCAATGGATGCGATTAGCTGCCTTTCCAGGCCGGAAAATAGAAATGCATCAAAACCTAAATCGCCCAATACACTGTTAACCTCCTGAACTCTATCTACAGAACGGAACATCCATTGTGAATACGCAGACACTAAATAATCAGATTGCCTTCGTGAGTAACCAACGACAATAATATCTGACATATTATCCCTGGCCAGAGCACAGATATTTTTAACTGCACAGGGAGCCTGAAACAAAAACTCATGACTGAGAATAAGAGTGCCGTCGCCAATTTTGGCTTTTGACAATTGCTCCGCAAAAGCAGGTGAGACCGAATTGTCCAGCTCCTCACAGTTCAGTTGATTGATCGCTACGGGATCCAGCAAGCTATATGTCGTACTCTGATCACAGGGCTTTTCGTGACTGGCAAAAAACTGTTGAATCGTTGACGACCCGCACTTTCCAGGACCAATATGTAAAACTAACTTTGCCATAGAACTGTATTCTTTCGCTTAAGCTGCTGCATATTGTATGTTTTTATCTTCCGTAGACAATAACTCTGAAAATTAGCAGTGGCATCCTTTCAGCCACCCGGCCGCAATTTCATCACATAATAAATACTAAGATGTGCTCATGGTTTCCGACATTCAGGGACAGATGTAGCTGTCCTGTTCATTACAATTGTAAAAACCCGTATCGTGATTGTAGGAGGTCGGCCGAGTCTCTTGAGTGGTACCGGAAGCACCCGCAGGGTACACCGTGGTCCAGGCGGTCAATGGCAATCCAAACCAAAGATTCCCCTGACTGTTTTTTAGAATTACATCATAAATAGTGATAGGAAGCGGCGCGCTAGTGGTTGGCACGTTGGTGGTGCCCGTGGCGTGGTGCCACACAAAAAAGTCATCGCAGGCATCAACTTCTACGCTTACTCCCTTCTGCCACGTGGTGATCCCACAATAACTGAGTTGGTTTGCCTGATCGACTTCCCTATCCTGCAACAAGGTTACGGAAACTGAAGTGGTTGTGGCATCTATGTTGTAGGTGTCCAAGCCCGGGTGATCATGCATTGCGTCAAATTCCTCTGCCGCAGCGGTCAGAGAAAAGTTACCCGTCTTACTGATCTCAAATGCAAGTGTCTTGCAACGGTCCGCAGCTTCATTCGCCCAGCCGTAATACTTCAACAGTTTTAACTCAAAAGTATCAGCGTCAAACGATATCAGTCTCTCCGTACCACCTTCGTAATAATCATACGATACACAGCCAAAATCTGCCCAGTCGCCAATCAGACCCGCATCGTCTGCTAACACAACTTGAGGTTGCAACGCTGCAGCTGGCAACTCAGCGTCCTGTCCTCCGTCCCCGCTACAGGCAACTAGAGTAACTACCGAGATGAACGCTGCAGACAATCTTGATACGCGCGACATTTTTGTTGAACCCACCAGTTGCCAGGTAATGGGCTGACGCATGTATTATGCCTCCCGGCGTCAATAAGCTGTCATACGGAGATGAACAGGCAGGAAGGAACAGGCAGGAATAATTAGTACCGAAGCACATTCCCTGCTTATTGCATAGATAACAACCGATCCAGCTCACCACTGGCATCCAGTGCCATCAGATCTTCGTCACCACCAATCGGTGTGTTATTAATCAATATCTGGGGTACTTTCTTGCGCCCGCAGCGGCGCAACATCTCTGCGCGCTCAAGCGGCATAAGATCAATGAGATACTCAGCGTAGTCGATTTGTCTTTCATCCAGCAACTGTCGGGCAGCCAGACAATGCCGACAAAAGCTGGTTCCGTAAATTTCAACCTTCGCAGCCATTACTTATCCAGAAACCTGAATCACACGCATTCAGCTCAGTTCATCCAGATCTGTGCTTGAAAGCAGTGTATTAAAGAAAGGAGCATAGGTCAGTACCGCACCCTGCTGCATACCAAGGGCATTGAATGCTCCCACGACTTGATCAAGCAACTCTCTGCTATCCGGTGCTTCAGAGAGCTGACGCAGGGCTGCCAGCATCTCTTCAATGCTCGTTGGGTCCAGATTGGTTTCCAGCATACGAATAGTAGTGCAGACCTGCTCTTGTGTGATCTCTGACTCCCGGTTCGCTGCATCAAGTTGACCGAAGCTCTCTTCCCTGATTCGCTGCTGAACAGTGCTAATAAACTTCGCAAAAGTCCCTGGAACCGGCAGATCGATAAACAGCTTGATCAGCGCTTCACGATTTACTTCACTCACAAAATACATCATCGATCCATCTACAACTGGCTCTGGGGCCAATACCGACAGTACGACTGCTAGTTCCTCGTCGGCAAACTGATTCTTGATCCGGTACTCGATCATATCGTCTACCAGCTCGAATTCACGGGATCCGAGATCTGGGTGTTTTTGAACTATCCGGTTGGTCATCGCTTCTATATTGCCCGATAAAAGGGAGGTAGAACGACGAGAAGCCCTACAATTTCGGCCCACATCGCATAAAAACAGAACAGGTTTGAAAGATCACTTCATAGACATTGAGATTTTATAACAACAGGGATCAGCCAATTTTACTCGCCTTGCACAACACCTTGACTTTGAGCATAGGAGATAGGTGGATATTTTGGCGGGTTATCTTCACTACAACAACTCGGAATACAACTCATCACATAGTGAGGATTGGCGTTGAAGAAAAACGGAATAGAATAACGTGATTCTTTACCGACGTTATTATTGGCAAAGTGCCGTGTACTTAAAAACCGATCATTACTCCAGTGTTTCAGTAGCTCGCCTGTGTTGACGATAAACCCATCTTCAATCACCGGGGCGTTGACCCATACCTGCCGGCGTTCACTAAACACCGTTAAACCTGGATTATCCTGCGCCAGTATTGTGCAGAACGAAGTATCCACGTGCGGTGATATGCCATAGCCACTTTCAGCGTCAAACTGAGTCGCCGGATAATGCGTCATTCGCAAACGATACAAAGGGGTATTGAACGCGTCGTTGAAAAATTCCTTTTCAACGCCCAGCGCTCTTGCATAGATTGGCAACATGCGCTTGCCCAACGATTCCATTTGACGCGCATAGCGTTCAACTATGGCACGAAATTCCGGCAAAATACTATTATCAGGCCACTGGTTATCGTCCATGCCTAACTTATCATCACATTTTAAGATAAAGGCTTCATTCAGATTGCCAGTGTCTCGTGCAGGCAGTTTTCGATTTTTAAAAGGCAAATAGCCCATACCACCCACAGGCCAACCAGGGCGATCCATTAGCAGTGTATTTTTACTTTCAATCGAAAGACCATGGAACTGGCGAACCTGCTCAAACGTTTCTTCTACATCTGATCTGCTAATTTGATGCCCCACAATAGAGTAAAAACCAGTTTCCTCACAGGCAACTCTGAGTTGCTCGGCAACATTCTCAAGCTCACGATCCTCACCACTCGCAAAGTAGGCTTCCAGGTCAATGACCGGGATATCGTCAGCTTTGGCGGTTTCGGGTTGCGACGTATCCCATTGTTCCGACTCACTTTTAAGTTTTTCTTCTTTGGCCTTCGCATCGAAGCTGTTATCGGCCGATTCGCTTTCTGAGGATGTCATGACTTCGGGCCAGCGCCTTGTATAGATCAACAATCCTGATACTAACACCAGTATCAAAAAACTGCTCTGTGTGGCGATTGTCAGCTAAGAATATTTTACGAGCGCTTCAACACCGGGACCACGCCCGGCCCTCCCCTGGATAAAGAGCATTTCCAACACGATCAATGTTGTGTAACCTTTAAACCTCGGCAACAAGCAGGATAGCGTTGCTGTTCTTGTATAAATCATTGGAGGAATTTATGACTGCAACTACTATTTGTAAACGGTATTGCTTGCCTGGCATTGCCGTGTCTTTTTTATGTATGTCACCACTTGGCGCACAAGAAGTGACAACCACTGCAATAGAACCTGCCTCCTGTGTCGACACAGATGGTGATGGCTGGGGATGGGATGGCACACAATCATGCCGAATAGCCTGTGTCGATACCGATGGTGACGGCTGGGGGTGGGATGGAACGCAGTCATGCCGCGTGATCACAGCCTGTATCGACTCTGATGGCGACGGCTATGGATGGAATGGAGTTGAAACCTGCTTTGTTACCTGCGAAGACAGCGACGGTGACGGTTATGGTTGGGATGGATCGCAAACCTGCCTGGTCGACTACTCACTCGGTATTCCCGCGGGACAAGCAGGCTTCAGTGAGGGGATCGTGACTGCTGCCCACCCGCTGGCTGCAGCTGCCGGTTCAAAAGTACTCGAAGACGGCGGCAACGCTGTTGATGCTGCTGTTGTAGTGCAGTTTGTCCTGAACGTGGTAGAACCAACTTCATCTGGCATTGGCGGAGGTGGGTTTATGGGCATTCACCAAGCAGACACTAACCAAACCTTCTTCATTGATTCACGCGAGAAAGCACCTGCCGCCGCCAGCGCGACACAGTATCTCGATTGCGAACCCAACTGCACAGGCCTTGAAACTCGTGACAATGTCATTGGTGGCTTTACCGATATAGCAACCAGTGGTTTAGGTGTTGGCGTACCGGGCACTCTACTTGGTGCAGCACACGCGCTGGAACAGTATGGCACTTTAACACTGGCAGAAGCGTTGCAACCCGCTATCACACTCGCAGAAGAGGGTTTTGCCATCAACGAACGGCTCGCGTCTCTCACAGAGAGCTCGCGCACCTCCTTCTGGCCTGAGACATCTTCAAAATTCCGCACCGCATCTGGTGACCCGCTTTCGGAAGGCTTCTTATTAGTACAACCGGATTTGGCAAAGACTTTTAAATTGATCGCAACCGAAGGTGTTGATGTTTTTTATACCGGTGAAATCGCTGATGCCATCGTTGACGCACAACTGCGCTTTCGCGACACAGTGGGAGACAAGGGCGCAGGCCGTATGAGTCAGGATGATCTCGCCGCTTACCTGAACGCTGGTGTAGACGAACGCGCGCCTGTATCGAGTGACTACCGTGGTTATACGATCTTTGGCATGCCACCTCCCTCATCAGGCGGACTGACTGTCGGACAAATTCTTGAGTGTCTTGAGCAATTCCCGATGGGTGATAGCAGTCTGGGCTTTGGCCCGGGTGCTGCCAACACGCTGCATGTCATGGTAGAAGCCATGCGCCAGGCATTCTCCAGTCGATCAGTATGGATGGGTGATACAGATTTTGTCGATTTGCCAATTGCAGGGCTTCTTAACGCAGACTATCTCGCACCGCGATGCGCACAGATTCTGGTTGATCAACGCATAGCAGATGATGACATACAGCCTGGTGATCCACGTCAGTTTGATCCGGCCTTCAGTACTACTGCCGAGGCCACCGTAACCAACGGCACTGAAGGCACGGTAGGAATCGACACCACACATTTCACCGTGATAGATCGCAACGGCAATGTCGTCTCATGGACCTCTACCATTGAAGGTACGTGGGGCTCAGGTATTACTGTGCCAGGCTACGGCTTTTTGTTAAACAACGAGCTGACCGACTTTAACTTCCTGCCTCAGGCAGATGCCAATCCGGATGATTTTAAACCAGGCGCCAACGATGTCGCGCCAGGCAAACGCCCGCGTAGCAGCATGGCACCTACCATGGTGTTTCGCGATGACAACTTCATCGCCGCCTACGGATCACCGGGAGGCTCTACCATCATCAACTCAGTAGTGAATATAACAGTCAACCTGATAGACCACGGCATGTCTATACAAGATGCGATCGATGCACCTAGGGTAAGTTCTTCCGGTGGCAGCATTGCCTATGAAGCAGCCTTCGACACATCGGCACTTGATCAGTTGACTGCACTAGGCCACACATTGCGAGATTCACCCAGCGTAATCGGATCAGTGCAAGCCGTAGTGGTTGATCAGCAGAACGGTGCGCAACATGGTGGTGCAGACAGTCGCCGTGCAGGCAGCGTTGCAGGACTACCTCGACCGTAGCGAGATGACTATGTTGTGCCTCATTTGAGGCACAACAGCTTTATCTCACAGATTGAACTTTGCAGTCGACACAGCTGGAAATAGGCACGGCTGATACTAAACCGACTTACCGGTGGTGCCCTGCAAGTGTCAAAATTGACAAAAATATTGTTAACGCCACGATCATTTTAGTGGATGCGGGATAAGCACAAAATCTTTCCCAGGGGTGTGACAACCAAAACACAAAGGTACGCCATTGTCACTGGCAACAACATTCGAGTCTGCCGTGTTGCCTAATATTTCGTACCAGAACCATCCCTGTCCGCCATTGCTGTCGTCATCTGTTTTCAAAGACACAGCCCAGCCGTTTAAATCACCATTGGCGTCCAGTAGTTCTTTTACCGCGGCGGATCCTTTTGGATGGGCATCTGAGTTAGCAGCCAGTGATTCATTTAGTACCCGGTTTAAATATGCAATTACGCTAACCGGATGAGGTCCGGCAGATTGGTGCGGGGCGGATTCTGATGCCCAGTCTTTATAGCTGCGATCAGAAAGCCACTGAAAAAGCATATCCTTGTCAGTAGGTGGAGTTTCATTGGCAATCGTCATTTTTGGTGCAAATAGAACGGTTACCACCGCCAAAGTAGTGAATAGTGATAGTGACCATTTTTTAGAATACGAGTTAAGTAATTCCATGCCTCTCTCCTTGTTTTATGATTACGCACTGCCTATTTTATTGCCTTGGCCCACCAGCGTACGAGCCATGATAATACGTTGCGGCTTGTTCGAGCACAAGGAAGGCAAAATCACTAACCGGACAAAGGTTTAGGACTATCATTATCTACACAATATCCCGACACACCGGGATTTACATTGATCAATTGAACTTAAGGGATTACTAATAGTCTGCTCATCATATAACCGTGCCAGCAACACAGCAGTAACCCTCTAATCATATGAGACACTTATGAAACTCAATCGCTTTAATCTTGCCACACTGATTGCTCCCATATCCATTGTGACGCTGGCGGCCTGCGGCGGTGGTTCAAGTTCAGGTAACAACGCAGGCAACAATACCGTTCCAGATAACAACCTAACCGAAGTTGTACTCTTTGACGAAACCACCGACGGCGACATTGCCAATGACCCCAATAACCCGCAGCCACTGCAGTTTATGCTCGGTGAGAATAGTATCAATGCAACAGTAGTTTCGCAGGATCTGGACTATCTAACTGTCAACGTACCCGCGGGTAGTGAACTGACGGCTATCAAGCTTGTGAATTACTCCGCGAATGATCAATCGTTTATAGCGATCCAGGCGGGCTCTGTGTTTACTGAGTTACCGGATGATCCGGCGATTGGAAATCTACTGGGTTATACACATTTTGGTGTCGCTATGATTGGGTCAGATATCCTGCCTGGGCTGGGTCTTGGCGCAGGTGCACAGGGATTCACACCGCCACTGGAAGCCGGTGATTATAGTTTCTGGATTCAGGAGATCGGTTCCACAGAGATCAACTTCAGCCTGAACTTCGTCGTTGAATCTGCCAATTAAGAACCGGATGTTCGGTTGATACTCAGTCTTTGAGCGTGTCGATCAGTTTTGATTTCACGACGGCTCGAGTGATCGGTGTTGATTTCGATTTAGATCGGGAACGTTAAAAGAACGCATCGGTATCTATCCAACTTTCACTTTGCAATGTTAGTACGCATGTCGAGGTAGGTACTTTTTATGTAAGTTTGCAAAATAGCTCAGTCTGCAGATTCAAGCTGGCGCAACTTCGTGCTCAGAAACTTAGTGTTTGCAAGGCTCTGAGACCTTTCAATTGCCTCGGCATAAGCAGCCCGTGCTTCTTCGCAGCGTCCGAGCCTGGTCAACACATGAGCACGAGCAGCGTACCACGGTTGAAATTCTGCAAGCTCTCCCTTAAGCGTTTCAATTTTATCCAGCGCCAGTTGTTCCTCTCCAAGTTCCGAAAGTACTACTGCCCAGTTCAACGCAACAACAGGGGTCGGTTCAAATTTCCAAAGCGAGTGATAAAGGAAAGACATCTGTTTCCAATCCGGAGTCGGCTGAGCCATGTGACAATCAGCAAGAGCGGCTTTGATTTGAAATGGCCCCGGACTATTGCGCTTCAATGCATTCTGCAACAGTTTGTTCGCTTGTTCCTTTTGCAGATGATTCCATAGTTGGCGATTTTGCTCGGCAACCGGAACACTGGCACCATCAGAATCAACACGGGCAACCTTGCGACACTGGGTAAAGAGCATCAAGGCAAAAGCCCCTTCAATTTCAGGATCCCCCGGGTTTAGTTCGTTAAGCAGCTGCACAAGAAAGAGTGCCTCTTCGCAAAAGTCACGCGACTCCGATTCTTGCTCGACATAACCTGTCGTGTATATCAGATAAATGGTCGACAATACGGTATCGAGTCGGGTATCCCAGTGCTCTGGCTCAGGGATCGAAAAACCAATACCTTTTGATTTGATTTTAGTTTTAGCTCTGGAGATCCTCTGCCCGATAGTACTGTCCACGTCTATAAAGACAGCCGCAATTTCTCGAGTCGTTAAGCCGCATACAGTACGCAAGGTCAAAGCGATGCGAGACTTTTCTTCCAGTGCCGGGTGACAACAGGCAAAGATAAGGCGCAGGCGCTCATCCGGTATTTCCTCTGGATCGATATCTTCAACATATTTCATGGCTACATGACTCAGGTTCTCGGCTTTAATATCTTCTCTGCTTGAAGCCCTGATTCTGTCGATTCCCTTATTTAGCGCAACTCTCATCAACCAGGCCATCGGCGAGTTGGGTATTCCGGTCCGACCCCAATGACCTAACGCTGAAATCGATGCTTCCTGCAATGCATCCTCAGCGAGTTGAAAATCTCCCAACCGTGAAATTAAGCCAGCTAAAAGACGCCCCCTGTCATTGCGTATCACTTCATCCAGGGCTTTACCTACCGCAATAGTTTGGGGCGTCGTATTTTCCACTGCTAGGCCGCCGGGCTGTAGTCCATCAGTGGGCGGACCTCGATTGTTCCAAACTTCGCTGAAGGAATCAGGGCTGCATATTTAAGCGCAGCGTCCAGATCAGGCACCTCCAAAACATAGTAGCCACCAAGATGCTCACGGGTTTCTGCAAAAGGGCCATCCATAGTTTCGACCTTGCCGGATTTAACTCGCAAAGAAGTTGCAGTTTCAATTCCCTGCAAACCTTCGCCATCAACCAGCACACCGTCTTCTTTCATTTTTTCATTGGCGGCAAAAAAATCAGACATCATGGAGTCGAATTCCGGCGTACCATATTTGGGTTCTTCGGAAGGGTTGTTGTAAATCAGAAGCATGTATTTCATTGTCGGTATCCTCAAATTGAAAGATTGATAAAAACAGTTGTTACTACGTCTTTGTTAAAGACCCAGCAGATTAACGCCAAGGCACACCATGACATTCAATGTTGCCAGAATGTTGGTTCCATTTCCTACGTAGCGCAGCAAATGGCTGGCGTTATCTTTTTTCAGTCCGAATGGATGAGCTATTCGGCCGAC
This sequence comes from uncultured Granulosicoccaceae bacterium, assembly GCA_937998875.1. Lineage (GTDB taxonomy): Bacteria > Pseudomonadota > Gammaproteobacteria > Granulosicoccales > Granulosicoccaceae. The sequence goes on from CALLBO010000018.1 coordinate 97,026, forward strand.
TACCAGTAGAACCCCGGTAATATGTAAATACAGAGCCGGCGCGCCCATACCCTCGGCAAGTATCATAAGAATGAGTATAAAGCCGGACCATTCAGCGCAGTTCCCGTGTTGCCTCGTTCTGAGCAATAGATCGGCATCTCCCCCGTCACCAATTGAAACACCCTTGGCAGCACGAAAAGAAGTCACCCGAAACCAAAGAATCAGATAGACAATTGAAACAGCAAGCGCGTAGACCGGAGTTGTTATAAAAAGCATGGTAAATCCTCGTTGTGGTTGGTTACACCCCAAGGACGTCACCCAATTCGATTTTTCGACATCTTTTCAATTTTTTTTTAAAAAAATATTTTTGACAGCCAAATACCGCACAACAGCAATGTCGACCTACTGTATAAGCATATGATTTACAAAGAAATGACACCGTCACAGCTCACTTCGCTAAAGCGCGAGCAGATGCTTTCAGTACTATGCCGGTATTAACAATTCACGCCAGATCGGAAGGTAATAGCTGGCAGCTCTTATATATCTTTGATGCCAGATCCAGGAAGGACCAAGCTGGTCAGTCGCCCGAAAAATACATCAACTGTAGCTGCTGGCGAAACGTGTCCCCATCTGAGCGGTAATATTTGTCAGCAACACGGTCCCGAAGTCCAATTTGATCTTTCATGTGTCATCTCCTATTTAGTAATCGTAAAAATTAGGTAACAACTTTAGCCGCGTTGGTTTTTTCGGCAAATGCGCCAAGCTGAACTTATTAATCTGCTTTAGTTATCAATTGAACATTATTTTGTCCGAGTATAACCTCGCTAACCAAACCAGGTAGTAAGGTACGAACGAACCGCAAAACAAGCTTTTGAGACTGGATATAAACAGTGCACTTGTTGGCTTTGCGGTGCTATGGAACATAGTTAGAATTTACCGCTATGTCATTCACTCAGTAATATAACTATATTGAAATCCACTCGAACGTTTTTATAAGAGCCAACCATTTAGGGGTTGACCTGTAGCGCGCTTCAGGTTGTAGTTTGCGTATCAGACCAATTCGTTCTGAGTTATGGCAACACTTACGATAGTGGCGTTTTAGTGCACCGTTGCCTACAAACCAGCACGGACCTCAATAGCTGGTCAGAACTAAATCCAAAAAAAATACAGTCCGGGGGATTGCTCGTAGAGTCTCAATATAATGTATCTGGCCATTTGAGTTTTTGTAGAGTACCGTCGAAAGCACTATAAAACGTCGACAACATCGCCCAGCATCAAACACCTTTGACCCGGGCTTTTGTTATCAAAGGATGAGCGATATGACCTGGAAGCTAAGCAAGACATGTCAGTTTCAAGGACATGCTATAAAGTATGAGGTTAAGGGATCAGGGCCTGCATTAGTGATGATTCATGGTACACCTTGGTCTTCATATAACCTACGTCACCTGATTGATGGGTTATCCAAAACACATACGGTCTACTTTTATGATCTCCTCGGGTACGGGCAATCGAGCAAACCAGATTCGAACGTATCGCTAGGCATACAGAATGAGGTTTTAAACCATCTGCTCGATGTTTGGGGGTTAAATGAGCCCGCGATATTGGGACATGATTTTGGGGGCTCGACAGTCTTAAGAACTCACCTTCTCAATCATCGAGAATTTAGCAAAATTGTGCTAATAAATCCGGTAGCACTTTCCCCCTGGGGCTCCCCATTTTTTAAGCATGTTAACCTATATGAAGAGGCTTTCGCTGGAATTCCTGACTACATACATGAAGCGGTTGTTCGTGCTTATATTGCTACCGCTGCATTTAAACCATTGGCAAGCAATGTAGAAAATGTCACTGTTGCCCCTTGGCTAGGTGAAATTGGTAAAGCCGCTTTTTATCGTCAAATAGCCCAGGCAAAGTCTAGTTATACTGAGGAAGTGCAGGCAAGATATCCTGAAATCTCAGTTCCGGTTTTAATATTGTGGGGAGAGGAAGACGTCTGGATACCAGCAGAAAAAGGAGCGGATCTACACCAATTGATATCTAGCTCTGTTTACCAAACCGTGCCGCATGCGGGTCATCTGGTAATCGAAGAAAATCCAGAGTCACTACTAAACTTCATTTCACCATTTTTAAAAAGTGAAGTCACGTAGCAATCAATTGGCTGACAATTTATTACCCTTGTCATGTGTTCTTGGTACTGACCGCCTTAGTGCAAATTACTATGCCAGCAATGGCGCAACAGAGAAGGTTGAAATGATAATTCAAGCTTGCCTGAATGGAAATCGAAATAAGCACTACCATTCGCAACTCCCCATGACTCCCAGTGAAACTGCTCTTGACGGTTTGGCGTGCCTAAACGCTGGTGCTGCAGAACTTCACATTCATCCGCGTTTGGCAGACGGGAGTGAGAGTCTGTCAGCTGTGGATGAAACCGTAAGAGCCGTGCGACGAACTTGCCCAGGTACATTGGTAGGTGTGTCCACTGGGGCGTGGATTGAAGATGACAAAGATCTAACCCGTTCCGCTATAGCGGCGTGGCGAGAGTTACCCGACTACGCTTCCGTCAATTTGTCAGAGGAAGATGCTCCGGCGGTTATCGCACTATTGCGTGATATAGGAGTTGGGGTGGAAGCAGGGTTGGCAAGCGCCGACGATGCCGAGCGGTTCATCAATCTCCCCCACAGCAATAGGGTCCATCGTATTTTGCTCGAAATTGAAGAACAAGTTGAAGATAAAGCCGATAGGGTCGTTGGGGAAATTATAGCGGTACTCGAGCACTCGCATGTCAGGCGGCCAATACTCTTGCATGGTTCCGATAAAACTGTCTGGCATCACATTGATAAGGCACGCCAACATTACTGGTCAACGCGGGTCGGGTTGGAGGATGGTTGTCAGCTAGCAGATGGAAGCATTGCAACTGACAATGCTGCTCTGGTAAAAGCCGCAACACAAGTTTTCGGGAAAACCTAAACGCCGCATTGCACAAGCTATCGCACTAGAGTTCCAGATAGAATTAGTACGATTGTTGTGACACCTGCATACCCCGGGATTGGTAACCGAGTTACAAACCCCACTATGCGGCCATATTTTCGCATCATGAAGTAGCGGACTGAAGCTTTTAAGTCCCAACCACTCACTGAAGTATCCATTTTTCTCGGTCCACATTTGATATGTCCCGCACCGCTCCAGAGATACGTATAGATGAACCTTGTACATCAGAAAACTGTGCTTTAATTAAAGAACGAGAACTCATGTCCTCTCCTTGAATTATGTCTATTTCTCCAGAGTGACGCCACTTAATATCTCTTAAGTAACCAGCAAACGCTGCAGATGCAGCTCCGGTAGCTGGATCTTCATACACCCCGCCAGACGCGAACGGATTTCTACTATGAAATTTCTGATTAGACTCAGAATACACAAACATGATTGTTACCAATCCAGATTTGCGCATGAATGTACGCCCTTCATCCAGGTTGTAACGCATTGCGCGTAGAGTTGTACGAGAATTTAATCCAATAACTAAATGTTCAGCACCACCATTTGCTCGAGCAGGAGGCAGATTATTGTCCAGATCTGTATCCCTATAGCCAAATAACTTCAAAGCGTTCAATACTTCCTCGTTATCGGCAAGGTAGGAACTCGTATCCGGGGACTGCAACGCTGCCGAATAGATATTGTTATCTATAAATCCTTCTACAGTAATCGCAGTGTCATTTAGGACAAGAGGAAATACACGCTGTCCATGTTCCTTTGCCAGTGCAGCACCAAGTGCAATAGTGGCATGCCCACAGAATGGGACCTCAGATTCCGGTGAAAAATAGCGAACTCGCCAACCATGCTGGCTTTGTGTAGCGAAAGCAGTTTCGGAGTACCCAACTTCCGCAGCTATTGATTGCATTTCTTTTTCTGATGGATGCCTATCAGCAATGACAACCCCAGCCGGATTACCGCCAGTCAGCCCATCCGAAAAAGAAGAGAGTCTTTGTACATTCATAAATCTATCCTAAGTCCTATATTTGGTCTAAAAGTGCGCTTGATACCAGCTCAAGTAATTGAAGTCCGCAAGTTTCTCCCCTTGCAGAGTCTCTATCTTCGGCAGTAGCAACAATTTACAAGCCAGTCCAGTTGAATAACTTAGTAGACGGACTGTTTCTATTTGGGTTCGTATGAGTTGCACTGAGATCTTCAGAGGCATTGAAGAGGGTGAGAGTGTTTACACCGATGAATTTACAATCCCATGCTTGTTAGCGTGTGTAAGAATCCATATACCTATTTCTCTTATGCACGTTGTTCGGTTCTGATAAAATTCTATTGTTCGGCAATAGCTTCAATTTCCAGCAACCATGACTCATCAAACATTCCAGCCAAAACCACGGTCAGAGCAGGTGTATGATTCCCTAAAAAGGATTTTCTTACATCTCTGTTCTCCATTATGTGGGATCGATCTGTTAGATAGCTTGTGACCTTGACAAGGTTTTCTACAGACATATTTGCAGCACGAAGTTGCGCTACTATATTTTGCCAGACAGTTTCGGCTTGTCCTGTAAAAGTTGTCGGAACAATACCGTGACGATCTACTGGCGGTTGCCCGCTAATGTAAAGCCTCCTGGAAGTATCGAAAACCTCCAGTGCTTGAGCATAGGGTCCGACCGCTTCAGATGCATCTCTCGCGCTGACAATTTTTATAGACATGATCTTGCTCCCAAACCTTAAGTTTCCAGTACTGTTCTGCAGCGTCGAAAATCACTGACACAATCTAGTTCTGCTATGGCTTTCGATGCCAGTTCGGTATCTAGCCCATCCAGTATTTCAATTATCTGCGCAGGATTATTGGAACCAACAATGGGCGCTGATACCCAAGGCTTTGAGCGTAACCAGTTAATAGCCACTGCGGATGGGCTAATGGAGTACGCGTTGGCTATCTCAACTACCTTTTCAATGATTCTGAAATTCTGATCGTTGAAACGATTGTCTGAGTTTTCTTTGGCCCGCACGCTATTCGGTAGTGGCCGCCCTTTTCGGTATTTACCTGTCAGCAACCCACCAGCCAGGGGGCTATAAGGAATTACACCTATATCGTACTTACCACAAACAGCTGCAAGTTCCGATTCAAAGTCTGCACGAACGGGAGACGTCAAATTGTACTCAGGCTGTAAACTGACAAAACGTTCCTTATTGCGCTTGTCTGATACCCAAAGTGCCTGCATTAAGCGCCAAGCACTAAAATTTGAGCAACCGATGTAGCGTATTTTACCTTGATTAACCAATTCATCGAAAACCGACAATGTTTCCTCGATAGGTACAAGCGGGTCGATAAAATGTGCTTGATAGAGATCAATATAATCAGTTTGCAGGCGTTCAAGACTATCTTCACACGCTTTAATAATCCAGCGTCGAGACAGGCCTTCTCGTTGTTTAAACGTAGCTCGGGACTCGCAGAACATATTACCCATGGCGGCACGTACTTTTGTCGCGAGCACAATATCTTCTCGATTTTTTCGGGCAGCGAACCACTTGCCGATGATTGCTTCTGACACGCCGCCGGCATTAACCGGACCACCCATTGTAGCTGCCCAGGAGCTGTAGCAATCAGCAGTGTCGATAAAATTACCACCGCGCTCGACATAAGCGTCAAGCACTTCGAAAGACGCAGCTTCATCTGCCGACCACCCAAATTGCATCGTTCCCAAACCAACTTGATAGACGAACAACCCACTTTTACCGACTTGCACATAGGGATAAATTGATTCTGCTGCCAAGGTCATGCTTTACCCTTATCTTTTATAGAGCTTTGATAGAACGATATTTTGTGGTCGATTAATTCTAAAGACGATTGCAATTGGTCTATTTCACTCAGTACTTTTTGTTTGTGTGAAAGTAACAATTCAAGCCTTTCAGGCTCAGTATGATCACCTTGCTCACCCAGATTACAATAGATGCGCAACTGCTCAATCGACATGCCCGTATCTCGAAGACAACGAAGAACCTGTATCCACAGCACATCCTCTGAGCTGTATCGACGATGTCCGCTACCATTACGATGAATGGTTTGAATTAAATTCTCGCGCTCGTAATAGCGCAACGTCTCAATACTAACTCCGGTAGCGCCCGTCATTTCCGCTGGAGTTAGCCATTTTTTTGATGACATTCAATTTTCCTTTCCTATACCCTACAAACTGAAGCGAACTATAGGTTAGCTCTTTACATTCAGCGTTTTCGATCGCAATATTCTGCAGCATACGATTACTCCTGGTCCTTTCATACTTCTAATCTTTCAAGATGCTGGATTTCCAATTTAGCAATCAATATCGCATTTACCTCTACTAAGTAATTAGTCCTTTACCGCCGTTGCTTCGATCTCAATCAGGAAATCTGGCAATGCTAAAGAATCTACCCCAATCATGGTATTAGCCGCTGGCTTAGTACTTCCGTAAAAGTTGCTCATCGCCTTACCAATGGGTTCCAATAGAGACGGATTGAGATTGACGACGTAGGTTCGAAGACTAACAATATCGTCTATGCCCGCTCCTGATGCTTCAAGCACTAGCTTTAGATTTTCGAGTACTTGATGGGTTTGTTTGCCAACGTCATCGACACCAACAAGATTATAATCCTTGTCCCAAGCGACCTGACCTGAGCAATGGATCATAACAGACCCTGAAGACTTCACGGCGTGTGAATAGCCCATTTTTATACTTTCAAAATTTGTATCTGGATTGATGTTTTCGTTTCTCATAGCTTTTACCTTTCCATTACTAGAAATTGTTGCAGTGAAAAATAACAGGCCCAAATCGTATGGGTCTGATATAGAAGCTACAACCTGAAGCGCGCTACAGGTCAACCCCTAAATGGTTGGCTCGCAAAAAATGTTTGAGTGGATTTTCGGTATTGGTAGATCGCCGAGTGTGCGATTCAACGAGATATTCTTTATTTTCAGCGGCTTATATCTTCAAGCTCCTCTCATAATCGGCTTGTTTCGTCGTTAAACTCTCTATAGGTGGCCTCTGTTTTTGCGCGCCTCGTGATGATCAATCGACGTTATCCGGCAACGCCAGCAGCTAACCCGATAATACTTTCATCATTGATTCTATTACCTGTAGCGATATTCCATAGCAACCCATTCGCTATATAGTTTTCTGATTTTTTAATAATGGCTGTATTCGGACTGACCTTCGCAATCGCATAAGTTACGCTGGCAAAGGGTATGAAACGAATACCAACGGGCGAAGCAGCACTATTGATTTCAATGGAAACGCCACTAGCGCCCGTATTTGGACGACGGTTTTTATATGAATCACCTCCACTCATGACGTTTCCAGGTGGAGCTATAATTTTTTCCTAGAGTTCTCGCCACACAGATTAAACTAGCAACAGTGGAGGAATGAAAGTGCAGTGCGTTATACACAAAAGCGTATAAGGGAAAACCGTAAGACCGACTGAAGAAAATGTAGAACCGCGCCAGCAGGCTTTTCAAGAAACAACATATAATACGTTCGCAAAATCATTGGCGGCAACTGGCCGCTTTGAACCCTTAGCTTTACTGCAACCTTCTCACAAATAAACGATTGTTTAGCGACTGTTGCGGTTTAGGTCAAAGCTGAATAACGTAAAGATGTTAGAAGGTTTTCCTCTCACCGCCTTCATCCAGAAATCTCACTAACAGGCCCATCTTTTACTCCTGTTCTCGCTAATGGGACCTATTTTACTAGCGTAAATTCCTTACAACTTTACTCACGCTATTCACTGATATATTTAATGTCAATGAATTATAATTGGAATATTGGTATATTTTTACTATGAGCTACATTAAAACGTGTTATTGCGCTGCTAATATTTCCAGCAGCGCTAAGTCTATGACACTTACACATCCAGCAGCACTCCCCGGCCAAAAAAATGGCAGTCAACTTTCTTAAACAAAAAAGCAAAATGATCTGGTCAGGGCTTTTTCTTGTCTTCGCCATAGGGATGCTTTTATTAGGGCTTGATCTCCGATCCGGTTCAGCGCATATGGATGAACACGGCTATCTGTTTGTCGGAAGACAACTGCTATCCGGGCAAACATGGCCGAGCCATAGTTATATCTTCGGTTTTGATCTTAGCTGGTATCTATTTGGTTATTTTGACAAATACTTCGGTGGGCTTGCTGGTGCCAGGGTTGCCTCCGTGTGCATGGGGGTAATATCACTACTTGGGTATTACCTATTTAACCGACAGCTCTGGGACAGTAGCGCGGTTGCGGTTGTTGCAACGCTATTATTGGCATCTAGTGCGAGTCATCTATTCGTTTCCAGCATTGCAACTTATGACATTGTTGCGGTTTGCTTACTGTGCTGGGCCATGCTGTTCGCCGTAAAGGCCGCAAATAGCAAGAGTAGGTTGACTGTCGTATGTAGTGCTGTTTTATTGGGGCTGGCTGTTTTAAGCAAATACATTCTGGTCTCGTACTTGCCGTTGATCGCACTCGTGCTACTGGTCGTTAACCCGAGACAGGCGATTGTCGGAGGATTTATTGTTGCAACAATGTTGCTATCTTATGGAGCATGGCACTTTAGTGAACTAGCCGAGCTCTATGCAGTACAGATATCAGGTGTTCATTCTGCTAACACCACCCGTTGGGACATATTATCCAGAGTTGCTCAGCAGATTGGATTGCCAATTATGCTGTGCGCCATAGCCGGGTACTATTTGTTGTTTTGTTCAAGCGGCGAACGACAAAAACCAACAGCCAAATTGTTGCTGTTAGTGGTGTTTTCTCTGCCGTTGCCTCTGTATCATTTCCTTGGGGGTAATCTTATCTCGCTATATAAGCATCTGCATTATAGCTTGCTGTTCCTGCTCCCCATCATCGCATGGTTTCTTGTCGAGAGCATCTCACGATTCAATCTGTTTCGCAGTGTAAGAGCCCAGGTGAGTCTGTTTGTCATCTTAATAGCTTACCTGGCAGGCAACTATTCAATACTTCAAAAAATAAGAAATGGTTATCCAGATAGCAGAGAGCTATCACAACGTATCAGCCAGATTCTAAATTCACAGCCATCAGCGTTAAGCGAGGATCCTTACATTTTTCGCTATTTGGCAGTAGATCAAAACAGGATTCTGCAGGAGAACTTCAAAGAAACCACCTGGCTCGATAATAACGCTGACGGCAAACACACAATGCAGGATGTAAAAGACGCGTTGTGGGATCGAAAATATGATGTGGTGTTACTCACCGATCAAATCCATCCGGCACTCAATGATGAGTACCGAAAGATTCTGGAATTGAAAGACTATGAATTGATCTGAATGTTGAAAACACAACCGGCACCCATTTTTATGTTGGAGACGTTTCCCCGTCAGGCAGCAAGTACTACGTCTATCGTCCAGGGGCTGCGTACGGGCTGTACGTAATTGACATAAATCCGGACTCCTCCGATTACTTGTCGATGAAAAAAATTGTTGACGGAAACTCACCGAAGTTAAGTATTGCTGATTTCGCCATTAACCCCGCCGATGGGCTTGCCTATAGTGTTGATCGCCATGGAGCACTGCATCAGATAGATCTGGAATCCGGTAGCGTGGTAACACTTGCCAAAACTGGAGTCACCGGCACATTTGGAGCGGCCTATTTTGATCCCAACGGCAATCTTTACGTCAGTAATAATTCAAACGGGTATGTTTATAAGGTAGCGGTTGGTAGCGGCGACTACTCGATGGTTCAGTTTGCGAACGGACCTTCTTCGAGCATCAATGACGGATCGCGTTGCGCATTAGCACCAGTAACTTCTGCTTCCGATATACTTATAGATTATAGAGATGCGCCAGATTCGTACGGCACCTATCTCGAATCCAATGGAGCACGCCATAAGGTTACCGGCTCTTCGCTATTCTTTGGTGAAAGCGTCGATGCAGAGAGTGATGCATCTGCCTATCCGCTATCTGATGACGAAAATGACAATGCTGATGATGAAGACGGTGTGCAGTTCGCAACTGCAATAACCGAAGCTGAGCGCGCTGTCGCAATAGTCAACAGCAGTGGTGCTGGTTTTGTCAGCGCCTGGGTTGATCTCAATAAAAATGGCGTCTTTGACGGTAATGAGCAAGTGCTGTTTGATGAACCGGTTAGCGCTGGAAAACAGCCTGTTTACATGGATATTCCTGTCGGCGTATCTGCCGGGGATTCGTGGTCGCGGTTTCGAATAAGCTCAACTACCGGTCTTGCAGCAACAGGTGGCGCGCCGGATGGTGAAGTTGAAGACTTCCCAGTAACGCTACATGCATCAGACACAGTAACAGATTACTACCCGTCGCAGAACGGTTGGTCAACAATCGCGTTTGAAGACAACTGGCCACACGAAGAAGACTATGACATGAATGACCTTATCGTCTATCTCCGTACAGCAGTTTCCAGCAATGCTGCCGGGTTGACGAATGTAACCATCGGTGGTGAAGTTGCCGCATACGGAGCCGGGTATCACAACGGTTTTGCTATCAGACTACCGGGTGTTCACCCTGATCAGGTTGACCGTGATCAGGCAGCGCTTCATATCAACGGAAAGGAAGTTACCGACTGGGTAATCATCGAAGAAGGTCGTGAGGAAACTATTCTCATGGTCACATACAACGTATGGGATTTTGTCGGTACCGGTGACTTCTGTAAATTCTATCGCACAGAGCCGGATTGTGGTTCAGATATTCAGATGTCTTTTAAAGCCAGTATTCCGATGATTGAACCGGTACAAGCTGACTTACAAGGTGTGTTTGATCCATTCCTTTTTGCAACACCCGGTGCATGGCGCGGTGGTGACTATGAGACAGCGCCTGGAAGGAGTTATGAAATACATCTAAAGAACCAGGCACCAACAGAAGCTTTTGACTACAACTTGTTTAATCGCGCAGGAGACGATGCCTCTGATCCGTCTTCCCAGCGGTTCTTCCAAACCGAGAAAGGTATGCCATGGGCTCTTGAGATTGGTACACGCTGGCAGTACCCGGTTGAGTATCGTGATATCAGCCATGCATATCCACAGTTTGCAGAGTTCGCCACTTCCGATGGTGACAATAATCTGAGTTGGTATCTGATTGATAATGCCAATCAGTTACTTATCTTCACTCACTAGGGAATTTCAATGAAACATACTTTAGTTGCTTTAACCGTTGGAATGCTCGTTAGTGCTTGTGGCGATTCCACTTACGTCGGAACCACCGCGCCGGCAGATTCAGCGCTGACCGATTCGACTCTGACGGACTCAACTCCGCCGGATTCAGCTCTGACAGATTCAAATTTAACGAACTCAACTCCGCCGGATTCAACTCTGACAGATTCAACGTTAACGAACTCAACCCTGACGGATTCAACTCTGACGGATTCAAAGCAAACCGTACCTGCAATCGCTGCGGCCAAAGCAGACCCGAACAGCGAAACTGTTTTGTCAGACACTCAATCTTTAAACGTGTCCAGTAGTTTCGATTTTACAACGGCCCGAACGGTCGTTGTTGACTTCGATTTGGATCAGGCACGTGGAGAAAACGCATCGGTGTCCATCTGTACCGAGTTTAATCCTCTTGGAGACGCATACGATGTCAACTATGATTCCTGCACGGTGCGTGGCCCGATGGACAACGGCTACTTTCAGCATTCGATGTATGTCACCAATGATATCGACGCTGTTGCTGGTGTAGTCTGGTTTCTGGACTCGACGCGCGAGCCACTAATGCAGGTATTTCCAGTGACCTCTGCTACGACAGCTCAGTCCTCCAAAGACCGGTCAGTGTTAAGCACTGACAGCACTCCGCGCATCGTTTGGAGATAGCACGTTAATCATACCCCGGATGACTTTCAGAAAGTTGTCCGGGGGTTTTTGCTCCTTGAGAGCCAAACAGGCAACAGCCGCACCACCAGAGATTTCCGTAAGCTTCCCTCTTTGAAGACTAACTTCCGGTACTTCGGTTAAATCTCAAGGTCAACCGCTGCAATCGTGAAGTGCTTTGCACCTGGACGCCAGTCAGAAATAGAAGTTCTCTTCAACGCTGGCGCGTCAACCATTTAGTTTACGAACAATCAATTCCGCAACCAGCACGCAAAAACACCAGGAACCAACAAAAGCGATGTCAGAGACTATCCCCGTTGGCGGTACACCAGTGAATAGATAGATTTGAAGAAAAACAATTGCAACAAGAGTCGCTCCAATACCAAGTGCATAAGAGCGAATCATCCAGTCACGATGCCCTGTCACATCGCGCGTGCGTATAGCCCGAACCGCTTGGTACAACGTAAACCCAAGTGCCAACCCGAACACCAATCGCGCCACGCTGTTGGGCACGCTATCACCCGTTGGAAACTGCCACAACAGGCTCAATGAACTAAGAACCAGAAACCCACCAGCCAGAATAAAAACACGCCCTAGAATGCGATGAAGGCTGCCGAACTTATTGGCAAGCACCCGCCCAAACTGAAGCGGCCCAATAACACCAAAGAGCACACCCGCCAGCGCATGGGCAAAATGAGAAATCGGCGCAGTTGAAAAGCGCGCGCTGTCGGCTGGAAGTGTACCCAGGAGAATTTGGAAAAGCTGTACAGTTGCAAACGCAATCGTTAGCCCGCTCAATAAATACAGAACAGCAGGAATTAGAAACACTCGTGATGTAAACCGACTCATAACCACCTCATCCAGATGAATTTATCTTAACGCCTACACAACCGAAACCCAGAAAGCCCCGGAGCGCTCACCATCGCCTTGAAACAAACTATGAAAATACGGTTTAGGCTAACTATACCGGCTAACTTCAACATTGTAGAATTCTGGCAAGACGCTACCTGTAGATTGTTTTTAGGCTAGTACGGTCGGTGGTGAGAATTCAATGAGCGGCTGACTGGCAACATAGAGTCGGGCCGGACAATTTGGCGCCAAACGTCTCAGCCTGCAAACCGGTGCACTCCCAGTGGAGTGAATCACCGCCCATCCGTTATCACCGCATGGCAGTGTAATGCGGTCGATTGGAGCTTGAGTCCTCGCTAAATTGGTGAATAGACAGTAAAAGAGATCTTTGGTAATGTCTTAGGCGCGGTAAGGATACCGCTATGAAGAAGAAGTTCACCGGCAATGGAGTGCCAAAGTGGATACAACAATTGGATTCCCGACTGATGCGGGTACTTTACTGTTACTCGGGCTGGCTTCTGGTGTATTCAGCTGCCTCGCCTACCTTCCCTATATTCGCGACACTATAAAAGGTCAAACGCAGCCACAACGGGCGTCCTGGTTAATCTGGTCTGTGCTCGGCAGCATCTCACTGGTTTCTCAGATTTATGAGGGGGCCACCAGCTCGCTATGGTTCGCTGGTGTTCAAGTGACGGGGACCATCATTGTATTTGGTTTGTCAGTTCGCTCAGGTTCGGGCAAATATCTTCATACAACAGACTACACCATACTTGTATTTGCAGCCTTCGGTTTGTTGCTGTGGCTATTCACAGAGAATGCGGTTTACGCACTCGCTATATCAATTGGTATCAGCCTGTTGGGTGGCACAGTTACCGTGCTAAAAGCCTACCGGAATCCGGAGAGTGAAACGCTTTCGACTTGGGTAATTTCTCTGATCGCCTCTATATGCGCTGCATTGTCAGTGGGTCGGATGGACTGGATTTTACTCGCGTACCCACTCTACCTGTTTACGCTGTACACGGCATTTGTGATAGCGATTGTTACTGGTCGCGCGCGTGAACATGGTGTCTTAGTTGAATTAAAGCCATAGGTGCGAATCAGAGCTGCCGCTTGCTGGCAATATTCACGAACTATTACCCGGATGATTAGGCTATCGGTAGGCCCTGAAATACAAAAATATTTTGTATACCACCTCAGCAATGTGCCTTATCCCCGGTAGTCTTGTTATTTTTCCGGCAAGCTTCAAGGAGGGAATAGTCTGCCATAACTCAGAAAATGCCAGGGTACCACTGATTAACGTGCCATCGCTTTTGCGCACGTGGAACCGATTGATCGCATCACAGGTTTTCAAGTCTTCGGCTACGTTGCACTCAGCAACTTTACTCACATCACTCCAACACACGCTCTCTGCACCGGCACGGTTTCTGTACCAGGCTATTTCACGACTGCACAAGGGACAACTTCCATCGAAATAGACCGTCAGTGGGGGGTCATCAGTTGACTGGTCTTGCGTGGTTTCGGTGACTTTCATCTGTTGTGTTCTTTGGCAATAAAAAAGCCCGACAGGAGCCGGGCAAGCACACTATCTGTGCGGGTGGATTCTCGCAGATGTTAACTTCTCGGCTGATACGCAACACACCAGGCTTGCGCAGGAACTGAATTAGCAGGAAATATGGTGCATAAACCTTTTTCACCCGATCCATTGTCCGTGTAAAGAGAGCAGGATTTGCAGTTCACTTTTTCGTCGGTTGCCACGGCAATGTACTGCAGGCCTTTTGCCGCTGGCGCTTCTGGATCAAGCAAGGGCGGGTCTTCGCTTGCACTTGCATTGGCAGCAATAAATGGTGCCACCACCGGTGCGGCCAGGAGCCCTCCTGTTAATAGTTTGGTGAATTGTCGCCTCTCTAATGTCTTCATCGTTTGCTCTGTAGAAAGTAAAAGAAATTGAAATTTGAGGTTGGACAATAAACGCAGAGGTGTATACCGGATGTGGTTGCGGGCACTGCGATAGACACAAAATGTTCACAGTATTGAGCACAAGCGTGTGCTTAATCACTCACCCCAGACCAGAGCTCAACTAATGCTTAGCAGCCGGCCTGCCTTTAGATTATCGTGACGGGAAAATATCCTATGCATCTGATGATCAGCCATGCATGAAACTAATCACCATTTACCTGTTGCTTGCGGCGGGATCTGATCAGACATCAAAACAAAAATTGAAGCCCGGCCAATCAACAATCTACGGTCACGACGTCAATCGTAATCCGCAAAGGCTACACCACCTACGTAAGTAATCGTGCAATTACTCGCGCCTGCGCACTGTGAAATAGTCACAGCGTTATCCATTGCCTGTTGAGCACCTGCTGAAATATCCACGAATGCACCAAAATCACTAATCACTTTGGTGTTCACCATGGCTGAGTAAAACTGTGTTTTTTGCTCCTCGGTACCTGCCTGAAAAACATCACGGTTTTCAAATATGGAAGGCTCAGAGACGTAACCGTTTAAGACCAGCGGTAACAAAATACCGTCCCAGCTATCGAATACTGAAGACCTGGCATAGACTACGTTGACCAAAACTGTACCGTCTTCGCGAATGCCCAGCACATCCATAAACCAGTCAATGGCAGCACCATCAATGGTGGTCGAGCTAAACCCTACACGAAGTTCAACACCGAATACCTGAAACCACGCCTCTGCCTTTACAAAATCATCAAGACTGGTGGCGGTCAGTCCCGTTTCGGTTGCTATGTACTGTAGAAGCGTGCCGAAATCGTTTCCGTGATCTGCTGGTTGCTCAACAAACTGAAAAAAATGGGGGTCTGTTATTAACGGATTAGCCTGACTGGGAAAGACGAACCGTGAATATTCGTCTGTTCCAATATCAAACCAACCGGGTAGCCCGCCGTTTGTGATCAGTGGCGGAACCGCCTCCGCCCGTGGAAATTTACTTAGGTTATCGCTAATCGCCCTTTGATCCTCGGCACTGACCACTCGATCTATATCAACGGTGATGTCGGTATAAGAAGCGCTTGGGGTTTGGACATTGCTATTACCGGAGTCACTCCCGAGCCCTATCGAATCGCCGCCGCTGCTCCCTCCACACGCCGATATTAGGATTGCAGCCACTGTTGATATTGCCAGACCTTTTCCAGAGAGTTTTGCATCCACTTTCTTGTGTTTCCGTCCGTTTATCTCTGCTTCAACTTTACTGAAACATGAATCGAATTAAAAGCCCTGTTCAGCTAGTCTCCAGATAGCTACTTGTAACTGGCACTTGCAGATTCAGTCTGTCCGGCCGACGAGGCTCGCTTTCACCTCTTTCATCGACGGCATTGCTTTTACAGTGATTGTTCCGGTTGTTATCTGTTGTTCCGGGCCATAGCGGAGATCCAGATTATCATCATCTGCTCATGCAGCATCAATACCGCCAACGCATGGCAAACCATATTTTCTTTGTCTTCCGGGTTTAGAAGAAAAATCCGATAACGCAGATTTTAGTTTTTGATCATTCAATGCAAGCCCACAATCTCCCAGCACCATCCAGGAAACCCCTACACCAGCACCCACGTAATCGCCAATAAGAATTTTTCTGATAATAAACTCGAGCCTGAAAGGTGCTTTTATCAACGTACCAGCAAGAAACGGTCGGTTATCCATAAATCCACCGAGGCGTGGAAATCGACGGCCAAACCAAGACACGAGTTTTACATACCAACCAAACAGCACAGCTCCATATCGAACCGTTAATCGCGCACCTTTTCGAATTGGTTTATCGTTAGTCAACCCATATTCAATGTAGTTTGCGATTTCAAAAAGCCCCCCACGCATGGTCTCCAACGACGCCAAAGAAACAGATAGACCGGTGAGTACATAACCGTCCGCTACCAGACTAATACCACCAAATGTCAATAACACCCCACCATAGAACAGCATGCCAGGACGATTTCGATCATCAAACCTCCAGATACATAATGAGCCACATAAAAAGAATATTGCAGCAGATACTTCGTATACACTTCGACCACCTACATTTTCATGCCTGATGTATGCATCGGCCAGTAACACGAGATTAGCTACCTCATAGCCAAAGAATTGAATTTTGTTATGTTGACTAACACTGAACCGCGCTATCGATTTTACAATCTTTAAGAAATGTGATCTCGCCTCCTTGATAAAGGATGGATTCACTGATATCGCACCAGCGAAAACTACCAAAAAGATTCCGAATTGAGACCACAAGTCCGGCACCTCTCGAAAGAACACGACTCCCCAGATAACTGCAAAAACCACCTGAGAAAAATCAAATACACCAATGGTTGCAGGTGGAGCGTTTTGATAGGCAATCACAATTCCGATACTGCCGCAGATTTGCACCAATGCGAGTAGAACGATTATAGTCATCAACGATGTATTTACTTCAGCCCACGGGTGGTTTGCAAATCCCGTGTGAATATTGTCAGACACAAAATACAAGTAAGCTGATGCTATGATCCCGACATAAAGAAACATCAAACTTAGAAACAAAGATAAAACTACCGGGTGATCTTTGCGGCACTTGTTTCTGGTAACTATCGTCGAAAGCGCATAAAATAATGCAGCTAACAATGCAAAAAATATATACCGGTTAATCTCTGTCGTACCCGGTTGAACAATCAGCACTATTCCAATGAAACCGAGGAAAATGGCGAGCCAACACCACTTGTTAGCACGTTCGCCAGAAATTATAGTTAGGATCGCAATGAAAATTGGAGACGTAAAAAACAACGCAGTCGCATCCGCCAGTGTCAACTCTGCCAGTGATAAAAAATAGAAAACCCACATACCAACCAACAACGAGCTACGCACTAGTATCCAGAAAATTGATTTTGGCCACATCGCCAATTGGCTATTGAAAAAAACAAAATAAGTAACCAGCAGCGGAATAATAATAAGTGAACGAAGTATAAATACCTGCCAGATATCAATGTCTTCACTTATTGTTTTTACAAGTACATCGCCAAGAGAAACAACCATTGAAGCAAATAGCACAGCAACTATAGCAAGCGCCAACCTATCACGCTCACACTGATTACCAGCCATTAG
>CALLBO010000019.1 GCA_937998875.1 uncultured Granulosicoccaceae bacterium
ACTTCGTTTTACTTCTATCTTAATTCTCTTGCAAAGCCCGGGGCGCAGCCCCTTCTAGTACAACAGTAAATTAGTATGCAGCCATGATAAAGGATTAAATACAGTGCGCGGCTAAAGGATTAGGTCAACTGCGCTGACAAAGAGGTTAGACTCCTGTTTTTTGGTGTTATACACTCAGTTTGTCGTAGTAAAGCTGTAGAAGTAACATGAAATTCTCCGATGATCATCCAGATCACCATCCGCGCAGCAATGCCAAATCCAGCGTTGACTCTTCTACCGGCTGGGATCGGTACAGATCAGCATTGGTTAACGCCAGGATTGAACCGCAGTTTCATCGCTGGTACGCAACTCACGTTAAGCGATTTCTGGCTTGTTTTGCCGATACCGACATTGCCGATTTAAGTGCAGATTCTATACGGCTGCACTTCCGGCAACTCGATCCTGGATTTTTTGGTACATCCTGGAGACATCTTCAATATATCGATGCGGTACGGATCCTGGCGAGTATTAGCCCTGACGTAACATGGAAGGACGAAATCGACTGGAACGAGGAACGCCTCCTGGTTCAATCAGTAGAGCATGATCATGCAACGCTTGCGCGTGAAACTGATGGTACTCGTCCTTCTGAGCCGAACTTCTCCAAAGAGCTTCCACAGTCACATCGAATGTCGCTCTTGCAGGTTTCTCAGGAGTTAAGGCTTCGAGATTATGCGATCCGAACCGAACAAACGTACTGCCACTGGATACAACGCTTTTTACTCAAAAACCACGAGTTATCGATTGATGATCTCGCGCAGCCTCATGTGCGCGCTTTTCTGTCAGACCTCACCCTCAGTAGAAATGTGAGCAAAAGCACTCAAAACATTGCGGTGTCTGCTTTGGTATTTTACTTTCGCGAAATATTAAAGCGTCCGCTGGCAGAGATTGACCACTTTCGCAGCCAGAGAGGACCTAAGCTTCCAGTTGTTCTAACGCAGAATGAAGTAGTCAGGCTGTTCGAAGAAATGTCCGGTGTCTACCTAGCGATGGCGCAGCTCATGTACGGTACCGGCATGAGAATTATTGAGTGCATAAGACTTCGAGTAAAAGACGTCGATTTTAACTATAAGACCATTAGTGTGCTGGACTCAAAAGGCGGACGAAGCAGACGCGTTCCACTACCTAATAAGTGCGAAAAACCACTCACGGATCAGATAGCGCATAGAAGCAAGCTACATGAGGCTGACCTGAAAATCAGCTGTGGCGAGGTCTTTCTACCAAGCGCGCTTTCGCGGAAATACCCCAATGCCGCCACCGAATTTGCATGGCAATATATATTTCCAAGTGGAAGACTGTCTGTAGATCCTCGCACTGGAATCACACGCAGACACCACCAACACGAAAGTTCGCTGCAAAGAGCGATTAAGTCAGCTGCGCGCAGAGCAAAAATAGACAAGCAAGTCAGCAGCCATTGCCTTCGGCATTCATTCGCTACGCACTTGCTTGAAGCAAACTACGACATTAGAACCGTACAGGAATTACTGGGTCATAGTGATGTCAGCACTACGATGATCTATACCCATGTGATGAATCGTCCGGGCATGGCACCAATTGTGAGCCCGCTGGATGCATAGACCAAAATATTGAGTTCCTAAGCGCCACTACTCAAGATTCCAACTAGCCAACGTGCTGTAGTGCGCACCCTTTGCTTCCCGTACTGAACTCCACAACTCCAACGAAGTCGCCTCGAATGAAAAATCTGGTTCAACCAATGCCGGGGGTGGTGGCATCACCAATTTTCTTGCAAGCGTTATATGGGGTTCATATCGCTTCGCACTACCCCGGGCGCCAATGCGATTCGCAGCCTGTCGACATTTCTCATGCAAAGACTGCAAACCAGCATCAACAGCATCTGAGCCAAGATACAGTACATCGGTGTGCGACCAATACCCCACCTTGTTGAGTTGTATCTTTAGCGCACTATGGTTGAAGTTCTCAAATATCTCCGACAATTTTTGCAGCGCACTTTCATCTACATCACCTAGAAAGGCTAATGTTAGATGATAGTTCTGTACGGGAATTTTTCGGCCACCGGAAGGCCAACATAAATCACACCAGCGAGTGATCGCCAATGCAGTCTGCACATCAGGAACAACAGTCAGGAATGCTCTCATTTGCGATATAAAGTTTGAGTAAATAATGGAGTGGTCTATTAGCGCTCCCACGGAGCTAAATCACCCTCTTGATCCCGCTGGCTCGGCCAACTAAAAACTCTTCGCAATCTCTGGCAATTCACTACCGCAATTCCAGCAGAGTGAAAAATTACCTTCGATCAGCTCGTTACAACTCGGGCACTTCTGTGGAGGACTGGTATGTCTTTTATGACTTTCAAAATCTTCTACAATTGACTGCCCCCTGGTTTTATCCTCTGCGTGCACAATCCAGATGGTTATTAAGCCAGCGGTTGGCAACTCGCCTATTGCCCCTGAAAGAAACTGCCCTTTGATAACTGCATCGATATCTGCAGATAACAATTTATCCAGTACTAACTGTGCATCGAATTGATTCTCGGCTTCGTATAGTTTAAGCATACCTTTTCAGTCGGCTAAAGGAGTTTCATACGGGAAGTCCATTAGCTCTAGTTGCTGCTGTGCGTTTTTATCCAGATAGAGCGGTTCAGATAATTCCGCGATTGCCACGACTCCAAGCATACGGCAAGTGTTTCCATCAACGCTGACTGCATCTACCACCTTACCCACAGCAGAATCACGATCTGCTTTGAATATTTCGTCACCAGCAACCGGCACCGTAGTACCCACATGCTGCAGGCGAACCATCTGCCTTTTTAGCTTGCCAAGGTACTGCATGCGAGCCACAACTTCCTGACCCGGGAAACATCCTTTTTTAAAACTCACCCCGTTTATATGTTGGAGGTTGAGCATCTGCAACACAAACGCTTCCGTGTTGGAGGCATATATGGTCGGTATACCTGCATCGATATTTTGTAACCGCCAAACCGTTTCAGCAGCAGCGACACAGGTTTGGGACAGTTCGCCCCAGTACTGCGCTACTTGCGCAGTGTCAGCAACTATTTCAAATCTCGGTGTCGCAGCACCTGCAGAGTCTCTCACCCGCGTTACCCAACCACCTGCCGCCAACTCAGAAGTCGCATCAGTTTTTTCCGGCAAGCCTGTGCCCCCTTCAGTCAATGTCGCGACTGCTTTGTCACCACTAACGCCGACCACTAACAGATCATCACGCGGCTCGATGGTGATTTTCGACTTCTGCTTCAGCGGTTTACCATCTTTCATTACCGGGACGCTCGCAAACATTCTCAGGCGTTTAAGCACCGGCTCAACCAACTCGGTCGGGAGGCGCAACAAAAAGCCATCGGAAATTTTTAATACCCGGAGCAAGGTAATCACACGACCTTTCAGACTTGACCAGGTGGTCAGCTGACTGCCGGGTAGCTCAAGCGCTGCAATATCATTGGAGAACTGGGCTTGCAGAAATAGCTCCGCACCATCACCAGTCACGTGCAGCACGGTTTCTGATGAAAGCGGGCAGATTACTGAATCTGCGTTACTCTCAGACGGCAACAACAGTGCATCGCTGTTGCCGTTCCGGCCATTTAGCGCTGGTAGTATCTTCTGCCATTCTGGTTTCATTTTCTTACCTGTTCTTTGCGCAGACTGTGAACGTCAAATTCACATCAGCATCACGTGATTTACACAAAAGCATATGTTGGTTGTGCTCTCAAGCTGCAATCAAGTCGCAATTCTTGCCTCGCGGTTATTGTACTTCAGCGATGCGCTTCCCGAAGGGTTGATTTGGGCATGATCGACTGCATAATCAAGCGTTGTAGGCGCGACCTTTGCGACAGTCTTTGCTATTATAAGGGTCATTGTTTATACCGGCGCGTTTAACCGCCAGCATACGCTGACCACTGCCACTTTGTTCACTAAAAACGCTGAAATGACTAACAACGAAGATAATTCAGTCAAAGCCCGTCAAGATCAACATGAAGTTGTGGCAGCGATTGTGCCTGCAACTGAGACTGACGCTGAAATTGCGGCAGACAAGCAGCATCCAATAGCTGACAAAGACAACCAGCCCGGCAGCAATCCTGATATCACAGCAACCCGCCAGACAGAGCATGGTGGCGCAAAGGGTCTGGAACCTACCCGCTATGGTGACTGGGAGCACAACAGTCGCTGCACCGACTTTTAATACTCGAGCCGGCATCACTCAGTCAGGCACTCTCGGGCCAAACATGATTGATCATGACTTTGAGTCATTAAAACCACGTCAACTACAATACACCAAGAATTCAAAACTCACTGGAACAAACAATGGCCTTGAAAGATTCGCGACCACTGTCGCCGCATCTGCAAATTTACAAACTGCCGCTGACAGCAATGATGTCGGTACTGCATCGCGGTACTGGTGTGGTGATCAGTATCGGCACGCTGTTTCTGGTCTGGATACTGGCAAAAGCCGCCATGGGACCCGAAGCATTTGAAGGCACACAGAACCTCGTTGGTTCGTGGTTTGGCTACCTGGTGCTTTTTGGATTCACCTTCTCGCTTTACGCACATTTCTGCAACGGCATTCGTCACCTGTTGTGGGACATGGGCTACGGCTTCGACGTAAGCAAGGCAAACGCCGGTGCTATCGCATCACTGGGTGCCGCAATAGCGCTGACGGTTCTAACCTGGATTGTGGCTTTTGCCGCATCTTGAGCGACGGAGAAAATAATAATGTCAAACAGTCACGGTGGCACAGGCCACTTCTGGGTTCAACGACTCACCGCTATCGCTCTAGTTCCACTAACAATCTGGTTTTGCTTCTCGTTAGCTTCCCTGCCACAGATGTCACACGCCAATCTGAGCGCATGGATGAGTTCTCCTTTTAATGCCGCGCTGATGATTCTGGTTATTGGCGTTGGTTTATACCATGGCAAGCTTGGTCTGCAGGTAATTGCAGAAGACTACATCGCAGACCGCAGTAAACGCGTGATTACCATCGGTAGCATCACCATGATCTGTGTGCTGTTTGGTGTCATTGGTATTGTCTCAGTTCTCAAGCTTTCGTTTGGAGCATAATCTTGTCCTACAACGTAATTAAACATGAACACGATGTTGTCATTGTTGGCGCTGGCGGAGCCGGGCTGCGTGCAACACTGGGAATGGCAACAGCAGGTTTATCAACCGCATGTGTCACTAAAGTTTTCCCTACTCGCAGCCATACCGTGGCAGCACAGGGTGGTATGAGTGCCGCACTGGGTAACATGGGGCCGGATGACTGGAAGTGGCACATGTATGACACCATCAAGGGCTCTGACTGGCTCGGTGATCAGGACGCTATTGAATACATGTGTCGCGAAGCAATTCCGGCAGTGATTGAACTTGAACACTACGGTGTGCCGTTTTCAAGAACCGATGACGGCAAAATTTATCAACGCCCGTTCGGCGGTATGACAACCAACTATGGTGAGGGTACCGCTCAACGAACCTGTGCTGCAGCTGATCGTACCGGCCATGCTATTCTGCATACGCTTTACCAGCAGTCTTTAAAGCACAACGCCGAGTTTTTTATTGAATACTTTGCTACCGATCTAATCATGGATGATGACGGCGTGTGCCGTGGTGTAATGGCATGGGATCTCGCCACCGGTGATCTGCATGAGTTCAGAGGTCACATGGTAGTGCTGGCGACCGGTGGTTGTGGTCGAACGTATTTCTCTGCAACCTCTGCACATACCTGTACCGGTGATGGCAACGCGATGGTGTTACGCGCAGGACTCCCCCTGCAGGACATGGAGTTTGTACAGTTTCATCCCACCGGCATCTATGGCGCCGGGGTACTGATTACTGAGGGTGTTCGTGGTGAAGGCGGTTATCTCACCAACTCTGAAGGTGAGCGTTTTATGGAACG
Source organism: uncultured Granulosicoccaceae bacterium (assembly GCA_937998875.1). GTDB lineage: Bacteria > Pseudomonadota > Gammaproteobacteria > Granulosicoccales > Granulosicoccaceae. The sequence continues at coordinate 5,917 of CALLBO010000019.1, forward strand.
CTATGCGCCTAACGCTAAAGATCTGGCATCACGTGATGTGGTGAGTCGTTCAATGACGCAGGAGATCAACGAAGGCCGTGGTGTGGGTGCAGACAAAGATCATATCTTTTTAAACCTGCAGCACCTTGGCCCTGAGGTTATTGATGAGAGACTTCCCGGAATTGCTGAAAGTGCAAAAGTATTCGCCGGTGTAGACGTCAGCAAAGACCCAATACCGGTCATCCCCACCGTGCACTACAACATGGGTGGTATACCCACCAACTATCGCGGTGAGGTAGTCACTCTGTGGGAAGGCAATCCGGATCAGGTAGTGCCAGGGCTCATGGCTATTGGTGAAGCGGCTTGTGTCTCGGTGCACGGTGCTAACCGCCTGGGCTCAAACTCGCTGCTGGATATTGTCGTGTTTGGCCGGGCGGCAGCGCTTCGTGCCAAAGAAGTCGTCACCGCAGGAACACCACACAAGAAACTGCCTGAAGAGGCAACCGGCAAGCTCATTGACCGTCTCGACAAAGTACGCAACTCCTCCGGCAGCACGGGCGCTGCACAAATCCGTGATCGAATGCAGCGCTGCATGCAAAACCGCGCCGCTGTATTCCGCACCGGAGAGACCATGTCTGCCGGCGTCGAAGAACTGAACAAGATCGTCGCTGAATGGGACGATATCGGTGTCACAGACAAGAGTATGATCTGGAATACAGACCTGGTCGAAACCCTGGAGCTTGAAAATCTTCTGTGTCAGGCGCAAACAGTAATTGAGGGTGCGAAGATGCGTACCGAGTCACGTGGTGGTCACGCACGCGAAGATTATCCTGACCGCGATGATGATCAGTGGATGAAGCACACGCTTGCCTGGGTTAAGGATGGCAAGGTCAACTTTGACTTCCGGCCGGTACACATGAACACCCTGACCGATGAAGTTGATCCGGTACCACCCAAGAAGCGTGTCTACTGATGTGCCGGCTAATCGAACACAAGATATTGGAGCAACCTGAGCATGGCTGATTTCAAACTACCAGCGAATTCTATTGTCAAAAAAGGCAAGACGTTCGAGGCTCCGGAAGGTGCGACGCGAACAAGAAAGTTCGAGGTCTACCGATTTGATTCTTCAAACGAAGAGAACCCGTCGGTTGATACCTACTTTGTGGATCTCGACACTTGTGGTCCGATGATTCTCGATGCCCTGATCAAAATTAAATCAGAGATCGACCCGACACTATCTTTCAGGCGCTCCTGCCGTGAAGGCATCTGTGGCTCATGCGCGATGAATATCGACGGTGCTAACACCCTCGCCTGCACCATGGCAATTGAAGATGTTGAAGGTGATATAAAGATATATCCACTGCCGCATCAGCCGGTGGTTAAAGATCTGGTCTCTGACCTTGATAATTTCTACAAGCAATACGAGGCAATTGAGCCGTGGATGCAGGCAGATAAAGAACCTGCCGGCGGACGCGAAAGACTGCAAACCAAAGAAGACCGCGAGAAGCTTGATGGTTTATACGAGTGCATCATGTGTGCATGTTGCTCTACCAGTTGCCCAAGCTATTGGTGGAACAGTGACAAGTACCTTGGTCCCGCAGCGCTGCTTGCCGCCTACCGCTGGATTGTAGACAGCCGTGATGAAAACACAGAAGAACGTCTCAAAGCACTTGATGATCCCTTCAAACTTTATCGCTGCCACACCATCATGAACTGCGCGACAGTCTGCCCCAAAGGTTTAAACCCCGCCAAGGCAATTGCTGAAACCAAGAAAATGCTGGTGCAGAGCAATCTCTGAAAAAGCAAAATTGAAAGCGAGACTGAAGTGGTTGTGCCGTCGTGGAACAAAAGAGTTAGACACCGCGATGAACACTTATCTGCTGCATCACTACGATGCAGCAGACACAGAAGAACAGCAACTGTTCAGCGAGCTGTTACAAGAGCAGGATCCGGAAATCATGGACATGCTCAATGACCCGGACGCCGCCCCCACCTACAACACCATCATTCGAAAAATCCGCCAAACCCTTATTGCTGGCGCTTAAACCTTCGCGCAGTTGGCAGTTGGTGTTTTACACGTTGCATTTTCTTTGTGTGGTAGCACTGTTTTTAACCGCCGTTCCGTTGTGGCTCAAGCTGCTTCTGGCGCTACTCATTGTTGCTAGCTTTATCTACCAGCAACGTCAGCACCTTACTCACACCCAACTGGTCTGGCGTAATGGCAACCGTTGGTTTGTAGATGATGAACAGTATCCATTTGAGCTGACCGCGATCGATTTCTTTTCTCGCTGGCTCGTGATCTTATCGCTAACACCCACAGATAATGACGCAGGTACTGTCGCAAGGTTTAGAAGTACCAGAAAATTTGTGATTCCTTTTGATGCCGTTGAGAAAGATAGCTTCCGGTTGCTAAGAGTGAGATTGCGTATTGAGGGGTTTGAGTTGTTGAATCCGGCTGAGGATGTTATTGGGTAGGGTTTTTACCTTGCAGGTGGCTATCGCGCTTGCTTGCCTTGCTGGCGGCTTATCGTTCTTACTTGCCGAGCTTTGCATACCCTGCGGGCAGCTATCGCTCTTACATGCCCTGCCGGCGGCTTATCGTTCTTACTTACCGAGCTTTGCATGCCCTGCGGGCGGCTATCGTTCTGACATGCCCTGCCGGCGGCTTATCGTTCTTACTTGCCGAGCTTTGCATGCCTTGCGGGCGGCTATCGCTCTGACATGCCCTGCCGGCGGCTATCGCTCTTGTATGCCCTGCGGGCGGCTATCGCTCTTGTATGCCCTGCGGGCGGCTATCGCTCTTGTATGCCCTGCGGGCGGCCCTACTTTTAAAAAGACCAAAAGTAGGCAAAAGTCTTTCTTGCTGCCATTTTGCCCTGCGGGTGCCTGCGGCATTTTGAATTTCATCGCTCCTACAGGCACGCTCAGATAGCACATCCATGTGCCCACTTCGCTAACGCGGCGTCCTGCCGCTCTTACCTGTCTCCGCGATGAAATTCAAAACAAAACAGAAGCGCGGAAACTGCATAAAAGATAAAAGATAAAAGATAAAAGATAAAAGATAAAAGATAAAAGATAAAAGATAAAAGATAAAACCATGATAGGTATAGCTGCACTGCACTAGCTACTTATGCAATATAGATCCTTGCGAAAACTAAAACGTGAGCAGAAACATCCTAGCTCACCAGACAGCCCAACACTACCCGCCTAACACAGCTCTACAAACAACACGCATGCATCAAAGCGACTCAGTCGCTTTTACCGCGCTTCTGTTTTGTTTTTTGAAATCCTCCGGAGTCGGGTCTTAGCGCCATGGATGGCGCGTGAGCGCCAGCGGCACAGGGATGTGCCATTGGCGCGGCCCGACGGAGGTGGATTTCAAAAAATGGCGAAGCCACCCGAAGGGCAAAATGGCAGCAAGAAAGACTTTTGCCTACTTTTGGTCTTTTTAAAAGTAGGGCCGCCTGCAGGGCATGTAAGAGCGATAGCCGCCTGCAGGGCATGCCAGAGCAACAAGCCGCCGGCAGGCATGCAAGAGCGACAAGTAATAACCCAAAACACACCCCACACCACGTAATCAAATTTCACATAAAAAACACCAAGCCTTCCGCAGGGAACACCCACCCCCTGTTGTATGATATACAACAGACAAACCACAAAAAAACCGGAATAAAACCAAAAGTGAAACCAATACTCCTCGGAGTCAACGTAGACCACGTAGCCACCATCCGGCAGGCTCGCGGCTCAAACTACCCTGACCCGGTACACGCAGCGCTACAAGCCGAAATGGCCGGTGCTGACGGTATCACCATGCACCTGCGAGAAGACCGTCGCCATATTCAGGATAGCGATGTCGAGCGTTATGCTGCATGCGCGCAAACTAAGCTCAACTTCGAGATGGCGGCCACCGATGAGATGATTGGTCTGGCACTTCGCATCAAACCGGTCGATGTCTGCATTGTTCCGGAAAAGCGTGAGGAGCTCACCACAGAGGGTGGACTAAACGTCGTCAATGCAGAGAACTCACTAACACCGGCTTGTAAGGAGTTCGAAAAAAGGAATATACGCGTCAGTCTTTTTATAGATCCAGATATCACGCAAATTGATGCAACCAAACGAACGGGTGCTACCGTCATTGAACTCCATACCGGCAGTTACGCTGAGGCCCAAACATTTGAAGCAAAGCAACAGGAACTTTACAAACTCACGGAGGCAGCAGCCTACGCAGACAAGCAAGGCCTAATAGTTAACGCGGGTCACGGATTAACACGCCACAACGTTGCTGCCATTGCCGCCATCCCACAGATACACGAACTCAACATCGGCCACTCACTCATGGCAGATGCACTATTCGAAGGCCTGCCTGCAGCAGTGCGCACCATGAAATCAATTATGCAGCAGGCACGTGCTAACTCATGATTATCGGCACGGGGATAGATTTAGTAGAAATCTCACGAATTGAAGACGTACTTTCAAAGCGAAGTGATCGCTTTATACGTCATGTGCTGCATGAGGCGGAACTTCCAGCGTTTGAAGAATCCCGCAGAAAGGGCAGTATGCTGGCAAAGCGCTTTGCGGTAAAAGAAGCCGCTACCAAGGCGCTTGGTACAGGCCAGGCGCAAAATGTTCTGTTAAGACACTTCTACGTATTACACAACGAACTCGGCAAACCGGAACTACACGCCGATGATGAGGCAAAAATACAGTGTGAAAAGCTTGGCGTTAATGCGATGCATGTGAGCATTTCAGACGAAGGGGGATTTGCCATCGCACAAGTCATCCTTGAGCGCGTCTAGCGGTGGAAGAGAGTCAAAAGCGCAGCCCGTATCTGCAACTCGGTGGCGATGCTGCCGTCAGAAAGCTGGTTGATCGATTCTACGATCTCATGGACGAAGACAAAGAAGCCAATACAGTCCGTGCCATGCACCCGGATGATCTAACTGAATCACGTAACAAACTCTACGAGTTCCTGAGCGGATTTTTGGGTGGGCCAGCGCTCTATCATCAAAACCGCGGGCATCCAAAACTGCGTATGCGACACCTGCCTTTTCAAATCGACGAACAAGCCAGAGATCAGTGGCTGAGTTGTATGAACAGAGCCCTTGAGGAACAAACTGATGACACACTTCTGTTAATGCAATTAAAGACTTCGTTCTACAAAACTGCCCATCATATGATCAACCAACCGTAGACTAAGTCAATTGAACAAAAACTTCATACTCCACAAACAGCTGGAAGCAGATACAGTTTTTATTGCAGAGCTGGATCTGTGCCTCGTCTTAATGATCAATGATTCGAACTACCCATGGACAATCCTGGTACCGAAACGCACTGCCGCAACCGAGATCTACAAACTGAGCAGCGACGACCAGATTCAGTTAATCAAAGAGTCAGAGTTACTAAGTATGGCAATGGCATCAGTCTTCAAGCCGGACAAACTTAATGTTGCCGCTATCGGCAATATGGTTCCCCAACTGCACGTCCACCACGTTGCACGCTTCAAAACTGATATTGCATGGCCCGCACCGGTGTGGGGGTTTACACAGGCGGTCCCCTACGATGCCGCCACACTCAATAGGCTTGTTAATGATGTCGAACAAAAACTGGTAGCTATCTGAGTTCTCTCGTTCCGCAAACTTACCACCGCTGCCGGGTATTCAGGAAATACTAAAAACCAATCAGTGTGGGTGCGTCACGCCGCTCTGCGATTCTGGACTTTCAGCCCGACAGGTCGTAATCTTTCTCCACACATCAGGAGAATATCCGTGAAATCCAGACTACTCCCCTTACTTATTTCCGCAGTGGCGGCAGCAACCTTACTGGCCACTGCTCCTGCGTTCGCAGCAAATGAATGCAGCGCAGGCAAAACCCTGAACTCAGATCGCTTAACCGTCGCAACCGGCAACCCGGCTTATCCACCCTGGGTAATGAACGACGCACCGGAGAGCGGTGAAGGATTTGAATCTGCGGTCGCATTCGCCGTTGCTGAACGCATGGGTTTTGACAAATCCAGCGTAGACTGGGTGCGCACCAGTTTTGATGAAGCGATTCAGCCGGGTGAGAAAAATTTTGACTTTAACCTGCAACAATATTCCATTAAGCCGGAACGCCTTGAAGTCGTCGATTTCAGCGAGGTGTACTACACCACAACGATGGCAGTTGTTGTGCGTGAGGGAACCGCCGCAGCAGACACAGCTGCCACTGCATCCTCGTTAAAGAAACTCAAATTCGGGGCGGCAGCCGGTACCAGCAGCCAGCCTTTTCTTGAGAAAGTTCTGCAGCCAGAGCAAGCCACATTGTTATATGACGACAATGCAGACGTCGTTGCAGCAATCACTGCAAATCAGATAGATGCGATCGTGTTTGATCTCCCGTCTGCTCTGTTCGTCTCTGCCGTACAACTTGAAGGTGGAAAATTAATTGGTCAGTTTCCGGTCGAGAACAATGAAGCGCCGGATAACTTTGGTCTTTTAATGGCAAAGGGAAATCCGCTTAAAGAATGTGTTGATGAAGCGATCAAGTCACTTCATGAAGATGGCACCTTTAAAGATTTAGAGGCCACGTGGCTCGCTGACGCTACCGGTGCACCTGTCATAGACATGGATAAGTAAGCACAGCCCACCCCACACAGTTGTCTCAACTCTCACCTAGAAAGCGTTACGAGCAACAGGAACGTCGTCGCAGTCTTTTGATTGCGACGGCTAGTTTGTTATCAGTCTGCGCCGCGCTCTATTACTTTGTCCCTAAAGCGCCCGGTTGGGATGCAGTTAAGCGTAGTTTCTTTAACTGGCCGATTCTTGAAAAGACTTTCCCGACGCTTTTAAAAGCATTTCTTTGGGATATCGCGATATTCGCCTGGAGCCTGCCGCTCATTATGGTTCTGGCACTTGCAATAGCCTTGTGCCGAAATGTTAGAAAGCCTGCCCTGTTTCCGCTGCGGGTTTTCGGTGCACTGTACACCGACATATTTCGTGGCGTGCCGATAATTCTGCTTGTTTACCTGATTGGTTTTGGCGTGCCTGGTCTTGGATTATCCCGGCCGTGGAACTCGCCCTATCTCTGGGGCACAGTGACTCTGGTATTAACCTACTCTGCCTATGTTGCCGAGGTGTTGCGTTCCGGTATTGAGTCAGTGCACAAAAGCCAGCGTGCAGCATCCGAATCTCTCGGCCTGAGTGAAGCAGACACCATGCGCTACGTGATTCTGCCGCAGGCGATTCGCAGGCAGGTACCAGCCATGATGAACTTTGTGATTGCACTTCAAAAAGATGTGGCTCTGTTGTCTTTTATCGGGCCGGTTGAACTGTTAAGACAGGCAAATGTTTATAAATCACTCATGGCTAACTTCACACCTTACGTGGGTGCGGCAATTATCTTTCTCTGTGTCACTATCCCCGCAACCCGCTACGCTGACTATCTGCTGGCAAAGCAACGCTCGGTACGCACGTGACTCACAACGCGCCTTCATTAATGCAAAACACCGTTCACAAACTGGTTCTGGAAGATCTCACTTGTCGCTTTGATGATCTGACCGTCTGTGACGGCATAAACCTATCGGTTGATGCCGGTGAAATGATTTGCCTGATCGGTGCTTCCGGCTCCGGCAAATCAACACTGCTACGATGCATAAACTTACTGGAGCCGATTGACAGCGGGCATATCTGGCTTGACGGTGAAGATATTTCGATCCCCGGTCTCGATCCGAAACCCTACAGAAAACGCATCGGGATTGTTTTTCAGAGCTTTAATCTGTTTCCGCATATGTCGGTGATGCAAAATATTTGTCTCGCACCAAAGAGAGTCCTGGGCATAGCAGCCTCAGAAACCGAGGCAATGGCAATAGAGCTGCTTGCACAGTTTGGTCTTAAGGATAAGGCCCGTGAGTATCCAGATAGATTATCCGGTGGACAGCAGCAGCGCGTCGCTATTGTTCGTGCACTCGCTATGCAACCTGAGATTATGCTGCTCGATGAAATAACCTCGGCACTTGATCCTGAACTGGTGGGTGAAGTGCTGGCCGTTGTTAAAGCACTGAAAGACCAGAATATGACCATTGTACTGGCCACCCATGAAATGGCCTTCGCACGTGAGGTTGCCGACCGGGTATGTTTTCTGGATGGCGGCAAAATACTCGAAACAGCGTCACCCGAAGAGATGTTCAGCAACCCACGCGAGACTCGAACGCGCGAATTTTTACATCGTATTCTGTAACATAAAATCCTGCTCTACCGCACCCAACTACTGGCAATACTATGACTGACATTATTGAGAAATTGAAAAATATTGTTGGCGATACCCATGTGCTGTCAGCGTCTGAAGTAGCAGAGCGTGCCACTCATTTCTGGGATCCATCACCCATGATAGCGAAAGCATTGGTGAGACCGGCAAATACGTCAGAGGTAAGCAAGGTGCTGAAAACCTGTTTTGACGCCAATCAGTCAGTCGTTACACATGGCGGTGTCACAGGGCTTGCAGACGGAGAAAAATCAACCGACAACGATATTGTCCTTTCGCTTGAGCGAATGAATACGATTGAAACGGTTGATGCCGTCAATCGTTCAATGACAGTACAGGCCGGCTGCATCCTGCAAACAATACATGACGCGGCCAACGAAGCCGGTCTGTTGTATGGGGTAGATCTTGGCGCAAGGGGGTCATGCACTATTGGAGGAAACATCTCTACTAACGCGGGTGGATTGTCAGTACTGCGCTATGGCATGACTCGCAACCAGATCCTGGGACTCGAAGTTGTCCTGGCAGACGGCACAGTGATTACCGCACTAAACAGCCTTATAAAAAACAACGCAGGCTACGATCTTAAGCAAATGTTTATTGGCGCTGAAGGCACACTTGGTGTTGTCACCCGTGCTGTACTCAGACTACGGTCTGCCACACCGACACGCAATACCGCGATTGTTGCATTCGATAACTTCAATCAGGTGACCGACACGCTCGCCGAGGTTTCTCGCAATCTGAACGCAAACCTGAATGCTTTTGAGATTCTCTGGAACGATTTTTATCGCCTCTCCACCAACCCTGAAATTACCGGTACCAGCCGGGCACCCCTGGACAGAGACTACTATGCCTATGCCATTATTGAATCTCGTGGTGCGTCACTTGAGGCAGACAGCCAGCAGTTTCAAAACACCTTCGAGAGTCTGCTTGAGAAAGAACTGATCACCGATGCTGTGATCGCGAAGTCTGATACCGAACAGCAGGATATCTGGCAGATTCGAGAGAACGTAGACCTGACGCTGAGGCACAAACCGGTCTTTGACTACGACATCAGCCTGCCCGTAAACACCATGGCGTCTTACGTTGAAGAAATAACTGCAAATACCAGAAAGCAATGGCCCGATGCAGTAGTCTTTGCTTATGGGCACCTGGCAGACTGTAACTTACATATCTCAATCTCACCCACACCTGACAACTTCATCCACAACACCAATGAAGAGACAGTAAAGATTCACTCCTATTCTGTAGATGATGCAAAAAAGAATGACATCGTAAATAAAATCGTCTTCCAGCCACTGCAGGCAATGGGTGGCTCGGTGTCTGCCGAGCACGGCATCGGTATCTTGAAAAAGAAGCACTTGCACTACTCAAGGAATGCAGCAGAAATATCTACCATGCAGCTACTCAAAAAATCACTGGATCCTAAAGGATTACTTAATCCCGGTAAGATCTTTGATCCTGCATAACAGTTTGAGCCAGGTCTGGAATGCATCAGACCAGAACACTAAGAAGAGTCTCCCCTTTGCATGATTGAAGTCATCGGGCTGGTTGCCCCGCTGTTTACACTAATACTGCTCGGCTATATCAGTGCCAGAATAGTGCGCATTCCACTGGAAGGTCTGGCGTGGTTGAATTTCTTTGTCATCTACATCGCCCTTCCGCCTCTGTTTTTTAGATACCTGTCCATTACTCCGTTAAGCGAGTTCGCCAATACCACATTTCTGTTTTGCGCTACCGGTGCGACGTTTTGTGTCTTCGTATTGGGTTTCTCGATAGCGAAACTCTCAGGCAGAGGCAATACACGCGAATCAACCATACAGGGGCTTGCGGGTGCTTACGGCAACATCGGTTATCTTGGACCACCGCTGGCCATTGCCGCATTCGGACCTGAAGCAGGAGTACCGGTTGCACTGATATTCTGTCTCGACAATACGATGCACTTTATTATGGCGCCGCTGTTGATGTCACTCGGAGATGACAACCGCGAAGCCTGGATAAAAGTCATTGGCAAGATACTTAAAAATATCTTTACCCATCCTTTTATTCTCTCGACCATTGTCGGGCTGATAGCAGCGTACTATCAATATCAGCCTCCAGCGCCAGTTAATAAATTATTGCACTCACTGGCTGATGCGGCAGCACCTTGTGCGCTGTTTGCGCTGGGTGTTACCGCCGCGATTCGACCACTAAAACGGATTCCGCTGGATCTGGCTTATCTGCTGCCGATCAAGCTGTTACTACACCCGTTGGCTGTGTATCTGGCGATTAGCTGGGTGCCCGGTGTGCCGGATTACTGGGTTTACTCAGCCGTACTACTGGCATCACTACCCACCGCCACCAATGTCTTTGTAATAGCGCAAAATTATCAGGCGTGGGAGCAGCGGGTATCAAGCATGATTGTTATCTCAACCGTGATCTCTGTTGTTACTGTGACGGTGTTTTTGTATTTGGCAAAGAACGGGTATCTACACTAGTACTCTCTATAGTTCGCTGATTGAATCAGACATCATCGCTTTACATACGCTGCTTGAATCCCCGGCAGGTTAAATTGGTCTCTTTAAAAACTGCGGCAGGCCGGCAACCGTTAGCACCACGTTGTCACACAGCGCGGCAAGCTCCTGATGCAGCAATCCCGCTTCATCACAAAATTGCCTTGTCAATTCCCCCATCGGCACGATCCCCAGACTTGTTTCATTGCTCACGAATATAATCGGCCCCGGCGCCCTGGATACAGAATTTATCAATTCGGCTTTTTGTTGAAGCAAAGTGCTTTTATTCTCATGCAATAACAAGTTAGTCAGCCAAAGGGTCAGACAATCTATCAGCAAGCAGCACTGTTTGGATGAATGCATTTTGATCATGCGACCCAGTTCAATTGGTTCTTCAATGACGTGCCACTGTGAAGGGCGCAATTTTTTATGATGCTCGATACGCTGTCGCATCTCATTATCATCTGCTGATGCGGTTGCAATGTACACAACAGACCTTCCCGTTTCAGTAGCAAGAGATTCGGCAAAACGGCTTTTCCCGGATTTGATACCACCAAGCACCAGCGTTTTCAATGGTTCAAAGCTCACGAACCGGGACGATGTAGGGTATTTCGTCTCCTCCTGTTGCTACTTCTACACCATATACTTTTCTTAGATTATCCTGACTCAGCACAGCTGCAGGAATGCCTTCTGAGACAATCTTTCCTTCATCCATCAGGTACAGTCGATCACAAAACCTGGAGGCAAGCGATAAATCATGCAACACCACGAGACAACCTTTTTCATTAGATGCAAAGTTTCGCAGCAAGTGCATCGTTTGCAACTGATGTTTAAGATCAAGTGCTGCGATCGGTTCATCCGCCAATAATACCTTTGGATCAGAGGCAATCGCTCGCGCAAGCAACATACGGGTGCGCTCACCACCAGACAAAGTAGTTGCATCCTGATGACGCAGGTTTTCACAGTCAGTTAATGCAATCGCATTGTCGATCGCCAATTGATCTTCTGCAGACAATCTTTGCCATGCGCTTAAGTGCGGACGTCTGCCTAATGAAACCACCCGCTCGACGGTCAACGGCCAGTTTACAGGACCACTCTGTGCAACCCAGGCAAGCAAGCGGCTTCTCTGCGCTATCGGGATTTTTTTTATATCACGCTGATCGAGAGCGACACTACCGGCGTTACAGTCATCGAGTCCAGCCAGCAAATTTAGCAGTGTCGACTTACCTGCGCCATTAGGCCCAACCAGACCAACCAGTTCACCTGCGCAAAGCGATAAAGAGACTTCGTTAACCAGCGCCCGGTTTGATCGAACGTAAGTCACACCAGATGATTGCAATAGCACGGTCACAGATACTCTCTTCTGCTTCTTACAATCAGGTGCAAAAAGAACGGCGCGCCAACAATCGCTGTTAACACACCCACACGCAAAGGCGTGTCTGTGGGAATTAGTCTTACTCCAATATCAGCAGCCAGCAGCATACAAGCGCCACCGAGAGCCGACACCGGCAATAATCTCCCGGGTTCATGGGATACAAACGGCCTGAGTAAGTGCGGTATCACCAGCCCGATAAATCCAATCATACCGACAGTTGCCACTGCGGCGCCGACTGCCAGTGAAACTGCAATAAACACACGCCATCTCAGTTGACCCGGATTAATCCCCATACTCTGTGCAGTACGTTCACCCAGTGTGAGTGCATCAAGTTGACCACCGACGCCTGCCAACATTAGCCAACCGATTAACGTGGTTGGTATCATCAGCCAGAAATCCCGCATACTGCGATCTGTAATATCACCGAGTGTCCATAGCACCAGCTCTCTGACTGCAAACGGACTTGGCGCGAGGTTAAGCAACAACGACATACCGGCAGTGGCCAGCGCATTGATTGCGACACCTGCAAGTATTAACGTGGTAATAGAAGCGTCTCTGCCAGCCAGCACATACACCAGCACAGTCGCGAGCAACGCGCCGGTCATTCCCGCTATCGGCAACACATAGGGCGATATCAAACTATTACCGAAATACAGCACTGTCACCGCAAACAGCGCCGCACCACTTGCACTACCAACGAGACCCGGACTTGCTAATGGATTACGCAATAATCCCTGCATGGCAGCACCGCATAAACCAAGCGTGGCACCTGCAAACAATGCAATTAACGCGCGCGGCAGTCTGATCTGACTAAGAATAACCGCGTATACAGAGTCGGTGCCACTCAGTAAGTCCTTTACTGCTGTCACAACCGGCAGAGCATCACGACCAATCGCAACAGAGGCGATAAACAGAATCACAGTTGCAATGCTCAACACCAGGTAAAGCTGCTTTTGGGAGACTGTATAAATGCCAGTATTGTCCACGTCAGTCTTTCAGGAGCCGGACATTAGTTTTTGTCTTTCTGACTGTAACTGTTCAATCACATCAATCGTCCACGGGCCACCGCATACAGTCATTCTACTGGGAACATGAATAATATGCGGATTAACACCGGCATTAAGTAATGCCGGATGCTGGCTCATTGCCTGTGCTCTGGACCAAGTACCCGGGCTATATGGCGACTCTACCAGGGCATCTGGCTGCAATGCAATGATAGCCTCCAGTGATAACTTTCCATAACTTTCAATACCGGCCAGCGAGGCCGCATTTTGAAAGCCGGCAGTTTCCATCATTTCGCCACGCAGCGATAATTTACCACTGGTATATCCATTGGGGTCAAAAACTGCAGCTATTGGTTTGGATCCCTCTGGTGCCTCAATCACCGAGAGTCTCTCACGAAGCTGATCTACCAGGTCGATACCACGCTGTGGATGCCCGACCCATTGAGCGACATTTAAAATATTCTGAAATACTGTTTCTATATTATTCGCAATCGGCAGAGTTTCAATTTGCAGATTCACCTCCTGCAACATCGCCACAGTATGCTGTTTGGAATACTGCCCGACGATGACAATATCCGGTTGCAAGTTGAAAATCTGTTCCGCATGACCCTCATTGACGGGATACTTGCGCGCTGTTTCAAAATAATATGAACCAGCCTCTTCGTGCGATAGATTGGATAGCGACCGAATCTGATCACTGTCTGCTAATAACAACACCAGCTGATCTGCGCATAGATTGATCGATGCCACACCGATCTTTTCATTAGCCTGGATTCGCATTGGCATGACCACAACCAAAACCGCAGCGAAAATCAGAGCTCGATAGGCCATAGTGAGTAATTAATGGTCAATTAGTAAAGGCAGCTACGCTAACAGCGTAGCTGCCCCGGTTACTACTGGGTAAATGCAATACTGGCAGGATTCAGTGTTGTTGCAATGCTGTCTGTTACCACTGAGTTGTCAGCTGGATTGAGAACAACCACTCTCGGTGAAACCGGATCTCCCACTGCAACCCAAAGATTACCGGCTGGACCCACAGCTATATCACGCACATCAACGTCACTTAAGCCTGCAACACCGAGTGCATCGATTCTACCTGTCACAGGATTAAACTGCTCAAGTGAGGAGACCCCAAAGCTTGATGACGTAACAAGATAACCGACTGAAGCGCTGGCAATTTCAACACCATTCATGCGACCCGTGCCGTCATTGTCATCAATAAGTTGTGATGCAGAGAAATCAGTAGTATCGACAGTTACCAATCCTCCTGTCAGCGCAGGTGGACGTGAACCGTCAAATGCGCCAAAGTCACCCTGCGCTGAGATTAACAAGGTATCGCTTGCTGCATCAACTGAAATATCTGACGGATTGAATGCCGGCAACTCTATACCCGGCAAATCGTCATTGGTACCTGTGTCGATCTCTGTGTCAGTAGCAGTATCAATCACCGCGACAAAGCCAGGCTGAGTCGGGGCGAAAGCCTCAAGGCGCTGCATAACTATATACAGTTTATCGTTTACGATCGCGCCGCGAGTTGCCTCAGGCACACCATCGGCATCGTAAGCACTCAAATCAATCTCACCGATTTTAAAATCAGCCGGGTCAGTCACTGAAGGATTAACGATCCAGACAATTGGACTGCCATAACGCAGGAGATAGGCTTTTTCCTCGCTTAAGAAAACAAGATCGTGCGGGTTACTGGATACTTCTTCTGAATCGGAATTGGTAGAAACTTCATACAACGGTGTAGACGTGTCATCTATTGAGTAGGCGGCAATACTGTCAGACATAAATCGACGAATTACAAAGTACTTGTCACCGAATGCACGCACAATGGTGTCTGAGACACCGGGGTTCAAACTGCCATCCACGCTAAACGGGTCTTCTACTCCGACAAGGTCAACCACTGAACTGGTAAAACCTGTATCAATTGAAGCGATTACGGCTCTGGCTGATGCGGAGATACTTGAGTCGCCATCAGTATCGGTACCACCATCTGCATCACCATCTGCATCACCGTCAGTACCACCATCCGCGTCACCGTCAGTACCACCATCCGTGTCACCGTCAGTGCCACCGTCGGTGTCAGCGCCACTATCCATGCTACCGGTGTCCGCATCGTCAACGGTAGGGGCGTCATCATCACTGCCACAGGCAGACAGCGCGAGCGTCATCGCGAATAACGAGGCAAAAAGAATTGTTCGATTTAGTTTCACTTTAAGATTCCTGTTGTTTAAATAAGACACTAACGATTTACTGCAAAGCTTTCGGTTGGTAAAAAAGACTAATGAAACCGGCTCTTCCCGGTCTCGGATAGCCGTTGAAATCTTCATAGTTCTGATTGGTCAGATTGTTCAATTCAAAATCAACGCGCCAGTCTTTCCAGTAACGGCTGACATTCATGCCGTGAACACGCTGGTTGGCAGCAGTAAGAAAATTACCGGTGTCGTAGTACCGATCTGAATTTACTTTGAATTCGTATTCAACTTTCCAGCGATTGTTTTTCCATCCGGCGGTCACAACACCGTCAACCGCTGCCTCACCGGGCAATTGCTTACCGGTTTCTCCGCGTAGGTTTGAGCGGTTTTCTGTATCTTGAATTGTGATGGCAGCATCCAGGTGGAAGCCTGTATTCCAGCGAGCGCCACCCGCCAACTCTACGCCACGCGCAGTTGCACGTGAGAGGTTCTGAGAGGTTCCTACCCCCTGAGCGTTATAGGTGCGTACAATGAGGTCGTCTCTTTTGTTGTGAAAGTAACTAATGCTAAATTGCCGATCAACGGATTGAGACGGGTCTGAATTCCATTTCAGACCAATATCCAGATTTGCGGCCGATTCTGTCTCAAGCGATGAGTTGCCAACAAACAACCCCTGGCTACCAAACAACTCAAAAAACGATGGCACCCGTTTCTGCAGGGAAACATTTCCCAGCATCACCATGCGATCATTTAAAGTATGGCTAAAGCCCAATTGCGGTACAACGGCCGACGTCGTAAAATCAGCTCGCGCCTGTTCGAAGTTTTCAATGTCATAGTCATCATCCACAACAAATCCAACCGCACTGGCAGATACCAGTGTCGCCCCGTTGTTGTAGTAGCGATTACCCTGAACACTGAAATCACTCCTCATCCGACGTGCGTTAGTTGCATTCACCTGGCGCAATTGATTAAAGGCGCTAAAGCTTTCACCTCGTAGCTTCAGGCTGAATGACAGACTGTTTTCGCTATTGATCTTTTCCCAATATCCACGCGCACCAAATACCGAGGTATCTGACTCAATCATCTGACTCGATATACCAATACTCGCATTCCTGTCATCGAAGAGTTCGTTTTTTATAGACCCGTTCAATTCCCACAGTGACGACCAGTATCCCTTTGCCGCCGTGTGTCGCAATGTTGATCGCCATTGCGCGTTGTTGCTATCGAGTTGTGCCACCCCAAGCTCTGTATTGCGCCAGTTAGCAACACCCTGTGCACGATCATAGAACTGCAGCGCATGCTCAAGCTTTACATTACCCCACAACCTGTGTCCGGTTTTTACAAAGCCTGACAAGCTGCGCGTCTGGCCGTTATTTCGACGCTCTCTGCTATCGTCAGCGGTATTAAAAATGGTCCCGTTGTCATTCAGGAAAGGAAAATCATTGGCACTTTGTCTGAACGAAATTGAAGCGACAAACGTTTGATCATCAAGCAGGTTAACCGGGCCCTGGTACGCGGCAGAAAAACGCGACGAGCCAAAAGAACCTATACCTGCCAGAAAACTGGATACCGGTGCACTGGTCGCTCGTGCCGAGACTATATTTACGGCACCACCAATTGCTGTGTTGCCGAGTTGTACCGGCACGGTGCCTTTATAAACCTCAACTTTCTCGGCTTGCATTAACTCGATGTCGCTGAAATTAACACCACCACCTGAGGCTTCATTTAGCAAAATGCCATCGAGATAAACATTGACCTGCTCGGCACTCGAACCGCGCAGAGAAATACTGCTGTGCGAACCGAGCCCGCCACTCTCTCTAAACTGCACACCACTTTCAGTTGCAACTACCTCAGCAAGCGAACTACCGGCTTGTTGAAGTTCCTGTTTTTCAATGACTTCGCGAAATCCGGTGAACTCGCCTGCTGCGGTGTCACCGATTTCAAAAGGAACACTATTACTAGTGACGGGACCGGGCTCTTCGTTGTCATCATCGGTGATGATGATCGGACCAAGCTGCGCGTAGGTGGCTTTTGTAACTGACAGACACAATAGTGCAGCAAACGCTGCTACGCGCCTGGTCACTGCACAATAGTCTGGACTGAATTGTCTCAAAGCTCGCCCGCTCGGCAACGTCTTTTTGAGCAGGTGCAAAACAGATGAGGAACGATTGTTCCCGCCGAAGCACCTCGCTCAGGCAGACAGAATGTCATTTATCGGCGGATATCCTGACTCACGGGTCAACGCTGCTATTTCTGCCTTCCCGGCGACATATGCCAGTGGCTGGGTGACTCACTACACCCGTTGAAATAGTGCTCTCCGTTCACAGTTGCGAGGGCAGTCCGGGATTTTGCTAAATATCTTCTTGGCAGCACCCGGTTCCCCACGGCCAAAACATCATGGCCGCCCTGTTAAGGACCGAAGAGCGAATGATGACTGAAACGACAGCCAGTGGCAACTGATAATCCACCCGTACCTGTCACAAATTGCGGCCTCCAGACGGCTGTAATATTCAACAACACTCCGATGGCCCTAAATCTAACTAAATTATCAATAACAAAAGTGAATTACATCTTGCAGGTACATGCGCTAGCATTCGCGCTATTTCTGCAAGAGCCATAATCAATGCACGGTTCCAGTTCATCATCAATGCTGTTCAGCAATGCGTTTACAAAAGACATGCAAATTGCCGCTGCAGTGCTTGACCAAAAAACCAAGCCTCCCGGCTCTCTCGGAGCAGTCGAACGAATAGCCATGCAAGTTAGTGCTATTCAGAATTCGCTGACACCAGACGTAAACTCTGCGCGGACAATTCTATTTGCAGCTGATCACGGCGTGATGGAAGAATCTGTCAGCGCCTATCCGCAATCAGTCACGCGACAGATGCTATTAAACTTCGCATCTGGTGGCTCTGCTGCAAATGTTTTCTGTCGGGCTAATGAAACAGAACTGGAAGTGATAAACGTCGGTGTCATAGGTGACGCAGTAGATAGCATCGTGCATAACAAAGTCAGCGACGGTACAGCCAATATGACAAGGCAGCCCGCCATGACCAGCACACAGTTGAAACAGGCAATGGCTGCTGGAAAAAATGCCGTTTGCCGCGCTGCCAAAAATAATATACAGCTAATCGCACTGGGAGAGATGGGAATTGGCAATACAACATCGGCAGCTGCCATTGTGTCTGCACTTTGCAATATTTCTTCAATTGACAGTGTCGGCCCAGGCACTGGACTGGATCAACAAGGCATTGATCACAAAGTATCTGTTGTCGACCGCATACTCGATTTACATTCTTCACGTGATCCTGAATCTGTTCTGCAAAACATGGGCGGACTGGAATTAGCTGCCTTGTGTGGTGCGATGCTTGAAGCCGGTAACCATAAAATTACTGTTATCGTTGATGGTTATATAGTTACTGCCGCAGCCCTTTGTGCTGTCGGCATGAATCCCGCGGCCAGAGAAAACTTACTCTTCGCACACCAGTCAGCAGAACCCGGACACGTGGCAGCACTTAAATATCTTCACGCCGAACCGCTATTGAATCTTGGCTTGCGACTTGGCGAGGGATCAGGCGCTATTCTCGCGATACCTTTAGTTCGAAGCGCCGTAGCAATGCTTAACGAGATGGCTACATTTGAAGGCGCTGGTGTAGACAGTGCTTTATAGCTCTTTTTCAACCACAAAGCCGTACCAGCAAGGATGAATATCGCAACTCAGCTCAAACAGGCATGCAATCGATACTTTGTTGCACAAATGTTTCTGACTCGATTGCCAGTACCTGTCAAAACACAATGGTCTGAATCAGAGCTAGCACACAGCACCCCGTGGTTTGCATTGGTTGGAGTTGTCGTTGGCAGCATTGCCGCTATTGCGTGGTGGATTGGCTTTAATCTTTGGTCGCCACTTATGGGTGCCGTGTTCGCAGTATGCGCCTCAGTACTTGTGACCGGCGCTTTCCATGAAGACGGATTGGCAGATTCAGCCGACGGGCTCGGTGGCGCTTTTGATATTGAAAAGAAACTTGTCATCATGCGCGACAGCCGTATTGGCACCTACGGCAGCGTTGCTCTGATATTAAACATCATTGCAAAGATCGGTGCTATCTCCCTGTTACAACCAAGTGCTGCTATTGCTGTGCTTATTGGTGCGCATATGCTCGGGCGCTGGACATCAGTTCCTTTGATTAAATATAACAACTACGTACGCGAGCAAGGCACCGGAAAACCCTTTGCAGCAATGGTATCAACAAGCAATGTGATTTGGAGTTCTGCATTTGCATTGGTATGCAGTGTGTTGTGCTTTGGAACCAGTGCATTGTTTGTTATTCCCGGGATACTCATCTTTCTCTGGCTGGCCCAGTGGTATGTCAGAAAAAAGCTCGGCGGGATCACCGGCGATATTCTCGGTGCGATCAATTCCCTGACCGAACTGTTGACCTACCTAATCATGTCATCAGGCTTTATAATCGCGTTTAATAGCTAACATATCGGACCCCTTTCGTGGCCAAAAGCAAATTCTATGTCGTCTGGCAAGGCAAGCAGACCGGGATCTTCACCGACTGGGAAACCTGCAGACAGCAGGTACAAGGGGTGGCCGGTGCAAAGTACAAGTCTTATGAAAGTCGTACAGAAGCAGAGGCCGCATTTAAAAGCGGGCCTGCAGCAAAAGGCACTGCAGCGCCGAAGTCAAAAAAGAACGCTAACAGCAATTCCCCGAAAACCTGGTCCGACGAAGAGATAAAAACTCTAACGTTTGACACATTGATTTATACCGATGGCGGCTGCGAACCCAATCCGGGTGAAGCAGGCTCCGGAATGGCGATTTATCGCGATGGTAAAATTGATGAGCTCTGGTATGGCCTTTACAACCCGGAAGGCACTAACAACACGGCTGAGCTGAATGCCCTTTACCAGGCTTTGGTTCAGGCAGAGTCAGAACTAAAAAAACACCGCAGCGTTGCAATTCTCTGTGACTCAAAATACTCAATCCAGTGCGTTACACAATGGGCGGCAATCTGGGAGAAGAAAGGCTGGACGCGCCCTGGTGGTGAAATCAAAAACCTGGAACTAATTAAGGAACTCTACGGTCAATACCTGTTAATAAAAGACCAGGTGAAGGTACTGCACGTGAACGGACACGTTGGCGTTGAAGGCAACGAGCTCGCTGATCGCATGAGTATCCTTGCAATCGAAGAGCATAATACGGAATTTTGCCGCTACCCTGACACCATAAACGTCGAAGAGATACTGTCTCTGCGCACAGGTTAATTGCACGCTAATGTCTAAGTACATTCTGGCCCAGCTAAATATTGCAAAACCCGCCTACCCGCTAGACTCACCTGAGCTACGGGAATTTGTAGATAATCTTGATCTGATAAATTCTCTGGCTGAAAGAAGTGACGGCTTTATCTGGCGGCTACAAACTGAAGCTGGTAATGCAACAGAAATAGATGCTTTTGGTCCTGACTTTATTGTGAACATGAGTACCTGGCGCGATGTCGACTCGCTGCAAAAATTTGTCTACAAAACAATACATGCTCAATTTATAAAACGTCGACACGAGTGGTTTTCAAAAATTGATTCTCATATGGTTCTATGGTGGATACCTGATGGCATAGAGCCAACCGTTGAAGAAGCCAGATGCAAGCTGGATAAAATATCCCGTAGCGGTTCAAGTATTGATGCATTCGACTTTTCTAATATATTTAATCCGCCGTCCTGCACTGTACCGCCAAAGTAAAGTGCATAAAAGCGAAACCAGTAAGAATCTATTGAAGTTACATCACGACGCCATTGATTACGCAAAAAGGCATGAAACGAAAAGTAATGACTGAATCAATTCGAGGTTCCAAGATGCACTCCATAGGAGTAGTATCTTCGCTACGGTTTTAATACCCCCTATAAAACAATAAACGTAAAGGACAACATGAGCCAAGATACATATAACCCACCCAAAGTCTGGAAATGGGACGCCACCAGTGGCGGCAAATGGGCAAGTATCAACAGACCGATATCCGGTGCCACCAGCCAGGAAAAACTGCCAGTCGGCAAACACCCGTTACAGCTTTATTCACTCGCTACTCCTAACGGGGTAAAAGTAACAGTGATGCTTGAAGAGCTACTCGCGCTTGGTCATTCCGGAGCAGAGTATGACGCCCACCTGATCAGAATCGCCGAGGGCCAACAGTTCAGCAGCGGATTTGTTGAGGTTAACCCGAACTCAAAAATACCGGCACTGATGGATCACAGCACCGACACCCCGACCCGGGTTTTCGAGTCGGGTGCAATCCTGATGTATCTGGCAGAAAAATTTAATGAGTTCCTGCCAACAGAACCTGCTGCACGGGCCGAGTGTCTCTCCTGGCTATTCTGGCAGATGGGCAGCGCACCGTACCTCGGTGGCGGCTTCGGACACTTCTACGTTTATGCACCAGAAAAATTCGAATATGCCATTGACCGTTTCACGATGGAAGCTAAGCGGCAGTTGGATGTGCTGGACAAACGTCTGGCGGATAACCGGTTTATTTGTGGTGATGACTACACGATCGCTGATATCGCAATCTGGCCGTGGTACGGACAGGTAGTACTCGGCAACGTCTATGACGCTGCTGAGTTTTTACAAACTCACGAGTACACACATCTAATGCGCTGGACCAAAGAAATAGAGTCACGTGAAGCAGTGAAGCGCGGTTGCATGGTGAACAAGACCTCCGGTCCTGAATCAGGTCAGCTGCATGAGCGTCATGACGCGAGTGACTTCGACAACAAGACTCAGGATAAAATAGGCTAGCGGTACGTAGCACTGTGAGTTATTTCAATAGTTATCGGAGTGCACGTAGTGCTGATGCCATATTGTCGTAGGGGGGCATAAGCGACAGCGCATCCACCAAAATGCCACAACGAACGCGACAATATTTACAGCGAATTAAAGTGCGGGATTAATCGCGTAACTCGGTTCTAACGTGCTGCACACTGGTGGATGCGCAAGCTTATCCACCCTACGCTACTGTAAGTTACTTTCAATAGTTATCGGAGTACACGTAGTGCTGATGCCATATTGTCGTAGGGGGGCATAAGCGACAGCGCATCCACCAAAATGCCACAACGAACGCTATAACATTTACAGCGAATTAAAGTGTGGAATTGATCGGGTAACTCGGTTCTAACGTACTGCACATTGGTGGATGCGCAAGCTTATCCACCCTACTCCTCCCGAGGGGACGCTTTAAGCCATTAAAAATTGATTACCCGGCCAGTAACTCCTCGATAGCTGTCAGAAACTGCTTAACTTCGGCAGGTGAATTGTAGTGACACATGGATACCCGGATACACGAATCAAGCCCTAACGGATCGAGAATGTTTCCAGAGAAATAATCATTTTTTCTGACATGGGTTCTCACACCTCTGTCATTTAGGAAACTTACGACTTCCGCCGATGGCACTCCATCCACCAGCATTGAAACCAGACCTTCACGATGATCGTTATCGTGACCACCGATCACGGTTACTTCAGACATGGCCCGCAAACCTCTCTGACCATCGATACCGTCGATCATCGCATCAACAAGACCCGCTTCATGATCAGTCATGGCCTTGCCTGCAGCCAATATACGTTCGCGTTGATCAGTCGAGTTAGTGAAATTCGAGCCAAGCCATTCAACATACTTCACCACTTCTGAAAAAGTTGCATAGGCTGACGTATCGCGAGTACCAAGCTCCCACTGCAACTCGGCACTACCGTCGAGCTTTTCATGCTCCAGTGCGGCCATTCTGGGCGACAACCAGGCAACGCCATAGTTATGTCTTGAAAAGACCTTGTAGGCAGAGACGGTAAATGCATCAATGTTGTAGGAGTCCACATCGATACCGCCGTGTGCTGCATGCTGAATGCCATCAACAATGATAAAACAATCCGGAGAGACAGATCTTATCTCCGTGCTCACCGCGGCAATATCCACCCCCATCCCGGTCACCGGGCTGGTTTGTATTATCGTCGCGACACGTGTATCGGGTGTGATATGTTTTTTGTAGTCATCGCTGTTGATAGACGCAGTTTCATTGTGGTGCGGAATTAACACATGGGTGCGGTCGGTTTTCTCAGCCCACTGCCGCGCTGCACTGCGGGTAGCAGGGTGCTCAAGCGTAGAACTAAGCACAACACCACCTGCAGGACTCGCGACCATCGCTGTGCGCACCAGGCGAAACAATAACTCGGTACCGCTTTCACCAACAATAATCTGCCCGTCAGAAGCACCGAGCAGTGTCATTGCATCTTTTCTGGCCTGTTCAATAAGCCGCACTAACTCATGAGACGCCGGATTATCACGACCCTGGTTGTCAGGGATAGAGCTCAATTGGGCGTTAACTTCCACCACCGATTTAAGCGTCAGTGAACCACCGGCATTTTCAAAAAAAGCTCTTGGACCCTGATACGGGCAGCTGTCAACATGATGGAAACGATCACGGATTTCCTGCAGCAGTTTTTCTTCAAACATGGAGTGTTCTTGTTGGCCTGGTGAATAAAGTGAGTTGTAATTCCGCTGCTGACTATACCACCATCACGGCAACAATCAGTGCTACTCCATCAACCACCTGCCACTTCACATCAGTATGTTGAAACCGCATACCCCAGGTTTGCCCGTCTCTGCCGTCCTTACCCCGTTCATGGGCAGGCCGGGGATCGAGCCCTATGGTTTCCTCAACTAACTGCTGAAGCTGACGGGCGCTTGCAGCATCGGCAACTGCTAGCGCAAGCTCGTCAAGTGCGGTCCCACTCCATTCAACCGGCAGAGTCGCTTCGGCTGAATCGGCCCACTCGCTGGTCGCCTCCAGAATAGAGTCGGCAAAAGGAATGTAGGGCTTTATGTCGAGTACAGGCGTGCCATCAAGAAAGTCACCGGCTCTTATGTGCAGCAGTATCTCGGTTCGAGTAACCTCCACGCGCTCAAGCAATACAGCACTCAAACCAATCGGGTTTGGTCTGTTTGGACTGCGCGTGGCGAACACGCCCTTGCTTTTTTTACCGCCCAGCCTCGGTGGTTGAACCAATGGCTTAAAGCCACGATAGTTTTGTTTATGAAAAACGAAAACAATCCACAAATGACTGAACGACTGGATATCTCTGACAGCAAGCTCATTATCAGGCGTTGCGTCAAATACAATGGCAGCTTCGGCAGACTTAACCAGACCTGCCTGCCTCGGAATACCAAACCGCTGCGGATAGCACGACCGAATCGTTGCAATGCTATGCATTGGAAATTCTGAATGATCATTCATTCGGTGACAGCAACTTTATTGATCATGCCATCGCGGTTAGCAGCAGGTTTTTGTACTGATCTACCCCTTGCGCGCCAACAACAAGCTCCCGCTGATCAATGATCACCGCGGGCACGCCTTGAATACCACCGGAAATAGATACCCGCTGCGCACCCCTGACCGCCTCAGCATACCTTTGATCTGCAAGAACCGCTGACGCCTCTTCAAAATCAAGACCCGCTTCAACCGCAGCATTAGCGAGTACATCATGATCACTGACATCACGACCACGGGAAAAGTAACAGTGGAATAAAGTGATTTTCAATTCGTGCTGTCGACCGCAAATGGCCGCCCAGTGCAGCAACTGATGCGCACTGAAGGTATTGACCATACGCATGTCATCGTCAAACCGGAACATAAAACCAAACTGCTGGCCAAGCGATATCAACTGATCTCTTATCCTGGCCCGCTGCTCATCGGTAGAACCATATTTTTTCTGTAGATGCGCATCAAGATTCTCACCTTCAACAGGCAATGCTGGATTAAGTTCAAACGGCTGCCAGTGAATAGTTGAAGCAACCCCGGTTTCACGCAACGCTTCCTGTAATTGCAGAAAACCGACAATGCACCATGGACAGACGACATCAGAAACGATATCCAGCCTCAGAGGCTGCCTTGAATCAGACACGCTTATCGCCTTTTACTTGTAAAAACCGAGCATACACGTCCGGCCATGAGTGATACAAGGCGGCTCACCACAGATTCATGGCACAAACCAAATGTGTGTGTCTTCAGGAGGGTGTCGCCAAAGTACAGTAACACGCTTTTTAGGTTGCATTTTATCGTCTGCAAGCCGCGCGAAGATCCCTCCCCGGCGCTTAGACGCCGACCCTCCCGCAAGCGGGAGGGTGGCAATCGGTGCTAATGACTGTTCTGTAGCAACTCGTGCGACGACCGGCCTCAGCGTTAACCCGCTCTTCTGTCAACAACTGCATTCTTTCTTGCCGCATAGTGGGAACCTGTAAAGCCACCCTCCCTTTGGGAGGGTGTCGTAAAAACCCTAATTACCCAAAGCTATTAGCCGCTCACCACAGCTCTCATTGAGCACGGGAATCTGAGCCTTATAATCACAAAATAGCTTAACAAGCGTCTGATAAAGCTC
>CALLBO010000020.1 GCA_937998875.1 uncultured Granulosicoccaceae bacterium
CGTCTTCACCCTCAATGGGCAATTGCAACTGACCGCTCGTGTCTGCTTTAACAACTCGACGTTTTATCCCCATCTGAATTGCTCTTTATTGCCTCCAGCAATAATCGCAAAAATTCAGACCTTTGGCGACACCCTCCCAAAGGGAGGGTGGCTTACAGGCGAGATTCGCTTTAGCTTTAGCGACAGCCTCTATGGGAGGGTCCGAGTCTAAGCTCGGGGGAGGGCTTTATCGCTCGGTGAGGTTCGCTCCAGCTCTAGCCTCTCACGGATCTACAAAGGCTGCAGCCATAAGCGTATGGTTTTCAACTACCATTAGCTGAACGTGTAATTTCCTGCTTTAACCAGTCAACATCCGAACTGGTTTTATTGATCATCAGGCGAAAGAACACAATGCAGGCGACCAGCATAAAAACGATATAAAGCAAAGAACCCCACGACGCTGCGGGGTTACTGAGAATCGTTATCAATGTCCAGATCGCCATCAGCGCAACAACGAAGCACCATAGAACAATAAATTTCTGAATTATCCGGTTTAAAGTAATTTTACCGGTGAGCTTTGATTGCTGACCGCTATCAGAAAAATTGCCGTAGAAAGTCGGCCTGAATGAGTTTCTGCTTCCGGGTACTGAACGGTGAATGTGGGTAGCGTTTTTCGTGACGCTGCCAATCATGGCGTCACCTGTGCCAAACGGAGTTTTACCGGGTGCAGTAACATGCTCTACAAGATTGTTAATGGCCTGATCTACCGACACTTTCAGTTCAAACTCAACACTCTCTGTTCTAAAGAAACGCTCTGTAATCATCGTTCTACTCGATTATTTTTAAAACCACACATAATGCAAAGCACACACATGCGCCTAAGCGCAGCATTTACTCAGTGAAGGCCACTGCCCTACTCAAAAATAAAAATCGGACTGCTCCAAGCCTGGAAACCGTCTTCGGTATATACGCCAATCCACAATGGATTATCACCGTCTTTATGCAAAGGCACCTCGATACTTTGCTTCATTTCTGTTTGCGATAGCGTCTCTGGCAGACGATAGATATTTATCTGTCTTTCTAGTCCGCCTGCATCAAGCTGCACACCGGTGTAGTCAAGTGAATTAATCTCTGCATTCAATGCGCCGTGATTGCAACCAAGATCAACGGTTGCCTGCTTATTTTCCACATCAAGCCAGACATCAAAACCACCATAGTTGCCGGTAGTCATCGCGTCCCATTCAATCGTGTCGCTTCCACTCTGCTCGAGCTTGCGTTCATGATTCCAGGCATTGATTTTCATCATCCGGGTTATTCTGCAATTGGAAAATCGTGCACGGCCCGTCCAATTGGTTTGCCTGCCACGGCCGCGATACTCGGCCCCGCTCCAGAGCACTCTGACACGGGCACTGGACTGCTCAGTTGCTTCTTTGTAGGGTCTCAGTGTCTGGACAACATTTTCGCCATTACGTACTTCTATTTTTTCAATCGGTGAATGCGCATGAACATGTACTTTTAACGTGACGCTATCAACGGATGACTGCACGATATCGCCCATCATTGCGGTAGTGATTGTCTCTGACTCAGGATTTTGATAGCAATTCGGATCTCTCTTATAAAGGGTACTCTGTTGGCTAAAAACCGCATCCACCTGCATATGCATACGACACCCGGTTGTACCGTAGTGGTGTCTGCGACGCATACATTCAAACAAACCATCACGGGAGAAGTCGTCAGTCAAAAAGCAGGTTAAGCCACCATAGGCACCAAAGGTTGCAACCCCCGGATAGCTCGCACCCGGCCGACCCTTGTGACCATCACTGTTACACACTACACCGCAACGATGTCCAAGCTTAAACCCGTCTGTCAGCAGCCATTCAAACGTACCCCAGGCAGAATGAATTTCCATCGCAGTTTCAAGCCGGCCGTCATGAGCCTGTGCAATATCTGCGTAACGTCCACCTACATGCGCATAGACCACGCAGTCTTCATCCTGCAGTGCTTCAAAAAGAGCCGTTGCGTTCGGTGCATCTGTATTGATGTCTGACCGGTCTGTGATCAGCGCATGTGACGAGCGACGTATCTGTCTGCCCTCTTCCCGGAAGTAAACATTTCTATCACCGCCTACCGCCGTATTACCGGACCATTCATAGCCCGGAAACACCACAAAGCGACCATCTTCATGATACTCCGCCGTTAATTCATTTACGTACTTCCAGAATGCGTTATTGATTTGAAAGTCATTGGCCTGATGACCGGTCACATCAAGGAAGGATTTATTACGTGCGAAATCAAAATAGCTTCTTGACGTAGTGATGCCGATTGACTCACCGCTTTGACCATGCAGATCACCCCAGTAACCCGATAAACCTTCACGTATGTGCAACGGGCCTGCTTGCGCCACACAGCTGCCCGAATCATCAATAACCTTGATACCAACAATGCCAGGACTCTCCACAGACAGACCTTCAAACAGGAGTGACTTTTCCCCCTGCTTGTAATGAACCTCCGCCGGCAGGCCTGCAACAGGCACAGTACTCTCAAGTGTAAAGATACCTTCCGCCAGCGGTGTTGGATTTCCCCAGTAATCTTCAGCTTTAATACCCAGGTGAAATTTCTCTCCGGGCTTTCGGGCGGTTGGCAGAACCGCTTTCCACACTGCAGGTGGCCCGGGTACGATCGATATATATGGCGTCTCTGGTAGCGGAATGTAGTGGCCGACCGCACAAACATCTGCCAGCACTTTGAATTCAAAACCCGCCTCGCAGAACGACTGCATTTTCATTCCAGGTGAACCTTGCGATGAATCACCAAAAACAACAGTAATGGTATCGCCTTCTCGCAGGTAACCTCCGTGCAAGCGAGCTGTTAAACATCTGAACCAGGGTCGCTGATGACCAGTTCTTGCATACTGCAGTGATATCCTTGAGCCATTACTCGCGCTTGCGGTAACAAAATTATAATCCCCGGGGTCTGAAGTTTGCAGCTCACCCCAATCACCCATATATCGAAAAACCACCCGTATGCTGCCTGTGTCATCAATGCCGTAACGGCCAACGGTATAAGTCAGCGTAAACGTCTGTACGCTGCGGGCTTCAAACGCACCGCGTGGTGTCAATTCAACGTGACCGTACAAAACCGGATCTTCACCCGGCTGGGTCGCAGGCCAGACATCTCCCATTAATTCCGTGGCGACCACGTCTTCTTCACGCATTAGAGAACACTCTTTTGAGTAAGTCTTGAGCGTACTGCTTTGGCTATTCGCTTACAAGAGTTCTGTGGTACCGGAGGTTTTCAGGTTGAACAATTCCTGAGCCTAAAACGCCCGTACCACTCCAATGGAAGCTTCGTAGGTTGTTTCGGAACCTTCCTCGGCAATTAACGGACTATCACTCATATTGGATCCGTAGAACTCAAACGTGACCGCTCCCTGCAACGACCACTCCGGGCTCAACGCATAATCAAGTCCAAGCTGTGTAGACAGCCCTTTGTAACCCGATTTCGGTTTATAAACGCTGTAACCCGTTGCGGCAGCAGTTGACTCACCTATCCCCACTTCAGTAAACAGGTGCTCCGCATCGGCAAAGCTTAGATCTACTTCCGTCTGCAGTGAAAGCTTTGGCGTTAAAAATTTCTGGTAGCCAGCACCCACGAACCCAACCAGCCCTTTACCACGATCAAGTACATCAATCTGAATACCGCTACCTAGCACAATCTGCCCGACACGCCAAAACAACAGAGCTTGCACCTCTACCGTGTCCTCAACTTCCGGAAATCCGGCAAGCACCGGATCATCAGCGTTGTCGCGGCCAAATTCATATTCCAGATTGGTGCGCAGCTGCGTGTTGGCTCCAATGGCCCAGTCGGCACCGATCTCACCTAGTGAAAAGAAGTAGCGATGGCCACTGCGTGACTGATAACTGGCCTCGAAATTTAGTTCGGGTTCAGGTGTATAGACATCAGAGCCGGTATAGACAGGCTCAACTTCAACACCGACCTGAAGTTCATAAGACCAGCCTGCCTCAACGTGTTCTTCAGCACTGGTTGCGCAGCTATAAACCAGTAAAATGACGCTTGCTGCTCGAGTTAGTGTAGACATTGTAAAGCTCCTTGAAAGGGGCTTCAGATAGCCACAGCAAATTAAAATCGGGAATCCGTCAAATGACTGAAACACAGCAGAATCAAACACCTACCGGTTTTCCTCAGTCCGATGACTTACGTCCGCGCTGGCGTGTCTTGCTGGATAACGAGCGTCTCGTCATCACGGTTGTGCTCGGTATGCTGATTATTTTCGCAACTTACGATTTCTTTGAAGATCGCAGCGAAGGTGCGGCCGGTGATGTGCTGTTTGCCGACGTCAGCGATATGTTTTTACCGGTACTACTGTTACTCTACATCTGGCGCTACACGCCACTTGCCTTGATGAAAAAAAACCGCTCGCTGGAACAAGTGGTGTCTGTCCAACGCACTGATCTGGAGTTATGGAAAGGTCGTGCCGGTACTTATCTTAAAGGCTTAAGTGAATCGATTGATCAGCAGTTAGATCAGTGGGCGCTGAGCGGCGCAGAAAAACAAGTCGCGTTACTGCTACTCAAAGGATTCAGCCTAAAAGAAATCGCCAGAGCACGCAGCGTCTCGGAGCGAACAGTTCGACAACAAGCAACCCACATCTATAAAAAATCATCCCTCAGCGGGCGAGCAGAGCTATCCGCTTTTTTTCTTGAGGATTTAATGCTTCCCGAACAGAAGCACTGAGGTTTGCACATGCCCAAGGCGCACGCACCAGCATAAAACTGCGTTTGAACGCACGCTATTGCAGCCCTACAATGCACTGTGCTTAACATACTCGCTATACATAACTATCGCTCGATACAGAACCTTGTCACCCCGCTTGGTTCTCTCAATGTGGTGACTGGAGCCAACGGTTGTGGCAAGTCAAACCTGTATCGCGCACTGAGATTACTTGCAGAGACTGCACGTGGCGGCGTTGTTAACTCTATAGCTGCAGAAGGAGGTTTACAGTCAACATTTTGGGCAGGCCCGGAAAAAATTTCGCGTGCCATGCGTCAGGGCGATGTGCCAGTGCAAGGTGGCCCACGCCAGGCACGCGTACGCCTGCAACTGGGATTCGCCACAGAAGAGTTCGGTTACTCAGTCGCCCTTGGTCTGCCACCGCCACCTTCCAGACCACCGCCACCGCAGCCGCCGGTCAGTGCGTTTACGCTGGACCCGGAAATCAAACGTGAATGCATCTGGGGAGGTGCAAGCTACCGACCAGCCAGTTCACTCACCGAACGTGATGGATCCGTTTTAAAAATTCGTCGCGATAGAAAATGGCAGGTAATCAATCAGCACCTCAGTCGTGGCGAAAGCCTGTTTGATCACGGCAGTGACCTGACAACAACACCGGAGATCTATCACCTTAGAGAAATGATTGCCGGATGGCGTTTCTATGATCATTTCAGAACCGACCGCGAAGCACCATCACGACAACCGCAGCTTGGTACGCGTACACCGGTCCTGCACCATGACGGACGTGATGTAGCGGCTGCCATTCAAACTATTCGGGAAATGGGGGAAGTAGAACAATTCGACAATGCTATCGATGATGCATTTCCCGGTGCGACGGTCGAAGTTAAAAAGTCAGATAGTGGCTTGTTTGCACTCCGGTTCACTCAGCCGGGGTTGTTGCGGCCACTATCAGGAGCAGAGCTATCCGACGGGACGTTAAGATACTTACTACTGGTAGCTGCGTTGCTAACACCACGCCCACCGCCGCTAATCGTGCTAAATGAACCGGAAACGAGCTTGCATCCTGATCTTCTGCCTTCACTGGGACGACTAATACTTGAAGTCTCCAAACAGACACAGGTTTGTGTTGTCTCTCATGCATCCCGATTGATTGCAGCACTGGAGGAAGATACAAACTGTCATTCAATAAGACTTGAGAAGACCCTTGGCCAAACTGAAGTAGCAGAGCAAGGTATGTTTGATGAACCATTGTGGAAATGGCCATCCTGAGGCGCGTGTCATTTAACAACTGACTTCGAAAAGACAGTCTATGCGGGAGAATCAATCCAGGTTTGCCCCGCAAGAGGAGAAGACAGGTCAGAATTTTCTAACGGAATTTTGAGCGACCATTCCCTCCCCCTCGCTCCGACGTGATCCCATCCCTTCCGCAAGCGAGAGAGCACCATCCACTAAACTGCTATAATTCGCCAGCAGCCGCTAATCATTCAAACACGCACCTTAAAAAAAACATGAATTCAAAAATCGAAATTGTTGAAGTCTCACCAAGAGACGGCATTCAAAACGAAAAGAAAATTCTATCCACCGATGCCAAGCTCGAGTTAATTCGGCTGGCCGTCGCTGCCGGTGCGCCCCGCATTGAAGTAACCAGCTTTGTTAATCCTAAACTGGTTCCACAGATGGCAGACGCTGATGAACTCTCGGCGCGTCTGCCAAAAGACAATAATACTAGCTATATCGGTCTGGCATTAAACAAACGAGGGTATGAGCGAGTGGTTGCTGCAGGCCTCCACGAAGCCAATATTGTGGTCACCGCCAGCGATACTTTTGGCAAACGTAATCAAGGCACAGATACAGACGGCACTATTCGTAACTTCACAGAAATTATGTCTAATGCTTCGGCAGATTTAAAAACAGGCGTCTCTATCACAACAGCGTTCGGTTGCCCTTTCGATGGTGAAGTTCCGCTTAGCCGACTGCTTGACACAGTAAGTCGATGCGCTGAAGCAAAGCCATTTGAAATAGGCATTGCAGATACCATCGGCGTGGCAACACCGGCTGATGTTGCTGAACGGGTCGATGCGATCAAGCAGCTCTGCCCTGACATTCCGTTGCGACTACATTTTCACGATACCCGCAATACCGGTATTGCCAACGCGTGGGCGGCTGTTCAGGCCGGTGCGACAACGCTTGATTCAAGCTTCGGCGGAACTGGCGGATGCCCTTTTGCACCTCGGGCAACCGGCAACATCTGCACAGAAGATCTGCTCTATATGCTGCATCGCTCAAAAATTGACACCGGTATGTCACTGAGCAGAGCTATCGAGGCGGCGCAATTTATCGAGCAGGAACTCGAAAAAACTGTCCCGGGCATGGTCATGAAAGCGGGCGTTTTTCCAGCGAACGACTAAAATACTGATTGTCATCAACGCCCCGTCGGTGTTCACGTCAATCCCTAACGGGCGTGGTTACAGAATTGGCAAATCGCTGACGAATCCGCACTGATTTGATAGCGTTTGCATCAACCAAATGTTACCGTTTAAAGAAGCAGAAAATCAATGATTAAAGCACTCCAAGGTTCTTCTCCCGGCGTCCTGCTGTTGCGCATTCTTGCTGCCGCCATCGTCGTCTTCGGTACTTACAATCCGTCGGGGAAATCGGTCTACCACTGGGTTACGGCACAGGGCAACCTCGCAGACGCGTGGGTAATTCTCGTTATCGTCGTGACAGCGCTGCTTAACCTGGCACTGCTTATCGCAGCCTGGAAGGCCCTCGGTTTTCTGGGGACCCTGATCGTTCTTATACTTTTTGCAGCACTGGTCTATCTGTCATTTCAGGAAAACTGGGTCGGCAGCAGCGATTCTATTCAGTGGATGGCACTCACGCTCTACAGCGTATTCTTAGGCATTGGTCTGGCAGGCGCGATTCTGTGGCGCAGAGCCACGGGTCAGGTTGTGGTTGAAGATTCAGACAACGTCTGACACTCTACGCAGCAACGCAACCCACAACGCAACCCGGCGACGAAGCCTGGGCAAAAGGGCAGCCACCGCGCTGCCCTTTTCTTTGTGCGCGACAAACATCCTGATGCGTAATCAGGCTTCCAACATGCTGCCATTTGTAGTCATAACACCTCAATCTAACGGCTTGTCTGCAGGACAACGATGAATTTCTTTTTCGGCAATGCCTACATCCTGCTCACATTGACCGCATTTTTGTGGGGTGGCAATGCAGTTGCCGGAAAACTCGCAAGCGCAGACTGGCAGCCTTTTACCATTACATCAATCAGATGGCTACTCACCGCAATCGTGCTGTTGCCATTTGCATGGCGTTATCTTAAGCGTGATAGCGCTATTCTTCGCGAGTACTGGTACGTATTGGCACTGCTCGGTGCGTTTGGTATGGCGCTGTTTAATCTCTGCATGTATCTGGCGCTGAATCATACAACAGCTATTAACGTTGCGATCGAGCAGGCATCAATGCCAGTGATGATTATGCTGGCCAATTTTGTACTTTACTCTCAACGCACCAGCACCCTGCAGATTGTCGGGCTGGTGTTGTCAATGATCGGTGTACTGATTACTACAACCGCGGGTAAACCCTGGACCTTTTTTACCGAAGGATTAAACTTCGGCGATGCGATCATGATGCTCGCATGCGTTTTCTATGCAGGCTACACCATTGGCTTAAAGCGTAAGCCCAACGTGCACTGGCTAACATTCATGTGGATGATTTCGATAAGCGCGTTTGCGATGACAATTCCATTTACATTCTGGGAAGTACAACAACATGGCTTCACCACACCACCACTGAAAGGCTGGGCGGTAATGATCTATATCATTCTGGCACCGACAATCTGTGCACAAATATTCTACGCACGCAGCGTGGAGTTAATTGGGGGTAACCGGGCCGGCCAGTTCATCAATCTGGTACCTATCTTCGGACCACTGCTGGCCATCATCGTACTGGGTGAATCCTTTCACTGGTACCACCTGGTAGGTCTTGTGATGGTTATTGGCGGTATTTTGCTGGCTGAACGTTTTGCTGTAACAGAAACCTGATCCCCCTCTTCCCGAAACCGGCAGTCTTTCTGATACAGTACCAATAAAGTACAAACGATCCTTTACGTCCGCCTGCGATCGGTACGCAGGGCAATAAAGCAGTCGAGGGGAAACAATGAGTGACGACGACTATCGCGATCAAAGAGATCCATCCACAGATGCAGCAAACGATTCTCCCTCAAATACCCGATATCGCACCGATGCGTTGGATGAATACAGAAAAAGGCCAGACGCTCATGATCGAAAACGCTATGGCCCCGATAGTACGTACCAAAATACGTACCTGTATACTGGCGACAGTACCAGCCAGAACAACACCGAAAGCGATCAGCCTTTCACAACCAACCAGAGACCGGGGCAACCTTACCACGATGACCGCCCCTCACCCGGGCAAAGGCAAGGCTACAATGATCGTGACTCCTACAACCATCCAGACCGATCCTCTCGTATTGATGAGTCAATGGTCGATGGATCAGGCGTTGGTAGGCCAAGGGATAATAGACCAGGCGGTGTAACCTACCCGGTAAAATTTCATGGCAGAACTTCTGAGTATTTCAAGATATGGATAGTCAATGTGTTCCTCACCATAGTGACGCTCTATATCTACTCAGCCTGGGCTAAAGTCAGAACAAAGCGCTATTTCTATGGCAACACTACCATCGACAATAGCTCATTTGAATATCACGCACGCGGAGGACAACTCGTCGCCGGCCGACTGATAGCTGCAGTACTACTGATTGCGTATACCGTTTTTCAGGGCATCAATACCACTATTTCAAGCGTTGCGTTTGGCATTCTTGTAGTGATGTTCCCATGGGCCATCTGGCGTTCATTGCGTTTCAACGCCAGAGCGAGCAGTTTTCGGAATATTCGTTTTGGTTTTGATGGCAGCGCTTCACCGCCGTATTTAAATATTCTGATTATTCCTGCAGTAGTCATCGCACTGTTCGGGGCAGGTCTTTATCTGCTGGCAAAAACGTTCGACTATACAAGTATTGAACAACTATCCAATCTCCCTACCCAAATGCAGGGATTGGTTGGCGTCGGAATAGTAACTTCACTTTTTCTTGCCGTAATGTTCCTTGTACCGTTGCTGCACAGAAACCTGATCTCCTACTCACTAAACAACCATCGCTACGGCACCTCAAAATTCTCAGCCCCTATCAAAACTGGTAAAATTTTCGGCATATATTTATTGGCAGCACTCATTACGGTAATCGCCGTGGCAGCAACCGGTGCAGTGATATCAGGCGCAATGCAGCTTTTCAAGCAGGCCGCAGGCCTGTTGGACGCCTCAGATTTAATCGGCAGGTTTGAACCCTACTGGCAAATTATTTTGGGCCTCACTGTTTATCTGATAGTGATTCCCATCACCACAGTGGGGGTGGCTTATTTCAGATCAAACATGAGAAATTACAGATACAATGCGACTTCAATAAATTCAAATATTACGCTTAACTCCACTACTACAACATGGTCTCTCTGGTGGTTGAATATTAGTAATTTATTGATGCTTATTGTAAGCCTTGGTCTTGCCTATCCTTATACCAAAATACGGTCGGCTCGCTACTTTGCTGACCGCACCTCCATCACTGTTGCCGATGGACTGAATTCATTTACCGAACGTGAAAAAACCAGATTACACGCGTTGGGTGAAGAGATGGCCGACGCTTTCGATGCAGATTTTGATATCGCTATCTAGCACGCTGTATCAAACAGCACACTAGTAAAGCGGAACCACAAGATACAGACGCACATGCAACAAACAACCGTCACAGGGTATTGCTATCCACCTGGCAGCTCAAACAGAAAGTCTGCAGAACTGTGCATTTATGAAAATACCTATGAGCTGGTGGTGGATGAAAGAATAGTAAAATCCGGTGACATACACAGCCTGAAATTCAGCGACCGCATTGGCTCAATCAACCGAAAAGTATTTTTTGACAGCGGCACTCAATTTGAAACACCAGACAATGAATCCATAGACCTATTGCTGGCCAATACACAACACAAAAACAACTCTTCCACTAAGGTCAACAAACTGGAATCAAGCTGGACGATAGCCATAGCATCCATTGCCTGTACAGCGCTGTTGGTTTTCGGTTTTTTTAAATTCGGTTTGCCAGCCGCAGCCAACTATGCAGCGCATAAGATACCGGTCAGCGCCTCCGAGAAATTGTCAGAGGGCGCTCTTGATATTCTTTCAAAATTCCTTTTTACGGAATCCAAAATCTCTAAGGCAAAACAAGAAGCGATCACCGGGAGATTTAACCACTACCTGTCTGCCATTCCCGATACCGGCGGGTTTAGCTACACACTACACTTCGGCAACATGAACGGCATAGCCAATGCATTTGCACTGCCGGGTGGCGATATAGTTGTTACCGACGCACTAGTAAACATGACTACAGATAAAGAACTCGATAGTGTGCTGTTTCACGAGATTGGTCATGTAGTGGAACGGCACGGCCTTGAAGGCGTCATCAAGGGTACAACCATGGCGGTGTTGGTGACCATTGCCCTCGGCGATCTTTCTACCATTGCAGAACTCACTACCGGCACCGCGACGTTTTTTCTGCAAAGCAGTTATACACGTGCAGCAGAATCAGAAGCAGATGACTATTCACTCTCACAAATGGAACGTTTGAACATAGACCCAATTCACTTTGCCAACGCAATGCGCAAAATCTCATCCCAGTCGGGGCGTATCCCAAAGGACGATGATAGAAAAGAGTATCTTTCAACCCATCCCTCAAGTGCCAGCAGAATTGAAAAAGCAATACAGCGATCTGAAGCGTATAATCAACGCTAAGCTTCCATGTTCGAACTCAGGTTAAAAGCTTCGATTAAAGCTGCATGGTTGAATGTATCAACGTAGGAGGCTGTCGCTAAAGTACAGTAACACGCTTTTTAGGTTGTAGTTTATCCGTCTGCAAGCCGTGCGAAGATCCCTCCCCGGCGCTTAGACGCCGACCCTCCCGCAAGCGGGAGGGTGTCAATCGGAGAATGCCTGCGCCGTAGCAACTCATGCAACGACGAGCCTCAGCTTGAACCTGCTCTTCTGTCAACAACTCTATTCGTTTTTACCGCACAGTGAGATTCGCCTTAGCTTTAGTGACAGCCTTCGTAGCGTAGGGGGGATAAGCTTGCGCATCCACGAATTTGTAGCACGTCAAATACGCATTGCGTAATTACCAGGTTAATCTGGCGATATAATACACATTAAAATTTATGGCGTTCGTTGCTGCAGTTTGGTGGATGCGCTTACGCTCATGCCCCACGAAAATATGTCATCATCACTAACTAACTCACATCAAGCACTTCTGCAGTCGTTAACACCTGACAAAACTCCTCATTCAGACTCGCCAGATTGATCTCATGCATCTGATCCGCGGTATAGGTTTCACCGGCAGGACTAGCTCGGCCAAAAGTAGCCGTACCATCGGAAACTAAAACTACGTTAAAGCCGAGATTCCCCGCCATGCGGGTGGTTGTAGAAACACAGTGATCAGTCGTCAACCCCACTATCACAAGCTCTGTAATATTGTTCCCACGTAGATACTGCTCCAGCTCCGTTCCAATAAACGCACTGTTAACCGTTTTCTCAAACACTTGTTCACCGGGTTGAGGTAACGCTTCAGGCTTGAACGCATTGCCTGGTAGCTCGGGGCGCAGTGGCGAGTCTGGAGATACAGAGTTGTGCTTCACATGCACAACAGGGTTTCCCCGTTTGCGCCATGCAGCGAGTAAAAGCGCTATGTTGGCTTCTGCCTGATGGTTATTTCTCGGGCAATCAAACAGGTCATCAATCCCGACTTGAACATCAATCACCACCAGTGCTGCGCGCTCTATGTTTGCCATTGCCCGTCTGCTCTTTCTCTTGCGGTATAGGAAATCCCACCGCATCATAGCAATTATCACAATCTAATACGGCGGCACCCCCTTCTGCCGTACTGTTACAATGATCAGCCGCCCGGAATTACTCAAAACGGTGCTAACAGTTTTTCTTAAAACCGCCGATACCATGACCCTGACCAAAATAACAAGAATCGTCAGCGTTGTAACCAAGGGAAGCGGGGTAAGCATGTTCGGTAATCTGGTAAATACCGCTCGAAACAGGGCAGTACGCTGCCTTACTGCGCTTATTCTGATCCTTGCCTCAAGCGTCTGCCCGGCATCAGAATCCAGCTGGAAAATTGTCGCTGAACCCAAATGGGGCAGCCAGGCGAAGGTAAACCCGGCGCTGGCCAGAGGTATCCGCGGCGGCCAATTCTATAACGTGGTAGAACGCCATCATCGCTACGGACTGACAGCAGAGTCACAAACCCGCTACGTGCGATACATCTACACCATTGTCAATGCTGCAGGTCTTGATTCAGGCGCAAACATCTCAATAGATTTTGACCCGTCGCACGAATCTGTTGAACTGCATACAGTAAAGGTGCATCGAGGTGACACAGAGATTGATCAGATAGATGAGGACAAAATTCAACTTCTACAGCGCGAAACTGAACTGGATCAGGGGCTGTACAACGGCGAACTAACGCTTCATATGTTACTACCTGACCAACGCGTCGGTGATCGGGTAGAAATCAGTTACTCGGTCATTGGCGGCAATCCGGTGTTTGAGAACAAGGTATTCGGGTGGGCAAGCTTACAGGCGAGCGTGCCGGTTGGTAATTTCTTTTTCAGACTACACCACCCTGCCACCAAACAAGTTAAAACCCGCACGTACGCCGGAGATATCGAGCCTGAACGCGTAGACATAAATGGTTACAAGCAACTCACCTGGGAGAACTATAACGCCACTGGAAAAAAGTATCAGTCCAATGTACCGGCCTCTTTCACCGCACAGACAGAAATACAATACAGTGAATTTGAAACCTGGCCTGATGTAGCAACATGGGCAGAACCACTGTACCGGACTGAACCTTTATCCGATGAGCTGAAATCATACGTATCGAACCTCAGATCCCGATTTGACAACACGGAAGATCAAATTGGCGCCGCAATAAACTTTGTGCAGGATGACGTCAGATACACCGGCTTAAACAGTGGCATTGGTGGTTATAAGCCCGATAGTCCATCAGACATTTATCACCGCAGGTTTGGAGACTGTAAAGACAAGGCTGTACTGATGGTTGCAATACTAAAGGCACTTGGCGTGACAGCCCACCCTGCTCTGGTACATTCATCCAGTGGAAAAGCTATACCCGGCTACCTGCCATCACCCGACGCCTTCAATCATATGATTGTCTACGTTCCTGACCACAACAACCAGAGTTACTGGATTGATGGCACAATCAACTTACAGGGCAGCAGCCTCCAGTCCCTGCAACAGGGTAACTACCACAACGCACTGATACCGGCACTCCATGAAAAAGGTCTTTTAAACTACCAGGTAGTACCTTCGGCACTGCCGGAAAAAGAAGTTACTGAAGCTTATCATCTCAGGTACAACCATGATCCAGCACCGACAAAGCTTACAGTTACCAGTATCTTCAGAGGTTATGAGGCAGAATATCTGCGTCGGAAAATTCACAACTCAAGCATTTACTCGTTGCAGGACAACTATCTGGATTTCTATCGTAACAGCCATGAAAACATCGAGCGTGTTTCTGACTTTGAATTCAGTGATAACCGCAAAGCAAATACCATCACTATGGTAGAACAATACGCAATTCCAAATGCTCTTGAATACCAGGAAGATGAGAGTAACACCGCGTACGCAACATTTATGTTTTCAGTTTATGCTGAAACCATCACTGGCGATCTTCAACCCCCGTCGGATACTCGCCGACGCCAGCCCTTGGCTCAAATTCATCCGGTGCACGTCAAACACCAGATCACAATCACGCACGAGGATGGATGGCTTATTGAAGATGAAACCTTCGCTATTAAAAATCCGCAGTTCGAATTCACCGCATCCAATACCCGCGAAGGTGAATATAACTTTGTTCTTAACTATGAATTAAAAACACTCACTGACACGGTGAGTGTTGCTGATAGCAGAGATTACCTTTCTGATCTCCAGCGCATGCTGGACAGCCCCTACTACGGCGTCACCTTCAGTGTATCGCGCGCGAACACAAATACCTCCAGACTCGACAGTCAGCTCATCTCAATAGGAAAGTGGTTTCAGCAGAACCTCGATCAGCTCGGTACACAATCAACTGCCGTTGATCAATGACACAAACTCAGGAGCCTCTGCCTTCCGGGTATTGCGGGAGATCTTCCGGTGGATCAAACCAGTTGGCTTTGTAGTCTGTATAAATGTGTATATCGATCTTCACCGGAATTTCATCATCAAAAGAAGAAATCGCCAGTTCCAGTTGATCCCGGCTTGCACCACGTGCAAGAAATGCCAAACTGGAACCACAGCTACTGCAAAACTGCCTGACTGAACCATTATCACCGACATACTCCTGCAACAACGCTTCTCCGGAAAGCCAGCGTAATCCTTCCACTTCTACCAGCGTACCGAACGCTGCACCATGAAACTTGCGACACATTGTGCAGTGGCACGCCGCAGCCTCGTTGCTGAAGCCGGTTACATCAAAAGAAATCTGCCCGCAGAGGCAGCTGCCTTTGTAGTGCTTTGTCATTTATTGATTGCTCTCACGGACGATTGACTGATTATCTTATGTCTATCGGGTGACGCCATGCAACCTCGGGACAGCCCGTTAACTGCTAATAAACTCCAGCATCATTGCAGCAGTCCAGGTAAAAGAGTCACCACCGCAGCCCTCGGCACTCACCGGATCGTAGTACTCGGCAAAACCGGATTCAGCAATAAGCGCCTGACTGTCGTGCTCTATCGATGCTGCCATCTGATGCTGCCCGGCCTGCTGTAATCCATCAATAATCATGTAG
Organism: uncultured Granulosicoccaceae bacterium; assembly: GCA_937998875.1. Classification (GTDB taxonomy): domain Bacteria; phylum Pseudomonadota; class Gammaproteobacteria; order Granulosicoccales; family Granulosicoccaceae. Next base: position 15,660 of record CALLBO010000020.1, read on the forward strand.
TTGACGATCAACCAAACGGGCCCCCGCCAATAGCGTTTACTATCAAAACGATTATCTGTTGGATCATGGCTTGCAACAAGGTACTTCGAATTTGCTGCGATTGTTTTAAGTCGCGAGACTATCGCTGTGACCCTCTCTTGACTAAGCGGCGCAAATACAGCGAGTATCCCGCCAATTGAGGCACTGTTGATCTGCTCCTCTGCCACCCTGTCCCAACAGACATACTGCGAATGCTCGCTACTCCATAATTTCTCCAGCGCGTTAATACCACGCTTTGCCCAGCGTGAATTTCTATGCGCTATTTCCGGTTCATCCAACTCTTCAGCAAGCAATGCAAGCTCTGCACATGACCGAAGTAGTATCGCGTTAAATCCCGGGTCAACTATTCTGAATGGAGAGTTATCATGCAGAATGCTATTGTCCCAATCAAGAGATCTGAAGTGTTCAACCAGCCATAGATATCTGTCGTATTGATCTTTGGTTGGGCGGTGAGCGGGGTTCGCGTGTTGCGTATCGCGACGTGTGTAGGGTTGTACCCCGTCAGTGGGCACGTTGACGAAAGGCTTATCCCAATCAATGGAATTATCACGACCGGACTCCCACGGATGGATAAGTGCCACCAACCCTTCCCCTTGAGGATCGCGACAGTCAAAAAACCACTGATGCCATCGGTCAATAGATTTAACCAGCGCTTTTACTCTATCTGCGATCTGCTCACGGTTTTCAGATCTGTCGAACAGCCGTTTCACAGCGAACCCCGCTACCGGCGGCTGGGTGATACCGGATGTGGGCACAACTCTTCTTGTATTCCACACGTCAGGGCCTGGAAAGTAACCATCATCCAGTTCATGAAAGACAATATGGGGCACCATGCCGTCTTCCCACTGGTGAGCAAATAACGTTTCAATTTCCAGCCAGGCACGCTGTTCATCAAAGTGCGAAAAACCCAGCGCCGTTAAACAAGAATCCCAGTTCCATTGAAACGGATACAGGCCATGTGTCGGAACCGTGTAGGACCCTTTGTCATTGAGCTTGAGAATGGCAACCGATCTGTCATATATTTCGCTGTGCTCACTCACTGTATTTACCTGCTATTAGGTTGCTATTAATCGACAATCACTTTCACTGTACGCGATCACCGTTGGCGTCGTACCATCGAACCCGTTCTGCAACCGGGGCAAGATTGACAGTATCCCCGGGCTTTACAATCACATCACTATCCATCACTACACGACATTGTTGATCGCTTACAACGCAGGTTACCTGTAAATGCGAACCGAGAGGCTCCACCACTTTCACAATACCCTGCCAATCGCCCTCACCGTGGCTATCAGTGGAATTGATGTCTTCAGGCCGCACTGCAAGTTCCAATTCTGATGCATCGTGACGAGGCCCTTGCATACGAGCACCGCAGACATCAAACCAGCCATCACCCAGATTTTTAGCCTGTAGAAAATTCATTGGCGGGTTGCCAATAAATGAACCAACAAATCGCGTTGCAGGATTCCGGTAAACCTCAACCGGTGATGTCGCTTGTACTATATTGCCCTCATGCATGATGGCAATTCGATCTGCCATACTCATCGCCTCGACTTGATCATGAGTCACGTAGATAGTTGTGGTATCGCTCTCGGCAAGAATACTTTTAAGCTCTGTTCTCATCTCCATGCGTAACAACGCATCCAGATTAGACAGTGGCTCGTCCATCAAAATCACATCAGGCTCGGTAGCCAGCGCACGCGAAACTGCCACACGCTGCCGCTGCCCTCCCGACAACTGCCCTGAATACCTTTGCAGCAACTGATCAATGTGCATTAAACCGGCAGTACGCTTAACGCGTTTATCGATCTCACTTTCAGCCACTTTACTCATGCGTAAACCGAAAGCGATATTTTCGTATACGGTTAAATGAGGGAAAACCGCATAGTTTTGAAACACCATTGCTATGCCACGATCTTTAGGTGCTAACTTATCTACACGACGATCACCTATCCAGACCTCCCCGGTAGTGGCAGTTTCCAGACCAGCAACAATTCGAAGCAAAGTGGTTTTACCACACCCGGACGCACCGAGTAACACCAGAAATTCTTTATCGGCAACCGTCAGATCAATAGAATGCAGTGCATGGGTTTTACCAAACTGTTTTGCCACTTGTTTTATCGTTATCTGAGCCATAGTGTCACCGGTTGGCAATCCCCCACATAGAAAACAAATATTTACGTACCATAAAAATAAAGATCAGCGCCGGAACAACCAGCACTGCACCTCCAGCAAATTTTAAATGCAAAGGTGCATCATCGAGACTTTGCAGTAAAAACGCCGGCAGTGTTCTGTGCTCTATTGTCAGCACGGCGGCGGCGAAGACCTCGTTCCATGAAATCACGAATGCAAAGATAGCCGAGGCTGCAATACCTGGCAGCACCAGTGGAAAAATAACTTTTATAAACGCTTGCAGTCGATTGCAACCCAACGTCCATGCCGCCTCCTCAAGTTCTACTGGCACTCCGGAAAACAAAGAAAATGTAATTAGTACTGCGAAGGGTAAAGCCAGGACCGTGTGTACAATAGCGAGACCTAATACCGTATCGTCCAACCCGACTTTGATAAACATCACTGCCAATGGCAGTGCCAGCAACGGCAACGGAAAAGCACGAGTCATTAGTACCAGCACGCGAAAGGTATTTTTACCCCTGAATTCAAATCGCGATAGCGCATACCCTGCCGGTGCTCCCACAGCAATTGACATGATCATTGTCAAACAGGCTACCTTGAAGGAGTTCCACAACGCTGATCCGACGCCGTAGAAGTTCATAAAAAATCGAACACTTTCAGTATCGAACGATGGATATATCCGCTTCGGGAACGCATTAACTTCAGCCGGTGATGAAAAGGTGTTTGCAATAAGCAGGTAAATCGGTACCAGCACCCACAGGCACAGAAACACTATTGAAATATTCACCGACCACTTTGCAATGCGCTGATTACCCGTAACAACGGTGCTTTCGGTACTCATAAACGCGCCTCTTTGGGCGTTCTTAGCAGCCACATAATCAGCAGCGTAAATGCAATAGAGATCAGCAGGATAAGTAGTGCAAATGCCGCGGCGACGTGACTGTCTTGCAGTACGAATTGTCGGTTGTAGACTTCACCCATAAGCACCGGCAGATTGGTACCACCAAGCGCTGCAACAACTGCAAAAACTTCAAATGCCAATATAACGCGTAGCATCAGCGCTGTTTGTAAGCTCGGCTTTAGCAACGGCAGCGTTATTTTGGTAAACCGCTTCCAGCCACCAGCACCAAACACTTCAGCCGCCTCGTAGTATTCTTTGGGAATTAGCCCTATACCTGCTACCAGGATCACCAGAATGATTGCCGTGGCGCGCCAAACTTCGGCAAGCATCACTGCAATGAAAATTGTGCCCTTATTCTGATAGCCCAGAAATGTGGTTGGTTGATCGGTAATACCGAGGCCTACCAACAGTGAATTTAAAAATCCGGTTTGATCGAGAATCGCCAGCCAGATCAGCCCGGCTGCAAGATCGGAAATGCCTAGCGGGATAGTCCAGATATAAAGAATCAGGTCCCGGCCCTTCTTCAACTTACTGACGATAGTTGCCATATACAAGGCAAGCACCATCTGAATCGGCACCACCGCCAGTGCCAGCCACATTGTGTTACTAAGTGCGGTTTTAAACTTCCAGTGAGAAGTCATTTTAGTGATGTACTTTGTTGTCAGCACTCCTTCATCTGTCGCGAAAGCCTGATACGCCACCATGCCGAACGGGTAAAGAAAAAACAGCAGCAGGAACAAAGTTGCCGGTAACAACAAAAAATAGGGAAGCCATTTGTTCTGCATAAATTTAAGATCAGTAGATACTGACCCGATTACCGGGCCAGTATTGTCTTAATGTACGAATGTACCGGACTTACTCTACCGGACAAGGTCCGTCAGAGGCAGGATCAGGTGCCCAGCAAGGTGCATTGGCTTCAACCATTACATTGCGCAGCGTTTCTGCCTGTGCATCGAGTACTGCCCGCACATCTTCACCACCCAGTACTATACGCTCGAAAGTATCGGTATATACCTGACTGAACTCGCCCCCCAGATCACCAAGACCTACTGGCAACAGACCCGGGTTCGCGTCAGCTGAACCGGACATTTTGGCGATCGCAGAACCGGACAATTGCACTGCTGCAGGCATATCAGATGGCAGCTCAACATCTACCACAGGGAAGAAACTCAATGCCTTGAGTGTCTCTATCTGAGTGGCAGGATTAGCCATGTAGGATACGAGCTTTTTAGCAGCATCCATATCAGGTGCGGTTTTAGGAATAGCAACGCCAACTACCACCGGCATAAAGCCCCGGCCTGTTGGACCCGCAGGAGCCGGAAACGCAATGAAGTCATCAGGGCGTTCATTGAATGCATTCGCCAGACGAGCAGTATGGTCAAACACCACCCAGACTTCTTCTGTCAACAGCTGCTCCTGCATTGCAGAGTAACCAGTTGAACCGGGATTGGTGTAGCTCCAAAGCTCTTTGAACTTGTTCCATGCAGTTTCAGCTTCTGCAGAACGGAATTTAGTTACCATGGAGTTGGTATATGAAGGATACATATATCCCTGAAAAAAGCGGTGCTTCAAGCCTTTGGGGCCAGCCGGGAAACCGAACTTCGGCGAGCCGGTTTCTTCCGCCATAGTCTTAGACCATTCGATCAGCTGATCATAAGTCAGCGCATCGATGTCGGCACCTTCAGGTAAATGCTCAAGCGCCTTTTTGTTAGCAGCCATTACATAGGTTGCCTGCATCCAAGGGATATATTTTTGCTCCGATGTACCAAGTTTGCCGAGTTCCATGAATGTTTCATTCATAGCAGCATCACCAAGATCTATATCGGAGAGATCCGCAAGATCATCGGCAAACGTGGTGTAGTCACCATGCAGCGCACCCAGGACACCAATTTTACCTTCGCCAGCTTCAATCTCAGCCTGTAGTCGAGTCAGCCACGGACCACCATCGTTAGGCTGAAAATCAACACTTCCTTCAAAACCTGACAGCACAGCATCACGCATTGCCTGCGCTTCTTCGACCGGCTTACCCTGCTTTGACCAGAACAATAAATCCTGTGCTGACGCCGAATTAGCGACAACACTTAAAGATAATGCAACTACAGCTGCACCGGTCTGTTTTACAAATGACTTCATTTGTCTCTCCTCATTGGATCACCACACAAAGAACTAGCACGTCGCCGGAGTGCGGTTTCCCGGCTAGAGTTAGCAGCACGCGGTTTTCTAGACCAGCGCACCATCTGTTTCTCTTCGTTCTAATTTTGCTTTCACTAACACCTGGTACTGCTTGGGATCCTGCCCGTCTATAACACCGAGTAGCATCTCGCCAATCTGTTTTCCTGCCTCTAACAATGGTTGTGTCATTGTGCTCAATGCGGGCGAAGAATGTTGACCTAAAGACAAACCGTCGTACCCGATAATTGAAATATCTTTACCGGGGATAATCGAATGAGCCTTCATAACATTCATTGCACCGAGGGCGACCGTATCTGAAACACAAACCACTGCCGTTGGAACGTCACGCAGTGCAAGCAGCCGCGACATCGCTTTTTCACCACCTTCAAGTGTCATTGAAGACTCTTCGATATAGTGATCATTAATCGCGAGACCTGACGCAGAGATTCCATCGGTGTAACCCTGTCGTCTTGCCATTGCGAAGTTAAAACAGGCCGGACCGGTTATTAACGCAATCCTGCGATGTCCGAGCTTTGCAAGATGACACACTGCCTGCTCAAAAGCCAAAGCGTTATCAACATCAAACCAGGCATGATCATCGGACTCAGCGGTGCGACCATGGGTGACAAACGGAAACCGCAGTTTCTTTAACAACTGCACTCTTGGATCATTGATCAGTGTTCTGGAAATAACCAGTCCGTTGATACGACGGGTTTGCACCAGGCGGGCAATCATTTTCAATTCGTCTTCGGGGGAACGGGCTACGGACAACATCAGGTCCCAGTTGCGCGCTGCAATGGCACCGGACAAGCCGTCGAGCAGCTCAGCCAGAAAGGGCTCTGATATTGCGCTCGTCTGACCGGACACCAGATACCCGATGCACTCAGCGTCCCCGGTGGCCAGACGCCGGGCATTGGAGTTGGGTGTATAGCCAAGTTCCTGAGCTGCAGCTTTTACCCGCGCACGCGTGCGACTGGAGATATCCGGGTAGTCATTCAACGCACGGGATACGGTGCCATCACTCAATCCGAGGTGCGTCGAAAGCGCTTTCAGGCTTACTGGCTGCATGTTCCAACCCTATTCCGAAAGCGCTTCAGTGACAACCCCCATGTGCTAAATCAGCGCGGAATAGTTCGCGCTCCAAACAGAACTGGAATCAGAACAACCTGACTCATAGATCAAAATATATTTTGACACGCAAAATATCAATTTCTTTACAAGCAGCTGAAAGGTCCTACTGAGTTTCGCCGTCTTCTTGAGACTGCGCCTCATCCGCCGCCTCCAGGGCAATCTCGGCACCCATCGGCGTAATGCGGTTGGTCACCACCACGTGCGGAGCCGCATCTTCCGGTGCGATGTCGTAAGTACGCTGAGTCATTCGATAAATACCGTAGAAACAGATCATCGACATCAAAGTGGCAATAGTGATAAAAAACCAGTGGATGCCAAAACGCTCCATCACATAGCCCACCACGACAGGGCCGGTCATCGCACCGCAGCCGTTTATAAACAACAAGCCCCCGGATGCAGCCGGCATTTGATCGGTCTCCAGATAGTCATTGGCATAGGCCAACAACAGCGAGTAAACGGGGTTTGAAGTACCACCGATTATCAGTGCAATCACGAGCAAAGAAGTGAAACTGTCACCGGCAAATAGTGCAAACACCGCTGCTATTGCGCCGATCGCGGTAACCGCCACAATCAGGTATCGACGATCGAACCGGTCAGACAAATAACCAATCGGATACTGAAACAATAAACCACCAAAATAGATCGCCGTAATAAAGTAGGAAACCTCAGCGATAGACAAACCACGCTCAGTGGCATAAACAGGCGCCATACCAAACAATACCGCAAATATTCCGCCGAGCAGGAGGCTACCAAAGGAGGCAAGCGGCGACGCCTTGATCAACTCTCTTATCGACATCGGCGTCGCCGTTTCATGCACCGGGGCACGCGAGTTGGATAATAAAATTGGCGCAAAGGAAAGCGATACCAATACAGTAATCAATACAAACAGGTTATAGCCCGCAGGATCAGCGAGATTCAGTAACAACTGACCGAGCACGATGCCACTCATTTGTACCATTAAGTAGAGAGACAGCGCCTGACCACGCGTGTCATTACTGGTGGCATTGTTAAGCCAACTCTCTGCGACTACATAAATACCAGAAAAACAAAAACCAACGATCAGGCGCAATAGCAACCAGGCAATCGGGTGTACCACCGCCGCGTAGAGAATAAACGCGGCGGATGCCAGTGATGCGAGAGCTGCGAATACCCGCACATGCCCCACTCTGCGCAACAAGACCGGCGCGATCTTTGAGCCACCCAAAAAGCCTATAAAGTAGGCGGACATAACATAACCCATGGTGGATGGATCAATATTTTCGATCGATCCGCGCACCCCGAGTAACGTTCCCTGCAAGCCATTGCCAAGCATCAGCAAAAGCATGCCGAGCATCAACGCCCACGTATCTTTTAATACACTTACCATCTGATTGAGCTCGATATTCTTAGAGGCTCTGCCGCGCAGACCCCTTACGAGCGAACTTATACACCCAATCTGCCAGAGCAGCATTGGTTTTCAACAGGCTTTTTCCGCAATGTCATTGAATGCAATTACCAGGATGAACAGTGCTCAAACCAGTATCATTTTTTTCGTCTGACACAATGGTTTTGTTATGCTCGAACAACAGTTCGCTAAAGCATATTCTCGTGACCGAAGGCCACCAAAATTCCAGCACAGCACGCGTAGCTATACCGACTTTACTGGTGGGTACCTTGTTTGTTGTCGGGTGGCTCGGCGGCAGATACGGCGAGGGAGTGTGGCGCACGATCAGAACAGCAACGATTGATTCCTACATCAACCGCTACCGGGTGATGAGTGACTCCGGCCTGGATTCAATCGTCTACTATGTCAGCACAAAAGACAGCAGCTCTCTGTATGCACTGGCAGAAAAATCACCGGAGATTCTTGAGGTTGCAGACACGAAGATCACAGATCTCTATGACGTGCGCATCAATTACCAGGCGCGAGTAGCGGTCGTTAAAACTTTAAGATCAATGAGCCACATTGATGCTGTCATCACAGTGCCACTAATCTGTCACTAAACAACACATAATTGCTGCTATTTTCTTAGTGAGCAGGGAACTAAATACCCGCTTACTGATCGGAATTGCCGTTAGGCTGATCCCTTAACTCACAAAATAAAACTCCACCCGGAGCGCCCCGATAACCATCGTATTACAGGCACACCAATGAATACAAAAACTCCCAGAGCAATTACACCGATACTCGTGGCTATTCTAGTTGCATCATGCTCCGGTGAAGAAACTACCATAGACCTGATTGACGGTGTATTTCTCGACTCAGCGACCGTACAGGGTCTCTCCTATACTGCTGCAACCAGATCCGGGATCACCGACGAGAACGGTGGGTTCACTGCCGACCGCGGTCAGGATATCGAGTTCTTCATTGGTGATCTGAAACTGCCAACGGTACTGGCAAAAGAGACTGTTACCCCGCTGGATATTTTTTCAGCGACTTCGATAGACGATACTCGAGTCGTAAATTTATCAAGACTGCTGCAAGCACTGGACAAAGACGGAAACCCTGACAACGGTATCGAGATTGATCCGGCTGCGGCTAACGCTGCAACCGTAGTCGACTTTGCCAGTCCCACTTTTGATCAGGATGTAGCACCCCTTGTTGCCAACAGCGGGTCGGTTACGGTGGAACTGGTTAACAGCAGTACGGCCGTTGATAACCTTCAGGAAACGCTCGATACCAATGAGATTACCACGGAACCCTGTGGTACCGATCATCCGCTAGTCGGTCAGAGCGCTACGTTTACCACATTTTTCCATCAGGTTGCGGGGCAAGTGAGTGTGGTAGACAACTGCACATTGGAAGTCACCAACTTTAACTACGATGGCCGGGGTCCTCGCGTGTTTTTCTATGGTGCTCTGAACGGAGAGTATGATGCAACCTCTGCTTTCCCGATGGGTCGGCGTCTTGACGGCAGACCCTACAGCGGTGATAGCATCACTGTGAAACTACCTGACGATCGTACGCTGGATGACATGAACAGTATCAGTGTCTGGTGTGCTGACTTCGCTATTGATTTTGGCTCTGCGGTTTTTGAATAGTGTCGGTTTGCAGGCTACGAGCCCGGCATGCCTGCCAGCGACTTTGCATTTTAAAAAAAAAGTAAGCAAATAGTCTTTCTTGCCAGCGCTTTTACCGCGCTTCTGATTTGCTTCGAGTTTCATCTCGGAGACAGGTAAAAGCGGCAGGACGCCGCGTTTTGTGTACGAGTACAGCGTACTCTACAAGCAGAATCTACAACCAGCTTATCCAGTCACAGCAAGCGCAAAGGCAAAAGACAGCGCATAATCCTCAAGCATCGCAAATCGGCCTGTCTTGCCATAGTGACCTGACGACATGTTGGTTTTTAACAGCAACGGATTGTTATCGGTTTTTAGATCCCGCAACTTTGCCACCCACTTGGCAGGCTCCCAGTAGGTAACCCGCGGATCAGACACACCTGCTGTCACCAGCATCGGAGGATAATCTTTGGACTCTACGTTGTCATACGGCGAATAGTTGAATATCGCTTGATATGCATCCTCGCTTTCAATCGGGTTGCCCCACTGTGACCACTCTCCGGGTGTTAGCGGCAATGAATCATCAATAATAGTATTGAGCACATCAACAAACGGTACATCAGCAATTACCCCTGCAAAAAGATCCGGCCGCATATTCACTGCAGCACCCACCAGTAACCCACCCGCCGACCCACCGTGTATAACAATATTGGCGTTAGCGGTATAGTTTTCCGCAACAAGCTTTTCGCCTGCCGCAATAAAATCATGAAAGCTGTTTACTTTACCCGCAAACTTTGCCTGCTCATACCAGTCACGCCCCTTTTCTTCACCACCTCGAACATGAGCAATCGCATAAACAAACCCACGGTCCACCAAAGACAGTCTATTAGCAGAAAATCCCGCAGGTACACTACTGCCGTAGGAACCGTAGCCGTATAACAAACACGGTGCTTTACCATCTACCGGTGTATCTTTATGGTGTAACAGAGTCACTGGTACCTCGGTACCATCGTGAGATTTCGCACTGATTCGACGCGTGACATAACTCAACGGATCATGACCAGAGGGGATAATCTGCGATTTTAAATGAGCCCTGCTGCCAGTTGCGCAATCGTACTCCCATGTTTGCCATGGTGTTGTCGGTGAAGAGTAATCAAAGCGGAATTTACTGACGTCATATTCAAGCCCCGCATCAAGCCCGAGCGAATAAGCCTCCTCTTCAAAGGCAAGCACCGATTGCTTGCCATCCGCACCCACATAGTAGATCGCAGGGAGTGCATTCTCTACAGCGAGCCACATCACCCAGTTTTTAAAAACCTCAAAGGAGTGAATCATGCAACCGGGTTTGTAAGGCTGAAAATCTACCCAATTGTCCCTGCCCGGTTTAGATACTTTAGTAAAAGACAGCTTGAAGTCCTTAGCACCATCACCGTTATTCAAAACAATAAAATGATCACCTGACTCATTAGCCTGATGATCAACACTATATTCAAACCCTTCAGCTCTGGGCTCTATCAGCTGCAGCTTTGCATCGGGATCATCAACATCAATAAACCTGACTTCATCCTGATCATCCATGCCGATTGATACAAAAATATACTTGCCAGAACGGCTGGTCTCGACGTCGCAGTAAAACCTGCTGTCTTTCTCATGATAGATCAGCTCATCACTGACAGGATCAGTACCCAGAACATGCCTGAACACTTTACTACTGCGATGGTTCTCATCCACACGCGTGTAATAGATAGTTGATTCATTCGCCCAGGCTGCAGATTCAACATCTGCTATTACCGTATCACTGTCCTTACCACTTGCAATGTCACGAAAAAACATCCGATAGTATTCAGCACCGGAAGTATCACTACTCCAGGCCAGTGTTTTATGATCGGGGCTGTGCTCTACCAGATAGTGACTGAAGTACTCGTGACCAGCCGCCTCTTCATTAACATCTAATAATAGCTCTTCGTTATTTTCATCCGGACCAGGTCTGCTACCAGACGTGCGACTGGTACGATAGTAGACGGGGTGTTCACCCCCCTCTATGTTCCTCTCACAATACGCATACGGACCATCAGTTAGCGGCAGCTCTTCGTCTTGTTCCTGTATTCGGCCACGCATCTCGGCAATTAACTGCTGTTGTAGCGCTTCGGTGCTTTGCATCGCTTCACTGCAATACGAGTTTTCTGCCACCAGATACTCTTTTATGGGAGCAGGAAGTTTGTCCGGTTCACGCATGGCCTCCTGCCAGTTCCCGGCGCGTAGCCAGGCATATGCATCTGATCGGGTGATACCGTGTGCGCTTTGTTCGGTGTGGATCTTTTTAGCGACAGGTGCATTAGCAGGCAATCTGATTTCAGGTTTCACTGAGTTATTCCTTCGCGGTTTTTGCTCCCTGGCAAACAACAACTCGCAGTCTTATACAATTTTATCAATCCGGGATACCAACTCGCGAGGTACACCAAAAGCCAACCCCGCGATTGCACCGACAGCCATTGATCTTCCACAGCTGTCGCCACCACAACGAATGTTATCGCGAATCACCGTTTCATAATCCACAGCATGCTTCAACAAGTGCCAGGCAACCGGAAGCCCCTGCTTCATATGGCACGGCATACCAAAGTGGTTGGCCGCAGCCAGCGGATCATATTCGGGCATATCCAATGCTTCCTGCAGCAATGCAGATAACGGGGTTACATCGTCAGAGGCAGAACCCGCTAGTGCCATTGGCAGTGACTCACCTTGGTGTATACGCTGCAGACAGTTGTATAGCACCATCGCACCAGAAAGAGCCTCCTTGTTTATCGATGTGACTGACACTGCCGCAGGGATACTCTCAACTCCCTGATCATACGCGAACAAAGCCGGAACCGAACAAAGCGCGGGCAGCTGATCATCATCAGAACCCGATGCATCTGCTATTTCATCACCCTCAAGAATCATTTTCGCTACCAGGGCTTTGGTTGGACGATCTGCAAATCCGTGGTAGCTGCCACATGGCCCGAAAGTCTCAAAAAACAACTTACGATGCGCCTCTGTTGAGTAGCGACCGTCTGTTTCAATCGTGCAGGCAACAACTCTTGCACACTCTCCGTACTGCGAGCTCTCACCTGTTCTCTTTGCCTGATGTGCAAAGTATGACTTTTGGTTTAGGTAGACTTGCGCATCCGGTTGCCGGAAAAGTATATCTCCGCTAAGCGCCACCCTTTGGATATGTTCCTGGTCATACATCCAGTGAAGCCCCATGGTCGCTGCATCCGCTACCAACGCACCGACAAGCACCTGATATCTTTTTGTATCTTTAAAACTATTGTGACCGGCCAACGACTCGCCCTGTTTTTACCCTAGTTGACAGCAGTATATCGCTTACAGAGCTGCGCCACACGACTACCCAGTGAAGCAGCACCAACCCTATCACTGCGGCTAATGACATCCCCGGGTATAACACCAGCAAACCCCATCTGAGCATTTAGTTTATTCTCAGAATTCTGTTCATGATCTGATGGCATCTGCAGGTTGACCCATAACATGCCATGTTGAGCTGCCAGTATTGAAAAGTACTGAAGCGTCGCCAGTTGATCACCACTCGGGTTTGAGCCAACGGTAAATCCCGCTGCAAGCTTACCGCTCCAGGACTGATTGTCCCAACAGTCACTGCTTGCGTCGCAAAAGGCCTTGAACTGAGCGGCGGGGCCACCCATATATGTCGGACTACCAAAGATCACGGCATCACATTGATCAATCGTGTCTATGTAGTGGGCAGAGGTAAATCGACCATCAACTATCTGGTCATCAGTTACTCTCAAAAGCTGACACTGACCTGACTGCTGCGACACACCATCTGCAATTGCTTCTGCTACCTGGTGAGTTGTTCCTTGCTCTGAAAAATAAACTACGGCTACTGTCACAACTGTTTTCCCTTGTACGGCCCACCCAGCAGTCTAACCGGTTGATTACGCCGTGGCAGGATATTTTCGCTTCATTAAGGGAAAGCCTGACCAACTCAAATAAAAGTCACGACAACGCAACACCGATGATCACAAATCTGTGATCATCAGCGTTATGGTACTTCCGCCCACTCACTTTAAAATGGCGCAAACCCATCGCTTTTTACACCTGGCAGAGTCCAGCGTTGCTTAGCATCGATGTTTTGAGTCTCGATTCCGGGCCTTGCCACCTGCCCACCTTCACCGTACAGCCACAAAATTAAATTTGATCGTTCGCCCTCAGTGATGGGCATGGATTCGTGCGGTACGCTACCGTGATGGATAAGTGCTGTGCCTGGTGCGAAGTTCAGTTCACTAATTTGTCTGGCTTGATTGTCAAAAAAGCGCACTCCTGATCCGGAAAAATCTTCTCCGGGGAGGTTTAGATTTATATTCAACGTTACCGAAGACGCATCCGTGTGGGCACGAAGTGAAGTGTCAGTGTTCGGTTGCCACTGAATTGAAAACCCAAACGTTTGGCTGTCATAGCCAGTTACGTCAGGAAACAACAGGCGCGAGATAGGCCGCATATAGATATCCATAAGGGTCTCATAAAAAGCCTGAAAGCCTGGCGCTGCTAAATATCCTTCAGAGCGGCTGTCCAACATGGCACCACCGCGATTGAGCGATATACCATAAGGTGGGCGTAATGGAATATTGGCATCAGCAACACTGCTTAAGTAGTCTCGCAAGGTTGAAAGTTGCTCCGGGTTAAAAAACTGTGCTTCGTACACACCCGGAAAGACCTCCTTCCAAAGTGCTTTTACATCAGACTCTTTTTCCGGGTCCTTCCATGCACGCTCAACGGCAGTTCGTAACGCCGCATCGTACAAGCTGCCATCCAGGTTACTCAAGTTATCGCCTTCGCTCGCTTCCCATTGCTTCCAGGCATCTTCAAACAGATCTTGATTCTGAAGCCAGAACTGCTGCACCGAAGGGGCTCGTTCAAGCATCGCCTCTCGTGTGGGTCGCTCTATCGTGCGAGCAGCTGATAGTGAATTGCTGGTCATGATGTTTGGTCCATTCTGTTTATGTATGTGTTTTACTTTTTGCAGACTGCCGGAGCGAGGCCGTGTTAGCCCAACTTCGCAACAACCGCCTCTATCCCCTGCATCACTTCCTGACTGTGACTGGCATCCAATGCAGCAGCATGGGGCGATGCAAATGCGCCACTGTCATTGTCAAAGTACTTACCCGATGCATCCGCAAACGATTCACCCAACGCCGCTTCGCAAAGAATATCCGCACCGATCTGCATATCCTTTCCCTCCACACCAAATCCCTCTTTGACCATTTTCGATGCCAGTAGAGAACCGGGATTGACTGCAACCACAACAGGGCCATCGTTCAGTTCTTTTGCCAATTCACGCGACCAGATCGTGATAGCCAGCTTACTTTGGGCATAAGCCGACATATCGTCGAGCTGCTTGCGCCCATGTAATGCCTCCATATCAACAGGTGCCTGCGCTGCTGATGATAAGTTCACGATACGCGCATGAGCGGGGAGAATGGGTAGTAAGTCTCGAGTTAGCACATAGGGTGCGAACGTATTGACCATGAACCGTACATCGAGCCCATCAGGGGTTTGCGTCTGCCTTATTTTTAATACGCCAGCGTTATTAATAATGGCATCAAGCTGACTATGTTGCTGACGAACGGCAGCACCCAATGCATGAACTTCATCCATGCGCGATAAATCCGCCATATAAGTTTCAGGCGAGCCACCGATTTCCTGTGCAGCGTTCTCAAGTTTTTCCGGGCTGCGACCGTGCAGCAGAACGTTGTGCCCTGATTTGGCCAATGTCTTGGCTGTCAGTAGGCCGATACCATCGGTTGCACCGGTGATCAAAATTGTTTTAGACATAGTTTTCTCTTTTTTAGTGTGTGAGTAATACAAAGGTGCATTTTTAACGCGCAAGGTTTACGCGCGGCTGGCATTTATAAGGAATCGCGATAACGAACCAGGGTACGACTTTCAATACTCTTACGAACAGCGTTTACTTCGGGATCTTCGATCATATCCAGTGCACTGTGAGCGATGGAAGGCTGACCGCGGTTATCAAAGATGTTGAAAAAAGCGACTTCTTCCGGTGTCATCTTCGATCGATAAATCCACTGATGCGCAGGGTTAGCAGCTAATCCCAAAATCTGCCCCTTGCGGTCGGGATAGATCAGGTCAAGAAGTATCCAGTCCTGTTCATCCACACTGCTGGTCTCAATAAAACCCAACGGTGAGGAATTGATCTCAGCGCCAACTGGCCGCCATACATTGATAAATGCGTAATGACCGGCAGCCCACTCTTTCGCACGCTCGTGCCCGAGCAGACTCACCAGCCGTTGCCGAGCACCATCAATGCTGTAGTCACTGTGCACATTACGCGCAGGCTTACGATCCGATACCTCATCATCGATACGCACGGTGTGGTCGAAAATAACGACCTCTTCCACATCAAGCCTTGATTTGAGAAAGCATTGCAGATCCGCTTCGTAGCCTTGCCGCCATGCATGATCATCTTCGAGCACATCAACGTCTGTATGGAAAGCCGCGAACTCCAATGATGTACGCGCGAAAGTCATGTCGATATCGGCGGCACGCTCATCCAGTACGGTTATCTCTGTGGCAGCCAATTCCGGTGAAATGAGATTGCCGACGATACCACCTGCATCAAGCTCAAACGCCTGTCGCTCAGGCTTGTGAACGTGGTAATTGACTGTTGCTGTTGTACTCATCGTGATCTCTGGTCAAGCCGTGTTAGGAGTCTGCGCGGTAGAACCTCTACTACTGCGAATGCGCCCTGACGGTGCGTTTTTATCGATCATTTTCGTTACGTATGAATAACTATGCGCCTCAAATGATCGTAAAAACGCCCTCGCCATGGCACATTCTCGCTACGCAGACTTCTACCGCGCAAACTCCTAGCTCCAAGGCTTTGCTAAGTTCACGGAAAATATATTATATTCCTTACACTTAATAAATGACTCATTAATGACTTCAGAATTCGTTTTTTGTATATAATTATCCGATGAATATTGATGGAATCCGGCTGTTTGTCATTGCCGCCGATATGCTAAACATAAGCGCCGCCGGCAGGCAACTCGGCCTGGCACCCGCCGTGGCCAGCGCGCGTCTTGCCAGGTTGGAAAAACAGCTCGGAGCCGATTTACTCCACCGCTCTACCCGGCAGGTGTCATTGTCGCTTGAGGGTGAAGAGTTTCTGCCCTACGCACGGGAGATTCTGGCTCAGGAAGATGCAGCACTCGCAGCGCTCGGGCACGGCAGTGCTGAAGTGAGAGGAACACTGAGATTTGCCGCATCGAGCACCTTCGTGCAACTCTATATCACCCCCATTTTGCCTATCTTTCTCGAGCGATACCCCGGCATCAATCTCGAGCTGAAGCTGTCCGATACCAAGGTCGCGCTAATCGATGGCGGGTTCGACTTAGCGCTACGTAACTATCCTGCCAAAGACACCTCCCTGATCGGAAGAAAAATAGCGGACGACACTCGTATACTCTGCGCCTCACCGGCGTATCTAAAAACTCATGGCACACCACTTGAGCCACACGATCTCAACACGCATCAACTTATCGTATTCAACAACGCCACTCCACGACAGCTAACATCTGACACCAGAGCAGACTCTTGCACATTCCCGCCACCAGACATTAACCCACGCATTATTTGTGATGATGGAACAAGTACCCGGCTTGCTGCAAAAAGTGGTGTGGGTATTTGCATGAGTTCAATATGGAATATACACAGAGATCTAAAAGACGGATCACTCATGCGCGTACTACCAGATTATAAAGTGAGCGATGGCTCTGCCATTTGGCTTGCCTATCCTAAATCCAATGTGCTTACCGCGAAGGTGCGTGTGTTTATTGATTTTCTGTTGGAGCAGATTGGTACGCCACCAATTTGGGAGCGTCGTTAGCTCTTAATTCCCCTGTTATCACTGCTGACTACTGCCTTTTGCCTTTGGGGTTCTGTATCTGAAGTTATACGCTGTTACTGCTGGGACATCAGTCCTGGCGAGAAATGCCCCTGCATTTCTACCAGTTAGCACTGTGCAACTGAAGGATTCGCTGATTTCCTACTTTCTTGTAGAATACCACGGCTGATGTATACTGTTATTTTGTACAGTAGTTTAGAGGTAACCAGCAGTGGCACAGGAATTCGGAGGCATCTGGACAGCAAAAAAGCTTGCCGTTCTAGAAGATTATCTGCAGTTTTATACCACGGCTCTCAAAGACCAGCCGTTTATCCTTCACTACGTTGACGCTTTCGCCGGTGCAGGCGAACACAGCCCGGCAGGAACCGCAGATCAGCACACACTAATTCCACATGAAAATTTAATCGGATCTGTTGAGACAGCGCTTGCGCTTGACCACCCGTTCGATCACTACCATTTTAACGATATTGACCCCGTGCTAATTGCGGAGCTGGAGCGCATTAAGAGCAAACACTCCGACAAGCAGATTGAGATATGCGAGAAAGATGCAAATGTATTCGTGCCTGAGTTCTGTAACACTATGTCACCAGCTGACCGAGCAGTGCTACTACTCGACCCGTTTAGCACCCAACTAGACTGGAAGACCCTGACCCCGGTTCGTAATACAGAAAAAATCGATCTGTGGTTGCTGTTTCCAATTTCAGTCATCACTCGAATGACACCAAGGGACGGCAACAAAACAAAGCCCGAATGGAAGCAAACACTCGACAGGCTTTTGGGAACCAACGACTGGGAACAGGCGCTATACAAACCTGTCATTCAAACAAATGACTTATTCGATGATAATGCAGTCAATACCGAGCAGCGAATTAACGTAGACGAACTGGAAAACTGGGTAACCAATCGATTAAAAGAGCTATTTTCTTTTGTTGCAAAACCAGTACTTCTTAAAAACAACAACCGCCCACTATTTTTATTCTACTTCGCGGTTTCAAATCCCAGTCCTAATGCCTGGGGGCTTGCGCAACGAGCAACCAGTTATATTGTTGATAAATACAATTCAGGCTAAGTAGTAATGAGCAAAATCGAGTGGACTGAAAAAACCTGGAACCCAGTAACTGGATGCATAAAGGTATCACCCGGGTGCAAACACTGTTACGCAGAAACCATGTCGCGAAGACTAAAAGCAATGGGGGCACCAGGCTATGACAACGGTTTTAAGCTAAGTTTGCTACCAGAAAGATTAAATCAACCTACCCTGCGTAAGAAGCCAACGATGTATTTTGTCAATTCAATGAGCGACTTATTTCAGGATGGTATACCGACAGATTTCATTGATCAGTTGATGGATGTCATACGCAACACTCCGCAACACACCTATCAGATACTCACCAAGAGAAGTGCAAATATGCGATCGTACTTTGCAAGCAGAGAAGTACCTGATAATGCGTGGTTGGGTGTATCAGTAGAAGACAAAAAGTATGGCAAACCACGAATAAAAGACTTGGCAGCTATCAAAGCTAAAACACGGTTTATCTCTGCCGAACCCTTACTGGAGGATCTTGGCGTTATCCCGCTGAAGGGTATCAGCTGGGTTATTGTTGGCGGAGAATCAGGCAAGGGTGCACGCCCTATGAAAGAGGCCTGGGCTGTGAGCGTTAAAGATCAATGCTTAAAGAAAAACGTTAATTTCTTTTTTAAACAATGGGGGGCGTGGGGCGAAGACGGGCTACATAGATCAAAATCTGCCAACGGCAGAGAACTCCAGGGTAAAATTTGGGGAATGCTGCCTGCTTAGCGAGACAAGTTAACCTAGCCCCAACAGTCATCTTTAGCCGTGCCTGATTTTCTATCAAGGTTATACCTAACTGGGTCTGCTCCACGGGCACGCGGGTAAGCAAACCGTGCAGCCATTGTGCTCGACAAAGAATGGCTGACACTTGTCAATATCGAAGTAACACTTGACTTTACTGTGAACCACTGGTTTTCTGGTCCAAACTCATCAACCGGGTAGATATTGGCGCACAACTGGGTGTCGAGTTCTCACCGGCATAGGCAGCAATTGCATGGCTATGTTGGTTGCCAAATTTGATCTTCGCCGAGTGGAGACTCATTAGAGCTGTTAAATAGTAGTCAGACGCAATAGAGTTTTAAACGATACGTAAATCTTAGTTGCGGTCAGTCTGTATGGATTTCACCTTGGTGGGCAGCTCTCACCGGTCAAGGAATTCCATCCCCACCCGGCATTGATGTCTGCACCGCTGTAATCGCAAGTGTTATTGGTTACGCTGTTGAGAGGTGGGCAACTCTCGCTGAGGCTATCATTCCATCCCCAGCCGCCGTTGACCGTGGCCTGGCTATAGTCGCACTCAGATGAGGTGTCTTCCTGAGTAACCATGCGTGGCGCGCAACTGGTACTGGTGACCGGATTCCAGCCCCATCCGTCGTGGTTTTCAGCCTGACTGTAGTCGCAGGCAGTATCTTGTGTTGCCTGTTGTGGTTGGCAGCTTTCACCAGTCACAGCATTCCATCCCCACCCGTCGTATAGAAGGGCATTGCTGTAGTCGCAACTGCCTTGTAGTGTAGTATCGTCCGCTCTGATAAACGTGCCATTCAATGAAACGTCAAAAACGTATGCGATATTGTCGTGCCTGCTTGCGGCTACAAGATGTTGGTCACTAAACGCAATCTGATCTTTTATACCAGAGAAGCTGTCTCCTTCTCCCCAAATCCCGAACCACTGATCACCATAATTCGCTGGCAGTTGTATACGATCAGATTCGACCAGCCTGTTTTCACTATTGAGTTTATAGGTTCGAAAATGCCCTCGCGTGGTAAGTAGCATTGTGTTTTCTGATTGAAAAGGCACGGTTTCGAGATAGCTAATTGGAAACGGCAAGTCTGTGTTGAAAACTTCAAGTTTTGTCCATATTCCGTTCGAACCCCGGATCCACCGATGCATATTATCCGCAAGATCAATTGCGGTTATGGAACCCTGAAACAGGAAAGCGCTTTGTGCAAGATTGAACGGAACTCGATTGTCTAATTGCCATTCACCTGAGGTATTTTTGCCAAAGAAAAATAAGTCATCTCTTGTGCGAAAAATAGCTGTGTCTCCATATATATTGAATCCTCTTTCAGAAAATGGAGAGAAATTAGAAACAGCAGGGTTTATGTTCCGACCACGTCCTTCTATTTGCACTTCGCTCTGAATTGTTTCGTTTCCATCAGAGTCTCGTTCTCCAAAAATAATGGTTTGCGATCCCTGCTCGTAGGCGTTTGCGCCGGCATTACGGGCAAAGGGGCCAACGAACGGATCTAATGTCGATGCAAGCTGCCATTCACCATCGAGTTTTTCGAAAACTAAACGGTAATTTACATGTAGCTTCCCATCGACAAACTCGAGTTTGCTGATTGTAAAATCCTCGTCAGGAGACGGCTGAAATTCAGTCTGTTTCAGCCATTTGCCATCTTCTGATTTTTCATAAGTTGAGATAGTCGCATCACTACCCGGGCAGTTTTCCGGTGTATCGGCAGCGGCGATAGCCAGCGTGTTGCCCGATACGGCAACCACCCTGCCGAATTGTTCCCATTCGGGTTGCATCATGCATCCACATCTTCCATTCCATCCAAAACCGTCTCCGATGGGTGAATAGTCAATGCACGCGGCGTTGAGCGCAGGTTCTATGCTCGTGTACTTAAGCGTATCGCCATAAACAACCGGCGCTGCCAATAGCAGTGTGAAAATAGTGGCGTATTTTGAACTTCGTTGCATTTTACGAACCCTGCAGTGTTAACTAACTACTTAATACGCCTGGAGAGTAACAGGATTTATATGTCATGACAAGATGAGGGGCACATAAGGAATATAGGGGACACTGGGGTCAGAATAGTTTTACAACATTTAGCTTGCGCCGCACTCACTCGTATTGTGATTTCGAGTTGCCCGATTCGACACGCTCCTGAATACTCCGAATTATTGCAGTGAGATGTACTGCGATCCAGCACCAACATCTTAGTTACCTATGCTCTCCCGGGCTGTTAGTCGAATAGTCTACTTCCGGTGTGTGCCCTTAGCTGCTTGGTCTATGAACTTCAACATTGGTGGCTAATACATAAATTCTACACACGAAAGCAGACATTCGATTTCTTTTTGACGCTGCACACAGCCGCAGTGTATTGCCTTATGGTGTGGCTGCGCTCGAATTTACCACAAGGCATACCTCACCTATATTGTCGGCCCTGGAGAGCCTTACTTAGGCACTTCATATCAGTGCCACAATTTTTCGATCCAATTCCCCTAGTCCGTTGAGTAGTAATTGAACGAATTCATACTCATCTTTTGGGTTGATTCCATCCTGAACTCTTCTTGCTTTATGTGCAACTTCCCCTCGTTTAGCACCGAAATCATCCAGATTCGTTAGCCATGTTTGATCCAATGCTGCCAAATCAATACCAGTCGGTAGGATTAATGTTTTGATGTTTTTGTCTTTCACACCGTGATTATTTCTTATCTTTTGGGTGAATTGTCTTTGAGCTAAATCGATTATTTCATCTATTGAATCCTTAAGGTTCTTTCTACTTCTGGCTGCCTGAATTAGATCCGCATTATCTATCTCTGACGTCAAACTCCAGCTAGAATGATACGAGGCTAGAAAAGAAACGATAACTATTGAGGGTTGATAGTTACTTTTCCATTGCCGAATCGCCTTGGTTACAGTTTCTCTCGATACGTCCTCGAGATAGGACTCAATTTCAGCGTGAACCAACAATCGATAACCTCTCGCTCGATCTTGCTGCCGCTCAGTATAATTACCAGTAGCTGAGAAATTATTAGGAAGTAAATGGTTCTTGAGTTCCGTTAATCTTGTTTTTAACTGTCTATAACGATTTGATTGAGGCATGGTTTACTACTCAAATAATTCTGTTTTCAACAAGCTGTGGAACATGCAATTCAGAACCTACTACCGAATTTAACTTTGTAAACCATGAAGATATGCGAGTATGTGTGGCACCAAGACTCTTGGTAGTGGATTCAATGGAGGCAAGAAATTCCTGATCCTGAGAACACAGTTCTTTGAACGCTTGCTCTACTTCGTGCTCAATTCCCACAACGAGTTGTCTAACATTTTCATCAGAAAATGATAAAATCAAAACATCGAATATTGCTCGATTAAATCTAGATTCGTATGATTCTCCACTCCATTTTCGATACGGACGATTGCCAAAAATAGATTTCAAAGTGGTATGTGCTGCCTCGAATGACAGAAGCTGTAAATCTAATTCATCCTCGTAACTACCCCAGTTTTCATTTAGTTCCTTACAGGAATCGTCCAGAAAACGTTTTAGTGTTCCACTGTACTTTGAGAGAAAATTCGAAAAAGAGAAATATCTAAGAAGAAGCTCAGCATCACGCATTCTAAAATCTGGCTTCTTGAGCTTTAGAATTTCCTTTAACGCATCACTTTCAGAAGATTTTTCATCTAGAAACTTAATGAATGGACCCGGGTGAAGAGCTTGACGAAGCTCTTGTGGAGACAATGGAACACTACCAGTATTTAGCCGCAAAAAAACGTGATACAGAAAACTCTCATCTGGCCAATTTTTAATAACTACAGTTCTAATGGGTTGATTTTCGAAGGCAGACAGGTCTTCATAAAGGGCGAGGTCGTTGTGGAGATCAGAAAGATTCTTTCCTTTTAATTCACTTCTGATTTCTAGATCTGATAACCTCAGCTGCTCATAGTCTTCATCATTTTCATTTGCTGAAAACTGACGGATACTTAACAACCGCTGCTTGCCATCTAGGACAATGTAGGAACCTCGTTTTTCTTTGGATTCCGCTAAAACAACTTGGGGTATTGGCAAGCCTAGAATAAGAGACTCAATGAACTTGCTTTTTCTCTTTTTATCCCAAGCATCACGGCGCTGAAAACTTGGATTAAGCAGAATGTTCTTCTTGTTAATTTGATTTAGTAGCGTCTCCGTAGTCCAATCATTGCCGCTGACTACCGCCGATGAAAATGCTGCCTGATTTAAGGGGCCGATGTCTTCATCTGACTCTCGCTGGTCTTCATCTTCTTTAAAGGTCGTTGTTTCATCAGTCAACTTCATCTCCAGTTTCGATTTTTACTTTTCGCCTAACAGTGAACAGTAATGCTGCCTTTTTACATGCGTTTATATCGCAGCTATTTAGTCTGAATTATACAGATGGACTTATAATACGAATAGTAAGATAAGAACAGCGTTTTGTGCCCAAAGCAGCCATTTCCAAACTAGTCGACTGAGCTACTAATTTAAGAATTTAGTGCTGGGATTCCAAGTTTTTTAGCCTCTGCATTTAGACCGTTTAGAGTCTTTACAGGTATTTTTACGCCGTGTTGCTTGAGGTGAGCTTCATTTAACGCTTCAAGCTCTCCCGGGTAATAGATTTTCTCAGTATCTGGCGCTTTTGGTGTTTCCCAGATTTTCTCGATCAGTTCCTCTATGTCTTGATTAAACTTGGTTATGGATCGAAACGCTTCAATGTGAAGTGCAATCGCGAAATGGCCCACGCCACTTTTTCCCTCTGGTTCATAAGGCCCAACAACCTCGCTCAGGAAGCCGCTACCGCTAAGCACGCCCGAAAGCACATCAACCATTGTTGCAATTGCATATCCCTTATGCCCGGCTAGTGGGAGAATTGTTCCGGCTATGCCTTTCAATGGGTCGTTAGTTGGAGAACCATCGGGCCCTAATGCCCATCCATCCGGGATCTGTTTTCCCTGTTGCCTGGCAACGTAGAGCTTTCCTCGCGCAACTGCGGTATTAGCAATGTCGAGCATCATAGGATGATATCGTCCAGCTGGTGCCGCAATAGACCATGGATTTGTACCCACACGTTTTTCTTTCGCACCCCAGGGCGCCATAGCTGGACTCGCATTGGTAAAAAGGAATCCTATACAGCCAGCCCTTGCGGCCATTCGAGTGAAAAACATCGCTGTACCGAAGTGACCCGAATTACGCACAGCAACTGCACCGATCCCATGTCGCTTCGCGCGTTGAATCGCTTCTTCCATTGCGTGCTTTGCAACTATCTGACCTATTCCGTTATTACCATCGATAACGGCAACAGCCCCTGCGTCAGTGACCAACTCTGGTGGGAATGGATATCCGTTGCCCCGCTCTGCATTCGTTTGGCGTACCAAAAGGTTCGCATTACCCCATGGGACTGATGGCCCCATAGATCGGCCTGACATAGAGTTTCAGCTAGCAAAGAAGCAGCAGATTGCGGAATGCCGAGAGCGCCATATGCGTTCGAGACGAACTCAATAAGTTCTTGTGCCGAAAATTTAGCGATACTCATATTGTGGAACTCGTCACCTTTCAGTAGTCTGCACTGTGCAGAGTATAAATTCTCAATACAACTGCCAGATAGATAGTTATCTGACACCCAATGATTGTCTGGTTATGGCCGGTCAGCGACCCGATGGTAGCCGACAGCTGTCGGTCAATAATACAAATGGATTACTCGAACGCTGGCAAATGACTCTGGAGTGCCACTTGCCGACGAACAATACTCGTTGTTCACAATTTTCTGACTATCGTAAAGTTTCGAAAGCAGACGTTCGGTTTTGCTTAAAACTCAAAAACAAGGGCGCACGCTAAAAGCGTGCCCTGAACTACCAACGTAAATTGTTAATCACGCCAGTACAAAGTTTCCAGTATCACGGACCCAAATGAGTGCGCATTGACTATGTAACCTGTCAGGGGTCATTAGCGGTCAGGAGTATTATGAGAGCATCAAATTATACAAGTTCGTTTTGTACTTTAAATAACGCACCCGCGCCCCTATCGACTCCTATCGACCCATAAGATAAACGTTCAAAAAACCGGGAGAACGCTGGAGCATAGATAATTGGGAGGAAGTGTACGATGCCATCTGGAATAGTAAGCTAAAATAGATGTGTGTTGGATGGGTTGGAACTAATGAACTTTGACGTGCTCTTATCTGCCGCTGAAGGCGGCGACATTGAATCCCAGGCAAAACTGAGTCTGGAGTACCTTACCGGTAATTTGGTTGCACAAAATTTTAACGATGGTTGCGAATGGTTAGCTAAAGCAGCGGCCGATCGCACTGTAACCGACTCAATTATTAACCCGGACAAACTGCAACCCTATCCAGAAGCATCCCTGCATGTCTCTACTGCATATCGCTCTAGCGTTTCCCCCGCCGATAATAAATGGGCGAATCTTTTTCTGATTAATGCCTCTAAGGGCGGTGTTGTTAATGCGGCATTTCAACTTGGCATTGAATGCTCGGGGCCCGGAATCGATGTACCTTCGGAGTACAGAGGTCATAAACACGCGATTTACTGGTTTCAAAAAGCACTAGAAGGAGATCACCCACAGGCTCATAGGTACCTTTACGCGCGATACAAAGACGAAAATTATCCCGAAACAGTTGACAACGAAAAGGCCTTTTATCACGTTTCGAAAATTGTAGAAAATGGTAGTTATAACGAGTGCGCCGCTATTGGTCGAATGTATGCGGCTGGAAAGGGAACTGAGAAAAATCTGGGGCTGGCTTTTCAGTGGTTATATATAGCGGCCTGTACGGTAACGAAAGGGGCAGTCTGGGATGAACTAAAGGCAGTTCATGCACAGTTATCCGAGTCGGAATACGAAACAGTCAATTCTACAACGTTGGAGTGGATCAGAAAAAACGCACTAATCTCCAAAATGAAAACTCAGAGAGGGTTAGTTGATCCGATATCTGGTGATGCGCTTGATTTGGAATTTGAAGATGCTCAAGCGCAAGGTGATCAAAATACAAAAAGGAGGGTTCAAAAAGAAACCACCGCGGAAAAAGAGGCGCTGATTAGCTTGTGGCACCAGTATTGTACCGGCGCTAGTGATGTAGATTTTGACCGTTTTCATACACTTTTCTTTGAAGACCCAAAGCTGACAGACGAACAACTGAACGATATTTTTCAATACTATTCGCACAAAGATGAACTTATCCGTCGGTTTAAATCGGTGTGCGATATAAAGTTCCATCGCTCTGTCTTGAGTATCTCCGAAATCGAGCTTGAACAGTTCGTTAGACAAGATTTAGAGATAAGGCTCAATCTGTGTGGTGCAATAGATAATCAGGAAGTCGATGAACTATTGAAGGGTATAGATTCTGCACTTATCAAAAATACAAAGCTTCGTTTAACTAAAGCAAGCGCAGAGTTTGAATCGGTAGAAAATGGCGACACCGCATCAGGTAGGCTTTACGGTATATTATATGATGATTTAGATTCGTTTTTCGACACCAGCGATATGGTAGGAATTCCAGTGCTACAAAAGGCATTGACAAGTCTTTTTGCCGATCCAATATTAGTAGCTTATGTTCTTACGCCTTATGCCACCAGAGACATCGATTTCGAGCCGTACCTTAGTACGTTGAAAGCTGGAGCAAAGTACGTACTGACTCTCAATGAGCTGGTGATCTATGTCGATCCAAGACGGAAGCCTGGCTAACAAATACAATCTACTTCACATCATGTCGCCCTAAATAAAGGGCAGCGGTGGAGCCGAACGATTGCCTGCTTATCTGCGGTCTCATGCCTTATCGAGGAGCTCGTGCAGCCAGTGTAGGCATATAGTGTCGGGGTATATCAATTTGTAGTCACACTGTTGTTATACAACTACTAGATACGAAATTTAGCTTCGATAAATGTCGGTCCATCAGGTTGTCCAATGCATCGGTAAAATACTCTAAGGCTGATAGCCAGACTGCTAGAATGACTTTAGGTTTAGCCACATCATCGTGGTCAGGATAGCGGGAAAATGATCCGGAATGCTCCACACTCATTGTTATATTTTCATGTTTAGGATTCTGTAATGCGCTTGATTAGTATAGGACTACTTTACTTTTTTTCTGTCGGATTTGCAGTATATGCGGCAACTGCATACCTATATTTTCCTTTAGGATCCTTAGTACACCCAGACATGAAATCCAACTTTGAAGCACATAGTGCAGGGATATATTCTCATATTTTTTCTTCAACGGTTGCTTTAGCGATTGGACCCTTTCAGTTTTCAGCCAGGTTTCGCAAACGATATCCGAGCATGCATCGTCGGCTCGGTCAGGCGTATCTGGGTATAGGTATCTTAATTGGAGGATTTTCCGGGCTCTATATGTCGATGTTTGCTTATGGTGGTCTAATTGCGAAATCGGGGTTTGGGTTGCTTGCGATACTTTGGCTTTATACAGGTCTAAATGCGTATCTTGCAATCCGACGAGGGGACGTGACGGCACACAAGACTTGGATGGTTCGAAATTTTTCACTTACACTTGCTGCAGTCACATTACGGTTGTACCTTTCAGCATCTGTGGTTGCAGATATAGAATTTTCTTTGGCATATGCAACTATTGCCTGGCTATGTTGGGTACCAAATCTCATGTTTGCCGAATGGCGATACAATAACTTCGCACAATAGGGCATCTCATCAGACAAACCACTGAATGCGGCGTGTAGAAAGGAACCATGCTCGAAGAAACTAGACTATCGATCAAATACCAATCGGGAATGACCTCGTCGGGCGATTGATCCGACGCTAACAAATTGTTCCGCACAATAATCCCTAATCTGTCCGGTAACGCTGATATATATAAATTTGTATGATGAAAATACATTCTGAGATGATAGGATTCTGGTTCGAAATATGTCGTTGATTGAGTCATGTGGCGGAGAGGACATGTGTTAAAACCTATCCCTGCACTGACAATTCGATAAACCCGATTTTTGAAGAGTATCAGTCATGGTAGATACCGCTAGCGTTAAATTTCCAAAGGCTATAAAACTATTTTTCATTGTTGTTTGGTTCACTGGAGCGTCGAATGTTTCAGCATCTTCGTCTAACTTCGTTGCATTTGAGCTCTTTGAGCTGAGCATGAACGATTTTAAGAATTTTGCTGGAGAATTTGGACACAAGTTCAGTGAGAAATATCAGGCAAGACTGACAGTCATGGACATTAAGCTTACTGAAAGACATCTGCGCAGTGCTGAAGCTGCTGCGATAGATGGGCCGAATGTTGAGGGGATATTTAGGGGCTATGAAATCAATTTTGATCGATATTTTACGAAAAGTTGGTATTTATCCCTTAATACCGGTCACTACACAGATATCTATCAACATCAGAATTTAGAGGATCAGAAGCTGAAGAACGAGACTTTTACCATTGGTACTGGAGTTGGGTATTTGAAACAGAATCCTTTGGGAATCCAAAATACCTATGTTAACTTCAATTTGCCGCTACGCTATTATTTCAATTCCATTGATGAAACCATGCTCGGCGATACAAGAGTCAGAAAACACCTGATTGTAAATAATCTTTGGTTGTTCCTTGGAATGCATTTTTAGCCGAATATATTATGAATATTGCAACTATGGCAAAGTAGTCTAAGAATTTCCTACAATCAATATTTATACTTTTCGGTTCATTCATATGTGGACGATTCTGAAGTTTATATCAGCACATATAATCACTCTGTTTATTGAAAAACCAGTGAGAAGCGATAACACTGTGGTTGGCGCGCTAATTATTAAAATCTCGATACCATCTGCCGTTTAAATAGACTGTATCAACCACACCATTTTTGTCGCGACTGAATCCAACTAGTCCGTGTAACACTTCACCCTCGTGAGTCACGATAGTGATGGTATGGCCATTGGTGTAATAGTGCCCCGTCAAACCACGCCGTCTGGTTGCAGTTGCACGCGCCGTCGCAGCATTGGAGCTGGCATGGGCCACATTCCATTTACCGATGGCGATTTCTCCGTTAGCTGTCATAACTAAATCTCCGCCTTGCAAGGATCCTGCAGACCCTTCTATCCCATCGATACTGAAGCCACCAAGATTACCGAATTGTAGATTAAGCGTTTGTCCTGGTGTAAAACCATAGATCGGATCTGTGGCTTTCTCTCCGGGAACTGCACACTTTCGCTCGCTTGCCAAAGCATCCAACGTGACCCTTCCGTCCGGGTTCCAATTAGAACATCCGAGCTTTGTGCCGTCTTTAAAAGTCAGTGCCATCACCAGCTTGAGTGTAAGCTGCGCTGGAAAGCCCTGCCATACCCAGTCTGTATAAAGCTCTGCTGTGGTTGGTCGCAGCTCAGCAGGAATTTGATCGTTCAGTTCTTCAGCTGTAAGACCTGTGGCCCTAACTGTATCTGCTTTGCGCTGTGGTTTGCTGTTTTTGTTTTTCGTTTTGGTAACAGGGTCAGTCACTGATTGCTGAAGTGTTGCAATTTTCGCCTTACATACCTTCTCACCATATAGGGCCCCTTTTACGGTATCTGTAAAACTGCCGTTTCTGACATCAAGCGTTAACAAACGCGCTTCGCCTGGTCGGCCTGGACACGAATAAAGTACCGCGACACCTTCATTACGACCAAACTTTGCGCGACGTATGATCGAAAAGGCGCCATCAACGGTTTCGGGTTTTACTTTTTCTACTGAGATGATTTCGCCGTCGGCAGGATCGATCTTGCCAAGCTCACTGAGCCATACATCTGCTGTTTTTTTACCCAGTGATTGCCACGGTCCTACTGTGACAGTTGCATTGTCGTTACCGATGAACGTCCTATCCCCCACGCTTTCAACACTCCATCCACGTGGTGGCTTAACTTCATTAGCTGCCAACGGGCAGGAAAAAAAAGCCAATATTAGATTGCTTATTAACAAACGTAACATGACTGCACTTCCTCTATGCAAACTTGAGAAACCCGGCTAACAGTGTACATTACACGCTGCAAGCGTCAAAGCTGACTAGAGCATATCGTGACACGTAGAATGGTCACGGGCTGCAAGTGATCGGTATAGATGTTGATGTCAGTATTGCATTTCGTATAACACGTTGAGATTGTTCAACATAGTGGGCTTCCAGCTATATGGGAAAATGAAGCAATACATGCGCGTCTGCCAACACTCTATTGGTAGATTGACGCGGACCTTAATTGCCTGCATATCCTTGAGTTTGCGACGTAATGTTTAAGATAAGATAACACACCCGACCCCCTATCGACCCGCTACGCCCACCTGACTCTGGCTGGCCGCTGTTGGTCAGTCAGCGAACGTTAGAGTCCGTCTATCAGGACCGGCTTTGTGTTGCGTTTGAATGTACTATTTTGTTGGTCACTGATTACCAAAGCGAGGTTTTGTAAGCATCATCGAGGATATTGTCGAACTCGGTAGCCGTCTCCGCTAGCTCAGCTTGATCTTTAAGCATTTGACCGAGTGATGGCATGTCTGACCGTGGGGCCCATGTGTCATGTGACCAGAGTTTAGATCGGATAAAAGCTTTTGCACAATGCATGTAAACCTCGCGTACTTTAACAATCAGAACCGCTTTTGCCGGGCGATTATTGACCTGCATTTTTGCGCAAAGCTCTGCATCAATTGTCAAACGAGCCTCGCCATTGATCCTAAGCGTTTCATTCATACCGGGAATAAAAAAGATGAGACCAACCCCTGGATTCTCAATAATGTTTTCCCAAGTGTCTAGTCGATTGTTGCCTGGCCTGTCCGGTATGGCAAGCGTAGTGGTATCTAAACATTTGACGAAGCCTGGCAGATCACCTTTGGGTGAGACATCACCGTTACCTGAGGCGTCCTGAGATCCAATTAGTAGAAAAGGGGAATTTTCAATGAAGCGCCTGGAGTGCTCATCTATAGAACGGAGTTCTTTGCGAATTGCAACATCGTGCGTTGCTTCGAAGACACTCCGGAGCTCTTCACGAGAAGTAACATAGTCCATGAATATTTTCCTGTGGTTATAGTTTCAGAAGTGGAATGAACTACCTGAATATGGCTATGAATCGAACACAATGACCGAGCGAGCAAGCTCACCACGGAGTAACTCACTCAATGCGACGTTGATCCGAGACGGATTTGATTTCCGACCTCAACTTGCAGACCTGTTTCCTCCAATACTTCCCTCTGCAGTGACTTTTGAGGAGTTTCACAATTTCGGCCCACCCATACGGAAGAACCAACTGTGGTCATCCGTTCTTTTAAGGAGCAATTGATCACTGGGCTATAGCTCGTAATTCATCCAATAACGCATTGATATTATTCATACGACCCTGATGACAAAGTTGCTCTGTATTCGGTAAATTTCTAGTTCCACTCTTCGAGAGCTGCTTTAGTTGCCAGCTTGACTTGCAACTATGGATTCATCGTATCAGAACAAAACAGCGAACGGGGGACTGTGCGCTTTGCCGACATTCATCGCTTTCCCCGCTGGCTATCACTCGTAAGCTACAAAACAGGAAAGCCGACGTTCGAACTTATAGCAACACCAGGTCCAGCCATTCCAGCCCACTACGCATGTAGGCGACTAGATAGAAACTACCAATCCAGAACACTAGAACTAGTATGTAGATAGCTTCAAAGATCCGACTCAATCTGTGGCAGATATAACGTTGACAAATCGGAGATTTGCTGATTTACTTATATGCAGGTAAGCACAACCTTCCGCTCGCGCCTAATCAGGTACGGTGAATGTGTCCTCAAAACTACGTGTTTTTTAAAGCTTTGTGGCTAGCGGGTCACTGGCAATGCGAGCTCCAGATCAGAATCCGCCACTACAAAGACTGGAAAAATGCGCTCCCTTGAAGAAGTCAAATCCCGTGCAGCCAAGCTACGCAAGATCCTGCGTGCATCTGGTTGCGATCTAAAACACTCCGAAGCTCTAGAAATAATATCCAAAATCGATGGGCATGCTGGCTGGAATGCCTATGCGGCTTTTATCAAGAAAAACATTGAAATAGCTGAGCTTTACCTTGATGAAATGATCGAGGCGGAAATTTCTGGAGACTATGAAAAGTGGATTCAGAGACGCGAAAAGCAGTACTTGGGCAACTCCAACGAACGACGATTCCGACGCGACCTGGAAGATATAACCGATGAGCTTGGAGAGTACGTAAGCCGGGAGTATCTTGGTTCTACAACAGGCTACGAAAACTCGGCCCTGGAGGATCGATACCCAAAGGCGGTTCGCCATTTGTGGCGAGGAATATTTGATAAGAATGAGACACTTATAACGTGTGGCTATCACTGCAAGAACGGCCAGTATTACGTTAATGAGTGCATGTATCACTAATCGCCTAGACCGGAAATGGAGTCACACAATGCATAGTTCTACTACATCACCTGTTCATTCACCAGAGTCTCATGCAGCCATCTTACGCAACGCGCTGAGTCACATGGGACACAAGCTTGATGAGGCAGATTCGCTAAAGGTTATTTCGGACTTAAACCATCAATGCCAGTACGTTGGCGAGCTAGATGATTCGGATGAACGCCTGAAAATAGCGGAGAAATTCCTGGATCGCCTGATCGCAGCACGCGAAACGGCAGACATGCAGAAGATACAGGAGCTAATCGAGGAACCGTACCGTGAACAATGGTTTAACGAGAGAGATTTCAAACGAGGCTTAAAAAGATTTGACGAAGATCTGGGGGCTTATATCACCCGCACACACTTTGGCTCTCTCAGAGCCATAGACCATACAATGGAAAAATTCCCCGAAGGAACTCGCCATATTTGGCGAGGGCAATTTGAGAAGGCCAACATCATCATCATACTCAAGATCTACAAAAAGGATGGTGATTACTTTTTGGGCGACATCAGGTTCGATTATAATTAATCGACACAAACTCTACTACAACCAGGGAGAGGTTGATTCAATTCAATCCAGGAATCGACCTCTTCCCATGGTGCACTGTTCGTCCGCTCTTGAGCAGGAAACCAGCGAACCTTAAAAAAACCTGGTTGGGGCGACCAACCTTCCGCAGGATGACCGGGGAAACTGTTGCCGGAGAAGTCCTATTATATGTTTTCATTGTTACGTAACCATTCAGATGCCACATCTCCCATGGTTTTGGGCTTTCCGTCTTTTATCCATGCCATAAATTCACTATTAAATTTGAACTCAGGGCCGCAAGCTTCCTTCAAATAGCGGCGGACGTTTTGCGTGTTTCGATACGTCTTGGTTACTTGAGTACGGTGTGTAATTTTATCACTGTGCCAATCAAACTTTTCCACCTGCTAAGGGCTCCTGTTACCTATTTTTTTCGCTGTAGGGATAAGGCTAAATCGTGACACCCTGCACAGTTAAATTCTAGTGAGGCTTTCGCCCGCTTAAGCGTAAAAACAAGTAAATTGGCGACATGATCAGATGAGAGCGAACAAACGGTGTTTGCCGAATGCGCCACAGGAGTGTGTACGAACACCACTAGTTCGACGTCAAAATACCCGGCAGCTTCGACCGGGATAACCGGTGGGGCTTTGCCAACCCCAGCCATCACCATCTGTATCTATACAAGCAATACCATCGTACACCGAGTCATCAGGCATCGGATCAACAAATGGCACTCTGCAACTTCTGCCAGGTGTACCCACAGGCTGCTGCCACCCCCAGCCGTCACCGTCTGTATCTGTACAATCCACGCTACTATAGATGACCTCTTCCAACTCTGCGACTATGTTGTTTGACACGCAACTTACCCCCGTTCCGTTTTCGAACGTTCGCCATCCCCAGCCATCGCCATCACTGTCGATACAGAAGCCCGGTTGCGGCAAGAATAGTTCGATAGGTGGAAGCTCATTGTTTGGTGAAACCTCCCAGACAACCCGAGACATAACATTCTCTGCAACTTCTATGTACCTGATGCTGGCCATGCGAACATAGCGTTTGGATGCAAAACCGAGCATTTCGATGGGTATCGTCAGCACAATCTGGTTCTCACCCCTGTCCGCTGGAACAGATAGCAATGTGGTAATACGCGATTGACCTCGGATGGATAGCTCGACGTCAGCACGGTTAAGATTATCCTGCGTGGAAAATACGATGGCATACTGGCCAAACAAGTTACCAGCACCCGACGTGCTTACATTGCGACTATCCTGACTAGCGTCAAATGCGATAGCAAAGTGCTGATCTTGCGTTAATGGCTGGAGAAAAGTCACTGCGACGTACAGTTTGGATTCATCAAAAGAAAACGCAACTTCTGATATATCGCAACATTCTTGCAAAACATCAGAGGTATTGGTATCACCTATTTCATCAAAGTACACAACGTTGTATTGAGAGAAGTCCTGCGCATGGGACACAGATATCCAAGCCGAAAATATAATCAACAGAAATAGTCTTTTTAATAGAGTAGCTAGCTTCATCATTCACGATTACCACAGTGTTCTATCCAAATTTCAAGAAAACCAGTTCAATCACTTATCGATCGACCTGCCATGTATTTACATCGCGCTTAAAAGGCTGATACAGCCTATCATTTGGTGCTATCGCAACAGTAGCTTCAGCCCACAGCGCAGATTTGCCTCTTATACTGAGATGTTTATACCTGGCATTGTACAGAGCATAGCCAGCAAAAATCAGTGATTTGTACCAACATTTATAGCAATGGAACCCGCGTCACTATAGTACTCGTAGTCACATTTAAACGTTTTTCCAATGTCCTTTTGCTGCCAGATAGTTTGCCACGTTTCAAACACCCTTTCAGCACTATTGCCAGGTACTTCAAATTCCCGATATCGACCAGCCGGAATTACAGTAACTTGTACGCCATCTGGTAATTCATTACTCGACCCCACCTCCACACCAATAAGAAAGGTGTAGTCACCTTCATTATTCTTTCCTTCGTTTTCGAAGCCTGTGTAAACCGCGAAAATATCGTCGGTTAGCTTGCTTGAGATATCTCCAGCAACCCCTTCTGCAAAAAACCTCCCCCATAGCGCAGGAATAGTTTTCATTGCATCGAGATTGTTGGTTTTAATAGAAATTCCGGCTATTAACTTTGATTTCTGTTCTAGCGAAGTCGACATTCTTGTATCCTTTTTCTAGTTTAGAAAGTGTTGTTGCATATCGCCATCTTCCTGAAAAGAAAAACAACTAGCGACGAAAACAAGCTAATTGTATGCAAGAATGTCGGCCACGTATTCAGGAAATTATTAACAATGCCTGTGCATAAATGTTACGACCAACTAAATTGGGATGACTTCAGATTTTTCTCCGCGCTTGCCGATACGGGGCGAATATCGGCTGCCGCAAAAAGACTGACTGTAAATCATGTGACGGTTTCCAGACGAATTGACCGGTTAGAAGAATCGCTCAATAAAACACTGTTTGCCCGGTCAGTAGACGGGTACCAGCTGACTCATGAGGGCAAGGCTTTGCACTCTCAATTGTCCACTGTGACGAGCACACTTGAGCGGATTGTTGCAGCCGATTCTGGTAATGATCGAATAAAGCGCACGGTAAAGTTATCCATGGTTCATTCAATAGCAGATGCCCTGGTGTTGCCTCAATTTGCAGAACTGCAAAAGAAACATCCTAACTTAAACCTCAATATAGATACATCGACGCGCAACGTAAGCGTTGTAAAACGCGAATCAGACATAGCGCTTAGATTGGCATTACCGGAGTCAGGGGATTTTATCACCAGGCGACTGGCGAACCTTGACTATGTGCTTTGTGGCACCGAAGAACTAGCGAAAAAATGCTCGGCCGGCCAACCAGTGCCCACAATTAGCTATGGCCAGGCATTAGATCAACTACCTGAATCAAAATATATGCTGGCACAATTCGGTGCGAGCAGCATTGCATTACAAACAAACTCGGCCACTGTACAACGCTCAGCAGCTATAAATGGAATGGGTATCGCCTTGTTACCCATGTTTTTGTATGCAAACTCCAACTTGGTCAGTATTGATATGAGCGAGCCGATTACAAGAGAAATATGGCTACTAGCTAAAAAGTCGATTGCTCAAGTACCTGAGGTTCGATTAGTCATTGAATCTTTGGTAGCGTTATTTCAGCAGAGCAGTGAATTTCTGGTAAACAGCTAGCGTACCTCAACGATAGCAGAACAGGCAAAACGGCCTGCCCCCGAATAGCTACCACCGTATTGTTACGTCACAAGTATGCAAAAGCACCAGCATCTCACTATTCAACGGTTACACTTTTAGCCAGATTTCTTGGCTGATCAATATCTCTGCCAAGCGCCACAGCACTATGATAAGCGTATATCTGTAAAGCAACACCCAGGATCATCCCCTGTACGAGCTCGTCAGCAGGCGGGATACGAATGACATGATCTGCGAGTTTATCGATACGCTTGTTAGTTGAATCTGTCACCGCAATTACAGGTGCACCACGCGCTTTGATTTCTTCAAGCGCACCCATGGACTTATCCAGTAATTCAGATTCCGGCAAGATAATGATGCACGGTGTCTCCGCGCAAACCAGCGCCAGTGGCCCGTGCTTTAATTCCGAGGCAGGGTAAGCCTCGGCGTGTATATAGGATATTTCTTTAAGCTTCTGCGCACCTTCAAGCGCTACTGGAAATGCCGAGGTTCTGCCAATGAAAAAGGCACTATGGCTACTCGAGTACGTTCCGGCTATGCCGGCTATGTGAGTTTCCAGCGCCAGAACTTCTGCAATTTTTTCGGGAACGCTTTCCAGCGCCTGGAGCAGCTGTGCACCGCGTTGCGGTGAAACATCCCTTGACCTGCCAAATTGAATCGCCAGCAGTGAAAACACACTGAGCATCGATGTATAAGCTTTGGTAGAAGCAACTGAAACTTCTGGTCCGGCATGCATATAGATGCCACCGTCCACTTCTCTGGCAATGGTACTCCCAACACTGTTTACAATACCAAGCACAAACCCGCCTTTGCGTTGAATTTCGCGAGTGGCAGCAAGAGTGTCAAAGGTTTCTCCGGACTGACTCACTACAATATAAAGCGTGTTAGCTTCGATAACCGGATTGCGGTATCTGAACTCGGCCGCAGGTTCCGCATCACAGGGAATTCTGGACAGCGACTCAATCATCCCGGCCCCTGCCATACCGGCGTATAGCGCCGAACCACAACCGAGAATCTTAATTCTCTGTATCTGCAACAGGTCACGGGCTTCCATATTGAGCCCACCGAGTTTTGCAGTATTAAAACGTTTATCCAGCCTGCCACTGATCGTGCGTCTGACTGTATCCGGTTGATCTACGATTTCACGATAGAGAAAATGATCATAGCCACCACGATCATAGTCCTCAAGGTTACTTACCAGTTTTGTAGATGACTTATCTGTGGGGCTGGCATCCAGCAGAGTTACTTCAAATCCATCCGGTGTTATCTGTGCCACCTCACCATCATCCAGATGTACAACCTCGCGAGTGTAGCGGGATAAAGCCGACATGTCCGAGGCCGCCAACATCTCACCATCACCTATTCCTATAATTACAGGACTACCGCTTCTGGCAAGAACTATTTCTTCGGGCTCAGCCGTACTCATGGCGGCAATGCCATAGGTACCTACTACGCGAGATAACACCTCACGCATCGCTTCAATGAGTGTAAACTTTTTTTTATTTAGTGCTTGCGATAGCAGATGAGCCAGCACTTCTGAATCTGTTTCAGACTTATACTCTGCATCAAGCTTAGCCTTCAAAGCGTCGACATTCTCAATAATGCCGTTATGTACCACGGTGACTGACTCTTGCGTGTCAGTATGCGGGTGTGCGTTTTCGTCTGTCGGTGCACCATGAGTTGCCCAGCGCGTGTGACCGATACCGCTGGTCGCTTTGATCGATTCGGGCAACCGAGATTCAAGTGCTGCGATCTTCCCGGCAGACTTCCACGTACGAAGCTTGCGGCGACTGCAAACTGATATACCCGCCGAGTCGTAACCGCGGTACTCGAGACGACGCAAACCGTCAATTAGTACAGGCACCGCTTGCTGCTTACCGGTATACGCAATGATTCCACACATAAAATCCGCCTTTGTTATTCAGCCATAAATCGTACGGCGGATCTTGCGCTCCGTAAGTTGCTCTGCCGGAAACAATCGTCCGGAAAGCTCGGCTTGTACAGCCGCAAAAATTCTCGTATTCGAGAATCCCTGCTGCTGCATCTCACGATGGCGCCGCCTGATGAATGACTCAATGTCTTCATTAAAAAAAGCCAGCATCTCGGCAACAACCTGCTGTGACTGCGCTTCACTGAGCGCGGTAATCCGGCTCAGGTGCTCAATCAGGTCTGAATGCTGTTGGTCTGGCATGTGGGCGTATTAAGGCGATTTTGAGTTACTTTATCAAATATTTTGCCCGTTTTCGGGCAAACGGGAATTGAAATGTGAAGAAATTGCTGTGCGATGTTCTCGTAGAGGGGATAGCTTGCGCATCCACCAAACTGCCGCGAAAAATATACAGCGAATAAAATCGAAGAGGGAATTACGTACCTGAGGTGCTGCACATTGCTGGATGCGCAAGCTTACCCCCTTTGACGCGGGAGGCTTTGAGTCAAGCTTATGTGCGAGATACCGGTACCTTGATCACCGACTTTTTCGCACAGATTAACTATCACGGAGCCAGGAAATTGATCTCACCCAGCGCGTTATCGATATAGATTATATTTTCTCCGATCTCTGCAGTGCACGTACCGTCAGCAGAGACCAGAATTCCCCAACTCTCACTGAAACTAATCTCAGCGTTATCAACACTCAACGTTGCGCTATCGGTTGAGCGGCAAATCCAGCTAATCGCGCCACTATCCGGAGATGAGTCACCACCGTTGACAATATTTACATGATTGAACGTTTTATCCCCTCTGCCTTTGAGACTGACACCTCCCCAGTTGGGTTGTGTAGTTGTACTGATTCCCTGCAACATAATCGGGTTGTCTGCGGTTCCAACTGCGTTGAAACTACCGTCCACGTCTATTATGGAGTCAGGTACCATTTCGAGTTTGACTCCCGGATCAATCTGAAGCGAACCATTGGTAATGGTTACCCCATTCCAGGAGAGCGGCACTCGAAGATCGGGAATGGTGATCTGTCTGTTGCTATAAATATTACGAGGGACATCAAGTAAGTCTTCTATGTTACCGGTAAAGTCAGAATTTCCGGCAAGCGATTTCACAAGATCCAGTGGCACTACACCAATCGCATCGTTGTCAGTTATCCTGTTACCACGAAACTCCCCTACGATCGTGCTATCAGACAATATCGACAATGCCTGTTTCTCGTTGAAGCGAACAAGCGTGTCAACCACACTAAATCGGGAAGCACCATTAATAGCGGAGATTGCAGCAAGCACATCACCTCCGCCACCAAATTGAATCACAGCACCACGAATTACATTACCCGGGCTTAGGGTATTTTGAAATTCTACTCCACCCCAGTAACCTCTGGAACTGATGCTTCCAGTCAATACCACCGGTGCGTTTGGTGTACCTTCGATGGTTAGCGTACCGCCCTCCAGAATTTCAAGTTTTGCGGCCAGAGCGAATTTCAAAACAGTGCCTTGTGCTATTTTAAGCGTCTGTGCAGCCGCGACTCTGAGCGACTGCGGTACCTGGTAGCAACCACTCTGTATTGTCGTTATACCCGGTTGAATTTGCGCATTAGTAAACTCTTGATTACAGGTGATCGACTCTACCTCCGGTATGTTCCACACAGGCAGAGGATCGCCTGTACTGTTGACCGATGTATTTACATCACCCGCGGTGGCACACAACGCTTCACTCAATTCAGAACGGTTGCCACTCGCATCAACAGCCTGCACCTGATAACAATACGTTTGGCCGGTAGTTACCGTAGAGTCTATGGCAACATTGCTGGTTAGTCGAAGCAGGATTACGGGCTCACTTGCACCAATCCCGCGATAGAGATTCCACCGCACAACATCACCTATATTCGATTGCTCCCATAGCAATTTAATAGTGGAGTTTGTTGCAGGTAACCTTGTTAGCAGCGTTGGTACCGGCGGTGCTGTAGTATCAGCTGTTGCCAATGGCGCACCGAACACCGGCGATGAAAGTGCCGATCGGTTTCCGGCGATATCAATAGCGACAATCTCGTAGGAATAAGACTGTCCTGCCGAGCGGCCAGAATCAATGTATACCGGGTATGGTGTTGTGGTGACAATAGCGCCATCACGAAGGACTTCATATTCGAGCACTGCCACGTCATCACTTGACGGCGTCCAAACCACAACGATTTGGTCAATGTCGCCACCCAGTGCTTTAACCTCTGCGGGTACAGTTGGCGGACTTGATCCGTTATCCCGAAGGTTTGCATTTAGCGAAAGGGTGGATCGCGTCAGGCTCTGGGTTTCGGTTGCAGGATCAGTAATCAGAAAACTTACGCTACCCTGTTCAATTATCACGGTGTTGCGCTTCAGAAAACTATCGATCCCCTGATCACTTATTACCTGATCATTAACTATATAATCACCACTTATTACGTCCTCACCCGTAACCCCGTAGGCTTCTAATACTCGAGGAACAAGCTCGAAAACGTTCGCTACCGATTCCGCGTATTGAGTTTCATCTGGCAGGTTAGTAAAAGGCCGTGCACTGAAAAACTGGGACTCAATATTTAGCGATTGTCTGGCGAACCAATTGCGAAGACCCAGATCACTGAAACGATTAATGTTGCGGGTTCCATCTTCATAGGCAATCGCATACATAGAATTGTCTGTGCCGGGCTGCACACTCAGCACCCAGGGACCAAGACCTGGCAACACGCTTGTACTGAATTGGCTGGCTGAATCTATCGCAAGCTCAGACAGTACACCGTCTGACGA
Source organism: uncultured Granulosicoccaceae bacterium (assembly GCA_937998875.1). Taxonomy (GTDB): domain Bacteria; phylum Pseudomonadota; class Gammaproteobacteria; order Granulosicoccales; family Granulosicoccaceae. Next base: position 56,586 of record CALLBO010000020.1, read on the forward strand.
TTTCACTTTAATGGCATTGTTCGATGCGAGTGCAGATTCACCAACAGCACCACGAAGATTAATACCCGGTGTGACAACCCCTGGGTCATTGTCACTGTTCGGGTCGATGATATCCGGGCTAAAACCTGAGCCAACAATCCCACCTTCATCAGGGTCACCCCCAGAGCAGGCAGTGATCATGAACAGCACTAAAACGGTGCAGACACTACGGGCAACTATCAATCCTGCCAGATGAAATATGCCGGTAAAACGGATATCACTAAAACCAACGCCATACATCTTCTTCATTCTACTCGTCATTGCTGTTTTTCGACTTAGCGGAATTTCTCTCGAAATAGTACATACCTAAGCCGATGCGTTTTGGTTTACCGTTTTTTATGCTGGCTGATTTTTTCTTGGCTTGAGCCATCTGCTTACTTAGAAACTCAAGAAGCTCCTGCCCCTTCTCACTTGCAGTCTGTTGAATTTCATCAACCAGGGTTTCATCAATGTGGGAATAGATTACCTGACGTTGGAATCGCTTATCTCCAGCATCGCTTTCTATGTTGTGCAAGCCGGTATCAAATAGATCACTCACACTAGTCGCTACCACGCGCACCTGATCAATGTCATCCTTATACGGTACGTACGCATAGTTAACCAATGCAACCGTATTTTCATCCGGTTGCTCTGTAACGCCAATGTGGTTTAGTTCATCGAGAATCGCACCAAAAGTAACATCACCTCCGTGTCGCTTTACCAGCGCCATAAAACTACAATATTCCACTCCGTCCTTCTTGTTTTTTATCGGAAGTGTTAACGGCAGGCTGTTATTGTCTGTGAACTCCTCATCGTTTAACCAACCATGCACGACCTGCTGAGCCTTGTTAGGCCTTTGCTTCGATAGTGCATCATTGTTTTCAGCCAGCTCTTTTAACCGCGCAATCTCCTTGCGGCTCATACCGGTTAATACCGCCGCTCGCGATAGAGTCATCTCCACATTCGGAATGTTATAGCTGTCATACGCAACCTCTACGTATGTCAGTCGCACCAGCTCGGCGAGTTCCGCATTAGTTACCTCATGGCGCAGGCACAGACGAATGAGCGGCCGCAACATCGCCACCAAAGCGCGAGAAAGCTTTGTTTTGTATTGAGGGTCCAAAAATAGGGTCCTTTCCGCGCCTCAGAGTTAGAGATACAGAAGTAAATTGTTACACGTCAATTCTACCATAAAGGGAATTTATTCTCATTGACACGATGGTTAATTCGCCGTAGGGTTCTCAAAACAGAGGGTATTATTTCCCTTTACGACTCACCACCCTGCCAAAAAATCGGGTTTGTGATCGGGAAGGCCAGCCAATGTCGGGGAGTCTTTAATTGAATATCCACAAAAACAAAGGGATTATCACGCTCACCGTGCTCGGGCTAGTCGTGGGTGTCGGTGTGCTACTTGTCTTCGGATACGTGATTGCCCTGAGTGTGTCGGGCGGATTTTTCGGTGGGACTGTCGCTGCGTGGTTGTGTAGTGGAATTCGAGATTACCCCAGACACTATATTGATGTTCGAGAAACCGACTAACTACTAAGCACCGTCATGGATTCGCGTTGGTTTTGCCTCGGCCAAGATCTCGCGTCGTGTCTACTCACAACCATTGGCCGACCCGCACAGTCCTGTCGGCAAAAATCTATGCGTAGCACTGGCGACTAAATCAGATCCGAGTGGCACCACACACCACACCGCACGAGTACTTGGCTCAACCACTAAGTCAAACGTGCACCCGTGTTTTTATCAAACAGATGCGAAAGGCTGGCATCGATACCAAAGCTGACCACAGAACCATTTGGTGCTGCGGGTGGCTTCTCTGTTTTGGCGATAAATTCAACACCAGAAGCGGTGCGCAAATGCACTAGTGCATACTCCCCGAGGTTCTCTACCAGTTCCATCGAACCATCAACGACCGCGTTAGCAGCATCAGCTACGTATAAATGCTCCGGGCGCAAGCCAACCTCTATGTTGGATGCTATGTCTTTGCCGAGTATGGAACCTGCGTTTGGAGTCAGGTCACCTGCTGCAAAAAAGTTCATCTTCGGACTGCCGATAAACTGCGCGACAAAAGAGTTATCAGGACGCTCGTACAAATCCATTGGTGAGCCGACTTGCTCAATAATGCCATCTCTCAATACAACGATTTTATCCGCAAGAGTCATCGCCTCGACCTGATCATGCGTTACGTAGATCATGGTCGTTTCAAGTCTTTGGTGTAACCGGGCAATTTCTTTACGCGTCTGTACCCGCAGGGCAGCATCAAGATTTGATAACGGCTCATCAAACAGGAAAACCTCCGGGTCACGAACAATGGCGCGACCAATCGCAACACGCTGTCGTTGACCACCGGAGAGGTTACGCGGTGTGCGATCAAGGTAGTCTGTTATTTGCAGTATCTCTGCTGCTGCAGTGACACGCTCCTTGATTTCTTTCTTTGGTGTTTTGATCTGCTTTAAGCCGAAAGCCATATTCTTGTAGACCGTCATGTGCGGGTACAGTGCATAGGTCTGGAATACCATCGACACGCCGCGCTTCGATGCAGCAACTTCATTGACTACAGTATCGCCGATCGCAACGGTACCGCCAGAGATCTCTTCCAGCCCTGCAATCATTCTTAGTAGAGTTGATTTGCCGCAACCGGATGGTCCGACAAAGACAACAAACTCACCATCGTCGATGTCGAGATCAACACCGTGGATAACCTGTGTGTCACCATAGCTTTTGCGCACATCGCGCAGCGTCAGACTGGCCATTTTGACTCCATATCAACAATTTCGCGCTGTAACGTTTCAGCAAATTCCGGGTAGAGAGTTGGCAATTCGCCCCACAGCTGTCGATTGGTGAGGAACTCTTCTGTCCCCAACATTGCCTGTAACTCACTCCAACCGGGCTCAATATATTCAAACCCTATGTTGCCTTCATCAACATGCAGCGCAAAAACATACCAGCTTGCGATACTGCGTATTGAATACACCGGCGTAATACCTTGCTTCAGACAACCCTCAAGCGTTGGCCGAATAAAGATAGGAAACTTTGCCATTCCATCAGCGCAGATGCGAGCAACAGTATCGCCAATGGCAGCATTACCGAAACGCCTTATAATTTTCTGCAGATAGTCAGCTTTTGAGAAAGGGAGATCGAGCGTCAGCGCTTTGAGCACTTCTTCATTCTCGAAATTCTCAAAGTGCTCCAGCAGGTGCGGAACCCGCATGGCAGCATCGAACGTTTCTACGCCTTCAAGTGCGGCGAGATAAGCCAATGCAGTATGCCCGCCATTGAGCACTCTGATCTTGGTTTCTTCGTAGGGGTCTACATCGGATGTTACGGTAACTCCGACCTTGCTTAGCTCAGGCATGTCCGTTGCCGCAGTCGATTCTAATACCCATTGGGTAAAGTCTTCAGCCATGACAGGTGATGCAACCACCTGCCCGGTTATGTCACTAAACTCTGCCGCAAGCTCATCGGAGCTGCGTGGCGTTATACGGTCAACCATTGAACAGGGAAAGGCAACATTCTTCTCAACCCATTCTGATAGATCCAACTCCCCGCAAGCCTTAAGATAAGCAATCATATTGGTTTGCAGCATCTTTCCGTTCTGACGGATATTGTCGCAACAGGCAATGGTTAACGGCGCTCCCGTGCTGTTAACACGCATGGCCAGGCAGTTACGCAAGTAGGCATAAACACTGGCAGATGAATCACCTGCTACCTCCGCTTTAATCGTTGGATCCTCAAGATTCAACTGGCCATCAGGGTCTGTGTAATAACCGCTTTCAGTCACAGTGATAGTAACCAGCTTGACCGACGGTAAAGACAGAAGAGATTCACATTCATCCGGCGAGATACTCCAATCCGAAAAACGTACATGGCTTCGCACCCGTCTGCGGCTTACCTCTCCATCCGGTGAGTAATTCTTTAAGAAATAACCGTCATGCAGCTGAACATCCGCAGCAGCGGACTTGAAATACTGAGCTTCAGAGGCGCGCAGATTCACAGCTGCAATGCCCCACCGCAAATCACCGGTTTGTTCCATATAGTCGTCCAGATAGACCGACTGATGTGCGCGATGAAAAGCGCCAAAGCCTATGTGGACTACTCCGATTTCACACGATGATCTGTCATAACCGGTGGCAGAGATCGAATTGCTGGTGACGCCGCTCATGTAGTGGTGGCCCGTTTGGGTGCGAGATCTTTACGAGCAGTCTCGCGATACTCAGATGGAGTCATATTTCTAAGTCTGAGAAAATGTCTATTGAAATTGGCAAGGTTTCTATACCCCACTTCCTGTGCGATAGAGGTAATTTGATCATCAGAGGCGTATAACATTCCACAGGCCTGCCCTATTCGAACCCGATTTAAAAAGTCGATAAAGCTGTGCCCTGTAACAGACTGAAAGTTCCTGCTAAAAGTAATCTCAGTCATTTTGGCCATGTCCGCAGCCTGGGTCACCGAGAAATCGTCGCGAAAATTCTCGGTCACATAATCAACCAACTCTGCTATGCGAGCATGTTTGCTGCCGCCTTCCGGCTGAATTAACTTAGCTACTGACAGTGTTTTCTTTTCCGCATGTTCGTTCAATCGGACAAGAAACCGCACAAAAGCAAGAATACGTTCCGCCCCTGTGTTGTCACGTATAGATTCCATATGCCCGCGTGCAAAGGTCGGGTTGAATCCTTCAAAGAAAATACCCGATTGCGCGAGTTGAAGCATTTTTAAGACTTGTGAAAACTCTGGAAAGCCCTCTGCGAGCTTTTCAACACTTTCATGACTGAATTGAATCAGCATATCGCGCACATCAAGTGGCTGCGACCAGACTTTGTCGGTAATCCAGTTATGCGGTAAATTCGGTCCGGTCATAAACAGATCACCGGCTCTAAAATCACCAATGTAGTCACCGACAAACGCCTTGCCGCGTGTCTCGACAATCAAATGAAGTTCATATTCTTCATGCGCGTGCCAGCGGCATAAATCGGTTGGCCAACCATGCTCGAGATAGCGAATTGAACGGGTACTTCGATCAACCTTTTCTATTTCGGGTTCAATAATCGACATGAACCTAACACGCAACTCTGATATTGCCAGCGTCGCCCGCCACTATTTGCAGGTTATCACCCGGGCATACAGCAGGCATTGTGCAAACGCCCAGTCTCACTTCACAGCCCCGAAAGTCAGGCCGCGCACCAGCTGCTTCTGACAGAACCACCCAAGAATAACGATCGGCCCAACTGCAGCCGTCGATACAGCGGACAGTCGTCCAAAAAACAATCCCTCCGGAGCGCGGTTACCTTCGATTAGTTTGGATAGTGTTGCAGCTTCTGTGGTGGTCAGACGAACAGTCCAGTACGCCTCATTCCAGCAAAAGATAAAAGTTAACAACGCCGTTGATGCCATGCCACCCCAGGCAAGCGGGATAAGAATATCTTTGATCTCACCCCAGGTGCTGACGCCATCCATCTTGCCGGCTTCAATAATTTCCTTTGGAATCTCCTTGAAGTAGGTAAAGAGCATCCAGATTACAATTGGCAGATTAATAAGACACAGCACCAGTATCACAAGAAAGTGCGTATCAAAAACATCAAGAAAATTCTTGGTTAGAAATGTCATCGGATAAAGCACTGCCGCTGCCGGTAACATTTTTGTCGACAGCATCCAGACAAGCACATCTTTTGTATGACGACTGGGATTAAACGCCATCGCATAGGCACATGGCACACCCACAATCAACGCAAATAAAGTTGCGAACGATGCAGTAATGACCGAGTTAATAGCGAAGCGCCAATAGTCATAGTTCTCAGTCATGTTGAGATAGTTATCAAGCGTTGGCTTGAAAAAAAGCAGATGCTCGGGCTTTACTGCATCAGCGTCGGTTTTAAAACTGGTGAAAACCATCCAAAAGATCGGGAAGAAAAATATCAGCGCAACCACCCATGCAAGCACGGTCCAGAAAGCGCCACCAAATCTCGATTTTTGTGCAACTGCAGCCATAGTTAGTCCATCAAGCTCTTGCCAACCATGCGCAGCAGAAAAATCGCTACGATGTTAGCTAGTATTACTGCAAAAATACCTGCAGCACTGGCGGCACCGATATTGTTCGTGGTGAACTCACCAATGAGATAAGGCAAATTTTTATTGCCGTTGCCACGGCTTACGATTTCAATCTCTGCATATAGTGACAAATGAAAGATCGACTGAATCATCACTACAATTGCGATGGGGCGAGCCAGATGCGGGAGCGTTAGATTGCGAAACCGCGACCAGGCACTTGCACCATCAAGAATCGCCGCTTCTTTTTGCTGCTCGTCTTCCGACTGCAGGGAAGTCATGAAAATCAATACAGCAAACGGTGTCCACTGCCATGTCACCATCATGATGACAGCATAAGCAGACGTTTGCGTCGCACGAAAGGAAACAGGCTCAAACTCGGGCCACATCGAGAAAAACGCACCGAGCACCGGAAACTCCCGCAGGCCTGCGATCACATTGTTAATGCCCCCAACTGCTAATCCGTTTAATCCGAGAACCGGATCGAGGATCATATTTATCCAAAGCACTGCATTAACGGCCGGCATGACAAAGAACGGTGAGATAAGCAGTACACGAACAATCCCGCGGCCAGGAAAAGTACGATTAACCAGAATGGCAAGTGCCAAACCCAAAATGACGGTAAAGATGAGAATACAAACAACAATGAACAAACTGTTCTGCACTGCGAGCCAGAAATCTCTGGCACTGAATAAAACATATTCGTAGTTGCCGAACCCACGCCAGTTACTGATGCTGGGGGTGGTCCATTCGGGTCTACGGGTGCTGTTCAGTACGTATCGTATGAAAGAGAAATAAAGTGTCATGCTCAATGGTACGAGCATCCACAGCAGTAAAAGCACAACTGCCGGAGTCTGTAGTAGGCGGGGTATTCTTCTTTTTGACATGGTTCAAGTACCCTACAGAGTTCGTGTTGAGCGCTTAAAACAGCCTACGGCAAGGCAGATCGTATCAGGCGCGAAATCTACAAAGAAGACTAGACAACATACCGGGAAATACAACATCGCTAATCGACGTTACTGCTTTAGCGATATTTAAAAAAAGGCCCGGCGGAATACCACCGGGCCTTTCGATTACTACAGCTTCTACCTGACTTAGTAGTAGCCTGCTTCCCGCATGATAGCGTCAGCAGCTGATTGCGCAGCAGCAAGTGCCTCGTCAACAGATTTTGCACCTGAAAGGGCTGCAGACATTTCCTGACCAAACGCACCACCAATCTCCTGGAATTCAGGGATAGCAGCAAATTGAACGCCAGTATATGGCTTCAGCTCAGTTGCTTCTGGAGCAGCTGATTCGATAGCAGCCATTTCAGCAGCAGCGAAGCCTGCAACTTCCTGGAACTCCGGAAGTGCGTAAGTTGAAGCACGTTGACCAGTTGGTACAGAACCCCAACCGAAGTCCGGGTGGTTACCTACAGCCTGAACGTAGTCTTTAGAAGTAGCCCACTCGATGAACTTCTGAGACTCTTCAGCATTTGGTGATCCCGCAGGGATCGCCAATGCCCAGGCCCACAGCCAGTTAGCACCGACAGGGTTACCAGCATTTGGAGACTGTGCGTAGGCTACACCGTCAACTTCAAGGAAAGAAGCAGCGATAGTCGCATCGATCCACAGACCACATTTGCCTTCGTTATAAAGTGCAAGGATCTCGTTGAATGAGTTACCTTCAGAACCAGGAGGTCCGTAAGTGCTCAGGAAATCAACATAGAAATCAGCTGCTGCTTTCCACTCTGGAGAGTCAAGCTGTGGCTTCATGTCTTTGTCGAACCAGCGAGCACCGAAAGAGTTTGCAACAGTAGTGATGAAAGCACCGTTGTCACCCCAACCCGGCTTACCACGCAGACAAGCACCGTAAACGCCGTTGTCTGGATCGTGGATAGCAGCAGCAGCAGCTTTCACGTTATCCCAGGAGTCGTTGTCAGCGATGGTAACACCAGCAGCGTCCGTGAGGTCTTTACGGTACATAACCATTGAAGATTCACCGTAGAAAGGTGCTGCGTACAGAGTACCTTCGTGTGACAATCCAGCACGCATTGCGGGAAGGATGTCTTCAACGTCGTAGTCATCACCAAACTCGAGCGGCTCGATCCAGCCAGCAGCGCCCCAGATAGGTGCTTCGTACATACCGATGTTGATAATGTCGTACTGACCACCACCAGTTGCGGTGTCAGAAGTTACCTGCTCGCGAAGTACGCCTTCTTCCAGCGATACCCAGTTAAGCTTCACACCAGTTTCTTCAGTGTAGGCTTCAGCAACTTTCTGCATGTTGATCATGTGACCGTTATTAACGGTCGCGATAGTCAGCTCTTGTGCAGAAGCAGCAGTTGTCGCAGAGGCGACCCCTATTGCCAGTGCCAGAGCCGTTTTACGAATTGAAAACATTTTTTCTCCTCAGAAATCAATGGGTGCTTTAAACGCCTGCGAACTGTCCTAAATATACGACCTTCTCGCAAGTACGATAGTAACAAAATTACATACAAAATTATCAATGATCGGGTTTTATGCAACAGATTTGGCGATATTGCGTACCGACAAGTAAATATGACCGAGTCAGAAAACCGGCGGGTAAAGTTACCCGGCAGCGCCTGCGGCTCGGAAAAGCGTGACGCAGTATACAAAATTTCGTGGTCGAATTCGATTGATATCGAATGTACCACCTGTAGTTATCAGCTTGATATTGGACATTCCCAGTAGCTATCCAAATTAAAGTTTGGCGGCTCTGCGAACAGGCTGCCAGGACCTTGTTCCGGGAACCAGGGTCGCAGCGAGGTTGTGAGATTTTAGGTCAGATATTTTGATCGCTAGAGGCGAATAGCCCTGCTTCTTTAACGATATAGATCGAAATAGCTGACCAGAACATCGCGGCCGCAGTAGATCCTGTTCTCGGACAAGCTCCTAGTCGAGCGGCGCGTGTAATCTGGTATTGCTTGTCACGATTCCACCGCGATTTCCGACCTCAATAGATCCGTACCTCTGTGTGAAGCACCGAGGCAATCGACGATCCCCCTCTATCGACAACCACAATCGCAGCAGGTGTCTGCGCTCAGCAGGATCCGGCCAATCAGTAAACCCCGTTCGGTCGTGCAGCTGTGAGTGATTGTAGACAAACTGCATGTCACCCGGTGCAAGCTGCATTGTAAAGTGCAGTTCGGGATCGTTGGCAAGCGAATCAAAAACATCCAGTGCTTCAACATGCTTTGCAGTCAGACGTGGTGCATCTTCGAATCGTTGCGCACTTTCAATGTATTGTCTTTGGTAAAAGACAGTTAGATGACCTTCGTACCAGCTAAATACCGGAATCGTCATGTACGGCAATTCACCATCCGGAATTTCACCTCGCCGGTCTGTTGCGATTGGCTCAAACAACAGCGGCAGTAAATCCGGACGTAGCTGCTTGTAGCGGTTATAAATACTTAACGCACTAACCAGCAATGATTCACCACCCGATTGCGCCTGTTTTAAACAGAGTAAGCCGACCACATCGGCACTGTCGGTATGAAAGCTCTGACGTTCTGCTGTCTGATAAATTCTTGCCGTTGGATCATCCGAGCTCAGACCGGTATCGCGAACGTGTCCCAGTATATGACCCTGGGCATTTTGCGACCGGGCACCTCCCAGGTGCGCACCGATACCGCAGAAGATACATGCAGCAATTTCCTGCGTGTAAGCTGCCACCGGCAAACCGCGTATAACTTCAATACCGTTGCCGTGGAGTAGCTTCTTTTTGAGTTGCTGCAAGTGCACAGAAAAAACCGGTATTTGAAAATCAATGGCTCTGATTTCACCAATATCCCGACCAGTTTCAATATAGGATTGTGCCGCTGCTTCAAGCTCTGCTAACTCATGCATACCCAGAACTTTAAGCCACGACTCCTGGCTGTGCACAAGATCGGCAGATTCCCAGGCATCAGGCCCGCTAAAACGTTCAGGCAACTCTATATTCACAGTTTAGAATTCACTATTCGGGGTTATTGATTGATTTAGAGCTGATCTCACTGCAGGCATGGTAGCCTGACATCAAGGCTTGCTCCAGTAATGCTTAACAACAATCGGAATTTATCTATGTTTGCCCACTACACACAAGGCAGCAACAACCTTTCTATAGCCGCTCGATTCTATGATGTCGTTTTAGCTCCGCTCGGCATTCAAAGACGGGATGACATCAACGCTGAAGTCATCTGCTATGTAAGCAGTGACAAGCACGCCCCGCGGTTTTTCCTGGTAGCGCCCTTCAACAACGACAAGGCAACGGTTGGCAATGGGACCATGATCGCTTTCCACGCCGCTAATCGTAACCAGGTTGACGAAAGCTATCAGAACGGTATCAATAGCGGCGGTACAGACGAAGGCGCACCGGGTAACCGGCTACAGTATGCAGACGGTTACTACGGTGCCTATTTACGTGACCCTGATGGCAACAAGATACACATTGTTCATCGAGGCGACCTGGGTTCATAGAGGCGACCTGGGCCCATAGCGTCGATCTGGTCCATAGAGAAGATCAGGTAAATAACGGTGATCTGGAATGACGCTATGCGTTATCACCGGAAATTTACTTCTCGCGTTCGAGATGTACCCCTACTATTTCTTCCGAGATTCTTGCCACGGTTTGATTATCCGCATCAGGGTAGCGGGTAATACCTGCCTGAAACATCTGCATCGCTGTTGCTGCTGTAAACAAAGGCACTCCGTGGCGGCGAGCCAGATCCATACTGATAGTTAGATCTTTATACATAGTACTGATATGACTGCCGGTATTCTGAAACTCACGATCAATCACAGTACTCAATGCGACATTGCTGATTCCACAGCCTGCCCCGGAAGTACTGAATACTTTATACAACGCATCTGCATCCACACCTGCTTTTGCAGCCAATACCGATGCCTCATAAGTCGCTGTGAAAATGGAACCAATGAGAGACTGCAAACAACCCTTAACTGTCTGCCCCATTCCCGGCTCGGTTCCCACGTGATGAATTGTGCCGCTTACCGCTTGCAATGCAGCATCGCACTTTTGCAACAAAGCTTCCGGTGCACTTGCCATGAGGGTGAGCGTGCCCGCTTGAGCACCTGGCCTTCCGCCACTGACTGGTGTGTCAATAAACTCAAGCCCTGAACCCTCCAGAAGCTCAGCCATTTCGGTCGCTTCAGTCGCATGGATAGTAGCAGTTAAGATAATTACGCCACCAGGTTGCATGGTAGTTTTGAGTTCCTCTATGACAGATCTGGTCTGATCACCATTCATCACCATGATGAAAACAGCATCTGCACCATCACCAACCTCTGCAGCATTAGCTTTGCGCTGCCCACCCATCTCCTGAAACTCCTGCATGCGTTCAGGCAACAGGTCATAACCCGGTACCGCAAAACCCGACGAAATCAGATTCTTTGCCAACCCGGAGCCCATATTGCCCAGGCCGATTACACCGATGGTTTTCATTAAGTTCTCCAGTTGTACTACAGTAGTCAATTCACAATATGCCGGTGAGCCGTATCACGCATCGACCACAGTTTATAATCGGTGGGAGCGTTATCTATTTATAATCTACTACTGAAACGAGCTCAATGAGAGTGTTGGTGTTAATGCATCAGGATCGGTTTTGATGTGTATCAATGAAGGTAACTTACTTTCAATCGCCCGTGCAAAAGCATCCGGAAATTCTTTGCCGTTTTCAACGGTGGCACCAAACGCACCATAGCATGCGGCGAGCGCTGCAAAGTCAGGGCTTATCAGATCGGTTGCACTGACTCGACCCGGGAAATTCTGCTCCTGATGCATCCGGATGGTGCCAAACATACCGTTGTCGACCACCAGTAAAATCACAGCCACACCAAACTCTACAGCCGTACCAAACTCTTGCATGGTCATTTGAAAACAAACATCACCGGCAAACGCCACCACAGTTTTTTCAGGGCAGGCAAGCTTACCTGCCACAGCCGCCGGCAACCCGTAACCCATGGATCCGCTGGTTGGGGCTAACTGTGTACCGTAGCGCGTAAACGAATAGAATCGATGCACCCAGCTCGCATAATTACCGGCGCCGTTGCAGACTATTGAGTCCGGTGGCAGTGCATGAATAAGATGCTGCATCACTTGTTTCATTGTTTCGGCTGTTGGGATTGCGTGCTCAAGAGACGACCATTCCTTATAGTTCTGATGCGATGAATCAATAGTGCTCTGCCGCTTGTGATCCAGTTTGGGTTTGAGGTTTTCCACCGCTTCGCAAAACGCGGTTGCACTGGCATTGATTGCAACAGTCGGCACATAGAGCTTGCCGAGTTCTGACGCATCAGGATACACATGCACCATCTTGCATCCGGGGTTTGGCACATTGAGCAGGTCAAAATCCTGCGATGGTATTTCTGAAAACCGACCGCCAACCAGCAACAGGAGATCGGTATTCTTAATCGTATCTTTCAGCGCTGGGTTTATACCCAGACCGACATCACCAACATAGTTTGGATGAGAGTGATCAAATAACATCTGCCTTCTAAACGAGCATGCAACCGGTAACCCGAAGCGCTCTGCAAAGCGCGTGAACTGCGTACTTGCTGCCGCACTCCAGCGACTGCCACCAACAATGGCCAACGGTCTTTCAGACTGCTCTAACAAGACCCGCATCTGATCCAGCTGCCCCAAACCCGGGTAAGTCTCTGTCTGCTTAACAACCACCCTCGATTCCACATCTGACTGCAGCTGCAATGTATCTTCCGGCAACGCAAGTACAACTGGACCGGGCCTGCCACTGGTAGCAACATGCCAAGCGCGTGACATCATCTCGGGTATGCGGTCAGTATTATCAATTTCCGCCACCCACTTTGCCATTCCACCAAAAAACTGCTGGTAGTCGACTTCCTGAAACATCTCCCTGTGACGTCTGCTTGTCGAGATCTGGCCGATTAAAAGAATCATCGGTGTGGCATCCTGATCAGCAATATGAATTCCTGCAGACGCATTGCTGGCACCCGGGCCACGGGTGACGAGACAAATACCCGGTTTGCCACTCAGTTTCCCGGTGGCTTCTGCCATCATTGCAGCCCCACCCTCCTGACGGCAAACAACGGTTCTTATATCAGCATCATGGAGCGCATCAAGCACCGGCAGATAACTTTCACCGGGCACACAGAAAACGCGTTCTGTGCCAAAGCAACTCAATGCATCAACCACCAACTGGCCACCGTTTTTCATACTCTAGCTTTCCATGATCTTTTAACTGGTACCAGACTTTTTATCTTGTGTTTTTTTAGCCCGTGCTTTCTTTTTTGATGCTTTCTTCTTTGAACGTTTCTTAAACTTTTTCTTACTCACAGGGTTCTTCGCAGTTACGCCACGCAATGAATTTACTGACCCTGAACTGCTATTTGCAATCAGCTTGCGCAACTGAACTTGCAATGGTTGCATAAAATCACCATAGCTCGATTCGCGATTACTGATTGCATTAAGCGTCGACTCCCAGTGCGCCGTCATATCCGGCAAGCTGGCTTCTTCCGGCAGTGCTTTAATCAATCCACGACCCGCATCTGTATCATGTATCTGCTTCCCATTCCGGGTAAGGAAACCGCGTCTGAACAGCAACTCAATAATGCCCGCACGGGTCGCCTCAGTACCAAGTCCGTCAGTATCTTTAAGTATTTTTCGGATGTCTGCAGAGGATACATAGCGGGAAATACCTGTCATCGCGGAAAGCAGCGTTGCATCTGTAAAATAGGGAGGTGGAGTCGTATTCTTCTCTATCAATTCTCCCTGCTCGCAGTGGAGCGATTGTCCCTTCTTTAAAGGTGGTAACGTTTTTTCGGAGTCACTACCTTTGTCACTGCGAAAAAGAACCCGCCACCCCTCCTTTATAATAGTTTTTGCGGTGGCTACGAATAAGCCGCCCTCAACAACAATTTCAACGCGCGTGTCTGCATATTCATGTACGGGGTAGAACTGTGCAATGTATTGCCTGGCGACCAAACCGTAGACTTGCTGCTCCTGCTTTAAAAGAGACTGAAGATTTGCCTTTCTCTGCGTTGGAATAATGGCATGATGAGCGGTGACTTTTTTATCATTCCATGCGGGTGATTTGATACTGCTATCTGCCGCATCAACGATTTCGGCAAACGACGAATCGTTGCTTTTTATAACCCCAAGTATCGCCTTACCTTCTCTAAAGTGACCTTGCGGCAAATAGCGACAATCAGAACGCGGATAGGTTATGAGCTTATGTTTTTCATACAGCGACTGACAGGTAGACAATACGTTTTGCGCATTGAGTCCGTACTTACGAGCTGCATCAATCTGCAAAATACTCAGACTGTACGGCAATGGCTGAGACTGCTTTTTGTTTTTCTTTTCGTACTTCTTAATCTCTGCAGGCTTGTCGGTGATTCGGGCAACAACATTCTCTGCAAGACCCTTATGTAGAACCCGCCGCATATCATCCATGTAGGGTTCACAGGCTTCACTTGGGCGCCAGTTTCCAGTGAACTTTTCACCATTCCCGGTTAGCAGATGCGCTTTGACCTCAAAGAACGGTTTGGAAACGAAATTTTCGATCTCTTCACAGCGACGCACCACCAACCCGAGCACCGGCGTCTGCACCCTTCCCACAGATAAGACACCGTCGTAGCCTACCTGACGGCCTTGAATGGTGTAGGCACGCGTCATGTTAATACCGTATAACCAGTCAGCTCTTGAGCGCGCAAGCGCAGACGACGACAGTGGGGCAAAGTTTTTATTCAGGTCAAGATTTGCCAGTGCACGTTGCACAGCTGCGGGATTAAGATCATTAATTAAAAGACGCTGTATTTCCGCTTTCTTTTTCTGACTGACTTTTAAATAGGCAAATAACTGATCTACCAGCAACTGCCCCTCGCGATCCGGATCACCGGCATGGACAAGCTCGTCTGCCTCCTTGACCAACTTGCGCAGCACAGCCAGCTGTTGTTTAGATTCTTTTTTCGGTTGCAGCTTCCATTCATCCGGCACAATCGGCAGGTGCTGCATACGCCACGACTTGTACTCGGGGTTATACATGTGCGGCTCGGCCTGCTCGAGCAGATGCCCGATGCACCAACTCACGCAATCACCATTTGAAGTTTTGATAAACCCGTCGCCACGCTGGTGCGTGCCGGGCAGCACAGCTGCAATGGCACGACCGAGGCTGGGTTTCTCAGCGATATACAACTTCATTGAGCAGAAAGTGACCTGTGGGTTATACAGAAGGTGACCTGATCGCGAAGTATGCCGGTCGCTGCGGTTTCAGGTAAAGGTCAAATTTAGACTGTCTTCAAACGCTTGCCCTAAGTGGAGGGAGCCGGCGCGGCCTCATCGCCACGATCATACTTTTCCCAGCCGTGGCCATTGAATACATCCACACCAAGCTGCGACATCACATGCGGGAAATCCACCATGACCCAATTGTCGACAATCTTGCCGTCTACCACCTTCCAGAAATCCATGTACCTGATTTCGACCTTTTTCCCGGTTGCTGCGATACCCATAAACTCACCGGAGTGCACAGCCTCCTGCCGACCAAAAGCAGCACTCCATTCACCGTCAAACAAGCGCGCTTCATCAACGCAGACTTTGTCCGAAAATGCCGCCTGGAACGGACGCTGCCAGTTATCCTGAAATTCGCGTAACCCGGCTTTGCTGCCACAACCAAAATTTCCCATCCACCTAAACGACTGACTGAAGAACTCACCAATGTCATTGATACGGTGATCATTTAATCCGTCCACCATGCCTTCTATAACAGCACGGGTTTGCCCGGTTTTTGAGCTATCGTTGTCTTTGGTTAAGACTGCCTGCTCCGGTCTGGCACCAGCCATAAACTACTCTCCGCAATGTGATCATCATCCGAGGTTGACACGCCCAGTTACAGCATGCAACCTGCCGGCAGACTCAATATCGCGGATTACCAACCCAAGGTCTGTCAATGTCGGATTCAAACCACCATCTGCTAAACAAGCGCTTCTTTTACACTGAAGCTTATAAACTTGCAGCCAGTAATAACCGGCAGTTAAAAACCCGACTGAATTCTCTATATCATAATGATGCAACGTGGCGAGGATCCCATCCGCTGAATGAAGTGCAGGGAACCGATGCCATTCGTGAAAAGGTCTGGCAGCCACTATTAAAATCGTTTCCCGATTTAGAACGCAGAGATTCGATTGTCATCGGTGGCACATTTGAAGGACGCGATTATGTTGCGACAATGGGACACTACTGCGGCACCTTTAGAAACAACTGGCTAACCATTCCTGCAAACGGTCAGCCCGTCTATATCCGCTACGGAGAAGTGCACGAGTTTCGCGACGGAAAAATCTCACAGAGCAGTTGTCTGTGGGATGTGATGGATGTTATCCGGCAGGCCGGGTTCTGGCCGATTGCGCCAAGCACCGGTACAGAAGGCATGTGGCCCGGGCCGTTAACAGCAGACGGCATTGTGATGCATGAAACCGATAGCACAGAGTCCGCTGCAAGCATTGCTCAAACCCTGGCCATGCACAAATCACTCGGCGACTACAACGACAAAGACCAGCTCGGGCGCGACGGTCTTTTGAATATGTCTCAGAAAGATTACTGGCATCCGAAAATGATGTGGTACGGACCCAGCGGCATCGGCACCAGTCGCGGCCTGCAGGGATTTGTTGACTATCACCAGCTTCCTTTCAGAATTGCTTTCCCCAATCGCAAAGGCGGCGCCCAGATTACTAACAAAGTCAAAGGTGGTCATTACATAAGAGTGGGAGACGGCAAGTATTCAGTCACCGGCGGCTGGCCGAGTGTGAGGGCCATGCATTTGGGGGGCAACTTTCTCGGCACGGCCCCCACAGGCCGTGAAGTCACCATGCGGGTAATGGACTTTTACCTGCACCATGAGGGTCTTATAAGAGAAAACTGGGTACCTATCGACATCATTAATCTGTTACTGCAGATGGACGTCGACGTCTTTGACCGGCTGCAGCCGGCATTTAACAGAGGATCTATCGCGTGATTCCGGATTGATGATGTCAGATTGCGACCACTGATTTCGAGCTGATCGAACTATCACGCAACTATAATGTCCACCGCTAGCGCAGCAATCAACTTCAATACCGTATCGATTTAAACCCAAGGAAACTAACATGATCAAGAAATTAACAGCCGCCGCAGTCGTTTTTGCAGCCAGCATCTTTTCTGCAACACCTGCCCTTGCCGCTGATATGGCCGCCGATGGCATGGTTACGGTTAAAAGCCCACACGATGTTGCCGCAACGGTTGATAAACTGGTTGCTGTTCTCGAGTCCAAGGGTATGAACGTGTTCGCCAGAATCAATCATGCTGAAGGGGCGATGAAAGCTGGTATGGAGTTGCGACCGACCGAGCTGGTTATTTTCGGCAACCCGAAAGTTGGCACACCACTTATGTTGTGCAGCCAGAGTATTGCCATCGATCTGCCGCAGAAGATGCTCGCATGGCAGGATGAAGACGGCAACGTACATCTCGGTTACAACGACCCGATGCATCTGAAAGCCCGCCACGGGACTGAGGGATGCGACGAAGTACTGGGCAAGGTATCTGGTGCTTTGGCCAACTTCGCTAAAGCGGCGACAATGCCGTAGCGCAACCCCTGCCCCCATCAAAGGAAGATAAAACGGCGCTTTCGTGCGCCGTTGATGCTGTAGCTTGTCTTAAGCGGGCAAAGTTGAAGTGTCGCGCCGTGATATCGCGGCCATAGAAATAACAGCTATTGCAAAGCAGGCGGTAACTGCGATCATAAGAGTGTTTCTGTGTTGAATAAAGATACGCTTTGCATTCAACATCCGTGACAGAAACAGCAACTAATTTTTCAATTTACACTGCGTCACGTTCAACTTAGTCGAACGATTTGCAACCCGGCCGGAATACCGTCATTTCACAGAGTGGTCTGTCGGGTGTATACAAGGTCGACGGAAAACTGTCCCGGTTAGGCGAATCCGGATAGTGCTGAGTTTCAAGGCAAATCGATCCGCGGCGCTGATAGACCACCCCGCCCTTTCCCGAAAGATTTTCAACATAGTTAGATGTATAGACTTGTATACCCGGTTGTGTCGTTGCAACCTGAAGACAACGTCCCGATACCGGATCGGTAACATCTGCCACCACACTGGCACCACTGCCAACATGCTCAACAACCCAGGTGTGATCGTAACCATTGCCATTAATGAGCTGCTGATCAGGATTATTGATACGATCACCAGCCGTAACACCGGTGCGGAAATCCATTGGGGTACCATCTACCGTAATTGGATCAGATAACGGAATGCCGGTACCATCTGCAGGTAGAAACTCATTGCAGCAAAGCTGTAACTGATGATCCAGCACTCCGTTTTCAGTCGCGTGCTCGTGCCCGGCAAGATTAAAGTAGGAGTGATTAGTCAGATTAGCTATCGTTGGCCGGTCTGTGGTGGCATGGTACGAAACCACTATCTCGCCACTCTTTGTCACTTTATAAGTGACCTTGCAGTTGAGAGTACCAGGGTAACCTCCATCGCCGTGCTTACTACAATGCTGCAACGCCAATACTGGAAGCCCATCACAGCGCTCAATCGTTGGTTGCCACACTTGTTTATGAAACCCATCAGAACCGCCGTGTATGTGATGACCACTTGCGTTCTTTTCAAAAAGGTATTCAACACCTTCTATTGAGCACTTGCCGTTTGCGATCCGATTAGCATAGCGACCAATCACGCAACCGAGAAATTTCTGATCTGCCTCATACTCGGCCAGTGTGTCGTAACCAAGCGCAATATCTGCTGTATTGCCGTTATTGTCCGCCACCTGCAGTGATTGAATAATGCAACCGTAATTGATCACCGAGAGGACAAGCCCACTGGTGTGGGTGAAGGTGAACATTTCAACCGCAGCACCACTTGATGAGGTACCAAACGGGAATCGATCTAGCTCTACGCTCAATGCTGTTTCCTTTTTACTGTACGGTCACCGAAACCCGAAGAATGCAACGCAATGATCTAACACGCACTTCTAGCACATTATGGAGTATCGCAGCACATGATGTCTTGCCGAACATCGTGTATCTTGGTTTACTGATCCTGTTCAAATCAAGCACTGCACTCAGGCAAACGCACCGGGAGAATTCATGGGGATGAAAGAAGTCTCACTGGATGACAAATACACACTACTAAACGGACACATTTTCGTCACTGGCATCCAGGCCCTGGTGCGCCTGCCTATGCTGCAGAAGCTGCTGGACCAGAAAGCCGGCCTGAATACAGCAGGCTACATCTCGGGTTATCGCGGCTCGCCGCTCGGTGCACTTGATCAGCAACTTCTGCACGCAGAAAAATATTTAAAACAACACAATATCGTTTTTCAACCGGGTGTGAACGAAGAGCTGGCAGCTACTGCCTGCAGTGGCACACAACAGATCAATCTGCAGGGTGCCGGTGCATACGATGGTGTGTTCTCTATGTGGTATGGCAAGGGCCCGGGAGTAGACCGCAGTGGTGATGCACTACGGCATGCCAATAACTTCGGCACAGCGGAATATGGTGGCATGCTCGCCCTGCTGGGAGATGACCATGCCTGCGAATCATCAACCACAGCGCATCAAAGTGAATTTGCGATGATGGATGCAATGATTCCGGTACTCAATCCGGCAAGCGTTCAGGAAATTCTTGACTACGGCTTATATGGCTTTGCAATGTCGCGCTATACCGGCGGGGTTGTCAGCTACAAATGCGTGCACGACACCGTTGAAGCAACCGCCTCCATTGAAGTCAGTGAAGAACGAACCAGAATTATCACACCACAAGACTATACACCGCCTGAGGATGGCTTAAATATCAGAGCACAGGATACCTTCCTGGATCAGGAACACCGGGTTCACTATGACAAGACAGATGCAGCCAGGGCATTTGTTCGAGCCAATAAACTTGATCAGTTAACACTAGATTCAAGCGATGCATGGCTGGGGATTGCGACCACCGGCAAATCTTTCCTTGATGTACGACAGGCACTGCAGGAACTCGGCATTGACGACAACACTGCCAGTCAACTTGGCATCAGAGTTTATAAACTTGCAATGAGCTGGCCTATTGAAACGACCGGTGCAGAGCGATTTGCAAAAGGCTTGCAATCCATCATCGTGGTAGAAGAAAAACGCGGCCTGATAGAAGAACAACTGAAATCACTTTTATATGGTCGCACCAATGCGCCAACCATAGAAGGCAAGCGCGATCTGCACAATCAGATTTTGTTTCCGTCTACGGCAAGACTCAATGCCACAGATATTGCCATCAAGCTCGGCAAACGGATAGTACAGAAAACAGCCAGCAACGCTGTAGGCCTGCGCGTAACGCAACTGGAAGAGATGATGCAGACAGCGCGCGCACGACAAGCACCTGCAATGACCCGAACGCCCTACTTCTGCGCTGGTTGTCCGCACAATACCGGCACACGAATTCCAGATGGCAGTGTCGCAAAATCAGGTATCGGCTGCCACTTTATGGTGCAGTGGATGGATCGCAACACCACAGGCTTCACCCAGATGGGAGGTGAAGGGGCAAGCTGGATTGGTGAAGCACCGTTTAGCAAACACAAACACGTGTTTCAAAACATTGGCGACGGCACCTACTACCACTCAGGCCTGCTTGCAGTCCGGGCGTCTATAGCAAGCAAGATCAATGTCACGTACAAGATACTGTTTAACGATGCCGTAGCAATGACCGGCGGACAACCCATGGATGGTCCGCTAACACCGGTTGCCATCGCACAACAAGTGCATGGCGAAGGTGCGGTTAAAATAGCCGTTGTCACAGATGAACCAGACAAATATCCGAAAGATACCCTCTGGCCAACCGGAACCGAAATTCATCATCGTGACGAATTTGATCAGGTACAAAGAAAGTTCAGAGAGCTTACCGGCACAAGCGTGATTATTTATGATCAAACCTGCGCCGCTGAAAAACGACGCAGAAGAAAACGCGGCACCTTCCCTGACCCTGCAAAGCGAATCTTCATTAACGAAGACGTGTGTGAAGGGTGCGGTGACTGCGGCATCGCCTCTAACTGTGTCGCAATTCTGCCGCAAGACACTCCACTCGGTCGCAAGCGCCGTATTGATCAGTCTGCGTGCAACAAAGATTACTCCTGTGTTAACGGTTTCTGTCCGAGCTTTGTAAGCATTCATGGCGGACAGCTGAAACAAAATCAGCTAAAACACAACATTAGCAATACCAACAGCGAGTGGGATCAGCCACTGCCTGAGGTAACTGTGCCAGCCCTGACTGACAACTTCGGCATCGTATTAACCGGAGTAGGCGGCACCGGCGTGGTGACTATTGGTGCAATTATTGGCATGGCAGCCCACATTGCCAATCTCGGCTGCTCAATTCTCGACATGATGGGCCTGGCGCAAAAAGGCGGCTCCGTTACCAGCCACATTATTATCGCACCGTCACCGGATGAGATCAGTTCAACGCATATTGCATCGGGTCGGGCAAACCTGCTACTCGGGTGCGATATAGTGACTGCTGCTACAAACACCACACTTGATCGGGTAAAACACAGCAGTACCAAAGCCATTATCAACACACATCAAATGATGACTGGTGACTTCGCCAGAGACCGACAAGTAATCTTCCCTGCCAGTGAGTTACAAACCTCTATTGCAGAAGCCGCAGGTAGTCCGAACAGTCGTTTTATCAATGCCACCCAGCTCGCAGAAGCACTGTTGGGCAATACCATCGGTTCGAATATGTTTATGCTTGGCTTTGCCTGGCAAACCGGCGCTGTACCGATCCCGGCTGACGCCATAGAAAAAGCCATCGCACTCAATGGCCAGGCAGTTAAAATGAATACCCGGGCTTTTCAATGGGGACGACGAGCCGCTGCAGATCAGAAAGCCGTCGAAACCATTGCCACACCCACGATTGTTATCAATGCGCCTGAACGATTTACTGGCGACAGGCAAAACTCACTACAGCACATTATCGAAGACCGGGTTCGGCGTTTAACCGAATACCAAGACGCAAGCTATGCAAAAAAATATCAGGATCTGACTAACCACATCGATGCGCTGGAAAAGCAAAAAACACCTGGAATGACTGGCATTGCGATCAACGTTGCGAAATATCTCTACAAGCTAATGGCGTACAAAGATGAATACGAAGTCGCACGGCTACATAGCAACGGCAAACTGATGGCCGCAATCGAAGCACAGTTCGAAGGTGACTATGAGGTACGGTTTCACCTCGCACCACCGCTGATCTCGAAGAAAGACCGTGTTACCCGGCACCTTAAGAAACGCGAGTACGGACCCTCAATGCTGGGCAAATTCAGTACGCTCGCAAAACTCAGGTTCCTGCGCGGCACACCCGCAGATGTTTTCGGCTACACCGCAGAACGCCGCCGCGAAAGAGCCCTGATTAAGGAATACCGAACCTTGATTGGCTCCATTGCCGATAGCCTGACACCCGCCAACCATTCACTGGCTGTCAAACTTACCGGGCTGCCGGATCAGATTCGAGGCTACGGCCATGTGAAAGCAGAAGCCATCGAACAGTACCATAACGAGCTGGCGGAGCTGAAAGGCAACTGGCCGAGCGGCATATCCACTACAACTGCGGCCTGACGCGCCATCGAGACGTAACCTCACAATACGCCACTCGGGCCAACAACACGCGCGAAAATAGTAACTGTACATTTATACAGATACGAGTAATCTGAGTGTCTTACCCCGGTGAGGCATTCCAATGGATCAACAACAAAAAGCATTTCTCCTACAGGTATCCAGACAACTCGAGACCGTACTGGCCGCCTGCAAACAAAACGGCTCCGCCGAGGTACTGATCGGCAGCAAACGTCGTGCAGACAAGCTATTACAGGTTAAGCTGGTTGCTGAAGAGAAGATGCTGACGGCCCAAAACAATAAGACCCAAGGCAATACGGCTCAAGACTATACAGCCCAGACCACAAACTGAGCGGAATCCCGCTAGCGGATATTTTCAATCCGCTTGATAACGTCTTCGCGAAATTGCTTGTCTGTCAGTAGTTTAAGCTCAAAGGCATTTAAACTCAGAGACAGGCGCGGCATGGTGGTAATCCCGAGATCGTTCATAAAGTAGGCGAGCTCAATTGAATCACCTTCTTTTAGCGTTGCGTACAGTGCTTTGGTAAGTACCGTAGCAGTAGAGCCGCCTTTTTGTCCGGAATGAGCTAACCATTTCCGATTGGCGGGATTCTCCATGATCGTCTCCATCACCTCATGTAGATAAACTTGCACCTGTTTATCGAAGTAGTTGCGCTGATTTATTTTTTCTACAATTGATATATATTCCTGCACAGTGGATGCAGGCAGTCGATCAGACCAGACCTTTTGCACTTTAAGGCCAATGTTAATAAGTGAACTTTTATGCGTGGCATCGGCAACTAACTTCTGATGTGCCTGCGCAATATAAGCAGCATACTGAACATCACTTAATTCACCCAGGCGTGTTGGTATATCTCCCGTATCCCCACCGCTCTCTGCAACCATCTCATCAGCAACAAACATCGACGAAACAAGATAGTAAATATCTGAGTGACGTGATACGCCGAGTAACTCAAGCCGTTTGTTTATCCGTTCAATACCCAGCAACTGTTGCAGGTACTCGGTATTTGCATTTGAACTGAAAGCAATCATTCCTTTTGCAATACGACGCAAAGATATTTTTCCGTCTTCGATCCGACCGGAATAGTTTTTCAGCCAGGCGGCATGCGCACCACCGTCGGTCTTTGGCACATAGTATTTTTCAAGTTCTGACAACGCAATCAACGCATCCGGGTCCACTTCTCCTGCTGCCGCCTGCTCAGCATATTCAATGGCGATAATAATTTTTACAACACTCGCCAGCGGCAGCATCTGGTCCGGATTTAAGCGCGCAACAGGCTCCTGGTTCACCTGAAGAAAAAAAGCAGACGATTCCGGATGGTTTTCTATATGCCTGAGGACTTTGTTTGCTGATGGAAAGAGAGCCCAAACCAGACCGGACACAACCATCAGCAGGATGCCAAAAATTCCAATGACCATTTTCCTAATCATCCCATTCCACAGTCCGGTAGCATGCTTCAGTGTTTCGATTCCATTTGAAAACGCTTAAAGACACAACAATAATTTCAGGGCTTAGCTGACATCATTGTACAATATGCCAAGCGCGAACACGTTTTCAAAAAACTACCGAGCCACCGCTACGTGACAGTCGATAACATCAACGCCAAACCGATATCTTACGATAATTACGGCCGGGTAGATCCGCGTACACCCGTGTCCCGAGACACCTTGAATAACGCTCGCAGCAGCCTGAAAGACACTTACTATCTCGATAACTTTAATTTTCTGATTAATTTCGTCTCTGATCACTATCAGACTCTATTGCAGACTGAAGAGAAGCAATTTTTACAGTCATACACTTCACTCCCGGTCGAGGCACAGCAACTGTTCGTCCGCCTGGTGTTGCGTGCCCACGCGTTTCTTAGAATAAGTAAGATTAACTATTTGGAGATCGATGTACCATCTGCGCTTGAGAAACTAGGCAAGACTGGCTTCGTTAATCTGGATATCGATGCGATTGAACATTGCCTGCCGCTTTTTACCCGACAGGAACTAAGCACCGCACTAGGCGTTACCTCAACTAAAGCACCGTCTTTTGATTCTGAGATCTGGACTACAACAGACTTGTTCGGTGAATCTCCGACTTCTAAGCTATTTAACATCGATAGCGTGATAGAAGTAAAACATAAACTGACAGTTCAAACTTTCAGGCTCTTGTTCTTCGGCAATCTCTATCAGGATTTCAGTGCCTTTGTTCTACGAGACCTGGGCTATCAGCGATTCGAATCCTACAACATAGACAGTGAAAATCTACCCTTCACTTCTCGTGAGCAGATTGAAGCCCACCTCACCTACTATCAGTGCTGTGAAAGTTTTGATAATGCTTGTAATCCCGATTCAGATATACATTCACGGGTGGACTCTCTATCCAGCGAGGATGCGCTTATAAAGCTCCACAAGGCGCTACCGCAAAAAATTGCGGATGACAAAGTACTTTGTCGACGACTGGACAGGTTAAACAACAGGATTGCCAGACAGCTTGAGCGGGAAACGGCGCTCGAGTCTGCGGCGGACATTTACAGCAAGTCTGTTCACCCGCCAGCACGGGAACGGCTCGCAAGAATTCGGGCTAAAACAGGACACGCTGATGAGGCACTAGCGTTGTGCAAACAGATTATTCAATCATCGCAAGACACCGATGAGCTGGATTTTGCTTACCGCTTTGGCTGTAAGCTAAGCCAAAAAATCTCTAAGCAAACCAGTACCAATGCCGGCAAAACAAAAAGCACCTCGTTCCCTATAGAAAATAAATATTTGCCGCCGGAATCAATCTTAATTCTGCCAAAAAGCAATTTGTCTGTGGAGTTTTCAGTGGCCACACACCTCGCAAAGACCGGCAAATGTTATTACCTGGAGAACAGCCTGATCTCGGGTGTATTCGGTCTTGCGTTCTGGGACATCATCTTTGCACAGGTTAACAGTGTATTCTTTCATCCGTTTCAAAGTAAACCAGCAGACTTCTATGAATCGGACTTTATTCGCTTTAGAAAGCTTTTGATCAGTAAAAGACTGGAGGAGATTTCTCAGGGCATGCTAAGGCGGATTGTAAATGACAATCTCTATCACAAGCGCGGCGTTCAGAATCCGATGGTCAACTGGCACCTGTGCAGAAAGCACATCATTGACCTGGCGTTGAGTAGAATCCCTGCAGACACCTGGCGCGCTCTGTTCGAGCAAATCTTATCTGACATAAAAAATTACCGAAGCGGTCAACCCGACCTTGCATTCTTTCCAGACAGTGGTGGCTATCAGTTCATTGAAGTAAAGGCACCGGGAGACAAATTGCAAAAAAACCAACTCCGATGGATGAAATTCTTTGATCAGCAGAACATCCCCCATAAAATCTTAAATGTAGAATGGTTAGAAAGTTCTGATGAAGCCGGCTGATACCGATCAAGCAGACAACACAACATCTGACGTTACGCCAAAGCAAAAACAGGCACAGAAACAGGCAGATAAAAAGACCGCAAGCAAAACCGACAAGCTAATAAAGTGTCCGGTCAAGAAGTTTGTCGACTTTACCTGCAACAGTGGCGATCTTGAGGCTTTCGGTACAGCAGGACCAACCGCAGCTGAAGGTCAAAAAGCGCATAAAATACTACAGGCTCGAAAGTCAAATGACCAACAGTCGGAGGTGGTGGTCGAATGTACACTCACTGCGTTGTCACGAGAACTAAAGCTGTCCGGTCGTATTGATCTTTTAAACCCGGACCCTGCAACATTACAGGTTTCAGAGATCAAAAGTTGTTACGCACCGCCGCACAAATTGCCTCAGGGTAAAGTAGCACTGCATTGGGCGCAACTTAAAGTCTATGGCTACTGCGTGCTGAAAGCACTGCATGATAAAGGCGAACACACAGCCAGCACCATAAAACTGCAGTTGATTTGGTACAACCTGATTGCAGATGAAGTTACTGTGGATGAACAGGAATTCAACTTCGAATCGCTACAACAGTTTGTTAATGATGCCGCAACAAGATATGTCGAATGGATAGATCTTATTGAAAGACAATTCACCCACACTGTTGAAAGCGCCACACTGCTGGAGTTCCCATACGACCGTTTTCGTACAGGGCAGCGTGACATGGCGGCAGCAGTGTACCTTGCTGCACGCGACGGATTTCACGTCATGTGTGAAGCTCCAACCGGTATTGGCAAAACGGTCAGCGCCCTCTTTCCAGCGATAAAAGCGATTGGCAACGGTGATATAGATCGCATTGTCTACCTCACAGCAAAGAATTCCGGCAGACAGGCTGCCAATGAATGCATCAGGCAAATGGCAGATAGCGGATTACAGCTGTCTGCTATTACCATTACCTCAAAAAAAACAAGCTGCCATTGCAGCAACGGTACGTGTGAACGAAACCAGCAGGACGGCACCTGCCCACTTACGATTGGTTTTTTCGATCGGCTGCCGCAGGCAAGGTTGCAACTCATTAGCTCGGGTATTATTACGCCAGATGCAATAGACAACGCAGCACACGAGCATGGCTTATGTCCTTTTGAGTTAACCCTGCAGTTACTACCCTGGGTACAGATCGTTATTTGCGACTTCAACTATGTTTTTGATCCGCTGGTACGGCTCAACGAGTTAACCGAGAATACACAGAGGCAACTATTACTGGTAGATGAAGCCCACAACCTGCCCGATCGCGCACGCTCTATGTATTCTGCATCACTTGACAAGCGTGAACTTAAAAAAGCCATTATTGATCTAAACAGTAAATCGTCGTTGTACGCAAAGCGCCTGCAGTCCCTAATACGTGCAATTGATCGCTGGAGCAACGAATGCGGTGACGATGAAAGTGCACATACGGATAAACCGAAAACTATTGCACGAGCTATAAAACACTGCGTGCAGGCGCTGAATAACACACCAACAACTAACAATGGCGAACAGCCGGACCGAATAACAGAGTCAATAGCAGAAGCAGGTAAAGCAATATTCAGATACGCAGTGATAGAAGAACTGTACGGCGATCATCATCAATGCATAACGCAGAAACAATCCTATGGAAAATATAAGAACACCGTGGTAAACCTGCAGTGCCTGAACGCCACAGATCAACTACAGAGAAGCTACAAGCAGTATCGAGCCAGCATTAATTTCTCTGCAACGTTGCGACCACAGGTCTTCTACCACACCTCATTAGGTTTGCCGGAAGACACTCGGCTACTCACGCTTGAATCCCCCTTTGATCCGGGACAGCAATGCACACTGATTTGCGACTGGGTTGATACCCGGTACAAATCGCGATCTAACTCTGTGCGTTCAATCATCGATATTATCGCATCGGTATATTTTGCAAAGTCAGGCAACTACCAGGTTTACTTTCCTTCCTATGCGTATATGGAATCGGTGGTGATAGCCTTTCAACGCGAATACCCTGAAGTACCGGTTATCACGCAGGCACGTGGCAGTAGCGAAGAAGATCGGACGGAGTTTCTCGCAAATTTTCAGGCTTCCAACTCTGTATTGGCCTTTTCTATTATGGGAGGAATATTCGGTGAAGGTGTCGATTACGCCGGTGATCAGCTGATAGGTTCAATTGTCGTGGGTACCGGCCTGGCTTCAATAAATTTGACACAACAACTTATCGAATCTGATTTCAGGGACAGCGGCAGAGATGGCTTTGACTATGCGAGTCGGTATCCGGGTTTTACGCGCGTATTACAAACCGCCGGTAGAGTCATCAGAACAGAATCGGATCGCGGGGTAGTCGTCCTGGTAGATCAGCGATTCAGTCAGCGCTTTTACAAGGAGCTGTTTCCCCCGCACTGGCACACCTCCACCTGCGTTGACCTGCCGACAATGGTCGATCGGCTCCGGCATTTCTGGGGCCAGCCAGGTTAAAACGTCATCTCTCAAGAGCTTGCACTTACCTGCTTCCTTTGAAATCTTCATAATACTTGTGCCTATCAGGCATTAATAACGGGTTGATCTGTGCCGATTTGTGCTTAATATATACTCACAATTCACAAATAGAGGACACAGCGATGTTCAACTCAATGAAAAATTACTTCCAAAACTATGCGCTGCATAAAACCCGTGATCAGCTGATGAGCCTGTCTGACAGACAATTGGATGATGTCGGCATTTCACGTGCACTGCTTCAACAAGGCGTTGCAACCTGGCCGTGGCGCGAAGACAAATCACAGGATCTGTCCAGCCAGCCAAAAATGAATTCACGGGAAATCGACAGCGCCATTCGCGAATTGTCCAGAATGTCGGATAAGGATCTTCGAGACATCGGTATCGATCGCGGCACCATTCGTCAGTCTGTGATCTCCGGCCGGGAATCAAGCAGGGCTGCCTAGTTTCTCTAGCCGTATCCGGCCACGGCAAGTGGCCGGAATGAACAACCCTCTCTTCACAAAATTCACAACCCGGAGCATCACCTATGGCACCAGTAATTGCCTGCATCGCAATATCAGTACTCACTCTGGTAATCATCGGACGCCGAGACGCGTAAACCACCCTCCTGAAAGTTGTATTGAAGCGTTTCGACATCGGGAAATACCGCGTTCGATCTGTACGAACACACGTCCCGCGCCAATTGTCTGTTCAATACATAAGGGGAAAATGACTGCAGGACTTGTGCAAGCCGACATTATGCCTATAATGTGCGCAATCAAACGACGTTAAAACTCGGCACGGCTGGTTCCAATAACCTCTCCGCTGGCGAGTAGTTCGTTAAATCACATGATACCCCTACCGAAGGTGGCTCATGGAAACCAAACATGGCAAACAACTTTTCATCACCTGATTAACCTGCGAAATAGTCTGCAAGACAATGCCGCCCGGAAGTTATGTGATGTACCGCCAAAACACGGTGAACTGTTATATCCAAGAGATGCCAGCCAGAATAGCGCTGTGCTAAACTCTCGCGCCCCAAGCTACTCAAACGCCCGGTTAATTCACAGCCTGGCACCTACAACCCAAGAGAATCCTGTGTGAGTCAAACGACAGAAGATATTCAACTTCAGGTCTGGAAAGATCTGGCACTCAGCAAGCAATTGCTGGCCAATGAGGTCATCAAAGCCCTCGACCTCGATACCACCGTCTCCGCTGCTCAACTAAAAGACGCTTTAAACAAGCTGATTGATCGTGCCAGGCACGCCGACGCCAATATAAAGACCGCCCGTGAGCAGGCTGACGCGTCAATCAATGAGATGCGTACCGAGTTAAAACAGTCAGAAAAGGCCCGTATCAAAGCGGAAGGTGCAATTGATGACGCCATTGCCGCGAAGGAATCCGCAGAGAAAGCGCAGGCAGCAGGCCGCGAAACAAACTCAGGTTCCCTGAAAAAGGCCAG
This sequence comes from uncultured Granulosicoccaceae bacterium, assembly GCA_937998875.1. Classification (GTDB taxonomy): domain Bacteria; phylum Pseudomonadota; class Gammaproteobacteria; order Granulosicoccales; family Granulosicoccaceae. The sequence continues at coordinate 86,589 of CALLBO010000020.1, forward strand.
AGATGAGCTGGCTAAAAAAGAACGGGAGCTGAAAAACATCAATACCGCTCTTGCCGACACCCCTGAAAATGTCGTCAAGAAACTCAAAACTCTGAAGAAGCAAAAACTTGAAGAAAACACTGCCCGCAAAGCTGCCGAGGCAATGGCGCGCACTCAAAAGAAAGAAATCAAAGAACTGAACGAACAACTGGAAGAGCGTAAAAAACTGCTTGAGCAAAGCAACCAGCTGGTAGAACACTACCGCGAGCTGCGCACGGCTGCCGAATCACTGCATGAAAAAGCCGGCGACGATGCAGAGCCACTTCCAATTCAGGACGACAAGCTGCTCGAAGGAATCGAAATGGCCGCCACTGTGGAAGAGGACGACTAGCAAAACCGTTCATGGGCAAGGTGATAGGGTCCCGCTTGCTCGCAATTTGGTTCAGCGCCTCCCCGTCCCATTGCCGCTAGGGGAGATAAGCGTGCGCCATCCACCAATTGCTGCTCGTCAGAACTTATCCCCCTATGAAGCACGGCATCACCGCTCTGCACTTCATCGTCAAAATAATTCCGATTGCTCACTGATGACGGCGTGGTAGCTGGTATTTAAAAAATGAAGAATACCATCAGCTACCGGTATCAATTGCTTTTCCAGATAATGCTCGTAGTCGAGCACTGACGTAATGTTATCCAATGGTTCCGGCCCTGCTTTGGTTTGCACATAGTCAATCCATCGCTGCGAATTCGGGCTTTTCCTGGCCGCCTGAACGTGCGGTGGCACGTTACGCTGATAATCAGACAACTTGCGCCTGAGGCGCTTTCGGTAAACCAGCTTCTCATCCAGCTCGCCCGCTTGTAGTCTACTGGTGGTTTGCCGTACAAGTTCTTCCACAGGCTCATCGTTAAAAACTTTTGTATAGAGCTCGCGCTGAAACTCACGGGCCATCAATGTCCAGTCCGTGCGCACCGCCTCAAGACCTTTAAACACCAGCCGGGTAGATCCGTCGGTATTCAGCATCAACCCGGCATATCGTTTTTTGCTGCCTGTATTTTCAAATGCCATGCCGGTACCGCGGCCAATACTGCGCTGGGCACCCCCTTGCGCGCTTCGAACTGTCGGCATCACAAACCTGACGTACAGCGTTTCAAACTCAACTTCTAAATGTGAGTGCAGGTTGAACTGGTTAGCAAGCAATTGACGCCAGTAAACATTAAGAGATGCTTGAAGATCTTCGCCAACTCTGATGGCCTGATTTGAAGGACTGTTTTGATCGAGTAAGACAAACAGGGAATCTGTATCTCCGTAAATGACCTCCCAACCCGCCTCTTCGATAAATTTCTGGCTTTGCTGAATGATTTCATGCCCACGCCGCGTGATGCTACTGGCTAACTGATGATTGTGAAAACGGCAGGACGAAGAACCAAGCACCCCATAAAGCGAGTTCATGATAATTTTTATTGCCTGAGACAATGCCGCATTTTTATCTGCCTTAGCTTCATCACGCCTTGACCAGAGATCTTCGATTAGTTCCGGCAATATATGTTCTTGACGCGAAAAGAAAGCCCCCTCATAACCCGGCACAGGATCAACATCAGATAACTTGTTGTTCGTTGTCGACGTAGCAGTCAACTTCTTATCTGCTACCTGGCCATACCCTATCGCCAAACCGAGGGGGTCGATCAAAAATGTCCGGATGATACTCGGGTACAGGCTTTTGAAGTCCAGCACAATCACATTGCTGTAAAGCCCTGGTTTTGAGTCAAGTACATAACCTCCGGGGCTACCATTTCCCTCAGACTCCGAGGTCGACGCAACGTATCCCTTGCGGTGCAGGCGCGGCAAGTACAAGTTATCAAAAGTCTGGACCGCACCACCGATTTTATCTATTGGTAAACCGGTCATCTGAGCGCGCTGCATGGCAAAGTTTATCAAATCTGCTTTATCGAAAATCTCAGTCACCAGCCCGCAATCTTCAATATTGTATCTTGCAAGCTCAGGTTTGTTGGTTTCATATAGATGATTAATCTCTTCAACTTTATTAGTACCCTGGATTGTTTTGCCACGCCCAAGTAATTCCTGACCGACATTTTCAAGTGAAAAACTCTCAAAAGACCAGAACGCTGCACGCAACATGTCAATACCATCAAGCACCGCTCTACCAGGAACACGAGCAAACTTTACCGGGCTGGCACCGGAGCCGACCTGTAGAATTGCACACGCATCTCCACCACGTCCAAGGTCTAGTGAAATACCCAGCTGCTCACACTTGCGGGCGATAAAATCAAGATCAAAGCCGATAACATTCCAGCCAATGATGACATCGGGATCTACTTTCTGCAGCAGCGTAAAAAAACCCTCAAGCAAAGTCTTTTCTGTACTAAAAAACTGCAGTTCAAAACCATCAAGACTTTTATTTTCATCATCCCCCACCATCAGGACAACATGTGTTTCCCCACTATGCATGGCGATGGAATATAGCTGTTGGGACATCCCACGGGTTTCAATATCAATTGATGCGAGCGTGAGTGCAGGCGTTTGATCAGCAGGAACAAGCTTCGGGTTTTTAATCTCACAATATCCGTTGCACTCTGACAACGAACCCTGTGCGATAAAGCCAGCGTTTATAAAACGCTCCATTAGATAACGGTCTGCCGGTTTTAAATCCGACTCATGTAGTATTGCACCAAATTCAGGCGAACGATCAAGTGATGTCAGGTCTCGTTGAGACTGGAAGTACAAAGCATCAACCGGTTTACCTGAGGTAGATTTAAGATTTACTTCTTTGCGTTGCGCATTGGCAGGAATGCCAATTGGCTGATCACGATCTACAAAACATACTGCACTCTGGCCTGGCACCGTTAGTCGAAGCGGCCCTCTTTCGGACTGCGCCCAAAACGAAAGTTCAATACCGTCCGGGAAGTCTCGCCACTGACGGGAAAGCAGAAAGCCTTTGAGCGTTATATCGCTCACGCTATGGCCACAAGCCGCGTGTCAGGCGACCAGCCGGAAGCTTTCTAAAGTGAACACAAGAATGCATGCGATGCACCGATTTATTTGTCGGTCATCATATATCAATGCAGTTCGAGAAACGACAGTAGGCCCTGGCAGTTCCAGGGGGAAGCGGGTGACCGAATCGGCCACCCGCATACATCGGTTTAGTTGGAAGTTACCACACAGTTGTCGAAGATCCCTACATCGTCGCTGTAAACAACTACCGAACCGTAGCGACTGTTTGCGGGTGCTGTCAGCTGTGCCGTGTAGTTGCTGAACGACGCAGTTTCAATGGCCAGCTCGGTATTTTCCAGCGCTGAGTAACTCGCGTTCATCAGAGTCAAAGAGACGCTGGTATAAAGCTCGGTTCCTTCGCTCTTTGCTCGACAATCCATGCCATATGTCATCCCGGCTTCTATCGGGAACTCCTGATACATGCAACCGCTGCTACTGACAGACAATGCACCCGCACCGGTGTCGGCGTCAGTGCTGACACTTAGCAGATCAGCAGAGCCGCAGGAATTCCATGAGTTCAGGCTATCTTCAAAACCACCATTGGCGAGCAGGTTCGCTACAACAGGAGGTTCGGGGTCGGGGTCAGGATCCGGATCAGGACTCGGATTTGGCGGTGTGCCTCCAGACGCGACAAGACTACAGGAGTCGAACCGTGTATCGGACTCACTGTATAACAAAGCGGCTACATAGGCAGTGCCCGCAGGCGCAGTTCCTGAGAGCGAATACGACGAGTATCCAGACGCGGGGTTGACCTGCACCACCTCTGATGAAAGATTCTGATAGTTCGAACCGAGATAACTGAGCTCGATTATTGTCCAGCCACTACCATTCCGTTCTGCTGAACAGTTCAGAATAAAGGCATTATCTGCCTGCGCAGTAGCTTCCTGATAGAGGCACCCTCCACCTGAAATTCTAACCGCACCGGTTCCTGCTTCCTGACCGGCAGATACATGCTGCACATTGGACGAAGCACCGCAGTTGTTCCATCCGGCCAATGATGCTGTTTCAAAACCACCATTTATTAGCAAATCGTCCACCACGGGTGGTTCCGGCTCTGGTTCCGGCTCTGGTTCTGGCTCTGGTTCCGGCTCCGGCTCCGGCTCCGGTTCCGGCTCTGGTTCCGGTTCCGGCTCTGGTTCTGGTTCTGGTTCTGGTTCTGGCAAATCCTCAAGCACCTGAAGCCTCGGTCCGGACGCATGCCAGATTTGAGCACCTTCGTCCGGGCTATGTGGCAGATGGCTCACGTACCACAAGACAACGTCGGTACCATCAATATTCTGCGCCGGTGAATTGAACAGATTGCCAATCTCACCCCGTGCTCCGTTACGCCAACGCCCGACCTCTGACGAGTTAAATGCGCGCCCCGCTAGATCCCACTTCGAGAAATTGTCTGGCTCGCCATCATCATCGGCAGGGGTTAAACGGACTTTGCTGCCCGTGGTTTTATCCTGGATTGTCCAGAATTGTGTATTGGATTTAAGATCGTTGAATTCTGTGGTCTGCACATTGTCTTCGCCCTTAGCGATTTGATCATCCGTCGAACCATCGATGTCAAAATCAAACATCCATTGACCGTGATGTCTGTGTGAAACCTGACACTGCAGACCCCGGCTGTACACGCGCGAGTCAAAGTAACCGTTCTCACTGAAGTAGTAGGTCTGATAGATCTGGTATTCACCAATCTGCCAGTTCGCACCTATCTCCAGCATATTTTCGCCATCACGGGTAAATGTACGTCGACATACCGCCTGGTTGTTACACGCTTGTATCTGTGCACCATTACCCGGGTTTCGGAGCGCACCGGAAGACAAGATGTCAGCATACGGACCGCAGATATCGTTGTCATACTCAACGCGCATCACCGGCATACTAACTTTAGCCAGTACTTGCTTGCCCTTATGAGTTACATCAGTCAGTACCAGACCAGACGAATTATTGTTGCTGCTGTAATTAAAACTCCAGTCAGACCATTCAACGTCCGCGGCGTATGCCGTGCTGGTTGCCGAAAGAAGTAGCAGTGACTTTGCAAGTGTTTTCATGATTATTCTCCTACTTGACCAAGCCATGTTCAATGACATTGGCGTTGCTCAAATCGACCAACGCTGTATAAAGTGGCAACTCACCACCACCCGGCCCGAATGTTACGTACATCACACGCTGCCCGTAAAAATGCTGTGCGTCGCTTTGTACGTTGCTTTGCGATGGAAACGCGAGCATTGCCGTTGGCTGTAACCCGCCAACATCAAAACCGCCGTTGGTAAGAGCAGAACTGGCAAGTGCAATCGCATCTTCCTGCTCCTGAGGGTGTTCCATGGGCTGATATGCCGAGGCTGCTGACACCTCACTAATGACCGAGCCGCCGTCACCCAGAGAAACCACAATCGTTTCATCGGTTGCATAGTTGTAAAAAACAATACTGGCGACCGTATCGCTTTTACTGTCGCTGAGAGACGCTTCAATTTCACGATAGTCAGCGCCTAGGCTCGATCGCACCTGCGGGTTATTCATAATCGAGCCACGTGCAGCATCGAGCACACCTGCAAGTACGCCCTGCCTCGCACTCGATGGATAAGGTTCGGCATTAGTCATACCTACAGGTTGTGGAGGCCACACACCGTCTACAGGACCCGTATGCGGTGTATGTGAGGCAGGTGAATTTTGCACCACATCATCGCCTTCCGTGATCAGCAGACTGCCCGAATCACTACAGCCTGTTAGCAATAGCGGTGCGGAAATCGCACACACCAGTAATCTATACTTGATGGACATCTGTTGAACGCTCTCCAATTACGACGGCCCGAGATAAACACCCACGGAGTCAAATGTGTTGGTCAGCTATTGAGCAACATTTGTACCCGACGCCAATGATTCCACCCGATGCCAAATGCTATTCGTCAGAAATTTGTCAATTGACAGCTATACTGTTTGTGTATCGAGTGCAATCGTTAGCAGCCATGAACAAAAAGAACATTCAGATTGACCACTTCAACTTTGAAATATCAGTTGATCCGACCACAGACCCTCTATCGGCAATCGAGGTAATGGTCTATTTCAGGGATGAGCCATGTTGCGACGGCAATGGTCATCAATACCGGTTTTATCTACCCGTGGGTCTGAGTGAATCGAGCCTGAAAGACTTGTGCGAGGCTTTTACCAAAGCGGTTCATTGCGAACACCATGCAATGGTCGCCTGAACAAAAGCAGCCCTGAAAATGAAGCCTGTGAGATAACGCGGATTTACCTGCTGTTATAACTGGAAACACAACGACATTCTAAATTTCTTTTTTTTCTGCACAACTGATACAAAGCACCACTGAAGGATTATGTTGCAATCTTGCTTCTGCAATTTCGTCATCACAACAAGAACAGAATCCAAAATCTTCGGTATCCAATCTTATAAGTGCCTGCTTAAGTGCCGACAACTTTTGACGCGCTCTATTAAGCGTCTCCGTATACATCGCTTGTGACTGCATTGCGTCCATTCTGGACAATCTACCGACCCTACTCTGATCAAGTTCTACTGTGGCTGCCCCACCGGTACTGTCTTTAAGCTGCGACTCGAGCGATCGAATTTGCTCGTTGATAAGTTCCCGGTATGAGCTTGTAGAAGTCACTTCTATCTTATTAACTATTGATAGCTAGGTATCAGGTATCAGGCGTTTACCCATACTCACTGCATCATCAACATTAAAACCCAGCTTCCTGTAGAAGCTTTGTACCGCAATATTGTCGGTCCGAATCTGCAGGTTAATTTTAGGACACCCGATCACGAGCAGCTTTTCTTCAAGACAGGCAATAAGGTCGGTTGCATAGCCCCTGCGCTGATAATCGGGAGAGACCGCAAGATAGTTCATCCAGCCCCGATGCCCGTCATATCCGCCCATCACAGAGGCCACAATGCCAGCTGATGAATCGCCCACCAGAAACAATTCATCATTAACGGCCACTTTGCGTTGGATGTCGAGCAGGGGATTATTCCAGGGCCTGACAAGTCCACACGATTGCCATAGTGCAACTACCTGATCGCTGTCAGTTAGTTCAAAGCTTCGAATATCCAACGCTCTCCCTCCATATGACTAACTGTACAACCTTTGTACACCGAATCGATCATGGATTGCATTGGATTGTTCCTGGGTTATCCGCAGACCTTTAGCCACTGCATCGAGATATTGAGCCTCAGCGCGATTGTCGAGTTGTATCGCCATTAAAGAAACTGAATACACCTCTTCTTCAATACCTCTTGGCACAGATTGAATGAAACCATTCACATCAGAGCCTTTGGCTATTTCACTGCGAATGAAGTTTTGTTCTTCCTGCCCCATGTTGCCAACTTTCTGCAGGATGGCTTGTTGCTCCTGCTCATCTATTCTTCCGTCAGAAAGGCCCGCCTGAATCATTGCACGGATATAAACAACCGATTGATCGTTCTGACTTATGTGTGGTGCCTGTGGTGCCGTTTGTTCAAAAGGATTGTTGCTTGCAGCAGGTGCCTGCTGGCCGCCTGCCTGATTACCCGCCTGACCACGGCCAAGTTCTTTAAGCGCCTTACCGAGCAGATCGCCAAGTCCACCGCCACCAATTGCACCGCCAAGACCACCGCTTGTTGTTCCTGTATTTTGCTGACCAACCGTGCCACCGGAACTACCGCCTGAAGTGCCGCCGCCGGTTTGACCGCCACCGAATACACTGCCTCCCTGACCACCACTACTACCTTTGCCGACTCCTAACAGATCTTCAAGTACTTTCGCACCTGAGCCGGTATTTAATGAACCGCCTCCGCTCTGCCCCGCACCAAGTAGTTGTCCAAGTATGTCTGTTGCGTTCATAAATTTTTCTCCGAATTATTTTGAGTGCGTCTATCTGACTAAGTTAATGCGAAAGTGATTCACCGTTATGCTGACCTTAGCGGGAAATGAAACAAAAACGCTGCAAGAAAGAAATTGCTGGTAACGGCTGCTTACTCGTTGTCTAGAATTCTCGGGCGAAGCGTGTCGAGTGCATAGCCAGCTGCTGCCGCTGTACGCAGGATATCGTCAGCTGGCTGCTTACCTGCCTGACTCAACGCCCATAGGACAGTGCAGCGGGTACCTGATCGGCAATACGCAAGAATCGGCTTTGGCAGATCGGTTAGGTTATCTTCAAATTCATCAACATCAACATCTCTGATTTCTTTGTTACTCACTGGTTGAAACTGTACTGTCATACCCGCTTCAATAGCCAGCTTTTCGATATCTGCAAACAAAGGCTGATCCGCACCACCTTCTTTATCGGGACGATTACACAGCAAAGACTTAAAATTTGCACTGATATCAGCGATATCAACAGGCGTAAGTTGCGGGGCAACCGATAGTTCATCAGTAAGCTTTCGGATATCGACCATCAAGTGTCTCTGTTTGGTTAAGGATGAGGTTAAGTCTATGGACACGTGACTAATGTCGCAAGGAATCCTGCTTGTTCCCGTGACGGGAATGCTGCAGACTTCCGTCTTCACCAAGCGGAAAATCGAAATATAATGAGCAAAGTAACCGGAAAGTGCCTTTGTGGCGCTGTGAGCTACTCGATCGAGGGCGAACCCTTGCGAATGGCTCAATGTCACTGTAAGGGATGCCAGCGAGCATCCGGTACGGGGCATATGTCATTAGCGTTTTTCAAAGAAGATCAAGTGAGTATCAACGGAGACTTCGCAGAATATTCATCCAAAGCTGACAGCGGCAACGACAACATCCGCGGATTTTGCTCTACCTGCGGCGCGCGCCTGTTTGGCCGCAATTCTGCCAGAGCAGGAATTATGGCCGTGGCGGTCGGGTGTGCCGATGACAACAACTGGTTTGCACCGCAAGCAGTGGTTTACAACAAAGACAAACCGCAGTGGGACTGCATGGCAGATGATTTGCCAACCTTCGATGAAATGCCGCCAGCGCCCAAGTAATCGATCCACCACTTAATGCCCGGGTTGTTAATTGCTCACGGTGGGCCGCAAATTAACCCGATATCGACAAATACTTATCTGTACGGGCAGTTCCTTACCGCTCGCTGAACTAATGCCATGCTTAGGTGTCTAGTCAGCAGGCGGATGGGATAACCCGTCACTTGCTTGCAAAAACACTAGTGAACAGACGGGCTATTGCCCGAACCGGAGAACAAACTCAATGAGTCAACTACCCAATAATTTGAACCGTCGCCACCCCCTCTATTTGGCAGTCGCAGGCGGTATTGCCGCCACCAGTCTGGCTCTGGCAGGCTGTGACAGCAGCACTACCAAATCCACCGATGCTAATCCTACCGCGGTAAAAAAAGAAATCGCATCGGCAGCGTGCAATCCTTGTGCTGCGAAAGCCTGTAATCCGTGCAATCCGTGCGCTGCTAAAGCCTGCAACCCTTGCAACCCGTGTGCTGCTAAAGCCTGTAACCCTTGCAACCCTTGTGCTGCCAGCGCATGTAATCCATGCAACCCGTGTGCGGCAGGTAGTTTGCAGGCTTCTGATTTCATTCGTCCGGCAGGAGCAGACTTCGATGCTGCGGCTGCAGCTTCAATGGTAGCCAAAGGCGAACAGCTATGGAACGACACGTCGCTCAGCACCAATGGTCTGGCGTGTGCTTCGTGCCACGTTGGCGGAGCCCTGCTGAATGCCACTTTCGCTCAGCCGTATCCGCATGAGATAGCAATGCCTACACAGCAAGCCGGCGTTGGCGCAATTGACATCGATGAGATGGTTAATTTCTGCATGCTCGCACCAATGCAGGCGCAGGCACTTCCATGGGGTTCTGAAGAACTACTTGCGCTTAGCGGCTACGCGCTCGAATTGCAGGCTGGTTTCAACCCGTGCGCCGCGAAAGCTGGTGGTAACCCATGCAATCCTTGTAACCCATGCAATCCGTGCAACCCTTGTGCTGCGAAAAACCCATGCAACCCATGTAATCCATGTGCTGCAAAGGCATGTAATCCGTGCAACCCTTGTAATCCATGCAATCCATGTGCTGCAAAGAATCCATGCAACCCTTGCAATCCATGCAACCCGTGTGCAGCAAAGACCAACTAGTCACACTAATATCAGCAGTAACCAAAGAGCCCGCCAGACGGGCTCTTTTTTTTACTGTGGCCATTCTGCAACTGGCTGGGTGTGTGCACGCCGAACCACTCTCTCGCCCCGAGACTGTTTCAATCCCTGCAGGCGAGTTCATCATGGGCTCAACCAAAGCTGAACGGGAGTACGCATACCAACTGGATGAAGCAGCTTATGGCCACTCGCGCACCAGAACCGGTAAGTGGTACGACTCAGAAAGAAACAGTACTGCAGTTACTACCGATGCATTCGAGATTACCGTTGCACCAATAACGACAGTACAATACGCTGCCTTTATCAATGCGACAAATCACCCCACCCCGACTGTTACCGAACAAACCTGGAAAAGCTACGGATTGGTTCATCCATATAGCCGAACACGGCGGCACGCCTGGACGGACAATGATCCTCCCCAGGGTCGCGAAAACCATCCCGTGGTACTCGTCAGCTATCAAGACGCAAATGCGTATGCAGAATGGCTGTCAGAAACACTGAGGGAACATTGGCGCCTGCCCACCGAAGCCGAATGGGAGAAGGCGGTACGCGGGGTCGATGGGCGCTACTTCCCCTGGGGTAACCGCTTCGAAAGTGATAAGTTAAACAGCCACGATGCCGGACCGTTCGACACAACTGAAACCGGCGCTCGATCATCGCCTGGCCCTTTCGGCATAATCGACGGCGCCGGCCAGGTATTCGAATGGATTTCGACGGACGAACAAGCAAAAAGAGCGTGGGTTAAAGGAGGCTCTTGGGATGACAAGGGCTGTGGTGTTTGTCGGCCAGCTGCAAGACACGGCAGGCCAAAAAACCTCAAACATATTCTGATTGGATTTAGACTGGTCAAAGTAAAATGACACAACTCTCCGTTAAAGCACAATATTCACCCAACCTGAAAGATCAACTCGCGGCGTTGCCGGACCACAGGCTACATGAGATGGTGACCGCAGGTGACAAAATAAATAATTGCTACCGGCTTTTGCAAAAAAACGAGAAATTCGGCAACGTTGTGCGGGAAGTATTGCGAGATCAAGGCACATTCTACGAGCTTGAACACTACCCTCAGGGTGATGTGCACGACAAAGATTCACACTCGCAGTATTTTTATCATGCCCACCGCGGCATAGACGGCGAAAACGGTCACTTTCACACCTTTCTGCGCGCGAAAGGAATGCCCCGTAAATTTAAGCCGGCCCCTTACAATGGTGAAGTTAAGTGGCCCGAAGGGGATGATGCACTAAGCCATCTGATCGCTGTATCAATGAACCCGAAGGGCTATCCGATTGGACTGTTCTCAACCAATAGATGGGTAACAGGTGAAACATGGTACAAGGCAGAAGATGTCATTTCCATGCTTGATCACTTCAACATGGATTTGTTATACCCGTCATGGCCAGTGAACATCTGGATTACTGAAACGATTCGACTTTTCAGACCGCAAATTGAAGAACTACTAATCCAGCGCGATGCATCGGTTGATAAGTGGCGAGCAAAATATACAGACAAAGATGTCTATGAGGACCGCGAACTGGAAGTTACCAGTGAGTATCTCATTGATGTGGATAGACAGCTGGATGCGGTACATAAAGAGTTAAAATCGCGGATGCACTAATAGTTGTTAGTCACGACATTGAGCAACATACCCTACCCGACCTCCACCTGTGCCCGGTGCATTCCAGCCATGACTGCAATAAGCGGATACACCAGGCTCTGCAACGTGGACGCCTTGTGGTAGATCGCATGCTGCAAAAAAACACAAATCATCCATTTCGGGCCGAGCCCGATGGTAAATCACGCTCAAAAATCGACATCATGCTGCAAGTTAGGTACGGTTTCAGGCAATGCCTCTTTCTAAAAAGATGGCGTCCGGGTATGACTGCCGAATTGCTTCGAATCACTGTATATTGTTCTATCAAACAACGTGTGTTCAGCGCTGCAGCACCAACCCTGACATTTCGCTGATTACAGCCATACGAAACTACTGGCAACACGCCGTGTAACGGCTAAAACCAATCTGCAACATAAAAATGTATCGGAACTAAAAATATGAATGCCGAAGAGCTCAGATCAAAGCAGGATCGTGAAATCGCCCGTCAGCTAATGGAAGTCAAAGATGTTAAACGCATAAACGAGATGATCGAGAAACGCGAAGAAGAAGGACCAATGGGCACTCGCCGCAGGCTGCTCGCAACCTCGGTACGCCTGAGCCGCGGCATGGCACCATGGCTTCACGAAATGGCAGACGACTGCATTGAAAAACTCGGTGTGGAAATTCCGACAGAACTATATGTGTATTCAAGCCCTACCTATAATGCTGCCTGTGTGAAGCCTGAGGACGGTCGCTTATTCATTATGTTCTCTTCCAGCTTATTGGAAGCTTTTGAGGGCTCGGAACTTAAGTTCGTTATGGGTCATGAGCTGGGTCATTATTTATACGGTCACCACGATATCCCCATCGGCTATCTGCTAAAGGGTAATCCGCGTCCAAGCCCGAAGCTTGCACTGCAATTGACTACCTGGTCGCGCTATGCGGAAATCTCCGCAGACAGAGCCGGTGCGCACTGCGCTAAAGACCCGGAGGGTGTTGCGCGATCACTGTTTAAACTTGCATCCGGTCTCAGCAGCAAGCTGGTCAAATTCAATATCGACGAGTTCATGCAACAAGTCGATGAAATGCAAATCGAGGATGCAGAACCGGGACAGGGAGCACCACCGGAAGACTGGTTCATGACACATCCGTTCAGCCCGCTGCGGGTACGTGCCTTGCGGCTTTATGATTCATCAGTACTGGCCAAAAAAGATGGCAACAGCATCGACGAGTTGGAGGCTGGAGTGCAGGTACTGATGACAATCATGGAGCCAAGTTATCTGGAAGGCCGCACTGACAACGCAGAAAACATGCGCCGTTTGTTGTTTGCAGCTGCTCTCTCGGTAGCCAACGCTAATGGTGATATCTCCGAAAAAGAGATCGCTGTGTTCGAAAAGTTCTTCGGTAAAAGGACATTCTCTGATGACCTCAACCTGGAACGCCTCGCCGACGACCTGAAAGATCGCATTGAACAGGTTAAAGCATCAACCACTACTGCGCAGCGTATGCAAATAGTGAGAGACCTTTGCACGGTGGCCAACGCAGACAAGCAAGTCAGCAACCCTGAGTTGAAAGTAATTACGTCAATTGCAGAGGCTCTGGACGTACCGTCCCACTTCGTAAATCAGGCTGCGACCTTGGAAGTCAAACTCGACTAGTAAAACTGCCCGACAGTGAAAAAGCGAATTACAAGGGAGCGTGCTTACGCATTGCAGCATTAAATCAGACGTTGGCATAGACTCCTGCCTTGCCAAATCACCGGCCCAGATAGCAAATCCGGGTCGCATATATGGGGTATGTGCTGGCACACCAGTCGCAGCAAAGAAAAAGCCATGAGGAACAATAACTGCATGGCATAGGTACATCAGTTTTTATGCCACAGGCATCCTGAAAGGAATATATTCGCTTTCAAACCTGCATGATAACGAGGAAGTCAGTCAGTAACTGCTATGTTGAGCAACACAACCCTTCAAACTTTAGTCGTGGACGACGACAAGGACATTCGCGACGCGATAGCGAGAATATTGTCACGATGCGAGTGTTTGGTTAGCGAAGCAGCATCAGTCGAAGATGCCATCGAAAAGCTTAACAATAAGAAATTCGATATTGTATTTTCTGATATGAGATTCGGTGAAGATCAAATGGGTGGTGAGGAACTCCTAAGTTACACAGTGCTGGAACACCCCGATGTAAAAGTGGTACTGATGTCTTCTGCCATGAATGAAGATCAAAAAACATACCTAATAGGTAAGGGTGCGTCATGCTGTCTGCAAAAACCCTTTTTTAAAGATACGTGCCTCACCGTGCTGGAAAACATCATCCAGTCAGCCCCAGCTAAGCGCAGAGCTTAAACATACCTTTGTTGTTACTGTTGGACAGAACTAAACGGCAGCGTAAATGAAAATTTACTGCCAACGTCAACTTCACTTTCTATCCAGATTCTCCCACCGTGTAGTGTGACTATTTCCCTGGCGATAGATAAACCAAGACCCAATCCGGCACCGAGGCAATCCACATTCGCAGTACCCGCCTGGTAGAGTTTGTCAAAAATGTGTTTTGCATCTTCTTCGCTAACACCACAACCATTGTCCTGCACGCTGATCATAAGGCTACGTTCATCTGCAGTCACATCAGCTTCTATACAAATTTCCGGGTTTTCTGACGTGTACTTTATCGCGTTGCCAATGAGGTTGGACAAGACTTGAACAACTCTGTCCTGATCTGCGTTTATCAGTTCAACGTTCGTGTTGTTTTTAACCTGAATCTTGCCGCCACAGTTACGCAGCGTACCAGCACACGAAGCCATACTTATCTGCACAATGTCATCAATACTGCAAGGTGCAATCTCCAGCGGGAGTTTTTTCAGATCGAGCTTAGTCATATCAACAAGATCATCAAAGTGCCTCGTGAGTTGATCACAACTCACCAGTGCGTATTCAAGTAGTTCAACTTGCTGCTCATTAACACTGCCAGCCACGCCATCACGAACCAAAGAAAGAAATTCTCGCGCTGACGCGAGCGGGGTTTTCACTTCATGCGAGATGGTTTGGTAAAAATGGCTTATCTCTCGATTCTTTTTCTCCAGCTGCGAATTCATATTCTTCAGCTCGAAAAACTGTTTTTCGATAGCGCAGTTCAACCGGTGTTTGGTGACTACATTGGTGATGGATCGTGCCAGTGAGTTTTCGTTGATGTGGGCTTTGGGCAGGTAGTCGTCTGCTTCAGCTCGCAATGCTTGTCTTGCGGTGCTTTCACTGCCTTCAGCTGTACATAGTATGGCCGGAGGCATGTTAATTTTTCTCGTCTGCCCGCAGCGTATGGCATCAAGACACTCAAGCCCCGTCATAGTGCCGAGATGGTAGTCAAGTAGCAGTACGTCGAAACTATGCTGCCGACATTGCTGAATTGCATCCTCACCGGTCACCACGGTTTGGACATCAAACTGGTTATTACCGCAGCGAGCCAAAATGCGTCGCGCTAGTTGCAGATATACTTCATCATCATCGACAACCAGTATGCGCAACTTCTCGTCAAGCACACTTTGAGACCGATCAATAATACTTCGATTAACTTGCACTACTTATCTACCGCAGTGCTATCCAGCAATCGAAGGATTTTTTCTTCGAGGGTATCTGATGCTCTGGATATTGCATCAGTGCAAGCGATGATATCGTCGTTTGCCAGCTGCCCACACATCCGCGATAGCTCTTCAGGGGACTTACCAGATTGCCCGTCAGCTAAAGATTGCAACACAGAGGCTACATGCTTCAATTCCTCATTGAATGCTCTGATATTGCACAAAGGGGCCATCAGATCGTGTTTACTACTGCTACCAGACATAATCAGTTAACGCTTAAGCGGCGCGTATTTCCTGCAAATCATCAGATGGAGAATTCTTCACCGCGGTTTCTATTGCCTCTAACAATGCAGTAGAGCCAAACGGCTTTTCAAGGAAGGAACTGGCACCATGAAGCATTGCATCCTGCCTTAGATCGCCACCGCGATTTGCCGTCATCATAATCGTCGGCATTACCCCACATTCACTGGAAGCTCTGAGTCTTTCGAGCACGGTAAAGCCGTCACCACCGGGCAGATTGATATCTACAAGTGCCACATCCGGGTTGTGCTTTACTGCCATTGAGATGGCTGAGATCGCATCCTCGGCAGCAATAGCCTGATAACCAAACGATTGCAATCTGGTGCGAATCGCGAGAGCTAACTTCTTGTCGTCTTCGATTACAAGTACTTTCATCATCCTTCTACCACCTGATATTGTGTGATGAATGTCGCATACCACCAGCTAACATTCTGGTTCAGGTTAACGGCAGCATTTGAAAAACCTTCAATATCCGAAAGGCTTAATCATGGGGCCCGGAACGCCCCATTCATCCGGCACACCGGTTACAGGAGCACACGAACATAAACACACTTTTCGGGTAACATGCCCGATGCATACAACAAGCGCTTTTACTGTAACGAAACTGAAACACTCGGAGCTACCTATGTCAGACCGTGCGGCAATCACCCCCTACTTAACTGTTAACCGGGCCGATGAAGCCATCACTTTTTACGAGGCTGCCTTCGGTTTTGAAGAGATAGGACCCCGACTCGAAGACAATCAGGGCAACATCATTCACACCGAGCTGAAGCTCGGTGACAGCACCATCATGCTGTCAGAAGAGATGCCGCAATTCGGTAACAAAGGCCCTAAGTCGCTGCGCGGCACCTGCGTGCGAATTAACCTGCAGGTAGAGGACGCACACGGCACCGCCAGTCGTGCTCAGACGGCAGGTGCAAAGCTACAATACCCGATTGAAGATCAGTTTTATGGCCAGCGTGCCGGACGACTCGTAGATCCATATGGCCACGTGTGGATAATCTCGCAGGAACTGGAGAAGCTTAGCAAGGAGGAAATTCGTCGTCGTACCGAAGAGTATTTTAAGGAAGCTGAAGAGCAGTCTTGACGACTGAGTTCAGCACAGATGAAGAGCACCATCCTCCCGGTAGCGGGAGGTATTGTTTAAACACTCCACCGCGAGCCACACGATTTCTAAATTAGGGCTCAAACTTCCTGACCGGCAAGAAACAACCAGGTTTCAATCACTGTATCCGGGTTTAAAGAAACACTGCTGATACCCTGCTCCATCAGCCACTTGGCAAGGTCCGGATGATCTGATGGGCCCTGACCACAAATCCCGACATATTTACCGGCTTTGTTTGCTGCCGCTATCGCTAAAGCCAGCATCTTTTTCACTGCTGGATCACGCTCATCAAAAAGATGTGCGATCAATCCCGAGTCACGGTCGAGGCCAAGCGTCAATTGCGTCAGGTCATTTGAACCAATTGAGAAACCGTCAAACTTTTCGAGAAATTCCTCTGCGAGAATGGCGTTACTCGGTACCTCACACATCATGACAATTTTAAGCCCGTTCCGACCGCGTTCCAAACCGTTTTCTTTTAACAGTTCCAACACGTCGTCCGCTTCCTGCAACGTGCGGACAAATGGAATCATGATCCAGACATTCTCAAGCCCCATCTCATCTCGCACTTTCTTAAGTGCCCTGCACTCAAGTTCAAAACACTCCCTGAACGATGAAGATATATAGCGCGATGCCCCGCGAAAGCCAATCATCGGGTTTTCTTCTTCAGGCTCAAATAGATCACCACCAATCATATTGGCGTATTCGTTGGATTTAAAATCACTTAAACGGACAATGACAGGATGCGGGCTAAAAGCGGCCGCCAGTGTTGAAACACCTTCGGTCAACTTTTCAACATAAAAATCAATTGGTGATTTGTATCCTGCAAGGCGCTCGTCTATTCGGGTGCGGATAGAGTCTTCCATCATTTCATAATTCAATAACGCTTTTGGATGCACACCAATGGTGTTGCTGATCATGAATTCAAGACGCATTAGTCCTACGCCATGGTTAGGCAAACGCTGAAAATCAAAAGCCCGCTCGGGATTGCCTACATTCATGGTTATTTTAAACGGAAGTTCGGGCAACCCATCGAGCTGAATTTCATTGACTTTGTATTCAATCTGCCCCTCATACACTTTGCCGGTATCACCTTCGGAACAGGAGACTGTCACATCAAGTCCGTCTGCAAGCTTTGATGTTGCATCACCACAACCCACAACAGCCGGTACACCAAGTTCACGTGCGATGATAGCTGCATGGCAGGTGCGACCTCCCCGGTTGGTGACAATTGCAGAGGCGCGCTTCATCACCGGTTCCCAATCCGGGTCAGTCATGTCTGTCACAAGGACATCACCTTCCTGAACCCGCGATAGTTGTTCAAGACTCGGTATATTGCGCACTTTGCCGGCACCAATTCGCTGACCGATACTACGCCCGGTTACCAATACGTTTGACGCGGTCTGATCCATCTCGTAGCGACGAATGATATTTTTATTGGATCGCGACTCCACCGTTTCCGGACGCGCCTGCAAGATATACAGATTGCCATCTTTACCGTCTTTACCCCACTCAATGTCCATGGGGCGGCCATAGTGTTTTTCGATAGTGACTGCCATCGTAGCCAGAGAGGCAACATCTTCATCTGTTAGCGAAAACTGCATCTGCTCAGTGCGGTCGGTATCAATCGTTTCGACTGCAACTTTGTCACCGTAAACCATCTTAATCAGTTTACTGCCGCGATTCCTTCTCAGGATTGCCGGTTTTCCTGCAGCAAGAGATTGCTTGTGTACATAGAATTCATCGGGGTTAACCGACCCTTGAACTACGCATTCACCTAATCCCCAGGATGAGGTAATAAAGACAACATCCTCAAAACCCGTCTCGGTATCAATAGAAAATAGTACCCCACTAGCACCAAGATCACTGCGGACCATGCGTTGAATACCTGCTGACAGCGCCACGTCTGCATGATCAAATCCTTGATGCACCCGGTATGAGATTGCTCTGTCATTGTAAAGAGAGGCAAATACCTCCTTGATGCGGGCAAGCACCTCATCAATACCGGTTACATTCAAAAATGTTTCCTGCTGACCCGCAAAGGATGCTTCCGGCAGATCCTCTGCCGTGGCCGATGACCTGACCGCAACAGATACCTGCCCACCTGATTGCAACTCGCCATAGGCATCGCGAACCGCTTTTTCAAGCGATTCCGGAAACGGTGTGTCCATCACCATGGCTCGAATGCGTTTACCGACTTTTTCCAGTTCGTCAACATTTTCGACATCAAAATCCTGCAGAAGACCGTTGATATTCTGATCAAGTTGGTTATGCGAGAGAAAATCGCGAAAGGCATCTGCAGTGGTCGCAAAGCCACCGGGCACTGATATACCGGCACTCGCAAGATTACTGATCATCTCACCGAGAGAAGCATTTTTACCTCCCACAACTGGCACATCATTCATGGAGAGTTGCTCAAACCAGCTTACGTAGTTACTCAAAATCGTGTCTCTTCAGTCAATTCATCAGTTAATAGGATAAAATCATATAATCCGGAACAAGTTTTGCCGTACCCAAACCTGAACACAGCCTCACTGACAGTTGTCACGCGCGGAACACTTCAAGGCTCAACGATGCAAAAACGCACTACCTTTGTAATCTCTGACAGAACCGGACTGACCGCCGAGGCACTCTGCCACAGCTTGTTAAGCCAGTTTCCGAGCGTACAATTTGATATCGAAAACCTGCCCTTCATCGATACCACAGAAAAAGCACAAGACCTGGTAAAAACGCTCAACTTGCTGGCTGATCAGAATAACGAAAAACCACTGGTGTTCGCTACACTGGTGAATGACGATATTCGAAAAATCATTTCCGACAGCAATGTAGTCTTTTTTGACCTTTTCGATACTTTTATCGATCCGCTTGAAAGAGAACTTAATATCGAGTCTTCACATTCGGTAGGGAAATCTCACGGTGTACTCGATTTCGCGCAGTATTCGGCACGAATGAGCGCTGTTAACTTTGCCATGACGACCGACGACGGTATGGAAACCGACCATTATGCGCGAGCAGACGTCGTCGTAATCGGTGCATCCCGATCGGGCAAAACACCCACTTGCCTGTATCTCTCATTACAGTTTGGCATTTTTGCCGCCAACTACCCGTTGACAGCCCCCGACCTTGAAAACACAGAGCTTCCTGCTACGCTGGCTCCCCACAAGGACAAGCTTTTCGGTCTAACGATTGATCCGTACCGTCTGCAACAGATCCGCGAGGCCCGATTCGGCGGTGACACCTACGCCTCGCCACAGACCTGCCAGTTCGAAGTCGCGCAAACCGAAGCGATCTACCGAGGTGCAGGTGTACCGTATGTGAACACCACCAAAAAATCAGTTGAGGAAATTGGCGCTTACATTCTGCACAAAGCGTCATTGCGTCGAAAAATCTAGCAATTTTGCAAACCGACACGCTTAAAAGGCAGAGTAAGCTGTGTGTACCCTTTATACTCTGCCCAAATTTTGATTGAGCCTGAAAAAATGAAGATTCTTGTTACAGGAGCAGCCGGCTTTATCGGCTCTACATTATCCAAAATGCTCCTTGCGAGAGGCGATCAGGTAATTGGTGTTGATAATCTTAATGACTACTACGATCCCTCATTAAAACTTGCAAGACTGAAACCACTGACCGAACACGAAAATTTCGTTGAGGCACGTATATCGATAGAAGACAAAGAAGCTATGGACAGCACCTTCGCTGAACACAAGCCGGATCGCGTGGTTAATCTCGCAGCACAGGCTGGGGTTCGGTATTCGATTGAAAATCCGTACGCTTATATTGATTCCAATATCTACGGATTCATGAATATCCTGGAGAATTGCAGGCACAACAACGTGGAGCATCTGGTCTACGCGTCAACCAGTTCGGTTTACGGTGCTCACACCAATATGCCCTTCTCAATCCATGATCATGTCGATCACCCGGTCAGCTTGTATGCCGCCACTAAAAAATCAAATGAGCTGATGGCACACACCTACAGTCACCTGTTTAATATTCCAACCACTGGTCTTAGGTTTTTCACTGTCTATGGCCCGTGGGGCAGACCTGATATGGCTCTGTTTTCATTCACCAGGAAGATTCTTGCCGGGGAACCAATTGACGTATTTAATCACGGCAACCATAGGCGCGATTTCACCTATATTGACGACATCGTCGAAGGGGTAGTCCGAACGCTCGATCAGGTTGCACAGCCGAATCCGGACTGGAACAGCGACGAACCCGGTTCTGCCACCAGCGCGGCTCCCTAC
The DNA here is from genome assembly GCA_937998875.1 of uncultured Granulosicoccaceae bacterium. GTDB lineage: Bacteria > Pseudomonadota > Gammaproteobacteria > Granulosicoccales > Granulosicoccaceae. The sequence goes on from CALLBO010000020.1 coordinate 107,450, forward strand.
CGGGTCTACAACATTGGCAACAGCGAACCTGTAAACCTGATGCGCTACATCGAGGTGCTTGAAGAGTGCCTCGGTAAAAAGGCAGAAAAGAACCTGTTGCCACTACAACCCGGGGATGTTCCAGACACTTATGCCGACGTTACTGACCTGGTCAACGCAGTCGACTACAAACCCGCCACAACAGTAGAAGACGGTGTCGCAGCATTCGTCGATTGGTATCAGTCATACTACAAAAGCTGAGGTTTGAGCCAATCTTACTGATGCACCCCAACTCGCGGCATACACTATCTCTTAAAACGTTGCTTTTATAAATCCAATCTAGTTGGTAATATGCATGCCAGCGCTAAACTGCGCACCATCAGCAATATTCAAAAGCCGGTTGCGGGAGTCATAATTTTGAAGCCCACCAACAACTCCAAAACAGTAGTCAGCATCGGAGTATCGTGCCAGACAGCTCATCAGTTACGACGGTTGGCACTCAATCAACAAAACAATGCAGAGCTGGCATCAGACTTGATCATGCCTTCCGGCTTATTTGATTGGCTTATCTGCCCAGCTTCAAGCACCATCAATCTTCTGAATAACCGGATCCCCGATTTCACAAAAGAGAGTATTCAAATACATAACAATCGCGCCTACTGGGCCGATTATAAAGTGTATTTCTGGCACAACTTTTTTGTCACTGACGGGCAATACCGCCATATAAGTATTGATGAAACATTTGAAAAAGAAATCACTCGCTGGCGCTACCTGCGTCATCGCTTCTCAACGCTTTTACCCAAAAACACAATTTTTGTTATATCCAATACGCAAAATAACCTCACAACCAGCGTTTTCAATGAATCAGAGTTAGATCAAATTCAATTCACGTCAACTTTGATAAACAAACTGAAAGATAGCCTCGCCAGCTACTTTAATACGACAACAAACAACATCCATCTGGAAGTAATTACCAGACCAGCACTGTCGGGTAAAATTGACCACAGCATACCGGTTACTCATTTTCCAATTGACCATAATGAATGGAAAGGCTCTAAACACTCCTGGAATCAATGGTGGCTGCAACTGAACTCCATGCTTGATCCCTAAACGCTATGTACGACGTCAGTAATCTTAGGTCTTTGCCAACGTTACTTTACTCAACGCTTCCGGCATCTGACGCGTTAATTTTAAGCACTTTCATCAGTTCTTAGCTCCAGGAAATCAACATCTAACTGATCCGGTTTTACCGTCAGAGTTACCGGTTTCCCTGTGGCGGTATCAAAGCCAATTTCGCGCAATACTGATTCGGCCAAACCATTTCTATTTGTCGCTACAAAATTTACACTGAGTGTAACCATACCAGAGGCGTACTTATTCACCAGATAGCTGAAAAACGCTTTTTCGATCAACTTACCCTGCACACGACAGGACAGCATAAAATCCTGCACGCTGATACTTCCCTGCGACACACGTGTTATAGCGAAACCAACAAGACCATAATCACCATATTTATCTTTGCACTGAATGACATGCTTGTCAGTTTCGGTGTCACGTAATAAACCATCAACAGCGTCTCTTGAGTATTTTGTACCGGAAAAATTTAACTGATTAGTCCGCTGCAACAACTCGGCTACCCGCTCAAATTGATTCTCGGCTACGTCGCCCATCGTTACAACGATCTCACTGGATTTAAGAAAAGCCAGATAGTCCGCACCAAACTCTACCGCAGCTTCACGACGCTGCTCCTGCTGCCGATACATGACGCGTCTATTGCCCGACTCCGTGGTACGGCTACCCTGCAATCTGGGGTGCTCGAGCAACGTCTCAATCGCGGTTTCAGACAGTACTTCAATGTCGGCAACACCAGTAGCAACTTCTTCACGCTCGAACGCGGAATCATCAACAAATAGCAAGGCATCTGTGCCAATACTTAATTTTTCTGCCAGCCAATTGATATTTTGCGATTTCTGTTTCCAGTTAATAACAGGGCAGGTCAAATATTCCGCGAGATCAAGCTCCGCGAGACGCTCTAAAGCCTGTGATTCATTGTTCTTACTGGCAACAGAGATCAATATGCCGCGCTTATCAAGACTATGGAACAGATCGGGAATTATCGGGTTCAGTTTCACCTCACCCTCAACCAGCACTCCATCCCACACGGTATTGTCGAGATCGAATACAACACATTTCACCGGTGGGCTAACTTCCGTTGAATTCGCCTGTGCGGGTAGCATAGAGGCGGGATTTTCAAGGGTTATGAAATCGGCCGAGATGAACACAAGCTGCGTGCCAAACTCTTGATCAGGCGTAAAGGAAAGATTGTACCTCAGCCGCGATTCTACTATAGCGCTAAGATCTCTGTAGGGAATTAGATACTGATTATATCCCGGTGCAAGTATCAATTGTTTCCAGTAGGGCAATACAAGCTTGCCGGTCTTAGGTATGGACAGCATATCGGCACCGGCGACGGTACAGGAAAATTTTAACTTACACTGAAGGCTTGCCGGGTTATAAATCTCAATGAGAAAAGCGTCAGGGCTTTCGTTTGAATCTGAAGCTTTAAACAACCTTTTACTAGTGGCGTCAAGTAACTCAAACGCAAGCGAAGTCCATGGCGCACTGCCACCGAACCGTCGTACGATTCTTCCAAGCGCATTAACAAGTGGTAGCAAACGAGGCACAACGCTTTCAACTAAGGATACCACTCGATTACGAAACAGTACCGTATTGCCTCTGGCTTCTAACTTCCCCCATTTACCAAATACTATGTCTGCGGCAGCTCCGGTATTGCCACGAAAGTTTTTGTTCCGGCGCATCCCAACTTCAAAACGTCTGCAACGATTATCGGGGCGAGGCTTGTATAAATCGCAGGTCTGGTAGCACTCTGGCGCTGCGCATTCAACACAGTGTTCACTCCAGACTAAAAGCGCTCGTTTTTTAACGCCAGAAAAAAAAGTCAGATTCGCGGTGGGTCGAATCGCAGCACTCGGTTCAAGTGCACGGTATTGATCAAATTCAAACATTAAACTGGCCGGCTTTTCAATGTGTTGTGAACCTGCCACAACCAATTGAAATTGCGCTGTTTACTCAATCTGCTTCAGCTGTGCAGATACGCTGGTAACTTTCTCACCATTGCTCATACGCTCAAATTCAAGTGAGAGCCCTTCTTTGTTCAATGAGCGCTTATACACGTGCAATATATATCCACCACCATCAACAATATACAAAGCAGAAACAGTTAATGTGTTGTCCTCAAGCCCTGCCCAGACATACGGATCAGCGGCCTCCCCTACCGGGTCATAGGGCACTGCCTGCCCGAACACATCTGTTCTCATTGCAGACGCGAATATGCCTGCTCGAGCAGACGGATAAAAATCGATCGACAAGTCGGTTTTTTTTGTTACCCCCTCAGCCCGATAAATCAGTGTTTTCCACTCAACCGTAAATCCCTTATCCTGCCACGGCTTAATCACTACCGTCAGATCGCGCTCATCCAGCTCACCAGACACTACTGTTTCTGCACTACCCTGGTACGTTCCGTAAAAAGCTGACCAGCTATCGGTGTTTGGAATCTGGTCTTTAGCCTTACAACTCAGCAAAAGAAGGCTAAGGCTAACCAGAATAATTGCTCGCATAAACCTGCCCTTGCTAGTGAAAGTAGTGTCGATCCAGTGCTCTGGTAAAGCCAACACCCGTAAGCTATAACTTTCGGTATAAAAAATAGCGGTTACTGTCGATTGAGTCCGGGATCGGCAGAGACGACAAGTCTTCAGTATCTAATGGTAATCCACTGATCGCAATACCGCCGGTCGCCAATAAACCTGACATCAGTTCTGGCAGCCATTGCAGTGTCGTCGCATCAATCTCATCACTGCCACTGCCAATATCAGCATGAACCATTGCAGCACCAGAGCCAATATAACCGGCAGCGGTATCAGCAATCTCACCGAGCACCAAATCATTTGCTTGCGGAACACATGAAGAATGTGCCATTAACGCCCGATCAAACGCGACAATTCTTCGTTGCGGAAATATTTCCCGCAAGTGGCTAAAAGTCCTGCCATTGCCCAACCCCAACTCCAGAATATCTCCAGGGTCCGGCAACAGTGACTGGCTCGCCACTTGATTAAGAATATCCCTTTGCGCCGTCATACGGCGGATAAAGCTATCGAGCCGGCTCATTGTGTATCCTTATAAGCTTTCGCAGGTAACGAGGCATTATTAACCAGCATATCCGGAGGCCAATTCCATCATTGGGTGAAACGACACCAGCCCGGAACTTCTGAGTGTTTCAATAAACTGGCGAAGCAGAAGCCGATTGTCACGATCCATATGCTCGTGATGTAACATTATACCAATGACTTCTTCATCGGTTTTAAAAAGACTAACTATGTAGTCCGACAGTTGGTCATTGTTCAAACGGACACCCTTTGATTTTTTCAACCAGTCAACAGCAACCGGAAGCTCCGGTACTGCTCTGCCAATGGGGTGCGACCCGACGATTCTCGATAAATACTGCAGGTTAAGCGACTGCAATACAGCTACCGTATCATCTGTGCAGCGATTCCATGGTGGAGTAAATACAGGTATAACCTGCGCACCGAAGTAAGCGGTAAGCTTATTCTTACCGGCGAGAATATCCTGGTATTGCTGTTGGTAGTTACGGTCACTGCCAAATTCACAGGAACGCCCCGACAACTGATGATTCTCGTGCGTATATCCATGCTGATGAATTGCTATGCAATTGCTCTCAAGCAGCGCGCTAATACAATCAATCGATTCTTTAGACAGCGCATCCGGTATCACCGCAACATCCAGAGGTAATTCCTGGTCGATGAAATCACGGGCTAATTTTTGTAATCTATCATCTGCCCAACCACCATCATCATCACGGAAAAAAACCTTTGCGGGTTTTTGCCGCTCAGCCAGCACCCGGTTAAGCGCTTCAAAGGACTTCAAAACTTATATTGGCAGGTTGATATCACAGTTTCATCCCGTACAAATGTGTCATTTCCGTGCTGCTAAATTGGTGGCAAAGCGAACAGATTCAACTGCACCATTAAATTTTTTTTGATCGGTTGAGAATCGCCCGCCGATGATCGCCTTTTCAACAGCCCGACCAAGGCACTCGGGTGTTAGCTGCCTGGCAAGGAGTAACACAAATGCCGATCGGCTGGATAAACTGGTGGCGCGCAAAGTCTGCTCCTGTTCGCCACCAGCATCGAACGGCACCAATACACCCGGTGTTCCGGTCAACAGTAAATCTATAGCAGTGTTGTAACCACACATACTAACTGAACACAGCACACCACTTAAAATCTCTCTAAAGTCAGGACGGTTAGGTTCAATCACTACCGAGGTATCGGCGGCGAGTATTTTTAATCGTCGGGTTTCAGCTTCGGCATTATTCCCACCCACCAGTATTCGCCAGCGTCTATCCGGTGATAAACGCGCAACCTCAATTGCGGTTTCATAAATATGAGCGCCCACAGAACCACCACCGGCACTCACTACCACATCTGTTTCGACCGGTTTTGCGATGTAGTCAGATTCCGGCTGAGTCACGTAACCTGTATAGAGCAACTTTGCACTGATTGAATCAGTAGCCGGCCAACTCGCTTCAAGGGGTGTTGTTGCACGATCAGAGTGCACCAGCACGCCGTCGTAGTAGTCGCTTATCAGCGCTTCGGTCTGACGTATTTTTTTTTCACTGGATGGCGCTGCCAATATATCACGCACCGAGGATAATATAACCGGCACGCGCGGCAGCGCATGTGATGCCTTCAACAAGCTGAGAAACTCCTCCCGTAAAACACGACGGCCAAATGGAAACAGTTCAGTGATAATGATGTCGGGCTGTAGATCGTTAACCAGTTCGACGAGTTTTTTCTCTCTGCTTTTAAAGCGGGATTCATCAGCGATAGCATCACGATCATCCAGCAGTTGAGTGAAGTTCGTACCATCTGAGCGCACTGGAGGTAATTGCACCAACATCAGGTCTTTATAATCGAAAATACTTACCGGCATACCCCCACTCACCAACGTGACACGGTGGCCTGAAGCAACAAAGGCCTGTGACAAGTTGATCGAACGGCGCAGGTGCCCAGTGCCCAGAAGATGGGTAGTAACAACCAGAATTTGCATACGGCAGTCTGTCACTGTAACTGATTCAAGTAAAACATCGGGTCGCTACGCAGCTTCTTTTTTGATCAATCTGACGCGCAGTGGATCCGCTGGTGCCAAAGTGCCTGCTACCTGCAAACAATACAAAGAATTGCGTTTAATACTAAACGGCGGTACACCTTTAAAGTGCCAGTTGTGCGCCACCGCCAGTAAAACCCTCATAACACCAATATGACAAACAGCAACTGTATCTTCAGATAAACTTTCTATCCACGGCAGCAGCCGTGACCGGACTTGAGCCGGGCTTTCCCCATTGGGGGGTTGATAGTCCCAGCCCCATTCAGGCAGATGTCGAAAGCCAGAGTCAGGTTCGGCATCAAGGTCTCTGTTACGCCGGCCTTCCCAATCCCCGTAATCCATTTCAATTAAAGCAGGAACTACGCGCGGTGTTCGTTCAGCGACTAATTCTGCCGTATGCACAGCCCGCTGCAAAGGACTGGACACCAACACTGCCTGCTGCCATTCAACTGGTAAACGGTAGCCTGCAAGCTCATCTATTGCGTCGGGATCTAGTGGTATATCTCGATGTCCCTGAATTTTACTGTCACGATTCCAGGCAGTATGACCATGTCTTATGATGGCGAGACGAATCATCAGATCACCGAATCAAGAGGGATAACTGAGCAGACAACCTACGCGCTGCAGTATCCAGTAAATGCTGCTGCTCCACCATTTCACGACCGGTTTTTCTGATGGTTTCATACTGCGTCGGGTTGCCCAGAACACGCTCTATCGCTGCCGCAATGAATTTTGGATCATCCACCGGCACCAGAGACTCTGGTGAGGCGATCACCTCGCGCACCCCTGCACGATCCTGTGCAACAACGGGTAAGCCCGCCGCCTGCGCCTCAAGATAGACGAGCCCAAACGCCTCGTTAACACCGGGCCAAACAAATACGGATGCTTCACAATAAGCCGCGGCTACTGCAGTGCGATCAAGTTGCCCTAAAAACACCACCTGCTCACCGTAGTCTGCAAACATCAATTCTATATCGGCACGTGCCGGGCCATCGCCAATGATCGACAACCGCCAGTCTGGCAACGATAGATGACCCAGTGCATCTGCAAGTATTCGATACGATTCCAGCTTGTCTCCGTAACGGTGCATAGCGACAGTCAGCAAGTGATTGTTCACTGTCGATGGTTGATGCAGAACAGGCAGAACAGTTTGTTTTAAAAAAGGTGGTAGATAAACAAGCTTTTGTTTTTCAGGACGGTATTTTTCAAGTGCTACCCGATCTTTCTCCGTCAGATAAAAAACCACGTCCGCCGATGCTGTCGCGTTGTCTGCGCTGACAGCAAAATCTGACCAGGATCCTGAAAGACGGCCTTTGGCAATGCTCGCCTCGATCAGTATGTAAGGGATTTTCAAGCGTCTACTCACCTCAACACCAATCAGATCAGGCGCTTTATAGTAATTGTGGTAGGTCACCCATGCCTGCCAGTCATGTGCTAAATCAACTACACGTTCCACCTCTGCTACAGCTTGTGCTCTGATATTTTGTTGCGTTTTTTTATCACCCAACCCGTCATAACTGCGTAGCTGTGAAGCCAGTGTAACCTTAAGGTCCAAAGAGTTCATGGTGAGTGCTGCCATGATACCTTGTGCTATCTCTCGATCACCGGAAGGTACCGGGTGTTCCGGTGACTTTAACGGTGCATAAAAAGCCAGCTGTTTGGCACCCATATCCAACCCGATTCGCTACGTGCAGCTTTGGAGGCAAAGATCTCGTAAACGTCGATCTAAAACCTCAATGCCCGCATCCATGCCGAAGTCTTTAACCAAACGCTGATAAGCCGCCTCGGCCATCAAGGTTCGCCGGTGTGGATCCTCTGCATAAGTCACTACAGCCGTTGCCAGCGACTCGGCAGAATCGTTGGCAAGATACGCATGCACGTTGTGCTCGAGAAACTCGGGAATTGCCGAAACCGCCGTAGTGATAATGGGCAGTTTTTGCGATGCGGCTTCCATCAATACATTCGGTAGCCCGTCTCGATCCCCGTTGGTGGCGATGCGGCTGGGCAGGACAAATATATCCGCTTCCCGCATTGCCTCGACCACCTCTGGTTGTTCGCGCTCACCAAGCCAGTTGATACGATCTGCGACCCGAGCGGCAACTGCCTGTTGAGACAGCTCTGTTTTTAGTTCGCCGCCGCCAATATGGGTTAACTGCCAATCAATCGTTGGTGGCATTAACGCTAATGCCGCAATCAATCGATCATAGCCCTTCTTTTCTACTAGTCTGCCGACTGAAAGTAAACGTATTGCAGTCTTATCATTATCAGTACGAAGCGGTGGCGGTGGAAATCGTGACAGGTCTAGTCCGTGATAAACAAGATCAATCCGATCATCATCGTCGCACAATGATCGCAGGTGTTTTGCACCCACTGCCGTGCAGGTAACACCAAAACTAGCACCAAACTGAGCGGTATTAAGCTTCTCTTTGAGCTCCCAGTCCGGAGCCGTCCAGATGTCTTTGGCATGCGCCGAGTAACTCCACGGAATACCTCGAATGATTGCTGCATAGCGCGCCACAGAAGATGGGGTATGCAGAAAATGCGCATATATCGCCCGCATCGAATCGGGCAGTTCTTTCGCCAATACGCAGGCTTGTCCGAAGCGCCGGATACGATTGCGCGTACCGTCACGACGCAAGTCAGCACGAAAGATCCTCCACGCCGCCTTGTAGCCCTGCAACTTGCGGCAGAACAGCCAACCGCGAATAACTCTTCTCACTTCCTGATGCAGATACTCTGGCAGGTATCGAACCGGGGCAACTACCTGCTCATGTAGCGGATGACGTTTTTCGTTGGCCGGGTGCCGCAGTGACCATATCTCAAACCGCTGACCTCTCGCTTCCAGCGCGGCCAATTCTTGTGCGACAAATGTTTCCGATAAGCGTGGCCAGCACTTAACAACGATAGCAAGCGTTCTATTGCCAGCATCCTGGTCAGCACTCATGGTTGATCAGTATTCAACTCTGTTTCGCGCTCCGGCTCTGGCTCGAGTAACGATCTGGTTCTATTGACAATGCAGTCCAGTCCATCCAGCAGTCCATCATAGCGGCCGGCTGATGGTGGGTTTTGCGACGGCAAATTACGGATAACATCGATCATGGCATCGACTGAACCGGCATCGAGTTTCTTATCAAACATTCTCACCAGCCCTAGCTCCTGCGCCCTTGATGCACGTATAAATTGTTCGAGGCGCGGCACTGTTCGTGGCACGATCACCGCGGGAATGTCGCACGACAGAATTTCGCAAAACGTGTTATAGCCACCCATTGCCACGACACCTTGCGCGCCCTGCATCAGGCTTTCCATACGGGAGTCAAAGGCGACATCCATTACGCGTTTGCCAAGTTTTGCGACACGTCTTTCAAAACCAGCGCGGGCATCGCCAGTTAAAAACGGACCGTAGACCAGCAGCGCTGCAGGGCTCAGGGTGGGATCCTGTTCGTACGCACGAAGTACCTGATCTACCATTGCTTCACCATCACCACCTCCACCCGGTGTGACAAGAATATACGGTTCTCGAGGCATCTCTGCACGTGTTACCGGCTCACGTCTGAGATAGCCTGTCCATATCATGCGTTGTCTAAGACCATTGGATAAATCCAGCGCCCCAGTTGGATCGTATACCGACTTCAATCCATACACCCAGATCTCATCGTAGAACTTCTCCATTGCCTCCACGGCACCTTTACGCCCCCACTCTTCCGCCAACAGATCCGGACCATCCAGCACATCACGCAGACCGAGGATAAGCGTGGCGGGATTACCCGTGTCGTGCAGCCATTCAAGTGCCGGACGCAATTCACCACGAAAGCCGGTAGGTTCCTTGTCGACAACAATAATGTCCGGCGCGAACAGTTCAACCAGTGACTTGATCAGTCCAGCGCGGATAACAGTCGTTTCTTCAATGTCAAAGTCGAGTTTTTCAGAGATGTAAGAGCCGTCCGAGCGCTTCGTCACGCCAGGAAGACGGACATAATCAACGCGCTCCGGAAATGAAAATCGACCGGCAACCGGAGACCCGGTAATGATCAGGGCAGACATCTGATCATCCGATGCGGTCAGTGCTGCTGCAATCGCCCGAGAGCGCCGCAGATGGCCAAGGCCAAATGTATCATGGCTATAAAACAACACTCGCGGGGCGCGAGGCGCTTCATCCGAAAGATGACTGGTATCTGATCCAGAGCCTTCACGAGGCTTGCGACCAACTGCAGAGTTACTGACGTTTTTCGAAAAAGCCATGCCGCCTGGGACTCACAATATGTAGAATAAAATCGCCGGATAGGTTTAAACGTCACCGTGTAACGAAGAGTTCAAGAGTTACTCTGAAAACCTGTTTCTGGCAACGCCTTGCACCAGAGCTCAAAAGAGAAACACCACGACAATCCTGGCAATGCGCCTGAATTGTAAAGGAATTAATACCAAAATGCGGTATTTAGCAAAATCTGCAATCGCCACTTTTACGTTGCTCATCTGCAGCACCCTTTTTCCTAACACGGCAATTGCTCAAAGCACCAGCCAAAACGATAGCGCTGAGCCTAAAACTGGCAATTTTGTCTCGGATATCGTCTCGGCCGCCGAGCAGCGAGGTGTACAGGTAATTATTATCAACAGTGAGTCGCAGGAGGTTAACTCTGAAAACTCCACTCCCGCCGGCAACGGGGTGTGGACAGGCGATGACTACGACAATCTTGTTGATTCAATGGTACCCACCAGTGCAACGAACTTCATGAAGGTCCAGACGGGTCTGCTGAATTTTCGCGATCTCTTTAAAACCAAGATCGAGATGGTGCCGCCTTCGGTTGAAAAAACACTCAACGAAATTAAAAAAAATAGCCCGACAAATACGTTACAGCCCTATGTACGGGTGCTGTACTGGTCGGTCCTGCTGTTGGCATTCGGTGCCTGGATCGAACGCGAGGTGTATGTTAAGCGCATTCTTGCCCGCTGGCTGGCGCCCAATCTTCGCGACAACCCGATTGGCTACCTTGAAAAGGTACCATTGTTAATTAAACGTGCCTTTCTTAGAGTAGTAGGCGTCATCATTTCGATGGTTATCGCGTTTGTGACCGGTTCACTGTTGTTTCGCGAAGCGCCGACCGAAACCATTCAGTTCACTATCGCTGTTGTATACCTTGGCTACGCCGCCTTTCGCTTACTTCGCATCCTGTGGCGAATGATTCTGGCACCCTACCTCTGCCAGTATCGTATTCCGCATTTTTCAAATGCCGATGCTGTCCGTCTTTATCATTGGCTGTGGTTCATTTCGGCGATTAATATTCTTGCCTTGATGATGGGCATCTGGCTATTCGAGGTCGGTGGTAGAAGTGACATTCACGCAGTGCTTTCTTCACTGTTCAGCTTTGTTGTCGCACTGGCAAATATACTGATGGTGGTTTTCAACCGTAAAGCACTGTCTCGTGCCATCCGCAATGGCCGTCCAATCAATTCAGTAGGTGCAATTACTAAATTTGTTTCAAATTTCTGGCTGCTGGCAGCAACGGCTTACTTCGCATTTTCCTGGCTGCAGTTAACCTACCGCGTGGTTCTGAATAAGCCGCTCTCTACACCACTGATTGCCGGAGCATACGGAATACTATTGGCAACGATTTGCGTCTATGCACTGGCCAACTTTTTTATTGAACGAGTATCGCTCCGTTCCAACCGTCTCATCAGACTCAAGCCCGAGGACGATAAGCCAGAAGGCATGCCGGAAGAAGACGGGTCGAGAGAAGACGGGTCGAGAGAAGACGGGCCTGCCTCTGCAAGCCCCGGAGAAGACCCACACCCAAGCTACAACAATGACATAAACAACAACGCAGATGACAACCATGCTGTCACCGTAGTATATCAACACCCACTTGCAAGCTACGAAGATCTTGCAAGGCATGTGTCGGGAATTCTTGCTGTAGGTGTCGGAATATGGGCTCTGACTCAAACCTGGAATTTCGAAAGTCTCGAAAGATACAGCAACGTTTTTGAGCGCAGCAAAGATGCATTGGCAATCTTGTTTTTTGGCTACATTATCTACCACATAGTGCGCATCTGGATTGATAACAAAATTCAGGCAGAAGGAGGAGAAATCTCGCTTGCACCAGGAGATGAGGGCGGCGCTTCAAGCGCCAGCAGGCTGGCAACCCTGTTGCCCTTGTTCCGCAACTTCATGTTAATTGTTATTGGTATGTCAGTTTTGTTTAGTGCGCTACTTGAACTTGGTATTAACGTAAGTCCGCTGTTTGCCAGTGCCGGTGTAGTCGGTCTTGCGATTGGCTTCGGAGCACAGACGCTGGTCCGGGATATCTTTTCTGGTGCATTTTATCTATTTGACGATGCTTTTCGTCGGGGAGAATATGTTGATATCGGTTCTGTCAAAGGCACAGTAGAGAAAATCTCCGTGCGTTCTTTTCAGCTACGCCATCATCTCGGCCCGCTGCACACCATACCGTTTGGCGAGATCCAGTCTCTGACAAACTACTCACGTGATTGGGTAATGATGAAACTGCCATTGCGTTTAACCTATGACACCGATCCCGAACGAGTACGTAAACTGGTCAAAAAACTAGGCCAGCATCTCATGACAGATCCGGAGATCGGCGAAACCTTCCTGCAACCACTCAAGTCACAGGGTGTTATTGAAATGCAGGATTCAGCAATGATTGTTCGGGTGAAGTTTATGACCAAACCGGGTGATCAATGGACCATACGCAAGCGGGTATACCAGGAAATCAGAGACTTGTTCCATCGCGAAGGTATTCAGTTTGCAAATAAGGAAGTTACGGTTCGTCTTGCAGGCGAGGTACCCGCTAAGCTTGACAGTCAACAAGCCCAAAAAATTGCGGCTGCCGCTGTAGATTTCGACGAGGACGACAGTCCAGCACCGAGTGGCGATGATCGATGATCACCAACCCTTATACAAGCGTTGAGGATTTCAGCAGCACTACCGATCGCATTCATCGCGCTGGTATACAGCGATACGGCAAAACCTACAAGCAACACTCACATGTTGCGCTAATTTCTGCTTTCTTCAAAATCATTGACCAACACAACGTCACCACGCTGCTTGAAATTGGTGCTTTTCAGGCAGAGATATCACGCCGGTTTGTTAGCCAACAGCCAGAAGGGTATGCACTTGCAGTTGAAGCAAACCCCTACAATTATGAAAAATTTAAACCCTCACTCACTGAAGCCCGCGTGCTCTACCACCATGCGGCCGTACTGGACCGTGAAGGCCCATGCGATCTCCAGCTGCAGGTGACTGATGTTGACAGCAGGAATGGTTTTATTCGCGGTAACAACTCGCTACTTAAAAGTGATGCACGGCCAGACACACGTAATGAAACAGTACCAGGTACTACGCTCGATGCATTGGTTTCAAGCTATGTGGTGTCAAAGTCATTCCCGAATCCTGCACTAACCCATCCAGTACTATGGATTGATGTAGAAGGAGCGCTGGATCTTGTGATCAAGGGCGGTGAGCAGACTGTTAAAAATAGCCTGATGATATTTGCTGAAGTAGAAATCGAACGATTGTGGAATGATCAGGCGATATTTCCGGAGATTGCGACCCAGTTAAACGAGCTGGGATTTTTTCCTTTCCTGCGTGATTGTGAATACGAACCTGAGCAATTCAACGTGATATTTGCCAATCGTCGACTGATCGAAACGCCAGTACTAAAAGAAGTCGCAGCAGCATTTTACGATGAACTGCAGCCAGATTGAAATCCCACTAATCTGTAGATATATATACGTACAAGATTATCTGAACTCTAGTCGAGTTTCATATCAAGCAATTGTAGTTCACTATACAAATGGTCAACTTCATACGGCTCAACTCTTTCTGACTTAAAGTAGCGCGGTACCGGCAACTCTGCACGAGTCGCATCAGTGGAATCTGATACAAAGCGCCCGTCTGCGGCTAGTACCGATGGGATATCCGGCAATAAAGCATCTGCAATCATCGGTGCGTGAGCGGAAAAGTGTTTGTAGTCAGTCGCATACATCAGGTCATACCAGGTAATATGCTCGGCTTTTCTTTTGATAGAAAAAAACAGCAGATTGTTACACCCGTCTGCGGGCAATAGAACAGGAGTTAACGGTTGGGAAGACATATCGTTGAGTATGACTTGCTCATGTGTTGGAACCATGTCTTTAATTGCTGTTACATCAGTGACCAGATTGTGTGATCGAGATGATTGTTTTTTCCATACATAACGATGATCCTCCAAAACACGCAATCCCACTGAATCCTGTATTGCCAATGGTTTGGGTGAGTTTGTCAGCGTGGCATACGTCATAGTCGGATCAGCAATCGCTGCAGCCAGCATATCTCGCCCTAACCCCATGCCGCGTAAAGAACGATCGAGATACCAGGAGCTCATACTAACCATGCGCACCGTTCTGTATCCGGTTTGTGCATTACCGAGCACACGATCCGAATATACCATGCCACAAAAACCCAATACCTCACCATCACAGTCCACTAATTGACCAAAGTCAGGCTTGTCCTCAAGCCACTTGTAAGTCATCAGGTTACGCCAACGCTCAGGAGGAATTTTCGAATTCATTTTTCGATGGAGCAAGTCGCAAATACCCTCAATATCTGACTCGTTGGCAGAACGTACATATGCATTCATAAGTTGTCACCGAAAAGTGCAGCGACATCATCCTGCCAACGCGCCGCGGGATGGTCATTGATGTGCCTGACCAATTTTTCACTAAACGCCCAACCGTCATCATCCAGATCAAGATGGTGGGTCAGGTAACCGGTTGGTTCATTGACATCAACTGCACCGCTGCGCCGATTGTGTAAATGCTCGACCAACTGATTAATGGTCTTGCGCTCACCTTTGAAAACAGCACCCGTTTTCCATCGAATAAGATCACAGTGGGCATTCACAATTACGAAATCGGAGCGCCCAGTTCCTGACGGCGTGTCGGCCTGTCTGGGGCCAAAGCCGGAGACACCGAGATATCCTCTTGCAGCAACCGATGAATACAACGCCGGGTCCATATGATTCCACGGAGGTACAATGACCGGAATAAAATCGTCCACCAGAAGCTTTGCCAGAAGTTCGCGACCACAATCAAGATCATCGAGCACTGCTTGTTCACCACGATGCAGACCCAACTCCCACGCTCCAAGACCCAGTCCGCGACCTGCGTGGTTGACATGGGCATAACCGTGCTGCGCCACTTTAACGTGCGATGCGTCGCTAACAGATTTCGCTAATCCGTCTTCTGCATGAGAGGGAATAACCGCCAACAGCAAACCTGTGGTTTCAGTGATCGATATCAACCGATCTAGCCTGGCTCCGGCAGCAATGGCGTCATCATCGCGCCACCAGAGATCAGCGACTTTATCACTGGCCGCCCAGGCATCAAGTTCAGCGTTAAGTGTTTGCCAGGGGTCCATGATTGCCCATACCGTAATCGTAATTACTATGTTTCGCCATGATGGTTGTTAGGACAGCTGATAACAAAAACCGGCTGCCACACGTCTTAGCTCTCAACATAACCTGAAGAAAACGCTACGTTTGATAAGGATCAAGTGAATCCCTTAAACCATCGCCAAGAAAATTAAACGCTAGCACAACAAGTATGATCGGGATCATCGGGATTGCTGTCCATGGATAGATTTCGATCGCAGCCAGGTTTTGTGCATCATTCAACATCACTCCCCAACTCACGGCAGGTGCACGCAGACCAAGACCCAGAAACGACAATGCGGTTTCACCAAGAATCATAGCGGGGATCGATAACATGGCGCTGGCAATCAGGTGACTTGAAAAGTTGGGCAGCATGTGACGGGTGATAATACGTGATGGTTTGGCACCCATCATTTCCGCGGCCTGCACATAGTCTTCTTCACGCAGACTTAAAAATTTGGCTCTGACAGCACGCGCCAACCCCGGCCAGTCCAACAGCCCGAGAATAATGGATATGATAAAAAATACCGCTACCGGCCCCCAGTGTGACGGTACAGCGGCTGACAACGCGAGCCACAATGGCAGCTCGGGTAGTGATCTTAGTACTTCAATCAATCGTTGAATCGTCCAGTCAATCCGACCACCAAAATAGCCGGCAAGACTACCAAAGCCGATACCGAGAAAAAACGACACGCAAATACCTATAAGGCCAACAGTCAGGGACAATTGCGCACCATATAAAATTCTTGAAAACACATCGCGCCCAAGGCGATCAGAGCCGAACAAAAATACCGTTGTCTCATCGGTAGCGCAAAAGAGATGTGTAGTTGATCTAATCAGGCCAAACAAACGATATTCACTTCCCTCGCAAAAAAAGGCTAACTTAGCAGGCTTGGTGGTGTCCTGTTCGTACGTCCAACGGAAATTCTCAAGGTCGGCGATCGCATTGGTCTTGTAAACATGCGGTCCTATAAATTCGCCATTGTGCATAAATGAAATAGACTGCGGCGGTGCATAGAGATGATCAGCGTCTCTTTCTTTTGCTGTATAAGGCGCTATAAATCCGGCAAATGGCAGCATCAAATATGACAACAGCAGGAAAATACCCGAGATCAATCCAAGTTTGTGTTTTTTAAAGCGACGCCAGATCAGTACCCAGCCAGGTGCATCGAGTTCGGGATGATCAAGTTGAAGCGCTTTGTCATCAGGGCTATACGGCGCATCATCGATATAGCGCCCGTCTGGTAGCGTACTCATCTTTGGCGCGCATCAAATCTGATTCGCGGATCGAGCAACACAAGCAAGAGATCGGACACCATTGTGCCAATCAGTGTTAGCGCTGCTACAAACAGCAGAACGAAGCCGGCAAGAAATTGATCCTGTGACTTCAATGCAGCAAGCAAAGCAGGGCCAATCGTCTGTAAACCCAATACAACAGACACCAATACCGAGCCCGAGATTAGCGAGGGAATCAAATTACCAATATCAGCAACAAACGGATTGAAGGCCACTCGTAATGGATACTTTGCCAGTAGTTTTACCGGCGGCACACCCTTTGCCAACGCAGTGGTTACATAGGGTTTATTCAGTTCGTCAAGCATGTTAGCGCGCAACCTCTGCATCATTGCTGCCGCACCGGCGGTACCAATTACAAAGGTAGGTACAATCAAATGCAGCAGGACCGACTTGATTTTTTCAAAGCTCATCGGCTGCCCTTCGAATTCCGGCGCCATTAGTCCGCCGATAGGCAGGTTAAAATACTTGTTGCCGTAATAGAAAAGTATAAGCGCCAACAGAAAATTGGGCGTTGCCAAACCCAGGTATCCGACGAAAGACGATACATAGTCGATCCAGGTACGAGACTTCGCTGCCGCCAACACGCCCAGCGGCAGAGCCACCATATACACAAACAACACAGCAACAAGGTTGACCAGAATTGTCATCCACATGGCGCTACCGACCACTTCTGATACTGGCTTATTAAATTCAAATGACCAGCCAAAATCACCTTGCAGAATGCCGGAAAAGCCATGCGGCCCAGGCCACGCACCGAGCCAGATTAAGTATTGTTCCGGCAGTGGCCGATCAAGGGCGTACTCTTCACGCAGGAACTCGGCCTTGGCAACACCCGATTCCTGACCAGTAGAACGCAACTCCGCAATCTGGTTACTAAGATAGTCGCCAGGGGGTAGATTGATAATTAAAAAAATTAGCGCTGACACCATCAGCAGCGTCAGCAGCATGGTCGCCATACGACGCACTGCAAATTTAAAAATACCCATCAGTTCTCAGTGTTCCAGCCGCCCATTCACAATAACCCAGCTAAAACGGTCGGCGTTGGAATTTTCAAAGATTCGTGCAAAAGAACCTGCCACTAACTGCTACTTGACTTCGGCATAGACCAGCTACCCCCGGATCCGGTTTAAAATTTTACTGTCGCGTGACATCCGAACAGTTCCCTTTGCTCCCACCCTGTAGAAAGATTATACCGAACCGCAAAACCGTGCTGGGGAACCAGGCGTAAGGCAACATCGCCCGGTCCTGAGTTTACCAGAGGCCACTCTTGACTGACAGCAACGTCGCCGGCACCTCGGCTTCCAGAAGCAATACCCTGTAGTGCTCGATGGGGAATACCTGTTTGACAAAATCGCAGGAGAGCGAAGCGAGGAAAGGGTTTGAGTTTAATCAGGGCAAGATCGTTAGTATCGCAGGAACCACTTATCCCAGAGAGGAAGCAACGCCTGTGCTCGCCATTCTAAAAAACCGCGCCGGAAAGGTTAAATCAAGACTCAACTATTATGTATTTCGATCACCCCGACGAGACATACAAATCGATGTTCGTTATCCAATACTACGCTCAGGCCGTTTCATGGCACCATACCCATTGGAGCGTTAACTGAATCGTGACTCGGCAGTTAACTTAAAACAATCGGGTTTACCATACCGATTTTAAAAGATGCTACAAATTGCAATAGTTTGGCTATGTGAATAACAACTGGTCGTCTGAAGATGCAATGCATAACCTCATCCCGAATCACCGGTGCGCCTGCCACCTTCTAACATCGACCAAGCATATAGACCGGTGCGCAGGCTTGAGAATCGGTCGCCACGAACAGCAATAAATAGTGATGTATCAATCCCCGTTCCCCACACATCAGTTTCTGTTAATTGTCGTACCCAAAGCGTTAGCCCTAAATCCTAACCAGCCAGGTAGAAACCTGCGCCTTCACCTTTTCCGGACAACACACTATTCCGCCAGAGAAATAAAGCTGCAAGGGAATGTCGTTGCTTTAGTTGCACGTTTTCGATATCGGTTAGTGTGATCGCCTGGTCGACATTAGTTTTCGGCACGAGTAACCAGGCTAACCTGCGGCGGCTCAAACCACATAAATAGTGGGTGGAAGAAATCTTCAGAAAATTGCGGATTCCCACTGTCCACCGAGCGAATATCATATGCTAAAATCTATTTCCACAATCGAACTCGTTTCGAGGCGCAGGAAGCAGCAAACCGCATATTTCAACAGTACTCAACGAACCATAGAAGAAATCAATCGTGAAAATTACAGCTAAAACATTTCCAATACTTGCCATTGCCACTCTGATGGCAACCGCCAGTTGTGGTGCTGGTTCTCGCTATTCAATCTCTGACATCGACGATGGCGTCAATGCACCTGGTGTGATCTTTTCAGTCGATAAAGACGGTACCGCCAGACTCATGGGTACTGTTGGTAGCGACTATGACAAAATTTTGCTCGAAGAGGCTGCTAAAAAACTCGACGGCGTTAAAGTGGTAATTAATAGCCTCTCAACCAGCTGAGAAGTTACCGGTGATCAAGAACGAGGTGTAGATCGCAGCTTGCGATCGGCGCTACCCTGCGCACCTTGATAACTTCGCTGCATCTTCGTACTACCTCCGGTTATCCCATTTATTAGCGAGCGGAGGCTTCTAACCTGGGTAGCAGCAGTGATCTACTGCTACAAAGATTCACTGGTGCTGAAAAAAAACTCATCTGGTCGATGCACACCAAAATGTGATCCTGGCTGCCACGCCCATAAAGCTTTGTCCGGTACGTTTCGCAAACGCTTCGATACCACGACAGGCTGCGGTGTCTCAGCCACAATACCAATGCCATAAAGCTGTTGAGCGTGAATGTCCAGCATGCGCTGCCAAATCTGTGCACGCTCATCTTCGGTTTTTGCGTCAACCCAATGATCAGCATACTCCAACAGTTCTTGAGCCTCTTTTAGATCTGGCGCTTCTCCCGCCTTACCACCAGTTTGATAATACTGGCCCCACTTTGGCCAGGCAAAAAATTCCTGCTGTGTCGGTGCCAGATACTCAGGTGAAGTATTTGCAGTCGGAATACCGTTGTCCCAACCAAACCAAACCGACGCCATGCTGGCACCGGAGTTCACGTGCATTCTGAGGATATCCCTGTCAAGCGGTCGCATAACCATTTCAATACCGAGGTCACGCCAGGTATCTACGATAATCTGCAACGCATTTTCTACCTCCTGACGTTCGCCAGCAGTTTCAATAACCAGCCTTAACGGTCGACCGTCAGGGAGTAATCGAATTCCGTCAGCTTGCCTTTCAACCAGACCCATTTCATCGAGTAGCCGATTGGCATGCGTTGTATCAAAGTTTGACCAGGAAGACTGATTTACCTTTGAATATAACGGGCTTGCAGACAGACAGCTCATTCCGCCCTCAACACCCAGTCCAAAATACAAAGCTCGATTGATCATACGCCGATCAATACCCAATGATAGCGCCCTGCGGAAACGTACATCGCGAAGCACAGCCCGCCAGACTGGATCGGCAAAATTCAGATTCGGGTAGATTGCCATCTGAGAGGCCGATCCGTTCGACCATAACAATACTCGATAATTGCCGCCATCCAGCTCGCCTTTCTTTAAGATAGAAACATCATTGAAGTCCAACCCGCGTGCCTGTAAATCAGCTTCACCTGCATTGGCTTTTGCAGCGATCAGTCCACCACCGACAATACTCATTTCTACCTTATCTATGTAAGGTAGTTGAGTTCCTTTACTATCAATTCGATGATAGTAAGGGTTACGTACAAACACCTGGCGATTTTTACTGCTATCAGGTGATGACATCCATGGTTGCAGTGTAGGCAGGTCTGCGTTATTAAACTTGTACATATTGTCGAGCTTGTTGTGCAGTGAATTCCAGCTACGTACCTTTTGGCTCTTTACCATCTGCTCAAGCGACGCTGTATCAGCATAGGTTTTATGGTACTGCTCAAGATACTGTCTTGGCCGAAAAATAAACGGCGGGCGGGCCTGGGCAAGCAGTGGCACAAAATAGGGGTTGGGTTGGCTCCACTCATACACCACCGTCGTTTCATCCGGGTATGACACCACAGGCAGCTGTCCATCAACTCGCATAAACTGCGGCGGACCAGAGGGAGACAAATCCGGATTATTAGCTACATCCTCCCACCAGTATTTAAAATCCGCCGAGGTGAACGGATCACCGTTAGACCAACGATGCCCTGCTCTTAAACGCAGTGTAAATATGCGCCCGTCTACTACTTCCATGTTCTTCAGAATATCCGGTGTAAGTGAATATTCATCGTCATAGATCATCAGTCTGGAGTATCCGTAAACTACCATCTGACGAATGTCTTTACTGCGAGAGACCATGGTACGCAACGTGCCCCCCTGCACACCGGTTTGACGCCCCTTGCTGACGAGGTCAACCACCAGTGGGTTTTTCGGAATCCTTTCCATAACCGGCGGTAGCTCACCACTGGCAACCTTCTCGCTAAAAAGCGCACTTTCCGAAGCAACCGGGCCTGCCACAACGCGCATTGGTAACAACAGACTGGTAGCAGCAATCGACAGCAGGCCAATCATAAACCAGGCTATTGTGTGGTTGGATCTGCTAGTGGGCTGGTTTAAAACATTATCCATGGGTTCGCACCAAATGATTTGTTTCGCACTCTATTAAGTCTGGTGCCACGCCGTCTGAATAACGAAAAGCACCAGGCCAGGTGTCTGGTTCTCCCGCTCCCATCGCGACAGTATCAAGATCAATGGGCCGATGAATGTCTGGCTCCGGGTGTGCTGCAATCAACGCCTGAGTATAGGGGTGTTTCGGATTCGACATTAATAACTCAGGTGGAGCCTGCTCTACGATACGCCCACGCCGCATTACCGCCACTTCATCGGCGATACGTGCAACCACTGCCAGATCATGGGAGATAAACAGATAAGACAGTTGTAAACGATCACGTATGTCTTCCAGCAAATCAAGTATCTGCGCCTGCACCGATACATCCAACGCCGAAGTAGGCTCATCGCAAACCAGTAAACGTGGGCGTAATGCCAGAGCTCGTGCAATCGACAAGCGTTGACGCTGGCCGCCTGAAAATGCATGTGGGTAGCGACGCAGCATTGAAGGGTCCAGCCCTACCTGTTCCAAAACCTCAATTGCGCGATCACGACGCTCGGCTGTCGTACCGATGTTGTGAATATCCAGCGGCTCTGTTAACGCATCGATAATTTGCATCCGCGGGCTTAACGATGAATGCGGATCCTGAAACACCATTTGCGCTTTACGCTGAAAATCACACCGTTGCAGCGAATCGAGGGACTGCACGTCAATCGGCTGAGCGTCGGGATCTTCTTTAAAGAATATTCGGCCTCCGGGATCAACTGTCTCAGCCCCCAAGGCTAAACGTGCACAAGTCGATTTTCCGGAACCGGATTCACCGACAATGGCGACCACTTTACCACGTGGCACATCCAGGCTTACCCTGTTAACTGCCATAATACTTTGCTGTGGCAACCAGCCATGGCTGCCTCTCACGCCATATGTTTTGCTGACATCCTGCAAACTCAAAATTAAGTCAGCAGATTTAGACGAAACTGGCGGCCGGGTGAATGCGGGTATCACCGGTGCTGCCGCGAAAAGATGTTTAGTGTAGGGATGAGCCGGTGAGCCTAATACCAATTCGGACGCACCCGATTCCATAACACGGCCCTTATTCATCACGACAACCTGATCAGCCATATTGGCAACTACACCCAAATCGTGGGTGACCAGTATCAATGTCATACCGGACTCGGCTTGCAGATCTTTGAGTAAACCCAATACCTGCGCCTGGGTTGTCATGTCCAGGGCTGTGGTCGGCTCATCGGCAATCAGAAGCGCGGGTTTGACAACTGTCGCCATAGCGATCATTGCGCGCTGTTGCATACCCCCTGACAACTCGAAAGGATAAGCACAATAGGTACGATCAGGATTGTTAAAACCAACTCGCTCGAACTCAGCCAGCACCTGCCGTTTCGCTATGCTTGTAGAACAATCACGATGGAGTTTTAAGACCTCACTGACTTGCTCACCAATACGATGCAACGGAGATAAAGAGCGCATCGGTTCCTGAAAAATCATCGAGATGCGATCACCCCTAACCTGGCGCAGCTTCCGCTCATTGAGTTTCACAAGGTCGCAAACGCCTGCCGGACCGTTGAATAGTATTTCGCCACGCCGAATTTGCGCCGATGTCGGCAGAATCCGCAGAATCGCACGGCAACTTAGCGTCTTACCGGAACCGGATTCACCAACCAGCGCCAGTGTCTCTCCAGCATCAACAGCAAAGTTCAGTTGATCAACAGTAGGTTTATTCCTGCCAAAGCCTATTGACAGGTCCTTTACACTCAGTAACGACGGCATAGTGATTTTGACTCTGGCATTTGTACCCTGTTCCGGGCCTCAGCAGCTGAGGGAATTACAGATCTCCATTTCCGCATTCACCAGTGCAATGGCTGTTAAACGGCAAAGGCGACCCTATATAAGGGATTGCCAACCCGAAGTTCAACGATACTCCCATGAATCTGGTGAGCAAACAACCGTCACGAACTCTTGTTATACAAAATGAGACACACCAATCTTTGCTATGGTGCCTGGATCGCCGCTCTCCTCAAAAAAAATAGCTGAACAACAGTATGGAAACTAATCTAGTCAAATACATTTGGAAGTACAGTCGAAAACAGCAGCTGGTGGTGGTCGCGGCAACTATGCTGTCTTTTCCGATCCTCTACCTGACACTCGAACTTCCCAAAATAATTATCAATGATGCGCTAAGCGGAGTTTCAGCACAGAAAAATCTGTTCGGCTGGCAACTCAGCCCGGTGGTTTTTCTCACCGTTCTTTGTGTGAGCCTTTTGGTTTTGGTCATAGGTAACGGCATTATTAAAATGCGGCTAAACACGTATAAGGGTGTACTCGGTGAAAGGCTCATCCGACGTCTGCGCTACACCTTGCTACAGAATATTCTTCGCTTCCCGCTGCCCTATTTCTCCCGCATATCCTCCGGAGAACTAATAAGTACCGTGACCGCCGAGACTGAACCACTCGGTGGCTACATTGGAGAGTCGATCGCCATGCCATTGTTTCAGGGCGGAACGATGATAACAGTGCTTATATTTATGTTTATGCAGAACTGGATGCTCGGGCTGATTTCGATAGCACTAATTCCAGTACAAGGCTATCTGATACCAAAGCTGCAGCAGCAGGTAAACAAGCTTAAAAAAGAACGAGTGCGCCACGTTCGCCGACTATCAGAGCAAATCGGGGAAACGGTTGCAGGTTCAACTGAAATTCGCTTGCATGGCACACAGCCATACACATTGGCCGGTTACTCACATCGACTTGGCGATCTATTTGAAATACGCATGAAGATTTTTAAAAAGAAATACTTCATGAAGTTTCTCAACAACACCATTAGCCAGATAACACCCTTTATGTTTTATCTTTTTGGCGGTTATCTGGTCATCAAAGGTGAGCTCACTGTCGGTGCACTGGTAGCAGCCATTGCGGCCTATAAAGAACTGACTAACCCATGGCGGGAATTACTCAACTACTACCAGCTACATGAAGACAGCAAGATAAAGTACCAACAAATCGTTGAGCTATTCAATCCGGATCAGCTGGTCGATGTGGATGAAGTAGAAACAGTCGACGAAGCAATTCCACTCAAAGGTAAACTCGATCTTGATTCCGTCTCATGGCGTGATGAAAACGGTAATACGGTTCTATCTGGCCTTTCGCTACAGATTCCAGCGGGTGCTACCGTTGCTATTACCGGTGAGTACACCGTTAGAAGAGCACGACTGGCTCACCTGCTTGCCGGTATCGAGCAACCCTTTTCGGGCTCAATAAAGATAGACGAACAAATCATGGCAACAGTACCGGACTCTATTCTGCGTCGACGTGTAGCAATACAAGGTCCGGATCCACACATGTTCGTCGGTACCATTTCTGAAAATATCGAGTATGGCCTGCTACAGCATGAGCCAGATCACAATGGCGATGATGTCGATCAAACAGCACTTAGCGAAGCACTTGCAGCAGGCAATCGAGCACCACTCAATACCGGTTGGCTTGATTACCGGCAGGCAGGTGAACCGGACAGAGCTCGATCAGCACAATGGCTGCAGCGGGTAATTAACGCAATTGGAGCTGGCCGGGTTATAGAAGACCGCAGGTTGTTTGAAATCCTGGATCCTGCGGAAAAACCAGAACTTTCCTCCAGATTACTCGTTGCTCGAACAGAAATACAAAAACAGCTGTCGCAACTGCCAGCGGCTTCATTCGTAGCGCATTTTGATCCTGAAGTTTTTAATACTAACGCAAGTATTATGGAAAACATTCTATTCGGCATACCGACCGATGAAAGACTGCAGAACGAAGAGCGCGAACTGCACCCTTACCTGATTGAGACTATCGACAAACAGCTTTTAACCCCTCGCGCTACCCTCGTGGGCTTGCAACTCGCACGACACTTGTTGAGTGCACACACTAACAATACATTGACTCACCGGGAACTAGAGCACTTTAGTTTATCTGAAGACGGAATGGTGGAGCGCATCAAGACAACACTCGATTCCAAGAAGGCAGGCAAGGAAATGACTGCGGAAAGTCGCAACTTGTTAGTCTGTTTGTTCCTTCAACTCATACCGGAACGCCATACTTTCGTTAGATTAAGCGAACGTGCAATGAGTAGAATTTTGCAGGCGCGACGTGACTTTCAACAATACCTGCCAGCTGAGTTGGAGAACTCAGTCGAGTTTTTTAAGAAAGACAAATACCACTCACACCTGACAGTAAAAGATAACCTGTTGTTTGGCCGAATGTCTTTGAGTCAGCCTGCGGCAAGCCGCGCGGTAGATGAATTAATCACACGGGTAATCTCTGACCTCGATCTGGATGAGCCACTGTTGCTGCTATTTGGAGAATCACAGGTGGGTATAAGCGGGTCGCGTTTGCCACAAATAGCCAGGCACAGGCTTGCGCTCGGCAGGTCGCTATTGAAAAAACCCAGCTTACTCATTTTTCACGATTCACTATCGCTGCTTGATGCAGAGGAAAAGCAGTCTGTAAGACAATCGGTTCGCGAATTGCTGCCTGACTGCACGATAATTTGGATTTCAAATGATGTTGAAAACCATGACGATTTTGAACAGGTTTATACTTTTACGGAAGCTGGACCTTTAAAACTTGAAGGAGCGCCGGGTACACGCAGTTTCGAGCCCGCAACTCAACCGGGCGAATCAATTGCCACTGATCCTTTGAACCTGATTTCAAACTCTATATTGTTTAGTGAATTATCTAACGCCAATCAGAGGTATATTGCCGATCACAGCAAGCCTGTGAGCATGGACGCAAATACACGCATCTATGAGATGGGGGATACCGCAGATTCGGTCTGGATGGTTGTATCCGGAGAAGTACAAACAAGCCGACCGAAAGTTCACGGAGCAGCAGTGATCGGTACATTTCAACGGCCGGAAGTATTTGGCGCACTCGATGTTATGGCCGACTCACCAAGGACGATGCAGGCAACCACGTCTGAGGACACGGTGCTGCTCCGTATCGAGGCTTCGGCAATCGAATCTATTGCGCTTAGTGATGCACGTATATCCAGAACACTGTTACGCGCATTGTCAAAGCAATGGATGCCGAGAGAATCCCGGTAGTGCGATCAACTGTCAAAAGTGCTGGTTTAGGGCACTGCGAATTTCCAATCGCAACTACAAAAATCTGCATTCAATGTAATATCGCAGGGCCGCGCAATACGAGGCACAAAAAAAGCCGACTGCACTGAAGCAGCCGGCTTTTTAATAGTTACATCTTACTTTCTTATTGTTAGCAGTTCACAAGGATCTGCCAATATATCCGAGTTAACTACGCTCTCTAGAAGTCAGCAGAAAGCAATAGTCGATAGTCAGTTACATCAGTATCGGCATCAAGCATATTCACTCGAGTACTGATTCTATAACCGTCGCCTAGATCATAACCAGCATCAAAACGAATTTTGGTGTCGTCGCCAACATCCTGCATGCCTTCATAGGTAAGTCCCATGCTGACAGCTCCAAGGCTCCAACCAGCCTTTGCACTCAGGTATTGCTCAGCATCATCATCTTTGAATGCAAGCGCCAGAGAAACACCGGAAATTGAGTAGGATGCGCCAACAGACATCACTGTAGCTTCATTGACATCACCAACACCAACACCGATACCAAATCCACCCGCGCTGAATTTTGCGCCGATGCCTATCTTGTCACTACCGCCGCCCGCGTTGTCACCATTCAAAGTTCCAACTGGTGACCAGTTCAGACCGATCGTAGCACCACCAAAAGTTCCGGTGTAACTTATCCCACGCTCTTCACCACCGATATCCTTCATGATGTCGCCAGCCATCTGACCGTATTCAATAGCGTCTGGAACTTCACCGATTCGGATGTCACCGAAATCGCCCTTCATACCAAGGTGGATGTTATCGCCCTTACCAGCATCGCCAGACAAAGCAAAGTCAGTACGGTAGTTAGCGTAGCCTTCCATGCCGTTGTTCAACGTCTGCGACGCACGCAGATTGATAGTTGAATCATCACCGAACATTTTCAGGTTGCCAGGCTCGGACGCTTCCACAGCATCAGCAGCTTCTACAACTACGACGCCAGCAGCGTCTAGAACTTCCTCAACCGCATCAGATGCAACAATGTCGTCCGCATCGCTTCCAACGATACCTATTCCGAGGTAGCCCGACAGTGTTACAACAGGGCCGCCGCCTTCGTGGCCATCGGCTTGGGCTAGTGGTGATGCAGCAATACCTGCCAATGCCAATGCCGCAGCTGTCTTAGTGAATTTCATTATATTATTTCTCCAGTCAGGTATTTCTGATTGTGTCGTAAAAAAAAGCAGCAATACAAAATTGCCAATTGCAAATCGCCTCGTTCCCACCCCATTGACCAGTTGGCCTTCAGCGACAGCGCACGGCAGTGACCCCAAAAAAGGCTTGTCACCGCAATGTGTAGGATTATGCTAACGAGCTATTTGCAGAAAAACAACACTTTTTTGGCATATCAACCCTCGAAAATGGTTGCGGTCGTGAAAGTTTGTGAACAATCGCTCGCAAAATTCGGGATATACACTACGTCTTAGCCCTGCGCAGCGCCATTTGTGGTTATTTTGCGACGACCCGGTTTATGCGCCAAAAAAACTTGCAATCTGGCCATGTTGAGACCAACTATCCAACAGCGGCCAGACGGCGCGACCCGATTACGCCTGGCTACAGCATGGTTGAACCACACCCACCTGCAGACTCCGATTTACAATGACGGCACGAACAATAGAGCAAAGCAAAGGGCCGGCACAACAAACGTGCTACCTGTTACAAACTAGAGTGATAAATCAATGGTCTGGACGCCACATACGACAGTTGCAGCAATAATAGAGCGCGATAATACTTTTCTGATGGTCGAGGAACGGATTGACGGTCAAATAGTTTACAATCAACCTGCAGGCCATCTTGAGGACGGTGAGAGTCTGCAGCAAGCGGTTATGCGCGAAGTTAAAGAAGAAACCGCCTGGTCATTTACTCCGAGAGCTATTCTCGGTATCTACCGCTGGCGACATCCAGTCAAACACCATACCTACATGCGTGTCTCGTTCATTGGCGACGTCAAGGATCACAACCCGGCGCAGGAACTGGACAGCGTGATCAACAATGCGGACTGGCATACTCGCGCTGCACTTGTGAATATGAAACTTAGAAGTCCAATGGTATTGCGCACAATTGATGACTACCTGCACGGGCAAAACTATCCGCTGGCGATCCTGCAAGATGTGTAGATTACTAAACCACGACAAACCACGCTCACTCTTAGCATCAAAATGAATAACGCTATCGAGCAAGTAGTTGTTGGTGTTTCAGGCGGCGTAGACTCCGCCGTTGCAGCACACATTCTAAAGCAGAAAGATGCCTATGAAGTCCAGGCGGTGTTTATGCAAAACTGGGACGAGGAAGGGGACGACTACTGCACGGCAGTTGAGGATTTTCGCGATGCATCAGGAGTATGTGAGTTACTCGACATACCACTGAGCACCGTAAACTTCTCTGAAGAATATTGGAAAAAGGTATTTGCGGGATTTCTTGACGAATATAATGCAGGCAGAACCCCGAACCCCGATATTCTGTGCAACAAAGAAATAAAGTTCAAAGCGTTTCTCGATCATGCCAAAGCACGAGGTGCCGGCAAGATAGCGACGGGTCACTATGTGCAAACTGACTATGCTGATGATCAACGTGTGATGCTGCTACGCGGTGCAGATAGCAACAAAGATCAATCCTACTTTCTGCACACACTCGATCAACAACAACTTGCGAATGCGGTATTTCCTGTAGGCGATTTACAAAAGTCAGATTTGCGCGACATTGCCCACGATCTCAATCTGCAGGTGCACGACAAAAAAGACAGCACTGGAATCTGCTTTATTGGCGAACGCAAGTTTGCAGACTTTCTGGCAGACTACGTCGCCGCGAGGCCCGGAGACATCAAAACACCGGACGGTGACGTGGTTGGTACCCATAACGGCATTGCGTTCTACACCATTGGCCAGCGCCAGGGACTGGGTATCGGGGGTAATGCAAGCTACCCGACAACCCCCTGGTACGTTGCCGATAAGGTCGTTGAGTCAAATGAACTGATTGTGGTTCAAGGACACGATCACCCTGCCCTGCATAAAAAATCGTTGCGCGCGTTAAAATTGCACTGGATTAGGAATATCCCACCTGACGGATTCAAATGCACTGCAAAAACGCGCTACCGCCAGCAGGATCAGGAATGCACCATTCATTTCGAACGCGAGAAGCAGGCAGTCGTCTCATTTGAGCGCAGCGTGCGCGCAATTACACCCGGCCAGTCAATTGTTTTTTACGATGGCGACGAGTGCCTCGGGGGTGGAATTATTGACCTGATTGGGTAGCCTGATTGGGTAGAAATATTAACCAGGGTGGTGGAATCATACAAAAAACGTCACACTACGAGGCTGCGCGGTAGAAGTCTGCTTAGCGAGAACGCACCCAGGGAGCAAGCGGGATGCCGTCGATTTTGTGAATAATCTGGCCCAGGGCAGCTGCAAAGCGTAGCTGCAAAGCGTAAACAAACTGCTCACTTCACTGTATGTATTTATAATGCTCAAACGCAAAACCACCACGCTTATAGTTATAGCAGAGTCCATAGCAATCTTAATGGCAGGCTCCTGTTGATTACCTCACTTGAAAATCAAACCATGGCGATGTCAGGTCTGTTTCTGACGGCAGAGCTGGTACAAAGCATCGCTACCTCCGGTGAGTTTGATGAAAACAATATGCGTATTGTGCTGGAATCTGTATTTAAGGTTGAGGCCAACACAGTTGAGTCCGTCTACGGCAGCAAGGAAAATCTTCGCGATGGCCAGCGACGGCTGGTTAATCAACTCAGTGGTGCAGGCAGTAAACCAGACTTACAGTTAACGCAATACATACTTAGCCTGATTAAACTTGAACACAAATGTCAATCGGATGCCGACCTACTTGAGCGGATCCGCCGCGGCATCGAAAACGCCGAGCAAATGCGCACTCACTACGACACGCTGGACGAAGAAGTGATTTCCATTCTTGCTAAAATCTACACCGACAATATAAGCAACTTGTCTCCGCGTATCGTGGTTCACGGCGCACGCGAGTACCTTGAGCAGAGTTCACACGCTAACCGAATCAGAGCCTGTTTACTGGCTGGCCTTCGATCAGCGGTGTTATGGCGGCAATGCGGCGGTACACGCTGGAAGATTGTGTCAGGCAGACAGAAATACGTTCAACAGGCGCGCAAAGATCTTGATATCAGTGAGTGACACTCACATAGACACCTTTTATCTCTCCGTTTCCTCAGCTGACAACAGCCATTTGTCTCTCTGCTATTAACTTCATAACCGTTTGCGCTGTGTCACACACAGCACTAAATGTTAGTTCAACAATGCCCGCTATTACTACTTTGCATATCGGTCGTTGTAATGCCGCAAAAACACAATCCAGTTCACAATGTATTGTCTAACTGCCTGATCTGCATGGGTGGAGCCAGTACGCTTGAGATAACAGCTGCCTGTGAAAGCGAGCCATTCGCGCTTGAGTGCAACATCGAATACTTCACAGATGTGATGCAAGAGCTACAAGGGTCACTGCAGCGCTTTGAAGAATACACATTTGTATTTACCCGCAGCGTTGACGAATTACCGGCAAAATTCGACCTCACGCCAAACCTCGTAGTATTTGTCATGGGTGACGAGTGGGCACGCGTGCCCGTCTACGCAGACCGGGTACACGCCGTTTTCAAAGCACCCGGACAGCACATGAAACTCGCCACCCACTACGGCTGGCAGAGATTCAACCTGATGACCTCGGTGCAATACCTGCGTCAGCAGCTTAAGCGCTTTCCACGCTATCATCGAGATCGTAGTAAAAATATATTCGCTATCCCCTATGGATATTACAGGCTGCCAAAGCGCACAACTGTTACACCTATTAACGAACGGTCACTGGATGCATCTTTTACAGGCAGCATTGATCATAAAAACGCATTAGGCGGGCTGGTGAAAACCGCCAAAGTACTTTCCCGTGAGCGGATGGTACGGGTTGTTCAGAATTGGAAAACAGGCAAACGGTTCAACATAGATGTCAAGCTATCAAGCTACTTCCCCAAAGCAAAAGACAAACCTGAACATGATGACTATCCGCAGGTTTTAATGGATACAAAAATATGTTTGTCACCACGCGGAACCCACCTGGAGACTTATCGATTGTGCGAGGGGATGTACTACGGTTGTGTGGTTATTGCAGAAGAGCAACCGGAACACTGGTTTGCAGAAGACTCACCGGCAATAATAATTAAAGACTGGAACACCTTGCCGGCGTTGCTTGACGAACTCTTGGAAAATCCAGCGCAACTGGACAAACTCCAACAGGCATCACTGGCATATTGGGACTCTACTTTGTCACCTGTTGCAGTTTCCGGTTACATCACAAAAGCGCTTGCGACGCTAACTCCTACCCTTGCAGCAAATGACGGTAGTGCAGCACAGTCAGTACAAGAGTTTCGACACGCCGGTTGAGCGGTCAGGTTTAACTAATCTGGTAGTTTTTAGCCCAGGCTACTCGAGTGTCGTCAGTAATCCGGCGAGCAACTGTGCTCGTTCAGTCAAACTGTTTATCTGAATTCTCTCTGCACGGCTTTGCATACCGGCACCGACTACCCCGAGTCCATCAAGGGTAGTGCAACCCATAGCCCCGGTAATATTGGCAAGCGAGCCACTTGAACCGGTGACCGCTTTTAGTGTTAGTCCTTTGGAATTCGCAAACACAGATAGTTTGTCTGCTAACACATTCTCACCTGTTTGCCACAACGGCAGTGAAACAGATCTGTTCACATGCAGACCTTTATCGGGATTTGGAGAGTTAAGCGACATCATCTGCGAGACGCTCTTTTCAACGTCAGATTCAGAAACCGCTTCTGAGATTACTTCAGCTGTGCATTTTTCTGCAAAGTTAACCCATTGTCCCGATCTGATCGCACCCACTTTAAAGCGACAGCCCGGGGTACTCATTTTATCGATGTCTACGATATGCCGTGCCATCTCAGAAATAGCTGATAATGAGTAACTTTCAGAGGCGGCATCAACTTTAACATCAAGCTTATAGCGTTGCTCTGCAAACCTACCGGTGTAGACCGTCTGTGCGTTTTCGGTGGTGCCGGGCACCAGTACATACTTATTATCTCTTGCCGTCGCTTCAATTAATTCTCGGGTGCTCGGACAACCCTGCTCTTTGTCAGAGACAACAAGAAAGGTCACTGGCAACGTCATGCGTAGTTCGTGCCGCACAATATGCCGCACCGCTTCAACGCAAATATATAATCCCGCTTTCATCGCCGCGATACCAGGCCCCCAAAGTGTGTTTCCTTCTCTGCGGTAGGGCATTGAGTGCAGACTACCCATCTCATGCACGGTATCAGCGTGACAGCAAATCAAAACACCGGGTTGATGACTACTACCCCGGTCATTGCCATGGCCCGGGTGAATAAGAGCACGCAACGAATCCGCGAATCCCATACGCCCCGGCACTCGTTCAATTACTGCTCCCAGGGTTGTCAGATCATACGAAACAAGATCGATCACTTTGTTTACTGCGGCTGCATCGGTTGTAGGACTCTCTGATTCCACCAACAACCGTAAGCCTGAAATCATTTGTTCAGTATCGAACTTTAGATCAGAAAGAGTCATAGATTCATTTAACCGTGCGCCGTGAATTGACCAGCGCGATTCCAGCTGACACCAGGAACAGAGCGGCCAACACATTCCATCCTATAGATTCGCTTAAAATTGCATAACCGAATATAACGCCAAAAACGGGAGCAAGAAAACTGTAAACCGCCATGTCGGCAGCTGGATACACAGACAGCACCCAGAACCATGATAAAAAACCGATACTCACAACAACCAACACCTGAAAAGTAAATACTCCGAGTATAAAAGCCGTTGGCTCACGCCAGGTCTCACCTGCCCACAATGCACCAAGGATCAGCAGCGGTGCAGATACTGCGAGTTGATACAACAGCTGCATTTCCGGACTGGACTTTGACAAGCGAGTTGTACGGGCAAGTAGCGCAATCGCAGCCCAGAGTACCGAACCTGCGAGACAAAACAAATCACCGGTAAGTGCATTGTCACTTGCCGGTTCATCATTAACAAGCAAGGCCACTACCACACCGACACACGCCAAGCCAAGCCCGAGAATTCGACGCGGTGTTAAAACCTCGCCAGGTATTAAAAAGTGAGCGCCGACAGCAACCCAGATAGGCATGGTATAAAACAAAACCGATGCCCTGGCCACCGATGTATAGTCAAGCCCGACAAACACCAATGTAAATTCGAGTGCGAAGAATATTCCAACTACAATCCCCGGCCACAAACTGCCATCAGTCAGGCTTAATCTCCTGCGCATAAGCAGCGCAAATATAAACACAGGCACAAACGCACAAGCAGAACGCAACCCGGCCTGAAACACCGGATGCATTCCCGCGTTTACAAGCTTCACCAACACCTGATTAAGACCGAGCAACGCCGAAAAAAGCACCAGCACCACAGCGCCAAAGCTATCGATACCCTGTTTACGTTCCATGTTAGTTGCGTGCAGAGGGCACAGACAATTTTCCGGTTACCTGATACTTGTCGATTAACGATTTCACCAGACCACTCTTAACAGACTCCTTTACAAACATTTCAATAAAGGCCGCTGCCTCTTTGTTACCGGGTTTACAGCCAATGCATTGCCGCACAGACGTAAAACTTTCCTGCAAGAGCAGTGAACCCGGTAACGCCGTTTGTTGTTCTATGAGCTTGGGCCTTAGACCGGCCAGCGCTTCGAGGTTCTGCTCAACAAAAATATCAAACGCCGCTTCGTGAGAAGACGCCTGCACAACCGAGGCTTGTTTAAGATTATCACTCAACCAAAGTTCAAAGGCTGCCCGACCCTTTGCTGCAATACGGTTACCGGTGACATCCACATCTGCCACTGACAGCAAAGGTGAGTCCGGTGGCAAAAGATACGTTGCCTGAATTTCACAATATGGTGGACTGAAGATGATGGATCTGGCGCGCTCAGGCTCTGCCGCTATATTGGCAATATCCCAGACATCACCGGTCGCAGCGTCTGCAACATCACCCGGGCCCTTAAACAGGATAAGCTCCACATTCACACCCAGTTTTTCACCCAATGCGCGTGCAATAGCGGGTGACACACCATCCGGTGCGCCGGAATCACTCTGACTATTAACCAGAAGGAAGTTGGACATGTTAAGACCGACACGCAGGACACCTGTCGGTGCAAGTTGATCTTTTATCTGTTGATTCATGTAGGCGCTGATCGGTGGCATTTGTTGATTACATGAATCATAACACCCGGCCGCACAATACCAGGTGAGATTTTTTTTAAGCTGATTTACAACCGCTTTTACGACTCGCGCCAACCACTACCAACTCAACAGCTCTCTAATTATGAGCCATGTGATCAGCTGCACTCGATAGTTAATCGGGTACCCTTGTACTTCGTGATTAAGACTTCGGGGATAGTCACCAGGCCGTCAGCATCAGCGACAACCCTGCCTCTACCTACCGTCTTTCGCTTATTGCTGTCTATCGCCACCCATCCGCATTGATCACCCGGGCTCACTGCAAACTGCTGAGAGTTACGCGGTGTTATGTCTGCGGTTTGAGTGGCAGATTTGGAACGAAGAGATATCTCGTAGCGGCGCGGCTTGTCGACAATACTTTTCGCAAACCAGGTATGCGGAGTGGCCCATTCTATGTCGAGATTATAGTCATCGGTTTGTGTAAGTCCCGGAGACAAAGGGCCGGACCCTGAAGCATTGGCAATCGCCGGAAAACTAAGGCTGCGTGGATAACGCCACGGGAAGTCCACCCCTCCGCCAAAACCAAATAGTGATTTAACAATGGCATTGAACCCTATCCATCCATGAGGATCATCAGCAACAAATCTCGATGAATAACCGACCGACGCCTGGTTGAATATTTTTACCATCGGCGCACCTTGAGTGTGCCAGTCAATCACGGTGTCAGCCTTGCCATGTGTCAACATAAGGTAAGCCATTCGGTCACCTCGCCGATCAATCAGTTGTTTCTGATGGTTCATCCAGTCCCACACACCAACACCGTTGTATCGAGCGATAGGGTCTGCATAGTGTCCCTCAATTCTTATCGGCAGGTTATCCGATTGACTACCCCAAATCAGCTCCAGGTTTTCCTGAAATTTAGGATTACTACTGTAGTTGGTCATCGCTTCGTTACCGAAGATACCTGCAAAGACATTGCCGTAGCGCATACCGAGAGAAAGCGAACCTGAAGCGCCCATAGAATGCCCGAATGCCGCCACCAATTGCGGGTCTATATTGATTTCAGGATCCGCAATAGTATCTTTTACCGCCTTCAACACACGCTCTTCAGTGAAGTTGGCAATACTGCCTGACGTTGGTATTGATCCCTCATCTGCATAGTTGTGGTCAGCTGAATATCCAAACCACCAAGAGTGCCCTTTGGAACCGCGACGAGTACCTGGATCTTGTGGAAAAACTTGAATAACCTCCCAGCCATATTCTGTCTTTTCTTTAAAAGGCAGATCTTCACTGTACGCATGGGGACGGACCAGCAACGGATAGGCGTACGACTTTTTGTATCCCGATGGAAGGGTTACGGCATAGTTGTAGATGTAACCATTAAACGTTGGATTCCATCTTGAGTAATCCATGTACTGAGTATAGAGGCGCCCTTTTCCACGGTTAAGCGACAGTGTCAATACCGGCTTAGGCTCAGCAACCGTCTCCATTACCGGCTCTGCCAGGCTGTTGTCTTCCGACACCAATGCTATATTTTCATATCCACCTACAACCGTTGTTACCGCATAAAAATATGCACCGTCATTCGCTGGAGTGTTAACAAATAAACCGGTTTCTTCTGCAAGCGCTTGCCCGAGATCACTTATAACGTAGGTTGATGGAACCAAACCGGCTGCGTGTTTGTTGACAGAGGTATTGTCGTCTAACGGCCCCCACCGTGCGGTCAATTTTTCCGCACTGCCAATATTTGCAGAGCTTATTGGTGAAGTATGACGATAAACATGGTAGCCCACATCACCCTGCACCTCTGACCAGGTGATAAACGTTTGTCCGTCGCGATGTTCTGCCCGTAACGCTTTCACGGTTGAGCCTTTCTTCACAACCGCTGGCAGCGATGACTGAACAGGCGGAGCAGTATCACCATCCGAAGGCGTTTTGTTAACAGTCGCCACTGTCGTGTTGTCACGGGTATTAAATACAGTATCAGTTGAGACCCAGGTCCCATTGTCTGAAGCACGCTGCCAGAATCGCAAAGTAACCGGTTTACCGTTGTTGGATAAACTGTCAACTACCAGCTCCCAGCCATCTTCATCAAACCTACGGACACCACTATCGTAAAGTCCGGTAACTTCAGGTGAAGCACCAATGGTCACCTGCCACTCATAGACTCTCTGCTCGCCCGGGCTGAAGTAGATTGTATCTCCACTACCGATGACAGCACCTGCCAACGGATGAGTGATAACTATGTATTCTTCAGACTGCGCACTTGCTGATGTGCCAGGCAGGACTGCTATAAGCCCTGCAAGTAAAACCATAAGACAACCATCACGAACAGCATACAAAAAGTTATTCAAAGATTTATATCCGTTTAATTTCTACTGTCCGGCGAAAACTACGGGCAATTAATTGCGAGACGCGTACCGCTGCCTGCAAGGATTGTTACTGCCGGTATCGTCAATAGCCGATCACCATCAACCGAACTATTGCCAGACCCAATTCGGCTGTTGTTGCTTATACTTGTGGCAGTCCAGCTACACCGAGTTCCTGCACCGGGTCGAAACAGGTTGGTGTTTCGCGGTGTGATGTCAGCCGTCTGGTTGCTACTGGTTGATCTCAATGAAATCTCGTAGGTGTTTGAGGAATCGACAATACTCGTATGGAAATTGTTTATCGGTGTAGCCCATTCGATAGTTGTGTTGTGATTGTCGTCACCGTTTACAGTTGGCTGCAACGATCCAGAACCGGAAGCATTATGAATGCCCGGAAAACTTAGAGTCGTAGGGTAACGCCATGCAGACTCATCTCCGAATCCATAGCCGAAGACACTATTCACAACAGAACTGAAAGAAAGCCAGTTATGCCCAACACCCGCAAGTGCTGATGCAGAAAACCCCACACGTGCCTGAGTAAAAATGCTCGCCATCGGGCGCCCCTGGGTTTGCCAGTCAATGGTCGTGTCATCCTTGCCATGATCCACCATAAGGTAAGAAAACCGGTCACCACGCCGACGAAGCAGTTGCTCTTGGTGGTTCATCCAGTTCCAGACTCGCGTAGGCTGTGAACCAGTGGAGTCATAGTCGCGGATTGCGCCGTTGTGTCTGCCGTTGTTGACGATCGGCAGATTGCTGGATTGTGATCCCCACAATCGCACAAAATCCGATTGAAACAACGGACTGCTTGCATAGTTTGTCATCCCTTCGCTGGCGTAGATACCTGCAAACACTGACGGATAGCGCATGCCGTATGTCAACGCGCCCGAACCACCCATCGAATGACCGTACACATGGATAAGATCGCTATCTATATTGAACTGGCCATCATTGACGAGAAAGTCAATTGATGAAAGGACTCTCTGCTCCGTGAAATTCTCAACCACACCTGATTGCGGAATTGAACCTTGCGTCAGGTAATTATGATCTCTCGCAAATCCATACCACCAGCTATGCAAACTGCCTACATTGCCACCCGGGTCACTTGGAAACAACTGAATCACAGGCCAGCTGAATTCACTTTGTTCTACAAATTTGAGTGGTTCGCTATAAGCATGTAGATACACCCGTAATGAATACGCTCGCGAAGCATTATAATCCGGAGGTAGCGCCACTGAGAAATTGAACGCGTAGCCCTGCAACGTCGGATTCCAGTTTGCGTAGTCCATGTACTGCGTATAAATACGGCCTTTGCCGCCGTTGGTGGAAACTGTTAGTACCGGACGAGGTGTCGCTACTGACTCAACTACAGGTTGTGTGGTTGCATTGCTACCGGGCACGATGGTTCTGTTTTCACTGCCGCCAACAACACTGGTCACTGCGTAGTAGGCGTCGCCCTGCTGGCCATTTTGTGTGGTGGAAACAAACAGCCCCTGATCTTCACTCAGCGGTTGACCGGAATTGCTGATAACGAAATTACGCGGCACATCATCAGAGCCATATCGATTGACCGATGTATCCTGATCCAGCGGCCCCCAGCGATCAGTCAGACGCGTCGCCGAACCGAGATTGGCGCTGGTTATTGGCGCAGTGTGTCGATACACGTGATAGTCAACACCGTTACCGGATTCACTCCACACCAGAAAGGTCTGACCGTTGCGATGACCAGCCGAGATCGCATCGCCTAAAGTGCCGGCGCTGTTCCCACTGTCACCCGCATCACCAGAACCGTTGTCCGTGGTTGTTGCGCCAGCGTTATTCAATCCATCGAGGTTAAGGTCGTTCCCGCTACACGCAGCAAGCGTCAAAACCAGCACTATGGAAATCGCTATTAGTTTCAAAAAATACTCCCCTGAAAATCGGTTGGAATCTCGCAATTCCATCATATCGGCGCAGCACACCTACGTTACCAAAATGACGCCTTAAAGAGTGTGTTGCCCGTTAACTTATTGTTACAGACAAAATCGAAGCGCAATTCGAAATGAGAACCGCTAGACGAGATGCATAAGATTACCCAATCTGTGAGCGTCAGGCTCTTCAGCCTTTCACCAACAGCTGTTGCAGGGTATAAAACAGTACTACCAAGCTTAAACTGACTTTGAACTGAACGGGATACACATGCACCTGAAGCATAACAAGGACCGACTCACTTCCCGCTTGTGTGAAGCAGTGGACAACGCGACTGACGACCTGATCGAGTTGACACAAGCGTTAATCAATTTCCCAACCATCAACCCACCGGCGGAAAATTATCGGGAAATCTGTGAGTTTCTCAGCGCAAGGCTGACAAAAAAAGGCTTCAAATGCGATTTGATTCGGGCGACCGGCGCTCTTGGTGATAGCGACAAGTACCCGCGATGGAACGTCGTAGCTCGACACGAAGGCGGCAGACCAGGCGAATGCGTGCATTTTAATTCTCACACAGACGTCGTCGCAGTCGGGGATGGCTGGACGGTCGATCCGTTTGAAGGCGTGGTTAAAGACGGGAAGATTTATGGCCGCGGAGCATGCGATATGAAAGGTGGATTGGCAGCATCAATCATCGCTGCAGAAAAATTTATAGAAATCTGTGGCGACTACAAAGGTGCCATTGAGATTTCCGGCACCGCAGACGAAGAGTCCGGTGGTTTTGGCGGTGTTGCGTATCTGGCGGAACAAGGATGGTTTAACCCTGAACGAGTGCAACATGTGATCATTCCGGAACCGCTCAACAAAGACAGGATCTGCCTTGGTCATCGCGGTGTTTTGTGGACCGAAATAGAAACCTACGGTCATATCGCACATGGCTCAATGCCGTTTCAGGGTGACTGCGCTGTACGGCATATGGGGGCCGTCATTGAAGCACTGGAACATAAAGTTTATCCCGCACTTGAAAAAAAACAAACCGCAATGCCGGTGGTCCCCGAACAGGCGCGCCAGTCAACGCTTAATATCAATTCGATTCACGGCGGACTACCCGAACCTGAAGCGGGTTACACGGGACTACCCTCAGCCCTCGTACCGGACAGATGTCGTATGGTACTCGACCGTCGATTCATCATTGAAGAAGATATTGACGACGTCCGGCAGGAACTGCAGTCGTTGTTGCGCGAAGTCGGGCATAGCAGACCGAAGTTCAAAGCCACAACAAAAGAGCTGTTTTCAGTGATTCCGACTATGACAGACAAGGACGCACCGATAGTTAAGGCTGTCACGGACGCGATACAGCAGGAGCTTGGCAGGGAACCGGACTATGTTGTTTCACCCGGCACTTATGATCAGAAGCATATCGATCGGATTGGACGGCTGCAGAACTGCATCGCCTACGGGCCGGGTATTCTGGATCTGGCACATCAACCAGATGAATATGTTGGTATTCAGGATATGGTTGATTCTACGAAAGTAATGGTTCGTTCTTTGGCATCACTGCTACTGGATTAGATTATGGGGCTTACCCGGCATCCTGTTTTTTAAGGCTCGAACAACTAACTTTCACTCACGAGCTGCAACAATAATGCACCGGCTTCGACCTGATCACCGACGCTACCCATCACTTCTTCAACAGTTCCATCTCTGGGTGCGGTTAGAGTATGCTCCATCTTCATCGCTTCCATCACCATAAGCGTGTCACCTGCAGTAACAGCATCGCCGGCAGCAACCTGCACCAGCTTCACCTGCCCCGGCATGGGCGCGACCACGACATCACCACCATCAGCCGACCCACCTGCTCCGTCAAGCAGATCAGGCACAGCAAGATGCCATGCACGATCTGTAAAAACACTAACCCCTTCCGGATGACATTGGCAGAAAGCTCTCAGCTTGTCGGCGTTAAAAAGATATTGATCTTGTCCTTGCATCGTTAACGTATGTGGCCTGCCATTAACAGCAAACTCCCACTCTCTGCCATCGTTGCTTGCAAGTGTTACAACAATCTCGGCATCCGAACGGTCATTCAACACCACACTACGCAATAACGGCTGCCAGAGCGTAAACGAAGAAAACGGTTTGCGCTCATCGGTTAAGCCTGCAGCCTGCATAGCTGCCAGACAGGCAATCTCATCCGGCACCTCACGCATCGCGGTAAGTTGATCGCTATTTCTATCAATCAATCCGGTATCAACATTGCCATCAGCAAACTCCTTATTGCTGATCAGATCACTCAAGAAATTAATATTGGTAACTGAACCCGAGGCATGGGTATTACGCAAAGCTTTTAACAAGATACGGCGCGCATCTTCGCGGGTTGAGCCATGCACGGTCAACTTGGCAATCATCGGATCATAGAATGGAGAAATCGTATCTCCACTACCAACGCCGGTATCGATACGCACATAATCCGGGAACCGCAAATAATGCAGCGTACCGGTAGCCGGTAGAAACCCCTTCTCTACATCTTCAGCATAGATTCGCGCCTCCATCGCCCAGCCATCAATCGCAAGATCAGATTGCACAACAGGTAACTCCTCACCGGATGCAACTCGCAGTTGCCACTCTACAAGATCTGTGTTGGTAATCGCTTCAGTCACCGGATGCTCAACTTGCAGCCTGGTATTCATTTCCATGAACCAGAACCGGTCCGGTAGCAGACCTTCAGAGCTATCTACAATAAACTCAACTGTACCCGCACCTGAGTAATTGATCGCTTTTGCAGCTTCAACTGCTGCACTTCCCATCGCATGACGCATTTCCTCAGTCATTCCCGGAGCTGGCGCTTCTTCAATCACTTTTTGATGGCGCCTTTGCAGCGAACAATCCCGCTCAAACAAATGCACAACGTTGCCGTGGTTATCACCGAACACCTGGATTTCTATATGCCTCGGTGCGGTAACGAACTTTTCAACAAGGCAAGCTGCATCACCAAAGCTTGCTTCTGCCTCACGCTGAGCACTGGCAAGCGCCGCTGCAAAGTCACTTTCAGACTCCACCAGACGCATTCCCTTACCGCCACCACCGGATCTTGCTTTTATCAATACGGGATAGCCAATAGTGTTGGCTTGCGACTCTAGAAAAGCACTATCCTGATTGTCACCATGATAACCGGGGACCACAGGCACACCGGCTTCTTCCATTAGCTTCTTGGCTGCATCTTTTAACCCCATCGCTCGAATTGATGCAGCGCCCGGCCCGATGAAACATAGGCCGGCTGTTTCAACTGCCTCTACAAACCCGGGGTTTTCCGATAGAAACCCGTAGCCCGGATGTATTGCTTCAGCACCGGTAGCCAATGCGGCCTCAATAATGACATCACCAAGCAGATAACTTTCATTAACCGGCGCCGGCCCGATTCGTACCGCTTCATCTGCCATAGCCACATGCATAGCACTGGCATCAGCATCAGAATAGATTGCAACCGTTTTAACACCCATTCTGGATGCCGTGCGCATAATGCGGCAGGCGATTTCACCACGATTGGCAATTAAAATTTTATTGAACAACTCGCTACATCCTGAACACGCCGAAGCGTGTGTCTTTGATAGGTGCGTTCAACGCAATTGATAAACTCAAGCCCATAACATCCCGGGTCTTACGCGGATCAATGATGCCGTCATCCCATAGCCTTGCTGATGCATACAACGGATGTGCCTGTTCTTCAAACATGTCTATCGTGGGTTGCTTGAACGCCGCCTCTTCCTCCGCCGACCAGGCCTCGCCCTTGCGCTCAAGACCATCACGCTTAACCGTTGCGAGAACTCCTGCAGCCTGCTCACCACCCATGACAGAAATTCTTGAATTCGGCCAAGTCCACAAGAAGCGCGGGCTGTAGGCCCGCCCGGCCATACCGTAGTTGCCAGCTCCGAAAGAACCGCCAACAAGAAAAGTCAGTTTAGGCACACTGGTAGTCGCTACTGCGGTAACCAGCTTGGCGCCGTGACGTGCTATGCCTTCATTTTCATACTTCCTGCCCACCATAAAGCCTGTAATGTTCTGTAAAAAAACCAACGGTATTTTACGTTGTGAACATAGCTCGACAAAGTGAGCACCTTTGGTGGCCGACTCTGAAAACAACACCCCGTTATTCGCAATAATGCCGACCGGCATACCGTGCACATGTGCAAAGCCACAGACTAAGGTATTGCCATAGCGGGCTTTAAACTCATCAAAACGCGACCCGTCAACAATTCGGGCGATGACTTCCTTAATGTCGTAAGGGATTTTAAGATCGGCCGGCACCACACCGGTGATTTCACCCGGATCATACAAAGGCTCTTCAACCGGCTGAATCACAACGCCATCAGGCCTTTTGATATTCAAATTAGCTATTACCTGCCGCGCCTGTGCAAGCGCATGGGTATCGTCATCGGCAAGATAGTCCGCCACACCTGATAAGCGGGTATGCACATCACCACCACCGAGATCTTCGGCACTTACCACTTCACCGGTGGCAGCCTTTACTAACGGCGGGCCCGCAAGAAAAATAGTACCTTGCTCTTTAACTATTATTGCTACATCAGACATCGCAGGTACATACGCTCCACCGGCAGTACATGACCCCATCACCACTGCTATTTGAGGAATGCCGGCAGCAGACATGGTCGCCTGATTAAAAAAGATACGTCCAAAATGGTCACGATCAGGGAACACTTCATCCTGATTAGGCAGATTTGCCCCACCGCTATCTACCAG
The DNA here is from genome assembly GCA_937998875.1 of uncultured Granulosicoccaceae bacterium. Lineage (GTDB taxonomy): Bacteria > Pseudomonadota > Gammaproteobacteria > Granulosicoccales > Granulosicoccaceae. The sequence goes on from CALLBO010000020.1 coordinate 151,344, forward strand.
GTACACACATGGCAAATGATTCTCAGCTGCAATCTCCTGCGCACGCAGATGTTTCTTCACCGTTAAAGGATAGTAGGTCCCACCTTTTACAGTGGCATCATTGCACACGACCATGACATCCTGATCATGCACCCTACCCACTCCCGCTATTACACCGGCGCTGGGTGCCGCGTTGTCATACAGATTATGCGCTGCAGTCGCACCAACTTCTAAGAAAGGCGAACCGGCATCGAGTAAATTCGCTACACGCTCACGCGGTAACATCTTGCCGCGACTTATATGCCGTGTACGTGACTTTTCGCCGCCTCCCTGTGCTGCAAGTCTGGCAACCGTTGCGACTTCTTCAAGCGCAGCTGCATGCGCTGCAGAATTTTTTCTGAAGGTTTCTGATGACGCTGAGATTGTGGATTTAATAACGCTCAAAGCAGCAAACTCATGACAAATGGGCGCATAGAAAAGGGCTCAACTGCTGGATCGCATCAGTTCGCGGCCAATCAGCATACGTCTGATTTCACTGGTACCGGCACCAATTTCCATTAACTTGGCATCACGCATCAAGCGGCTGACCGGCGAGTCATTCATAAACCCGGCACCACCCATCGCCTGCACTGCCTGCACTGCCTGCTCCATGGCTTTTTCACTCGATAGCAACACACAGGCAGCAGCGTCCTGCCGTGTGACTTCATTGCGATCACATGCAGCAGCAACAGCGTACACATAGGCACGTGATGAGTTCATCGCAACATAGAGATCCGCGATCTTGGCCTGCATCAATTGAAAGTTACCAATGGATTCACCGAACTGTTTACGATCATGCATATACGGCATGATGTGATCAAGACAGGCGTGCATGATACCCACACCGATACCTGCAAGAACGACACGTTCATAATCAAGCCCGGACATTAAAACGTTGACGCCTTTTCCTTCCACACCGAGAACATTCTCTTCCGGTACTTCACAGTTATCAAAAATCAATTCTGCAGTACTTGAACCACGCATACCCAGCTTGTCAAAATGATCTGATGTACTGAAACCTTTAAAGTCACGCTCAATAATGAAGGCAGTAATGCCTTTTGATCCGGCAGCCGGATCTGTTTTCGCGTACACCACCAGCGTATTCGCTTCCGGTGCGTTAGTGATCCAGTACTTAGTACCGTTTAAAACGTAGTAACCGTTTTTCTTCTCGGCACTGAGTTTCATTGAAACCACATCCGAACCGGACCCTGCCTCTGACATAGCGAGTGAACCGACATGCTCACCAGATACCAGCTTCGGCAGATATTTTTCGCGTTGCGCTTCAGTGCCGTTTAGTTGAATTTGGTTAACGCAAAGATTTGAGTGCGCACCATAGGAAAGAGAAACAGAGGCACTGGCACGCGCGATTTCTTCAACCGCAATCGTGTGGGCCAGGTAACCAAGAGAGGCGCCACCGTATTTTTCATCAACCGTCACACCAAGCAGCCCCAATTCGCCAAGTTCCGGCCACAGTTCTGGAGGAAATCGATTGGTTTTGTCAATTTCCGCCGCCATCGGAGCCAGGCGATCCTGCGCCCAGCGGTGGACCAGATCGCGCATTGCCTCGATATCGTCACCGAGTGCAAAGTTCATTGACGCATTGAACATGAAGTTGCTCCGATTAAAACCACGTGTACCAACGATAAAAAGTTGCGCAACAGAAATGCCAGCAGCGCCGAACCAGTGTCATAAACCGCCGCAGTATTGTACCGCACGCTGCCATCGGGCTGGAGCTTTCGCCCTGGACAGAGCATTCACCCTGAGCAATGAGCACCGGCAACCGGCACGTTCTAGAGCTTTTCTACCCAGGCGGCCGGTCTCTTTTGCGCAAATGCCGAAACACCCTCACGCCCTTCTTCATCGCGCAGGCAAGAGGCAAACGCGTCCGCAGCCAGTTGGATTGATGGTGAGGAGTGCTGAATAAGTTGTTTAGTAACGGCATTTGCCCTGGGTGCGCACCTGGCGATCATGTTAAGTAAACGGGTTAGTTCCGCTTCTATGGTTTGCGCGTCACAGTGTTGATCGGCCAATCCAATACGCACTGCCTCCACAGCGTCGACACGCAGACCACTAAGCGCCAAACGCCTGGCAGCACTTTGTCCAATTCGTCCCACCACGAAAGGTGCAATCTGCCCCGGTGGCAATCCCAATGAAGTTTCAGATAAAGCGAAAAGTGCATCGTCACCCACGATAACCATATCTGCACAACACACCATGCCAAAGCCTCCGCCAAAGGCCGGACCTTCAACCACAGCAACCACAGCTTTCGGGTAACTATTTAACCTGGCATACAACTCACCCACGCTCCGATTCATTAGCGCAACCGGATCAGTATCACCCGGCGGCTTATCCAGATGCGCAAGCGCTGCTTTCAAATCAGCGCCGGCACAGAAAACACCATTCGCACCTCGCAGTACCAGCGAGCGGATAGCGGTGTCATCTGCAGTAGCATCAAGCAGCTCATTAAGCTCACGCATTAGCTGATCTGTCAAAGCATTCTTTGTCGGCGGATGATCTAAGGTAGCAATCAGATGGGGGCCGCGTACCTCAATTGCAATACGCTCCAGTGACTGTGATACACGCGCAAGTGCCGGGCTCATGTGTTCCGCCACAACTAATAACCTCTACCAGTAAGATTTGCGGCTTATTCTACACAGCAGCCATGAAAAACCGTGGTGTCCAACCTTGACGTAATAAGACCGGAAAACGGAGCGCTACCAATCCGGTAGCGCCACCCAGGTACAGCTATTCAAAGAACTCCGCCTTTTTAATCAAATCTTACTGATCATCACGCGCTCAACCACACGATACATCGTTGGGCATTTGTCTCTGAAAAGACACCTCTGACTTACAACACCAGAAATACTTTTAAAAACATCACCTCTTGTTATTACATGCTTGATACAAATGCCGTGACAGAATGAATCAACCAGTCCACATTATTTAACATTTCCAATTTCACTGTTTTTATATACAGTATCTGTGCTAGCCTTAAATTGTCAGTGCAGCCACAACTATTTGAGAGTGGCTTATGAACACCCGTAAATCCGTCCGGCACCCCAATCCCAAAGCAAAACCTGACATCCATCAGACCCCGGAGCCTCAGATCAAGGATGCAGCGCCCCGCTACCGTGTAAACCTGAGCAATGCACCACATAAATATGAAGGCGCTCAATCTGTTGATAATCTGCCTGCTGATAGGCAGCTTGCTGATAGGCAGCTTGCTGACAGGCAACTTGCTGACAGGCTAAGTGCAACTCAGCAGCAGTTTGTATTGAAGTTCTGCAGTCAGCTGGCCAGTGTCATCGAAGCATGTGAACACAGCGAATCCGCAGAAATCGAAGTCGGTCGCCGGCAAGTCGATACGAAACAGGTAAAAGTTAAACTACAAGCAGAGCGCGAGTTTACTCATCACTCTGGAAAACCGTAGCCGCAGCAGTCAAATATTTTGATAGACACGACACACAGGTATTGCGTTACAAAAAACACGCTTCAACACATAAAATCGAGGGGTTTACATGACATAGGTATCACTTTAAGTCTGCTGCAATTTACCGCATTTCATATCGATTAGCAAAAGTGCAAACAACCGCAACATAGCGGGCAAAGACCTGACCTGGAAGTAAAAGATCCTGTATCGTTCACGCCGTAGCCTCACGGAAGTGAAAGGAAAGCTTGTGACTGTAATCGCCTGTATCGCCGTATCGTTTCTATGCCTTGCTGTCATCTCTAGAAGAACCCTGCAGTAAGATCGCTTTACCGAAAAGTATGTCAGTCGTAAGCCGTAACAACGACCCCCACTTGTCGCTATTCCATCCAGATGAAATAGCACAGCAGGTAACCTGCTCTCGTCAGAGCCACACTTAGAACGCAACTGTTTCCAACCCGAATCAGATCAGGATCGACAAATCCGGACGAATAATGCACGCTTTGCCGTCAGATATTTTAGCCGACGGATTTAGCCTGCATGCCAAACACCCTATACGATGCGCTCGTCGCACCGCACCAGAACAATGCGTCTCTCCTGTTTCGCCTGAAAGACCGAGCGGACTGGACTTACCAGGATCTGCTTGAAACCGCCGGCAGGCATGCAGCACTACTCGATTCCATTGGAGCCGGTCCCGGTGACCGGGTTGCGGTTCAGGTACAAAAATCGCCGGAAGCCATCGCGCTGTACATTGCATGTATCCAACAAGGTTGCGTTTTCCTGCCACTTAATACCGCGTACACCGCGGTTGAGGTGGAATATTTTATCGGTGACGCAAAACCTGTAGTGCTCGTCTGCGACGAATCATCTGAGGTAGCACTAAACTCAATTGCAAAAGCCAACAACTGCAACATCCTGACTCTCAACAGCGACGGCACGGGTGCATTAACCACGCAAGCACAAACAAAGTCACCGCGGTCAGAGCCGCATCCAAGGGATGAAGACGATCTCGCAGCTATTCTCTATACCTCCGGCACAACCGGCCGCTCCAAGGGTGCAATGCTCACCCACCGCAACCTCCTTTCAAATGCAGTCACGCTGCACAAGTATTGGCAATTCAACGACAGTGATGTGCTGTTGCACGGCTTGCCGATCTATCATACACACGGTTTGTTCGTCGCTATCAACACTATGCTTCTGGCCGGTGGTAGTTTTATTTTCCTGGCATCGTTCAATACTGATGACTTCATTGAATATCTACCGCAGTCAACCACCATGATGGGTGTGCCAACGTTCTATACCCGGTTGCTGTCTGATGACAGACTAAACAAAGAACTTGTCCGTCACATGAGACTTTTTATTTCCGGCAGCGCACCACTACTTGCAGAAACCCATGTTGAGTTCGAAGCCCGTACCGGTCAGATGATTCTCGAACGCTATGGTATGACAGAAACAAACATGAGCACCTCTAATCCATACGACGGTGAAAGACGGGCAGGCACCGTCGGCTTCGAACTACCGGGTGTAGAGGCCCGCCTTGTAGACCCCGAAAGTCGCAAGGAAAAATCTACCGATGAAATTGGCGTTCTTGAAGTACGCGGTGACAACGTGTTCAAGGGTTACTGGCAGATGCCGGAGAAAACCGAACAGGAATTTACCGCGGACGGGTTCTTCATCACCGGCGATCTCGCCAAACGCGACGCCGATGGTTACCTGCATATTGTCGGCCGCGACAAAGACCTGATAATTTCCGGGGGATTCAACATTTATCCCAAAGAGATCGAACTGCTTCTGGATGATCAGCCCGGTGTGCTTGAATCTGCTGTGGTGGCTGCCCCGCACGCTGACTTTGGCGAAGGTGTAGTCGCGATACTCGTAACCCGGGACGGCCACTCCATAGACATAGAAGCCATTAAATCCACAGCCAGCGACAAGCTTGCCAAGTTCAAGCAACCCAAAGAATATGTGATAGCCGAGTCACTGCCGCGTAACTCAATGGGCAAAGTACAGAAAAACGTACTCCGGGAGCAGGTTAAAGACACGTTCACGTAGTCGGTGTTGATAAGCAATTGTTATCCCGTGACCTGACGGTACGACGGAGCAAACGATAAATGGAAAGCCCACAGGTTAACGATTACAATTGACGGTCTTGCCAAAGCACATAATAAAGAAAACCATAGATGCAGAGTTTTATCCCCGGCCAACGCTGGATAAGCGATACAGAAACGGACCTCGGTCTGGGCACCATCCTTAAAACCGAACACCGGCTTGTCACCATCTGCTACATGGCAAGTGGCGAGATACGCACCTACTCTTCTGAATCCGCACCGCT
>CALLBO010000021.1 GCA_937998875.1 uncultured Granulosicoccaceae bacterium
CCCGCAGGGAATACAACACCCGCAGCTAAAGCCGTCATTTAATTGGCCGATAGTGTCGGGGTGAACATATTTTCCACTGATTTTAGACACGGTAGCGCGATTAGCCAGGTGCAGTGCGTGTCGCAAACTTGCGGTAGAGAAGGCAATGAAACTTAAAATAAGCGCAGCAATGGTGACGCTTGCACTCCTTTCGGCGTGTGGCGGTGGTGGTGACAATACGGGATCGGTAGGTGAAACACCGGATCTAACACCGGTAGTAGATAACCGGAACAATACTCCGACACCGACGATTATCTCAGAAGACCGAACACGCCCTGCCAGTGGTGAGTTCTCCTCTGATGCTGCGACACTCAAATCAAATGGTGCGGACCTGTTTGCAGACACTGGAACTCAGCGTGTGAATGTGGATCGCGTTGCCAGCTGGCCGGGACTTCGCTATGGCAACTTTCTGGTAAGCAACAATCCGTGGAATGCCAGTGCTGCAAATTATCCTGCCTGGTATCAGGATATCAGTCTCTTCCAAACTAACGGTGGCTATGGTGTTAAATTTGATTGGGACTGGGGTGCTTCAGGTGATACCAATGGCAGCGTGTTCAACACCAAGTCGTACCCGGAAGTAATTTATGGTACCAAGTCGGCTGGAGAACGCTCTGGAACCTATGCAGAGACCGGATTACCGGTTGAAATTTATGATGCACCTGCCTTCACCATCAATTATAACTTTCAATATCAAGGCAGACGGTCTGCGTCTCCTTCAAGCGGCGGTTCGGATTCAGAATTCAACGTAGCTATTGAGTCTTTCTTCCACGATTCATGCGACATTATACGCACAGGTAACAGTGCCGTAGACAACACCATATTTGAAATGATGGTCTGGTTGAAGACTGACGAACGCAAACCGGCTGGTGGTGCACCGATAGATGTCGTTAGCACCAGCGATGGTCGTTTGTTCGATGTGTACGTCAAGAGTGCAAATCTTCAGGTCCCGAGTGTGCAGGATTACATTGCCTTTGCAGCGCAGGAGGAAGATTTGAGCGGCACGATCTATTACTCTGAGCTCATTAACATAGCGCGGGACAGAGCGGCACAATACAACTTGTATCCATTAAAAGACACTGACTGTCTTGCGAATATCCTGATGGGTACTGAGATCTGGCACGGTGCGGGGACATTCAACCTGAACGGTTATTCTATCACCCGTACTTACTGATCCCGTACTGCTGTAAGCCCAAAAAAAGGCCGCACATTGTGCGGCTTTTTTTTGCAATTCTTACAAGCGCATTACTTTATTCAGCACCGCTGAATCCGATTGATTTGAGTGATGTAACGAACCGTTCAATCTGATCTGTCTGGCAGCCAGCCACGTTAATTCGACCATCGCCTGCAAGATACACAGCATGATCTTCAATCAGTGAATTGACCTGTTCCGGGCTTAGTGGCAAAAGCGAAAACATACCTTTTTGTTCGGCAACAAAGTTTAGTGCCGGGTAAAAGTCTGACATAGATTGGCGCAGCGTCTTGATGCGCACCGTCATCGTTTGCAGTTCATCAAGCCACTGCTGCTTTAATGTGTCGTCTTGCAAAATTATCCGCACCACAGCCGCGCCATGATCAGGTGGCATTGAATAAATTTTGCGCGCTATTTGCCCGAAAACAGCCTGTGCTCTGGTCGCCGTGGCTTTCTCATGTGAGGACATATAAATCGCACCGGTGCGATCCCGATAGAGTCCGAAATTTTTAGAGCAACTTGCAGCAACCAGCACTTCAGCGCACGTTGTTGTGAGCAAGCGCGTAGCAGCAAGGTCATCTTCAAGCCCGTCGCCAAGACCATGGTAGGCGAGATCGACAATGGGCAGGACTTGCTTTTCTACCAGCAGCACTGCAAGTTGTTGCCATTGACTATGGCTTATATCAGCACCGGTAGGATTGTGACAACACCCATGCAGAATAATCGCATCTCCGGCACTAGCCTTGTCTACTGCCGCGAGCATGTTGTCAAAAAGTATCTGCTGAGAACTTTTACTGAAGTATTCGAAAGTAGATACCGTAACACCAGCAGATTCTGTTAAGGGCAGATGATTTGGCCAAGTTGGTTGCCCTATCCATAATGTACCTTGCGGGTGTGCGATATTGTAGATTTCAGCCGCCAGCCGCAACGCGCCACTTCCACCTGGGGTCTGTGCACCATACACATACGGGGCATCACTGTTGAACAGCAGCATGCCTAAACATTCAACAAATTCATTGTCACCGGTCAACCCGAGATAGCTTTTACTCTTTTGCTCCTGCTGTAGTCTGTTCTCCGCTTCCTTAACTGCTTCAAGCACAGGGGTGTTGCCGTGATCATCTCTATAGACACCCACGCCCAGATCAATTTTCTCTTCTCGTGTGTCTTCGCGGTATTTTCCGATGAGCTGTAGCAGAGGGTCGGGTTGGGGTTCCGGTAATTTGAACTGTGCCATGTGGTTTCCTCTGGTTAGTATTCGCACCGTGGCTCAATTATACAGGCGTTCTTATGGTGCCGCTGTGTCAGGTGTGTTTGGGTCGTGGTTGCTGGGCATCAATCTGCCCAACTCACGCCACGTATACCAGTGCGAGACAATTGCACTGCAGATAACCACTGAAATAATGGTGATAAAAAGCCAGATCATTGGTAGCCCAAATACAACAATCAGTAGATAATTGATGGTTGCCGGCAGTACTAGTTGCCTTGCGATCCCAAGATACATTGGGAATATCGGTTTCTTGATAGCCTGCAGAGAAGCCACACTGATAAACAGCACGACATAGGCGAAAAATGCCAGTGCATCAATTCTAAGATAAGTGGTACCGGTATTAATGATCGTCTCGCTGGACGAAAAAAAGCCGAGCAGTGCAGGTGACAGAAATATCATCACAGGAATTGAAAAGATCGCAATGCCAAGTCCGGTGTAGAGTGCTTTGGTATACGTTTCCTTTATACGTGCGGGGTTGTTCGCACCGAAGTTTTGTCCTACCAGTGACATCACTGCCGAGTTAAGGCCGAGGGCCGGCAGCAGCAAGAGCTGTTCTATGCGTAACCCCACAGAGTAGCCGGCGACGCTCTGGCTGCCGAACCGGCCAATAAATCCGACAGTGATGAATCCGCCGAGTACCATTGTGAGCATGGTGAAACTGGCTGGGGCTACCTGACGTAAAAGTTCCACCCAGTCCTTAAAATTAAATGCTGGTCTGACCCATTTGCCAACGCGTTTTTTAAGAACGCTATACAGATAGATTGCTGTTGCAAGTTTAATGATAATTGTACCAATTGCTAAACCGGCGACTCCCAGATCAAGTACAAAAATCAAAACCGGATTCAATGCAAAATTGGCAAGTAAGCCGACGGCCAGTGCGTTGCGATTCGACTCTGTGTCACCCAACGCCATTAACGCACCGGCTGCGACGCCTGATAAAATGAAAGAAAAACATCCCCACAGTACGATAAGCACATAGCTCTTTGCATACGGGAAGACATGCGCCTCCGCACCGAGAAATCGTATCAGTGGATCAGCTACAAAAAGACCCAATGCGAGGCACGCAAATGAGAGTATCAGGCCGAGCCCGGTAGCCTGATCAATCCAGTTAGCGACAGACCCGGTGTTGCCTCGTCCAACATCGGTTGCAACCATCGCAGTGGTACCGGTCTGCATGCCGATACTGCCACTGAGAATTAAGAAGAAAACCGAACCGGCGATAGAGACGCCGGCCAGTGCATCATCAGATAGTTTTCCTGCAAACCAGAAGTCTGTCAGGTTGTAAAGTGTGTTAAAGATCATCCCCATCGCGGCGGGGATTGCCATTGCGAGTAGGTGACCACCGATCGGGCCCTGTGTCAGGTCGCGATGTTGTTTCACTTACACATCATGTCGAGGTGCCAGTGACTGGTACCAGCTTTCGACCTTCAAGAGAGAGTCTGCCGGTTGGCAGGACACCGCGCCTGATTGCCTTGTTGGGAGAAATGATAAAAAGATCGCCGTTCTCACCGTGAATCTGACCCGGTATGCCTGCCTTTTTAGCAAGTGCCGCGTTGGCTTGCATATGTTCCCGTTCACCATGTACCGGTATCAGAACTTCGGGTTGCACCCATTCGTACATGGTCAGCAACTCGTCGGCAGCCGGATGGCCTGAGGTATGGATAATCTCATCCACGTTGTGCTCACCGAATACCGTGACACCCAGTGATTCAAGCCGTTCTATCAGTGCACCCACACTGTCTTCATTACCCGGAATAACTTTTGAACTGAAGATCACCGTGTCACTTGGTTCGAGTTGCATATCGCGAAAAGTGTCGGTGCTGAGCCGATGCAATGCAGTACGCGGTTCGCCCTGGCTGCCGGTTGCCAGCAGTAACACGGATTCCGGTGGCAGATAACCTAAGTGCTGCGCCTCAACTATGTTGATGTCTACGTCGAGTAATCCCGTGGCCCGACCTGCGTTGACCATGTTGATCATGGACCGGCCTATCATCCCGACATGTCTGCCGGTGTCTTCTGCAATCTTTGCAAGCGTTGCAACTCGAGCGAGATTACTGCCAAAGCAGGTCACCACCACACGACCAGGTGCTTTGCTGATGAGTTTATGAAGCCCGTTGTAGAGTTTTGACTCTGACGGCGTTTTACCTTCAACCGTTGCATTGGTTGAGTCACAGATCATTGCGTCGATCGACAGGTTTGCCAGTTCCCTGCATCGCTGCCCGTTATAAGTAGTGCCGACGACCGGATTGTCATCAAGCTTCCAGTCACCTGAATGAAAAACGGTTCCTGCATCTGTGTTGATAAGCAGACCGCAAGGTTCCGGAACTGAGTGTGTCATGTTGATCCATTCAACATTGAACGGCCCGATATCAAGAACGTCACCGGCATCAACAATACGAATGGTCACGTCGTCGAGCAAGTCATACTCAGCAAGCTTACGTCTTAAAATGTAGGCAGTGAAAGCCGTGGTGTAGACGGGGCACTTCAACATCGGCCATAGGTAGGGTACCGCGCCAATATGATCTTCGTGAGCATGAGTAATAACCATGCCGGCGATGTCGTCTGCGCGTTCTGCTATGAATGTGGGGTCGGCCATCTGCACATTGCGTCTGCCGTTTGTGGTTTTTGGCGGTGCGTTGGTCCGGAAATCCTCAGAACCGATAGCAGGGTCGGGCCGGTCAGAGAAAGTTAGTCCACAGTCGACAATCAGCCATTTGCCGTCATGCCCAAAGAGATTGAGGTTCATACCAATTTCACCGCAGCCACCGAGTGGTGCGAACCAGAGGTCTTCTTTGTCAGGGGTCATTCCAATCCGTTGTTATTCTATGGTGCGTTTTTGTCGGATTCAGCGATTACAGTGGCGGTGTGAGGCAGGTGATGCAGGTGTTCTCGATGGGCTTCCGGTGTCGGAACGGATACTATCAGGTTTTAATGAATGGTCTTTGTCTAAAGTGGTGCTGGTGGTGATTGTACGCTGAAAGATAGAGCCGGTGATGTTGCAGAATCCAGAGAACCCTACGATGACCCCAGACCTGAAGTCTTCGGACCTATGACCAAAGAGATGAGAACTAAAAGAGCCCCGGTAATTGATGGCCTGCAATACGCAAACTGGTCGGGAAAGATTTTTCGCCAGATGCGCGAGGGAGGTGTGGATGCAGTTCACGTCACTATCTCTTATCACGAGAATTTTCGCGAGACTGTGCTGAACATCGAACAGTGGAACCGTTGGTTTGAGCAGTACCCTGATCTCATCTTTCACGGACGCTGGGCCAGTGATGTTGATGTTGCGATTGATAGTAATCGTACTGCTATATTTTTCGGCTTTCAAAATCCAGCGCCGATTGAGGACGATATTGGTCTGGTAGAAATCGTGCACACACTAGGTGCACGTTTTATGCAACTGACTTACAACAATCAGTCACTGTTAGCCACCGGTTGTTATGAAGAAAATGATCCGGGTGTCACGCGGATGGGCAAGCAGGTAATCAAAGAGATGAATCGGGTGGGGCTGGTAGTCGATATGTCGCATTCGGCAGAACACTCAACGCTTCAAGCAATCGAAATATCGGAGCGGCCCATTGCTATCACGCATGCCAATCCGCAAAATTGGCATCCGGCACTGCGCAATAAATCAGATACCGTTCTCAAAGCGCTAGCCGAAAGCGGTGGAATGCTGGGCTTTTCTTTCTATCCCCATCACCTTGCGGGCAAGACAGAGTGCACTTTACAAAGCTTTTGTGAAATGGCCGCACGTACGGCCGAGTTAATGGGAATAAATCAGATTGGTATCGGGTCTGATCTGTGTCAGGATCAACCGGACTCTGTTGTAGAATGGATGCGTGTTGGTCGCTGGAGTAAAGAGATAGACTATGGCGAAGGCACTGCAGACAAACCTGGATTTCCCCCACAACCTGCGTGGTTTACCGATAACCGGAGTTTTCCAGGTTTGCGAAAAGGGTTGCTCGACGCGGGCTTTAACGAAGATGATGCAGATAAAGTACTCGGTTTGAACTGGTTGAAATTTTTTGCCGAGAACTTTGACAAGCAGGCGTAGCGGGTAGTCCCAACAACAATTGCTTTGATGAGAAATTGCGAGTAGCAGAATATGGCTAAAGTTCATACAGCAGCGCATTCTATTCCACTCAGACCTCCAGAGCAGGTTCTGCGTCTTGAGCGTATGGGGTCAATGCATCAGACGCGATTGTCGTTTATGCGTGTATTGTTGCGCAGGTTTGCAGCAGAAAAATGGCAGGTCGAAAAACGTTACTGGGAAATAGACGAACAAGGCGTTGGTGCTGCTGTTTACGTTTGTGAGGGACCACAGCGTACCTATTCACTGGTGGTGTTTTCAAATGATCTGGATCCTTCAAAAAGATCAGACCGGGTTATCGCAGAGGAGTGGGACGCTACCTTTACCCTTGTCGATGGCGTGCCCGATGCATCAGATATTGCACGCCTGCAGCGCAATGTTCCGCTGCAGGAGGCAGGGCGCATCACTGATAAAGAGCTTTCTTTATCACGCGCTAACCGCTCTGTCAGGTTGTTCAACTATGTTCGCGCCGAGCTTGCGGCTGGCAGGCAACCCGAAGCGTCGGAGCTGAATAAAGTTGGCTATCTTATGCGCACTACCGCTGTTTACGGTTCGGGAAAGTTCGGTGCATTGGACAGGCGCTTTATTGCTAACAGAGAAGAATTCTCCTCACCGTTTCAAAGTGAGCTGATGGCGGTTTATATGATCAGGATGTTCAGTGTCGATATCGTTGAACACCTGGCTCGTGCTGATGCACCGGCAAATGCGGTGGAGCTAGCTAAAGATCTGCGTAAGTCGCTTGGCATTGGTAATTCCACCGGGCTGGGTATGGCGCCGTTTATTGTCAACCACCCGGTGCTGTTTCATCACTGGATACTGGCCCGTGAGAACGCATTGCGTGATGTGCGGCAACAGGCTGGTTTGAGTGCAGAGAAATTTGCCTTGCTTAAATGTCTTGTGGACCGCCAACAATGCGGGCTTGCACACTGGAACAGTGAGCATCCACTGCAGGTTGAAAAAGTCAGCGCACTTGCAAATGATTTAGAAAATCTGGCGGCACACCTGGCTGCTGTTAAACGCAATACCGATCTGACATTGAACGAACTGTATCAATGGTCTGAAGATAACTTATCCCTTGAAGGTCAGGAATGCGTTGTTACGCTGTTGATTGAACTGTATCCGGAAGTGGTTGATCAATACGCATCACAGATGAGCGTTAACGAAGAAAGTTATTTCAACATTGACGGTAGGATGGGGCTTGGTACTTTAAGCAAGATCATGAAAACGCATTACCGGTTTGCGTTTGATCTGGATTTTGAAAGTCCACAAGCGAACGCCAGGTTCTGGTACGCGTCAGAAGAAAAACTTGAACCGCGGCTCGGCGAGCGTTTTGAAGAACAGGGTGCTGAGCGTGAACACCCGCTTGCGATAGCGAGAGATATCGTGCGAACGTGCACAGCAATTGACGCATGTGATAGCGCTATGAGCGTCGCAGAGTTTCTGATGCTGCATCCTGAGCACCGGCATGTGGTGCGAAGGGCGCAACAAGTTGCAGAGTTTCCGTATGCAGAAATAGTCGACAATCTGATTGCGCACGACATGATGCCTATAGATCTGTTGCGTTGTAAATTGTCATTCTTCGGTGCGATCAAGTTTGATCCGCGCAGTGATCGCTGGGTAAGAATAAACATGTTTCAGCATGCACCACTGCCTGAAGAATTGCATAATAACTATGACGATACATGGATTTATCCTTCAGTATCTTCTGCTGTTTCCGGCTAGTGTGCTTGGAACATCGTGATCGATAACTCTGAAGCCACGCGGCAGTTATCTATCGGTGAACTTGATTCGTTGATTCTAAAAGCTTGTCGTGGTGCCGGTTATAGCTGGGGCCTGTCGCAGGAGGCCGGACGTGCCGCTGCATGGCTTGCTTTGCGTGGACTATCTGCTGCGGGTGCATTCGTAACACTGCTACAGCAGATCGACACTACCCTAATATCGCATACACCGGAAGTTCTGGCTCAACCATCAGGTATTCGACTAAGCAGGGCTGGCAACGGACTTTGTCCGGTGATGACCGGCGCCATGCTCTCTGACTTCGGGTGGTCGGGTGAAAAAGTCGTTGCAGAGCAGGTTTACTCGCCGCTGATTCTGATTCCGTTTTTGGCCGCCAGTGCCAAAGGTGCGAATGCAGGTTTGGCTGTACGCGGCGATGGCGTGCAGCTGGTTATTGGTAACGACGGTGAATTGACCTCGGGTTCTGCGGGGTTTGATGAAAGTCAAAGGACTGTCGAGATTACCGCGATGAATTATGTCAGCGAATCTGAGGAAATAAAGTTCAGTCGCCGTGCCCCGGTATCGCCAGCCGAATTGCAGATCCTGGAGTCCTTTGCACACCTAACGTATGTGCCAGCAAGTGATCAGTCGCGAAGTGGCGCTGGTGCGGGCCTCACGGACAACGACTAGCGTCAAATACCATCGGGTGATTTTACGGTCTTTACTCAGCAAGTGATAAAGATTGTCACAGCGGTGAAGAATCTACGGATATACCGGTGCTGCGCCGTTAAAATTGTCGGCTTGTGAAGCTCACGCCGCCAGCCGTTTGATGGCACGTAATTCGCCTCCCTCCCTGTAAAACCACTGTTGTGAGAATGACTTGATCGATCGTCGAGTATCCGGAAATTTAATAGGCAATGCGATCCTCGGGGCATTGCTTTGTGCATGGCTGGTCGGCTGCACCGCGACTCCGAAATCTCTTTCTAAAGCCCCGATGGCAACAGATCCCATGGCCGAAGCGCCGATGCCACAGCGGCCGGAATCTGGCTGTGATGAACCGGACTGTGAAGAGGATGAAGACGGCAATCGCTACCAGTACTATCTCGGGATATTGTCAGTATTCATTCTTGGTTGATTGACTTTAAGAACTATCCTGTTCCACAACGAGATTAAAAGTTCGCGCCCGGTTGCGAAAACACAAGCCGCTGTCGAGTGCACTCTCGCCATCATCGACGAAAACATTCAATTCTATTGTGTAGGTACCCAGCTCGGTCGGTGTACCGTTGAGAATGAACAACTGGCCTGATTGTGATGTCGAAATTCCGGCCGGCAATGCGCCGCTGACAATTGTGAAGTCATATTCAAATCGACTGTCGAAAGGTTCGTTTTGAACAGATGCGCTGATAGTTTCCTGATACTCCTGATTTAATGTTGCGGCCGGCAGTGTTCTGGTGGTGAAGTCGGGGCCGTCGTTATCGACACAGTCGATGACCGCATCACAACCGGAAACTATTCCGGCCAGGGCGGCAGCGGTGATGATTTTCAAAAGGCCTGTTGGCCTTACCAGGCTGGTTGATCCAGATAGGCTGGGTGATCTCATTGATAACTTCTCCTGTGCTTTGCGCGGTGTGTGTTTGATTCCATTCGAGTCACTCTCTGATGGTAGCAAATTTCACTATCTGTCGATCCATAGCGTGAAATGTAATCAATCACACTGCCGGCATCACCAAAACTCAGGCGACAAGCCAGCTGCTGCTTTGATACAGTAGGTCAAGACATTCAAGGAAACAACCCCATGCGTGCAGCGGTTTGTCGTGAGTTTGGAACTCACCTGAGTATTGAAGAAGTCAATCTCGCGGAGCCTGATGAGAATCAGATAGAAGTTACTGTTCGCGCGGTGGCGATCTGCCACTCGGATATTTTCTTTGCCGACGGCGCCTGGGGTGGTGAGTTGCCGGCGGTGTATGGTCATGAGGCGGCAGGTGTGGTTTCAAAAACGGGGGCAAATGTCCATGGTCTGTCTGTCGGAGATCACGTCTGTGTAACGCTGATACGCTCTTGTGGTACTTGTGCGGCCTGCACAAAATCCCATACTTCTGAATGTGATCAGGGATGGGATAAGAACCTTAGTCCCCTGACGGACAGTGACGGAAAACGAATTGTACGGGCAATGAATTGCGGTTCGTTTGCAGAGAAAGTTGTTGTTGATCCGAGTCAGTGTGCTGTGATTCCGGCTGATGTGCCGTTTGATGTGGCAAGTCTGGTTTCCTGCGGTGTTATTACCGGTGTCGGGGCGGTTATAAATACGGCGAACGTTAAGCCCGGTGATAAAGTCGCCGTGATTGGCGCAGGTGGCGTCGGTTTAAATGCAATACAAGGTGCGATGATTGCCGGTGCTTCCACAATTGTTGCAATAGACTTGCTGAATGAAAAACTGCAGGCAGCTAAAGAATTCGGTGCGACACACGGTATCAATGCAGCAGATGCAGATGTTGCGGGTAAAGTCAGGGCTTTAACTGATGGTCGTGGTGTTGACTACGTATTTGTTACTGTCGGTGCTCCGGCGGCGTTTCAAAGCGCACCGGAACTACTCGTCAAGGGTGGGGCAATGGTGATAGTCGGAATGCCACCGGTCGGTACTGTTTTAAACTATGAGCCTATGGATATGGCAGATCGATCAACCCGATATCTCGGATCCAGTATGGGACAGACCAACGTTGCCCGCGACGTACCGTGGTTATTGGAGCTATACAAGCAGGGCAGGTTAAAGTTAGACGAGCTGATTACGCGACGATGGTCCTTTGATCAGATTAATGAGGCGATGGAAGATACTAAAAAAGGACTGGCGCGACGCAATGTCATTGTGATGGATTAATTGTATCTGTTGTTTCACAGCATCCACGTAGGGGGATAAGCCCGCACATCCACCAATGTGTAGCATGATATTTGTGTAATTGCCCATTCAATCTGGCGATTTAATCGCTGTTAGTTTTGTAGTGGTCGTTGCGACAGTTTGGTGGATGCGCAAGCTTATCCCCCTACGAAAAATATGGCAACAGATTAATTTGTTCTACAGTTTTAATCATCCTCTCGCATACGTTCATCGCGTTCTCTTTTTTCTTTATACGCTTCTTTTATCTGTAGCATCACAGAGTCTACATCTGCGGCCTTGTTAACGGCTGTGAATTTTCCGGTCAGTTTTGTGTCAGGTGTAAGTTTGCCTTTTTCATACAGTGTCCACATTTCAGAGGTGTAGTCACTGCTGAGAACTGCAGGTGCAAATTGACCATAGTATTGAGTCATGTTTCTGATGTCGCGCTCGAGCATGGTGCGTGCGTGATTGTTGCCGGCAGCATCGACTGCTTGTGGCAAATCGATAATAACCGGGCCTTCTTCATTAACCAGAACATTGAACTCGGATAGATCACCGTGCACCAGGCCAGCACACAACATCAGCTTTACGTAGTGCATCATGGTTGCGTGATCTTCTAAAGCGAGGTCTTCAGGAACTGTTACGTCGTTCAGACGGGGAGCAGCCTCACCACTTTGATCAGTGATCAGTTCCATCAACAGCACGCCATCGAAGCAGCCTTGTGGTTTTGGAACCCGGACACCGGCAGCGGAGAGTTTGTACAGTGCTTCTACTTCAGCGTTGTGCCACTCTTCTTCCTGCTGTGCGCGACCGAATTTTGAGCCTTTTTCAATCGCGCGCTGACGGCGACTGTTGCGACCTTTGCGTCCTTCGCGATATTGCACTGCCTGCTTGAAGCTTCGTTTTGCTGCATCTTTGTAGACCTTCGCACAGAGTACTTCGCGACCTGCGCTGACCACGTAAACACTGGCTTCCTTACCGCTCATCAACGGGTAGAGAACCTCATCGACCAGACCATCTTCGATCAGTGGCAGTAGGCGTTTGGGAGTTTTCATTGTTAAATCAGTTCGGCAGGTGCACGAAGTTTGGTGTCTGTGAAAAAATAGTCAATAGCAAGGGCCGCCAAAGCGGTGCATCCCAAGTGTTTTTCCGCTAGCGAAGCCACAATGGCCTCCTATAGTGACGAGATTGTAAAGTCGAATCAGTCACACGGAAAGTTTGAATCAATCGGCGGAGTCTCCGGAAGCCTGTCGCTAAACTGCCGCATCTTGAGACGTAAACCGGAATGTAACCCTTGATCACACGAATTTTTTCAAAAGTATGCGCTGGTGAGCTGACAGGCAATCGGTTTTGTGCAACGGCGATCCTGTTGGGAAGCATGTTGCTGGCACTACCGGGTCATGCGCAGGTGTGCGAAGACACCGATGGTGATGGCTGGGGATGGGATGGTACTAGCTCTTGTTTGGTAGAGGCTGCGAATTCGGACTCCGGCAATAACGGCAGTAATGGTGAGTCCGTCTGCGTGGACAGCGACGGGGATGGCTACGGCTGGGATGGTACTGCCACGTGTGTAGTCGGAGCTCAGTCCCAGGGAGGGAATAACCAGGCAGAGGCAGGAAATAGCAATGCTGGTGCCTGTGTTGACAGTGATGGTGACGGGTGGGGCTGGAATGGTAGGGAATCCTGTCAAATGAGCCCGGCTAGCGACACATCTACGGATTCACCCGAAGAAGAGCAACAGGATTTACCAGTGCCCCTGCCGCCAGCTCCCGCCAACTCCGATTTTGACTCTAGTCGAGATCTCGTGGCACTGCATTTTGATCATGCTCCCGATCGTGATGACGGGCATGCTGCGGTGGCGGCACTGATGGTTACTGACCGGTTACAATTGAACGTGCAGGTCGTTGCAGGCACCTACGGTGTTTACAGTCGCGATCGATATGATGGTGCGTCTGAGTCACTAATGTCGTCTGTCTGGGGCAGTGCGTGGCTCAACGCACACAGCGATCGGGAAGGTTCAGTTGCTGCCGCGGTAAACCGGTGGACGGCAATTCTCGCTGCTGGTGGCAACGTCTGGGTTGCCGAAGGTGGTACTTCGGATTTCACAGCAGCCGTGGTAGCAAGGATCAATGCCAATCACTCTGAGTTTAATACCAGACAGCGTATCCATGTGATTCAGCACAGTGACTGGAACGAAGATCATTCGCTTGCTACTGATCTCAACTACGTTAGAAACAACACCCGCTATGTGAAAATTGCGGACGGTAACAATCCCAACGCTACTGCAGATCTCCGATTTGAAAGCCATAATAACGGTGCATTTGTATCGAGAGCTCAGTCCGGTCGATACGCAAGCGAGTGGGGTGTTGCATTCAATTATCTGTCTCCAGGTGAGAAACTGGATTTCTCAGACACCGTAGAGCTGCTTCACATTGTCGGGTTGGGCGCCAGCGTTATTAGTGACGTAAACGACTTTGGAGACTACTTCTTTTAAAAAAACTGTGCACCTGTAGCGACATTGCGATATGAACTGATTAACATTCGGTAAAGTCACTGTAAATTTTATGTGAATCCCGGGTTTCACACCCAATGTTGCAGGGTGGGGTGTGCTATAAATGTCGCTGGTTTCTCTTTGCTTAATTACTTATGGGCGCAATTCATGAACTGCGTGAGGAATACCGGTTCTACCAGGTCAAGCATCCAGAGTATCGCTGGCTGTTTCTAATCGTTGATCTTGCCAGTCTGCTGTTAAAGCTGGCTCTTTTCAGCGGGTTGCTGTTTTTGTGTTGGTATCTTATCAGCCGTGGTCCTGAATCCGGGTTTTCCGATTTGTCTGGTGCTACCAAAGCACCGGCAGTGAACTCGACGCTTCAAGCAGCTGAATCTTCATCTCCTGAATTGACGGATGAGCGGATTGCGCTACTGCGTCAGATCGCTGGAAAGGATTCACTGACAGCTGCGGTTGAAGCAGCTGCGACTGATAAAGTGGTAACTACCGATACTGTATCCAGTGAGGCATTGCTAGGGCTAGCGGTCTCTAACTCAAAGGAAGATATTTTTATAGCTTCTGCTGACGGACTACCGCCGTTGGTACGGGTTGAAACGCTAGAAGACACAACGGTTACTCCGCGCTACATTGAAACCGATGATATCCCGACGGTATACACCGCCCCATCTGCAACCGAGACGATTGAGTTTGCTGATAACGTGTATGTACCTGCTGACGCCAGGAACGGCAAATGGGTTTTGCGGCAGGATGCGGGCGACTATACGATGCAGTTAGCTTTGACCGCTAATGTAGAGTTTCTTGATTATTTTGCTCGAGGGTTGCCTGAGGAATACACTGCGGCAATCTATCCGGAAAGGCAGACCACCAGCGGTCAGATCCAATACAGTCTGAGTGCCGGGAGCTTTTCAACCAAACGAGAAGCCGAAGCGGCGTTAGCAACGCTTTCCGAGCAGCTCAAGCGATATGGAGCTCATGTCAGGGCATTTAAAGAAATTCACGACAACACATCAGAATTTCTCCAGTAGCATCGGTTTGAATCACAGCGTCTGGTAGTCATGCTAATGCACTGTCGAATAGTGGCAGTAACCGTCGGATTAGTTTTTACAGCGCTCAGCCACCCGGTTATCGCCTCTGACTGTGTGGTGCTTTTGCATGGGCTGGCACGTACATCCGCTTCGATGAATAAGCTGATCGAACCCCTGGAACAGTTGGGGCATCAGGTTATCAATGTTGATTACCCATCCAGAAAAAAGCCAGTCGAAGAACTATCAACGCTTGCAGTGAAAGAGATGGGTTACGACAACTGTAATGCGGGTAGCACAGTGCATTTCGTTACCCACTCAATGGGTGGAATACTGACCCGCCACCATCTTGAGCGAAACGAGCTGCCGCAACTTGGCCGTGTAGTGATGATGGCACCTCCAAATCAAGGCAGTGAAGTAGTAGATAACCTGCGAGATGTCCCGGGCTTTAAGCTACTCAATGGTAAAGCCGGTTTACAGCTCGGCACTGATGCGAACAGTATCCCTGCTAACCTGGGGCCGGTTGAGTTCGATCTCGGGGTCATTGCGGGTAACAAGACAATCAATTTGTTGCTGTCTCAATATCTTCCCAATCCGGATGATGGAAAAGTGTCTGTAGCAAGCACCAAAGTTGAAGGTATGAATGACCACATCGTGTTGCCTGTTAATCACGCGCTAATGATGCGATCTAAAAAAGTGATTGCTCAGGTTTTGTATTATCTTGAACATGGCCGGTTTGACCGTTAGCGTCGGTTGCGTCAGTTTGGTGGATGAGCTGTCGCTTATGTCCTACGAAAATATACCCATCATCACTACTTGCATTTCGACAACCGGTTTAATGTGGTTCTCTGTTGCACAAGTATCGATCATATATTCTTAAGAGCATCTCGTAGGGGGATAAGCTTGCGCATCCACCGATGTGCAGCACTTCAAAGACATAATTACTCTAATATTCTAACGATCTATTCGCTGTAAATTTGTAGCGTTCGTTTTGGCAGTTCGGTGGATGCGCTGTCGCTTATGCCCCCCTACGAAAATATACTCATCACCACCACGGGCATTATTTGCGTGTCTAGCGTCTATTATCTTCACGTCTAACGACTGGAGGCAGCCTGATTTAAAAACGTGCGGCGAGTAGGGCGTTCATTGTGGTTGGGAAATTGTTTAACCAGAGATTTGGCCTGAGCAACCCACTGTTCACGAGTAATCCTGCCCGGAAAATCCAGTGCTTCATCGATCGTCTTTATGTCTTTTGCTTTTAACGAAGCGAGTTGCTCCCACGATTTGATGCCATACCGGTTAAGAGATTTCTCTATCACCGGGCCAACGCCGTTGATTACCTGAAGGTCATCACGGTGAGCGGATCCCGGTGTGCCTAATTTTGTCTGCCCTGTTTGCCAATCGTTTTTCGCCGCTTTGGCTTTGTCCGGTTTCTTGTTGGATTTAGCTTTCTTACCAATTGGCTCATGACCGTTGCGCATAATTGCTTTAGCCTGTGCAACCCATTCATCACGGACTATGCGTCCTGAAAAATCGACAAGTTGCTGATCAACAAGTTTTATATCCGATGCTTTCAACGTTGCCAGCTGCTCCCAGCTTGTTATACCGAGGTGGTTCAGTACTTTTTCAATCTTCGGCCCAATGCCGTTAATTGCGGTGAGATCATCTTTGTGATCGCAGCCAGGTGTGCCGATTTTTGTTTCACCTTTCTGCCATGAATGCTTGTTTTTGTTTGATCGAGACTTTTTTTTCCCCAGCTTGAGTTTTACCTCGAGTTGCTCAATGCGTTTTTCTTTTTCAGCAACTGTAGTTTTTAGTTTGTTGATTTGTGCAACGCTTATTGGTGTAACCTGAGACGACGGGTTTATTGTCTCAATCCGGGCTGCCAGCTGATTGTTTCGGGCTCTGGCATTGTTGAGCTGTGTTGTCACCGCTGATAGCTTTTCCCGGTTTTCTTCAAGCTCCCGATTATATCTTGCTGTATCTTCTTCGCGCTGCTTTGATAGCTGTGCTGTTAAATCTTTAATCTGGTTATTCAGCTGAGTGATGTTTGTTTTAGCCTGATCCAGTTGTTCTGTGGCGTTATCAGCCTTTTCAAGTAGCTGCTGTTTTTCTTTGTCAGTTGCTGAGTCAGATGATTTTTCCCTTTCCTGTTCAAGGTTTGATTGCAATTGCTCAACGCGCGTTCTAAGCGCCGTGATCTTCTGCTCTCGGGCCTCACGAACCGCCACGGTGCTGGCTTTAAAGCTTCTGAACTTCTGTGCGAGCGTTTCGAGCTCGGTGCTGGTGTCTTCCGTCTGCTGAGCTTTTACGGCATCGAGGCGCTCTTCAAGTTGCTTAATTTTCTCAATGGCGGTATCGCGCTCAGTTGTAACAGTCTCTGTCTGTTTGAGCTTCTGCTGTAGCTCGTTGTATTGCCTGGTTTGCTGTTCAGCGTGAGTGGATTTATCCAGCAATCGCTGCTCCAGTTGGTTGTTTTCCGCGCTGGCCGCTTCCAGCTTTGATTGTAATGCGTGTTGGTCTTCTGCATTTGTGCGCTTCAGCTCCGTGAGCTGTGTTCGTGTCTGATCCGCATCAGCAGTGACCTTGTGAAGTTTCTGTTCAATCTCGGTTTTTTCAGTTGCCAATAGATCAAGTTTGGTCTGCAGTGAAATCAGTTCGTCCTTATTTTGAGCATCGCTCAGTTGTTTCGATTGTTCTTCCAATTGCGATTTTAGAGATTCAACTTCACTGCAGCTATTCTTGACATTATTCTTGGCCGCCAGTAGTTCATCAGCCTGTCTTTCGATTGTGTCTTCCAGTGTTTTAGCATGGGTTTTGAGCTCCACTGCAGTATTACTGTGTAGACTGGCTTCTTTTGTGGCATGCTTTAATTGATCTGCGAGTTGGGATTTTTCTACTGTTAGCAGGGATAGTTTTTCCTGAAGCTTATTCAACTCTTCTGCTTCGACGTTGGTTTCTGCGATATTGAGTTTGTCGTTAGCTAATTTAAGTTCTTCGCGTAATCGCTTTATGTCTTTTTTAGATTGTTTAAGCTCGTTGCTCTGGCTGTCTACGGTGTTTAGCAGATTGGTAGATCGAAATTCAAGTTCCTGGATCTTATTGGCACTTTGTTTTTCACGCTGCAACGCACTTTGGCGAGACTCTTCGGTCTGTTCGGATTTATCGCTGTCTTGGCTGGCCTGACTCTGAAGTGTGGCTTCAAGTTGCTCAGCTCTTCGTTGGTTAGCATCAGCTTCCTCCTGAAGTGCACCAAATCTCAGTACATCTGCAGCGCTCATTTTTCCCTGATTGTTCCATTCTGTCTGGCTTATTGAACGCCTTCTCCAGCGCCAGAATAACCAGCCAGCACCGAGGCCGGTTAGAAATGCGAGGCAAAGTGGTAATGTAATTTCCAGAAGTACCCAGATCATTTTATTTTCACTCGAAAAATAGTGCGGTTACTAAAAGTTTTGCAGTTGTGAGAATAGACATGTTGCGCTTGCTACCGGACGGCGTTGAATTCAACACGCCGGTTTTTCGCTCGGCCGGCTTCGTTTATGTTGTCTGCCACTGGCATGGTTTCACCGAAACCAGCTGCAATTAGCCGGTTTTTTTCAATCCCGCTGGATTCCAGATAGTGAGCCACCGCTTGCGCACGCTGGTGTGACAATAAAAGGTTGTATGCCGCAGATGAAAGCGAATCCGTATGCCCGTCTATCTGCAATGTTGTATCCGGGTAGATATAAAGTGCTGTGACAATTTCATCCAGCACTGATTTGGCCGCCGGCTGTAGGGTTGCCGACCCTGACGTAAACACTACGCCGGCTTCTATTTCAGCGGCAAGCTGATCCAATTTCAGTTGAAGTAGATTCACCTGTTCATCGACTGTGGGTGACAATGATGGAGATTCAGTTTTTAATTCTGGTGATGCCGTCTGTAGCAGCAACGCGTCTACCGTTGGTTCCTGATCTGTGATGACACTGATGAGTGTAGCCGGTAGAAATGGCACTATCCGGTTTGTGGCGTTTGTTGATGCGGCAGTAATGCTGCCGGTAATTAAGTGATTATCCAGATCAATATGGGCGTCGAGAATATCGTCACTAAGGCTGGCGATCACGGTTGCCAGATTGTTCAGGTGATACTCCTGATTGTTCGAGATGGGAGGCTTATTTGTTACAGTGAGGTTATTGCTGATGTTTTGAGGGTCAAAGGACACCCTCGCTGCATCGCTTAGTAATTCCAGATCACTCTGTGCGGGGACCATGCCTGTCAGGGTGATCTTGTCATCGTTCACCACTGCACTGACTCTGACGTCTTCTGGTGCTGGATTAACCATCGGCTTTGGTGGCTGTGCAGGTGTGTTTTTAACAACGACGGGAAGCCGTGCGAGCGCAGTGGCATCGCGGATTCTCACACCACTTTGCTCGGTGTAGCCAGCGAGGATTAATTCGATGTCATCATTGCTGGTGTTTGCTGGTAACTCACCAGTCACATTTACAGTCCGGTAGTCTGTATCAATACTTAGCTTTTGTGGATCGATTCCGGCGCTGCTGAGAATTTCCGGCGCGGCTGCATCTACCTGAGCCTCGATGCGGGTGGCGCTCCATGCGGTCGTCAGCGCCAGTGCGATTGCAGATGCCGGCCATATCCACTTGCCCAGTGGCACAGGCATATCACCAGATCTATTGCCTTCGAGCAGGGCGGGTCTGGCGAATTCTGTTGTTCGATCTGATTTGATTCGTTTAAACATGAAATACAACCACTTTGCAGGGCTGCCGTTGTCCAGGTCTCAGGGGGTTCGTTGTGTCAAAACTTCAACTTTGCTGCAAATATTCAGCCGAAATTTATAGCTTTGGAGACTAACGATTGAGTTGTGCTATAAAAAATCGTCACGCAATACGGCCGTAAAGATGGCGCTCGCACGCCAGGGAGATTTTGGTGGGATTTGCGGGTTTTGTGCAGGCCGGGCTTGCGCCTGTTTTGTTACTCAGTGCTTGAGTTTCAAGCCATCTACCGCTCTGCCGATGCCGTCAACGGTCAAGCCGTACATGCGCTGTTGCATAATTTCTTGAGCAAGTTTGACGGACGGCACACGCGACCAATATGCCGCAGGCTCCGGGTTCAGCCACGCTGCGTGCGGGAATTTTTCTAGAACACGGCTTATCCAGATTGACCCGGCTTCCTCATTCCAGTGTTCAACGCTGCCACCGGGTGTCATGATCTCGTAGGGGCTCATCGTGGCGTCACCGATAATAATCACCCGATAGTCCGCCGAGTAAGTCCTTATGAATTCATAGGTTGAGATGGTTTCGGTGTGTCGCCGGCGGTTGTCCCGCCAGAGTTTCTCGTAGATAAAATTGTGAAAGTAAAAGTACTCAAGGTGCTTGAATTCGCTGCGCGCGGCAGAAAATAACTCTTCGCAAACAGTCACGTGATAATCCATTGAGCCACCAACATCGAACAGCAACAACAGTTTGATTGCGTTGCGCCTTTCGGCAACCATTTTGATATCCAGCAGTCCCGCATTGCGTGCGGTTGCATCGATTGTGCTGTCTATGTCGAACTGATCCATCGCACCTTCGCGTGCGAATCGTCGCAACTTTCTGAGCGCTACTTTGAAGTTACGTGTGCCGAGTTCGCGTTCGTCATCCAGATTTTTGTATTCGCGTTTGTCCCATACTTTGACGCCTCGTCCCTGGCGCCCCGTTTTTTGTCCGATACGAACACCAGCGGGATTATAGCCGTAGGCACCAAATGCCGAGGTGCCGCCGGTACCAATCCACTTGCTACCACCCTGATGACGTTCTTTTTGCTCTTCAAGCCGCTTGCGAAGCGTCTCCATGATTTCATCCAGGCCACCCAGTGCTTCTATGTCTTTTTTTTCTTGTTCGCTGAATAAACGCTCGGCTTCCTTACGCAGCCATTCTTCGGGAATATCTCCAATAATTTCATCGAACAAGTCATGTAAACCGGCTACATACTCACCGAAGACTTTGTCAAAACGATCGTAGTGACGTTCGTCTTTTATCAGGCACAGGCGCGAGAAATGGTAGAAGTTTTCGACGCTGTAGCTGGCAACTTCCTTGTCGAGACCATCGAGCATGGCAAGGTACTCTGTGATTGACACAGGTATTTTTGCATTGCGAAGCCGGAACAACAGATCGATTAACATAGTGTGACTACCAGGCCGTTACCATTTCACAGCCGGCTATTGCTTACGCTTGTTCAAAAAGACCAGGCGCTCAAACAAATGCACGTCCTGTTCATTTTTTAGCAGTGCACCGTGAAGTTTTGGGATGATTGCGCCACTGTCATCGGCGTGCAGTGCGTCCGCAGGGATGTCTTCTGCCAGCAGCAACTTAAGCCAGTCGAGCAGTTCTGAAGTAGACGGTTTTTTGGTGATACCTTGTACTTCCCGTATGGAAAAGAAGGCATTCAGCGCTGCATCCAGCAGATCCTTTTTGATTGACGGATAGTGCACCGCAACAATCTGCTGCATGGTTTCTTTATCAGGGAACTTGATGTAATGAAAAAAACAGCGTCGCAAAAACGCATCGGGAAGTTCTTTTTCATTGTTACTGGTAATAATCACCAGCGGTCGCTTTTTGGCGACGATAGTTTCCCGGGTTTCATATACATGAAACTCCATCTTATCGAGCTCCAGCAACAAGTCATTAGGAAATTCAATATCCGCTTTGTCAATCTCGTCAATCAGCAGGACTGACAATGCATCTTCTTCAAAAGCCTCCCACAGTTTGCCTTTAATGATGTAGTTTGAAATATCCTGAACTTTTTCATCACCGAGTTGCGAATCACGTAACCGTGATACAGCGTCATACTCATACAGACCCTGCTGTGCTTTGGTGGTGGATTTAATGTGCCATCGGTACAGTGGAGCTTCCAGTGACCGGGCTACCTCTTCAGCTAATTGGGTTTTACCTGTGCCGGGTTCGCCTTTAATCAGTAATGGTCGGCCAAGGGTGATTGCCGCGTTTACTGCAAGCGAAAGGTCTTCGGTTGCAACATAGTTTTCTGTGCTGGAGAATTTTCTGGTCATAGAACGATGTTATCGTCGAGGTTAATGCTGTTGGCAACCCTGCGGGATGGATCAGTGATCCGGTCTCAAGGGCTGATGTGTAAGTTGCCGTTGTTATTTATGTAAGCAAGTAGGGGTATTGATGTTATGAATTCAACCGGGATCGCGTTTAATCATGCCACCGAGTGGCCTGCCACCGATAAGGTGCATATGTATATGCGGCACTTCCTGGTTACCGTGCTCTTTGCAGTTTATGATCAGCCGATAGCCGTCTTCACTGATGCCTTCTTCCCGGGCTATCTTTTTTGCCACAGTTAACATTCGCCCCATAGCGAGCTCATCTTCCGGTTCGATGTCATCAACTGTTGGAATCAGCTTGTTGGGTACAATCAGGACGTGTGTCGGTGCAACCGGGTTTATGTCGCGGAAGACGGTAACCAGGTCATCCTGATAGAGCATCTCTGACGGTATTTCCTTGCGAATAATCTTGCTGAAAATGGTCTCTTCTGCCACGTCAATTCTCTGCCTGTTAATTGTCAGGCATTGTAGCAGGGGAACGCCTTCAGGCGTTATCGCTTAGGCTTACCTAAGGCATGCTGGAGGGAGGTTCTTCGGTGAGAGCGGCGTATCAGTGTCAGGCTGCTGATACTCAACAAAAGCAGCAGTAGCGGGTCATATGAAGTAGCGCTCGCCGATGCGGTAGCGGCAATCGTGCAACCGGAATTGCCTGATGCACCGTTAGAATCATCAGAGGTGCTGCCTGTTAACGAGTTGGCAGCAGGTGCGGTGGTGACACTGAAACTGGTGCTGTATGTGCCGACTGTGATTGTTGCCGTATTGGTGCGATTGATAGCCCCCGAGCTTTGTATCAGCACCTTAAGGGTATCTCCGTTGCGAATAGTGGCCGGTGTATTATCCAGCGTATCTCCGTTAAGCGAATAAAAACCATTGGAGACAGTCAGCACCGTTTCATTCTGTAGTCCACTGATAACCACCGTATTTGACTCAACGACATCGTCCGCATCAGCGTCGGATACACTCGAAAACACAAATGCGTCCGGTGCGTCGTCGCTTAACGATGCCTGCATCGAGAACTGTAGCTCAGCATCGAAACGTCGGTGTAGCGAACGTTCAACTGCAATGTAGTACGTGCCGGGATCAACCAGTGATGCAACGCGGAAGTTAAAATCCGAGCCGCTGTCGTCATCCAGTGCGATAACACTTAAATCTGAGTTCAGCAGATAGGCGTAGACGTCTTCAGTGCCGCTTGACTCTGCTTGCAGCAAGCCCCGTTGCGATACATTAATAGTAAAATATCGAACATCTTTAAAGCCGAAGAGGGTAACGTCAACAGCCTGCAACAAGTCTATTTCGCTCGACTGGCTCTCGATCAACTCGACAGCGGCATTGCGATCCCGATTGTAGTTGCCATTGTTGAGTGCCGTCAGTGCTCGCGCCAGATTCAATACACCGCCACCGCAGTAATACATCTCACAATTGGAATTGTTTGCGTAGCGGGTGGCGCTATCCTGCAACACGGCACGTACATCCGCCGGTCCAAGGTCGGGATTGATGCTGTGCATCAAACTTATTGCACCACTAACGATAGCCGCGGAAAAACTGGTACCTGTTTCAGTACGGTAGTTATCGCCATCTGGAGCAGGTGCATCCAGGCCGGCATTGGAGGCAACTACTATGTCACTGCCGCTGGTCGCGATGGTGACGGGTAATCCGTGGTTGCTGTAACCATCGTCGATGTCGCCATCGGTCGTGCTCGACCCAACGGAGATAACATTGGCACAATTTGCCGGCGATGATCGCAGGGCATTTTGTCTTTCATTGCCTGCTGCCATCACAAACACAACGTTCAGTTCCGTCAGTTCATCTATGACGTCCTGCCATGCTTTTGTGCATTCGGTAGCGCCGCCAAGACTCAGGTTGACTACGCTCGCGGGTGCCGGATTGTCTGCCACACCGGCAACGCTCAAGCCGGCACTCCAGCGGATTGCATCAATAATGTCTGCATCAGTGCCGCCGCATATCCCCAGTGCTCTGGCATGTAGTAAGCGCGCATTCCAGTCTATGCCGGCAAGACCTTCACTGTTATTACTGTCACCGGCGGCAACACTGGCGACGGCGGTGCCATGCCAGCTGCTGGATCCGCCATTGCACGCATCACCGGGATCAGCGGGGTTGTCATCGCGGCCATCACCGTCGTTGGCACTGGTGAAGTCCCCGGGAATATCTGCCGAGACGAAATCGTAACCGAGGTTGCTTACTGAACGGTTCGCGATCTCCGGATGATCGGCTCTGACACCGGTGTCGACAATTGCAATAATCGAGCTTTCAGAGCCGGTGGTTATATCCCATGCACCGGGCGCGTGAATACTGTAGTCGCCCTGATACAGATAAGATTGATTACCGGGGTTTTGCGATCCTTGATACAGCGGATCATTCGGTTGCAGATAAGCGTAACGGCGATATTCCACTGACGCATACTCGACGTCACTTTGCGCGCCAATGACGAGCGCCTGCGCCTTGAGTTGTTTGATATCCGTGTTGGCGCTCACAACCAATTCACGCTTATCCGTGAGTTTGCGTTTCAGCAGGAGTTGCCGATCCTGCCGTAGCGTACTGCGTGACACACGCTTACTGCCTCGGGGTGATTGCCAGGGCAAATCGGCGGCAACGTACTTGATGATTAGTCGTCCGGTGGGTTCCGGTTTTTGCCATTCAACCTGATTGCTGAAATCCAACTGCGTGCTAATACCGGTCTGCGCCAGCGCTGTTGGGGCGGATGCCATTGTCATCCACAACAGACCGGCTGATAAGGCGGCCCTTCGCGAACTCGTCGATCTAATTGTGCCTGCTTGGCGGTGAGCTGTCATACGGTGATCGTTGTCGAGGTGAGCGGAAACGAATGAATCGTTGCCTTGACTCTCCTATATTGTCGGACAATATTCTAATAGATGGAGTTCCAGGCACGGCCGAATAGATGGAGTTCCAACCGCGGCCGGATATCTGTCACAATGCGGGCTCTCCAGAATACTCTATCAGTGTTTACGCGCCAGGGGGCAAGTTGGGTAACAGACTAACAAAAATCTACACTCGCACCGGTGACACGGGTACCACGGGTCTCGGTGACGGCACCCGGGTGTCGAAGACCAGCCTGAGGGTCACCGCCTACGGCACCACAGATGAACTTAACAGCGTCATCGGTATGGTCATCGCAACCGGCACGCCGGAGAACATCGCAAGTCTGCTTACTGAAATTCAGCACCATCTGTTCGATCTTGGGGGAGAGCTTTGTATTCCCGGGCATGTGGCCATCAAAGAAGAACATGTGACGTGGCTCGAGCATATGCTCGATACACTGAACGATGAGCTGCCGGCGCTTAAAGATTTTATTTTGCCTGGAGGCAGTCCCGCTGCTGCCACCTGTCACCTTGCGCGAACTGTTTGTCGCCGGGCGGAGCGTTGTGTCATCGCACTGGGGGAAGAGGAATCATTACCCCCTGAAAGCGTCACGTATCTAAATCGTCTTTCTGATTTGCTGTTTGTTGTCTCAAGAGTGCTGGCTCGTACCGATGGCGGTAGTGAGGTGCTGTGGCAGAGCAATCGACCACCGCTATCGTAAAGTTCTCAGCACGCAATACTACAATCTTTAGTTCCCGATACTGACTTTATCCTTCGACTTAGCTGACGCATTTAAGATGTCTGACAATACCAATGATCGTCCACTGGACAGAACAGAAAAACGTGAGCACTTTCGTCACTACCTGACCATCCCGACGCGCTGGTCTGACAATGACATGTACGGTCATGTTAACAACGCCCGGTACCTGACATTTTTTGAACTGGTAATCATGCGATATCTTGAGATCGACAGTAAGCTCGATATCGCAGAGCATGGTGTGCGTTGTTTTTCAGTTGAGAATATGTGTCGATATCACACCCCGGTAAAATATCCCGATACCCTCGAAGCCGGCCTCAGAACCGGTAAGCTGGGTAACTCAAGTGTGCGGTATGAAGTTGGATTGTTCATAGCAGGTAGTGATGTCGTCAGTGCAACCGGCTATTTTACGGATGTATTTGTTGATGTAGAAACCGAGCGTCCGGTTACCATCCCTGATCCGATTCGTTCTGCCTTAGCGGCGCTTATATTGTAGGGCATGGTTATGTACGCGCTGGAATTATCACAGCTACGGAAAACCTATGACAACGGTCATGAAGCGCTGTCGGGTATTGATCTCACGGTGGAGGCGGGTGATTTTTTTGCGTTGCTTGGGCCTAACGGTGCGGGTAAATCAACCGCCATTGGTATTATCAGCTCGCTGGTAAACAGCAGCGGTGGCGAGATAAAAGTCTTTGGCAAGGATTTGCAGCAGCAACGGAACGTCTGCAAGCTCGATATTGGTCTTGTGCCGCAGGAAATAAACTTTAATGTCTTTGAGTCGCCGATGAATATACTGGTCACACAGGCCGGTTACTACGGCGTTGGCAAAACCCTGGCCACGGCGCGTGCTGAAAAGTACCTGAAGTTACTTGATCTGTGGGAAAAACAATCTGAACCGGCACGTCAGATGTCAGGGGGTATGAAGCGCCGGTTGATGATTGCAAGGGCGCTGATGCACGAGCCAAAGTTGCTAATTCTTGATGAGCCTACCGCCGGAGTTGATATAGAAATCAGACGCTCTATGTGGGAGTTTCTGGAGGAGATAAACCAGTCCGGTACCACCATTATTCTTACCACGCATTATTTGGAAGAAGCCGAATCACTGTGCCGCAATGTGGCAATCATCGATAACGGCAAGATCGTGGAGCAGGGCGAGGTCAGTGAGCTGTTAAGTCGATCCATGGTACAGACTTTTGTTCTTGATCTGAAAGATTCGGTAAGTCAGGCACCTGTGCTTGAAGGCTACAAAGTGGTGAAATGCGAAGACAAACGTCTCGATATAGAAGTCGTGGTGGGGCAGTCGATGAATGGCCTGTTTGAGCAACTTCAACGGCAAGGCTTTGAGGTGACCAGTATGCGCAATAAGTCCAATCGTCTGGAAGAGTTTTTCCTGCGGCTGGTTAGCCAGTCAGAGGCTGCCTGACGGTTGTCACACCGGGCCGGTTAATCCAATAGGTCAACCCGAAGGTCTTCAAGCGGCTTTTGTTATTTATAGAGATCATGAATACAATCGATCAATCAACCACGCAGTCTATTGCGGCAGTTAACTGGATAGCGTTTAAAACACTGGTCACCAAGGAGATCAGGCGATTTATGCGTATCTGGGTACAGACCATTGTACCGCCGGCAGTCAGTGCCGTGTTGTATATGATGATATTCGGCACATTGATCGGCGAGCGGATCGGCGTGATGGACGGCCACAGTTATATAAACTTTGTCGTGCCCGGTATTATCATGATGGCAGTCATCACTAACTCCTACTCAAACGCAGTTTCTTCGTTTTTCGGCGCTAAGTTTCAGCACCATATCGAAGAGATGCTGATCGCACCGGTGCACAACTGGGTAATTCTGGCGGGATTTGTCGTGGGTGGTGTTTGTCGCGGTTTGTGTGTCGGTGCGCTGGTAGCCGCGGTGTCTCTGTTTTTCACAAGAATCACGGTGGAGAATCCGGTCACCACAATCCTGGTGGTGGTGCTTACCTCGACTCTGTTCGCTATCGGTGGCGTGATAAACTCCGTCTACGCAAAGAGCTTCGACGATATTTCTATCGTACCAAACTTTGTGTTAACGCCTCTAACATACCTCGGTGGCATCTTTTACTCTGTCAAGCTGCTACCTGAATTCTGGTACAAGGTATCCCTGGTTAATCCGGTCCTGTACATGATCAACGGCTTCAGACACGGTATTCTAGGCTCATCCGACTTCCCGATCTGGTGGTCTTTTTTCGTTATCGTGATTTTTATACTACTATTGGCATCTGTTGCACTTCATCTAATGAACAAAGGCGTTGGCATAAAAAGCTGACACTACCCACTAAAGGTTTCAATTCTTGGCTAAGAAGAAGAAAAATAAAAAACTTACCATGGCGCAGAAAGCGGATCGCCATGAGCTTTATCAGGAGTCGGTACAGGATTCCGAATTCGAACTCGATTTCGTTCAGGATACCTACAAAGACATCCGTGGCAAAAAGCCGGTAGATCTGCGAGAGGATTTTGCCGGTACATCGCGCAGCGCCTGTGTCTGGACCAAGCGCAACAAAGCCAACCGGTCCTATGCCGTCGACTTCGATCAGGAAGTACTCGACTGGGGTCACAAGCATAACTACATGAAGCTCAAGCCCAAGCAACGCGAGCGCGTTGAATTGATCAAGGGCGATGTGCTAACGGCAAAAACACCTCCCGTAGATGTCTGTCTGGCGTTTAATTTCAGTTACTGGATATTTCAGGAGCGCAAGGTGCTCAAGCGCTACTTCAGGGCTGTTCACCGCACGCTAAAAGATGACGGCATTCTGTTTCTGGATGGCTACGGTGGTTCTGAAGCCCACCAGACTTCTGTTGAAAAGCACAAGCTGGACAAATTCACCTACCACTGGGATCAAAACAAGTTCAACCCGCTCACCCAGGAAATGCAGTGCTATATCCACTTCCGTTTTCCGGACAAATCGCGGTTGGATAAAGCGTTTAGTTACAACTGGCGCCTCTGGGGAGGTCATGAAATAGAAGATGTGCTTAGAGAAGCCGGCTTCAGTAATGTGCGTTTCTACGTGCAGAAGTTTGATGACGAAACTGATGAGGCGTTAGATGAGTTTGAAGAGACTCGTGATGTTGAAGATCATGAGTGCTGGATCGCCTATATTGCTGCAGAGAAGTAGCTGTTAGCAGGTGTTTCGCACCGAACTTGTCAAATGCCTGTAGCGTGCTTTCGAAACGAGGTAATGGCAGCTGTGAGGCTGTTGTGTCGGGTGGCAGCCTTGAAAGCGCGCGGAGTTTATGTGTAGAGCGATCCAGTTTGTAAATAGATTGGCAGTCGCCTTACTATAAAAAGCACCGCGGTATCTGTCAGCGAAGCAGTGCGTGATTCGCAGGTAGGAAATCACTCTTGAGGACACAGTATTGAGGCAGCCGGATCAATCTGCAACACCATCGGAAAATCGAGGCAAAGCAAAGTCCACCTGGCACTATATGCCGACGGTGCCGGTGGCTGTTTCTCCATACTTCCGCTGGCCGCCTGACTTCCACGGTGTTCTCAAATGGATGGTCGGCGGATGGTTTCCAGTCTCGGAGCGACTGATCATTTTGCTGCTGGCTGTGATAGCCAGTGTGTTGTTCGAGCCGGTACTCACAGAAACTACCAGCTTCTCACCAGGCTGGGTTTTTCATTTGCTCGCGAGAAATCTGTTTTTAATGTGTCTGGTTGCTGGCGGCCTGCACTGGTATTTCTACATCGCTCGTATTCAGGGTGATGAGCGCCGGTATGACGCACGCCCGTTCGCCACTTCAAGTAAAGTCTTCACCTTTGGTTCTCAGGTGCGCGACAATATGTTTTGGACGCTCGCCAGTGGGGTGGTCGTGTGGACTGCGTACGAAGCATTGATGTTGTGGGCGCTGGCGAACGGCTATGCCCCCGCGTTGAGCATGCCGGAGCAATGGTTGTGGCTGGTACTGTTGATATTTCTGTTGCCGATGTGGGAAACCACGCACTTCTTTTTAATTCATCGTTTAATTCATACCACTGAATTGTATAAGCGCATACATGCGCTTCACCATAGAAATACCAATGTTGGTCCGTGGTCGGGTTTGTCGATGCATCCCCTGGAGCATGTTATTTATCTGAGCACTATCCTGATACATTTCGTTGTACCGTCAACACCGCTGTTGATTGCATTTCACCTGATGTACTTCACGTTGTCCGCCGCCACAACACACACGGGTTATCAGGGCATATTGGTTCGCGGTAAGTTGGTGTTACCGCTGGGTACGTTTCATCACCAGTTGCATCACCGGTTTTTTACCTGCAACTACGGCGGCCTTGAAATGCCGTGGGATCAATGGACCGGCAGCTTTCACGATGGCACACCCGAGTCCCATAAGGCGTTTTTAGCCAGGCGCAGAGATAAGCTTAATGGGTAAGCTCACCGTTAAGAATCAGGTGAGCTGAAAGGCAGCGGCCAATCGCTTTTGTCTAGCGACGCGGCATCACCGAGCTGCATAAAAACATCACCAGGGTCGCCGCCACAATAGACGGTCCGGCGGCGGTATCCCATTGAAGAGAGGCGGCAAGGCCTGCTATCACTGCAATCGCACCAATTACCGAGGCAATCACCGCCATACTTTCCGGGCTTGTTGCAAATCGTCGTGCGGTAGCTGCCGGTATGACCAGCAGGGCGGTGATTAGCAATACCCCGATTATTCTCACCGTCACGGCGATAACAGCGGCTAGCAGTAAAAGATAGAGGAGTTGTATGTGCCGTGGTTTACTGCCTTCGGCGACCGATAGTTCTTCGTTTACAGTTGACGCTAGTAGTGGCTTCCAGATAAAGACAAGAATAGCCAGCGCAATGGCTGTGGTGGCGGCAATAATTAGTACATCCTGTCGGCCTACAGACAGCACATCGCCAAACAGATAAGACAATATATCCACGTTGTTGCCACTCATAAATCCAACTGCGAGTAAGCCAAGCGCCAGAGATGAGTGAGAAAGTATGCCGAGCAAAGTGTCGTTCGACAGATCAGATCGTTTCTGCAAAACAACCATCGCCAGAGCAGTTATCACGGCAATCACAAATATGCCGATATTCACATGGATATCGAGTAGCAGCGCAACAGTAATGCCCAACAGTGCAGAGTGCGCCATGGTGTCACCGAAGTATGCCATGCGACGCCACACCACAAAGCAACCGAACGGTGCGGCGAGCAGTGCAACCAGGACACCTGCCAGCATGGCTCTGATGGTGAAGTCATCTAACATTGTTGTTACAAAAAATTAGTGTGTGTGATCATGGATGACTTCACCATCAGGACCATGCGTATGATCGTGATGATGACGATAGATTGCCAATGCCTCTGAGCCACGCGCACCGAAAAGATCCATAAACTCCGGGCTGTTGGTGACAACCTGAGGTGAGCCGGAACAGCAGACATGGCCGTTCAGGCAGATGACGGTATCTGTTTCTGCCATAACAATATGCAAGTCATGTGAGACCAGCAAGACACCACAGTTAAGTTCATCTCTCAACTGTGCAATGAGCTGATAGATCTCAAGCTCGGCGTTAAAATCCACTCCCTGTACCGGTTCGTCCAGAACTAACAAATCGGGTTTTGATGCGATGGCGCGTGCCATCAGTACCCGCTGAAACTCGCCACCGGAGAGTGCTGCCATTTCGCGATTCTGTAAACCATCTACACCGGTTGTTGCCAGTGCGTCTGCAATGATTGAATCATTGTATTTTTGTGTCAGCCGCATAAAGCGATTGACGGTCAACGGCATAGTCCAGTTGATTTCAAGCTTCTGTGGAACGTAGCCGATTGAGAGCCGATCCAGTGAGGATACCGATCCCGAGTCCGGTTTTTGAATGCCGAGTATCGCCTTAATCGTCGTACTTTTGCCACTGCCGTTTGGGCCTACAAGCGTGACAATCTCACCACGGCTCACAGACAAACTGACATTATGGATCAGGGTATTGCTGCCGCGTTTGACCGACAGATTAACAACATCGATCAGCTTCTCTTTTAGCGGATTGTTATTCAAAACATGTATCTGCCGGGCTGGTGATGAACCGCTCGCAACTCGCCGTTTATCGGTGGCCTGTGGTTGCGGTTGGAGGAATGTGTGCGGGTTGTTGAGGTAGGCAAACAACCGTTGCGCTATAATCGGGGTCCAATCATAGCCGATCCTACCGTTGAAACACACGAATTCAGTTTGCGCATTGCTGCTGGCAGTATTGCTATTCCGGCCGGTGCCGACATTTGCGGATGGCCCTCCATCGGTTTTGGCGACAATCAAACCATTGCACAGTATTGTGCTCGCAGTGACTGACGGCATCAGCCAACCAGATCTGCTGCTCGACGGCAATATTTCCCCGCATCTGTTTCAGGTGAAACCTTCACACATCAGAGCCGTCAGCGATGCTGAGGTTGTTGTCTGGGCCGGCGAGGGCATAGAGCGATTTCTGCCCTCGATGGTAGAAAATCAAAACAAAGACCCTGTGATGATCAGCATGGCTGACCATGTCGGTATCGAGCTTCGAGCGCGCGACAAACACTCCGACCACGATCATGGTGAGCTCGATTATCACTTATGGCTTGACCCGCAAAACGCAATACAGTTTGCCACGCTACTTGCCAGTGAACTCTCGGCAATTGATCCATCCAATGCGGATCAGTACCAACACAACGCCGCAGATTTTACCGTGGGCGTTCAGGCTGCTACGGAAAAGATTAAGGCCGCTTTATCAACAGCCGTTGGACAGCAGTATCTTATATATCATGACTCGCTACAGTATCTTGAGAACGCATTCGGGCTTGGTGAAGCGATTATTGTTGCACCGCAACCTCAGGTGCAGGCAGGTGGCAAACGGCTGCGTGCACTGCACAATACACTGGCCGAGCAGCAGATTGGATGTTTGATTTCTGAACCTCAGTTTCAGTCACCGGTGGTGAACAGTATTGCACACGATCTCGGCGTGCAGCCGGTGATGATTGATCCGTTGGCAGTGGCGTTTGAACCTGGTGCGGATCTCTATGCCGATTGGCTGCTGGATTTAGCGACCACGCTTGCAGATTGTTTTGCTGCAACAAAAAGTCATGACTAGGTATGCCCGTTAAAGCCAATGTAGTTGCCGGGGTTGAGTTGCATACCGGGGCCCGGTTATGAGAATCATGCTTGCACCGATGGAGGGTGTTACCGATTTTCATATGCGCAGGATTCTCACTTCGGTTTATAGATACGACCGGTGTGTGACTGAGTTTATTCGCATTACCAACAGTTTGTATCCAGACCGGGTGTTTTTAAAATACTGCCCGGAGCTTGAATCCGGTGGTATGACCGATACTGGTGTGCCCGTCTACGTGCAGCTGCTTGGTACAGACCATCACTGTATTACACTTAATGCAAAGCGGCTGGTTGAACTCGGTGCGCCCGGCATCGATCTTAATTTTGGTTGTCCGGCAAAAACCGTTAACCGCCATGGTGGCGGGTCTTCATTGTTGCGAACACCGGACCGTGTGATCGACATTGTGGCGGCAGTGCGGGATGCGATCGATCCATCGGTTCCGGTAACCGCCAAGATTCGCCTCGGCTTTGATAACACCGACAACCTGATGCAGATTGCTACCGGTATCGAGGCGGCCGGTGCAACCGAGTTATGTGTACATGCCCGCACCCGGCTTGACGGTTACAAGCCACCTGCGCACTGGCGAGAGGTGAAGCAGGTTAGAGAGCAGCTGACAATTCCGGTTATTGTGAATGGTGAAATCTGGACAGACTGCGATGCAGAAATGGCACAATCTGACAGTGATTGTTTTGACTTGATGCTGGGCCGCGGTGCGCTGGCAATGCCTGATCTTGCCTGTCAAATTAGATCTTCTTTGCAAGGCAAATCTGACGGCAGCAACGCTGCGGGTAAAAAACCTGCCTCGGGTAAAAAACTCGCGTGGCCTGATGTGTTGGAATTACTTGAGCAGTTGTTGCAGACGGCTGCTGATCTACCCGTTAAATACGCGGGTAATAGAACCAAACAATGGTTGTGCTATCTGGTACGGGAGTACGCTGGTGCGCGTGAGTTGTTTCCGGAAATTAAACGACTACGGGATATCGATTCTATCGCGCTGCAGATACGTCGCCATCGCAATGGTTTGCACACTACTTAAAGCGTTTAACCGGCTTGTGACTGTGATCAGGTAATTCAACCGCCAGCATCGCTGCGGGTTTGTTGTGCAACACACCATTGTGTTGTGTGTTAAGCGGCGGGGCTGTCATTGCCAGTTCCTGTTCCATTGCCGGTGCGTGACAGCTATTTGCTAAAGATCGTTTCACTGATGCGATTGTGCAACTTGAAAACTGTTGTGTCGTAGCAGATGAAATGTAGGGCCACATCACTTTGTCAGAGCTTGCTGCACAGGCAGTATCGGTGTCATGCAGCGCACCCAGGTTATGGGCCAGCTCGTGTGCCGCGAGCAGAATGTCATGTTCATAGTGAGTTGACAGTCCGACATCATAACCGTCGGTGCGACAAGCGGTATCAATCCACGCCAATCCTACCGGCTGATCGATTGGCGTATTGCCGGAGAATAGATGTACCAGACTTACGTCTTTACCTATGAGTGGGGTATTCATTCGGTAATCACGAAAACCCCTTAACATCTTCTCAATAACCACATTGCCGAAATCCAGGGGATCAGACTGTGTATCGGTAATATTGATAGCTGTCTCTACCTGTAATGCAAGGCCGAACTCTTCACGAAAGATTCCATCAACAGAGTTGATCAATCCCAGTGCATACTCAAGGCCTCTGCCGTTATGGCGAGCGTTATATTTACTGTCTACAACAATCGCAATTCTTGCGACACGCGTTACAGGTGGCAAGATATTTAAAGACGCGTTGGTTTGGTTGTCAGAGGTAAGCGTCACGCGATGATCGTGATTATCCGCCAGAGGCTTTACAGTAGCTGGTCGGTTGCCGGTTTGGTGAAAACGAAATCGCTTGCCGTAGCGTGAGATAACGCCATCGACCTGGTTGATGCTTTTTGTCAGACGTACCCAGGAGTTTTTATCTCCCTTGATTTTACCAACGTAGGTTCTTACCGGTGCTGACTGTCGAGCGCCGTTGTTATCCAGTACGTCAAGTGAATGTGAGACGCGGCTCGGTTCCAGCAGCAGGGTAAGTATTTGACCGTTAACAGCCAATTGCGTTTGGTGGGTATATTCGCTGGAGTGAGCAGGCGCAGCGCTGATTCCGCAAAGAAGCACGATTGAGAACAGCGCTTTTAAAAATCTGCCGTAGCCAGCTGAGTGCTGCATCACTGTTACGCCTGTCCGAAGAAAGGCGGCAGTTTATTGACATAGCGTGATTCTGGCTGTGAGTTATGCCCGATTTAGGCATAGCTGTACGCGTCGAAGCTCTATATGTAACGATTATGAGACATGTATTGTTCGGATGCTGGCAACGGTGGCACTGGTCCACGGTACAGGCGGAAGCAGGTCACGCTTTTGTAGCACTGAAATGTTGCTGTTGGCGGTTATCGGGCGATGCCAATAAGGACGATACTGGTCCGCATAATCAAATGAAGCGGTGTTTGGCACCTGTCCGGTATCAATGCGGGGATATCAAAGCGAGGCAGCAAATACTCTGAGGGCACCGCCAG
Source organism: uncultured Granulosicoccaceae bacterium (assembly GCA_937998875.1). Taxonomy (GTDB): domain Bacteria; phylum Pseudomonadota; class Gammaproteobacteria; order Granulosicoccales; family Granulosicoccaceae. The sequence goes on from CALLBO010000021.1 coordinate 35,040, forward strand.
GGTTGGTGATTTCTGGAGTTTAAATAGCGCCACTGTTGCTGGCGAAAGTAAAAATGGACTGTGTTTATCGGCTACCACATGCCGGCAAAGGTGACTCTGTTATTTTTTAACATCACTCTGAAGCTTCCATAGTCCCAGACATTCAGGCCATTGATGCCATTGAGCTTTCGTAGGGGCTCACCGTATACCCGCACAATGTTGGTGGCGTTGTCACCCACGGATGGCAAATGAAAGTCACCAAAGCTGTTTTGCAGCGTCAGGTTGTCGTGTAGTTCGCAAGCGGTTGCGTGCGTAGAGTGAACCAGAGTAACAGCGATAACTGCTAGCAGGCTGATTTGAGCGAGGCCAGTCATATGCTTTTTCATGGTTTGCTCGTGCGTTCTGTTGGTCAGGTCGATAGCGGCGCTTGTGTGTCTCACTTGAGTCCGCTACCGTTTTGTCAGGTTTTGCGAATCAGTAACGTTTGCAGGGCTCTGCCGACAGAACCGTTTTCATCGAACAGTTGCGCGTCTGCCATGCCGATACCGGAATCTTCCCAGTATCCGGTCGCGTTGGTTCCCAGCCATTCTCCTAACGGCTCGCGGTGCAGCAAAATGGTGAGATCGGGATTCATAAAGTTGAATTCACCGGGCTCTGCATTACGACTGAATGCATTGCCACAATCTGCCAGCGGGCATATACGTTGAAAAGCGCTGGGTGTTTCATCATCCAGAAGCGGGACGGTTTTCATCCATGCAATCGTTGGACCCGGTTCCGGGTCCTGACCTTGCGGATACTTGACCGTGACACCGCTGCCATTAAACGCCGGTTTGTCGTGCAGTGTTTTTCGGATCGGGAAGTCACCAACGGCAGCGTCTGAGTGTTTACCATAGGCAACAGCATGTGATGGAAGTGTCTGATTCGGTTGTGGTGTCATTTGCAGCGCTACAGCCGTCGCACAAATTTTACCATCGCTGTCTGTAAGGGTGGCAGCACTGGTTGTAACGATGCGTCCCTTGCGGGTTAGCTCTGCAGCTATTGAAAACCCGATGTACGGGATCGGTCGAATCAGGTTGACGGTAATTCTTACCAGTTGCTGATCCGGGTTCAGTTGCTCAACTGCTCTGGCAAGTAACGCAGTAGGTGGGCCTGCGTGACAGTGATCTTCGTGCCACGGACCCCGGGTATGGCTGGTGGGTTGAAACCAGATATTGTCTTCAGTGGTGAAGAAGCTTTCAGTCATTGCAAGGTCCTTTCTAGTTCCACGTAGTCGTATGCGATCTAACCCTCCTGGTCTATCCCGCTTGACGAACTACCTGAACGCTACTTTGCCAGTCTTTCAAGAATCGATTCCATATTCTGCAGCAGCTTTTTGTCAGCTTTCGGCCAGTCAATCTTCATGCTTTCAAGCTCTGCGAGTGTAGTTGCCGCAACAAGCAGGCGCATGTTGAGCTTATCGTCTGCAGGTATCGCATACCATGGTGCATGAGAGGCGGCAGTTGCATTGATGCAATCTTCAAATGCTGTCATGTAGGCGGGCCAGTGTTCGCGTTCATCAACATCGCCAGTGGAAAACTTCCAGTGTTTGTCCGGGTTATCCAGTCGTGCAAGTAGTCTTTGCCGCTGTTCCTCTTGTGATACGTTAAGGAAAAACTTTACTACCTTAATACCGTTGTCGGTGGCGTATTTTTCAAAGTTACGAATCTGATCAAAGCGGCTCTCGAATACTTCTTCCAGGTTGTCGGTAAGCTCTACCGGAAGTTGCTGATATTCTGTCAGAATCTCCGGGTGCACCCTGACCACGAGCACTTCTTCATAGTAAGAACGGTTGAAAACACCCAGTCTGCCTCGCTCCGGCATGCGTTGAATAATTCGCCACAGATAGCCGTGATCAAGCTCTTCGGCACTTGGCTTTTTAAACGAATACACCTGTATGGTTGCCGGGTTGACGCCTGTTAACAGCCTTTTTATTGTGCCATCTTTTCCGGCTGCATCCATGGCCTGAAATACCAGCAGCAGACCGTGCCGATTTTGCGCATACATAATTTCCATCAGTTCATCGATGCGCGTAACAATCGAACGCAGCTTCTGCTTGTAGTCTTTTTTAGAGTCGTATAGCGGTTCGACTTTGTTCGGTGATTTTTTTATCGAGAATCTGGTGCTGCCGTCAAACTCATAGTTTGCGAGTGACCAGTCGCTGGTGTCTACGTCATTTTTATATTTCTTTGCCATGACTATTCCCTTTGAAGGTGGGTTGACGGAAACGGTTTTGTGAAAATTTAAGGATGCAGTTCAAATGCAACCAGAAATCGTGACACCATATTATAGGCGGCAATTGTGGCAATGAGCTCTACCAGGTGTTCATGACCAAAGTGTTGTACCGCCTGTTCAAACAATGCGTCATCAATTCTTACGTCTCGGGTTAGCTGAGTAGTTAATGCAATAGTAAGCTGTTCTTCGTGAGAGAAAGCGTTGTTGGTGATAGCGGCATCCGGCTGCCTGATGAGCGCTGCTTTTTCTGCACTGCCACCAGCCTTGATAAACAACGGTGCATGTTGCGAGTACTCATACTCGGCATCATTCAGCACGGCCACTGTGCACATGGCGAGCTCGCGCAACACTTGTGGCACTGAAAAGTGCTGCCGAATGTTGCCGACAAAGTGATTCCAGCCTTCAGACAGAGGCTGACTGTAGAGTAAGAGCCTGTCGAGCTCTATAAGTTGCCCGCCGCGTCTCTTCCTGATTGCGGCAACCAGATCAGCAGGCTCAGCCAGATCAATCGGTTTTAACGGTATGCGCGGGCCATCTCGTTGTGCAACTTGTGGTTTTGCTGGCGGTTTTGAATGAGGTGATGCTGTAGCCTGCCTGCCGGCACCTTGTGGTAGTGCATCAGCGGCTGCAATAAGCTTTGTCGGATAGCTGTCGTCTTTCGCAAGGTAGTGCTCTGCCATTTCGGTTGCGTTGTATCCCCAGAAGAGTTCGTTGCGTATTTCCAGCGTAGGGACACCGAATACGCCCTGATTAACCGCGAGCTCTCCGTTTTCCATCAGTTGTTGTTTTATGTTGTCTGCCTGCAATTGCTCGGGCTTTGTGTTGAGCTCACTCAATAGCTTGGCGAATGCTGCTTCATCGTGCGGCAGATTGCCTTCAACCCAGACAAACCGGAACAGTCGCGTGACCACTTCTATGCTGTTGTTGTGCACTATGCCAAGCCGTAACAGTGGCAGCGGATTGAACGGATGCGCAGGCGGCCAGTTGAGTTCTATACCATCATGGTTCGCTTGCCATGCAACGTCCCTGAAAGTCCACTTTCGCTTCGGTGCTATCTCAGCAGGGCCAAGGTTTTCCCAATGCTTCAGCAATCCTGCAAACAGCACAGGCGTACAGATAACAGGCTGCTGCGAGTCCAGATGCTTAAGCTTTGTGCTTTGCAGGTAGGCGTAGGGGGAGATGTAATCGAAGTACCAACGCATAATATTGGTTCCTGAGATAGTTCTAACGTAGGGAACCGGTAGACTGCAGAAAGGACCTGAGTCGATCGGATTGAGTATTCACCAGTACTTCTTCCGGAGTTCCCTGCTCGACAATATGGCCGTCATGCAGAAAAATCACATGGTTTGAAACTTCATACGCAAGCTTCATATCGTGGGTAACGATAATCATCGTGCTGCCCTCCAGCGCCAGTTGTTTAATGACCTGAACCACCTCTGCTTCAAGTTCCGGATCAAGCGCGCTGGTGGGTTCATCAAACAGCATAGCCGCGGGTTCCATGGCCAGCGCTCTGGCAATTGCCGCGCGCTGTTGTTGTCCACCGGATAATTGCGCCGGGTACTGACCGGCCTTGTCTGCGATACCGACTTTGTCCAACAGCTTCAGCGCGAGCTCCTCTGCCTCATGGCGACTTTTCCCCAATACACTGACCGGTGCTTCCGACACGTTTTGCAGCACAGACATATGCGCCCACAAATTGAACTGCTGAAACACCATGGAGAGATTTGTGCGCATTCGGCGTACCTGATTTTGATCAGCCGGTGTTCTGCCGTGACGGGAGTTCTTCCACTTAACTCGCTCGCCGATAAAGTCTATTTCACCGCTGGCAGGTATCTCGAGCAGATTGGCGCAGCGAAGCAGGGTGCTTTTACCGGAGCCGGACGAGCCGATCAGGGCGGTAACATCACCGCGTTTGGCTTTTAGCGATATCCCTTTGAGTACGTCAAGATCCCCGTAGCTTTTATGTATGTCAGTTAGCTCGATAACAGTTTCCGGGATAGTGCGCCCGGGGGATGACGAAGATACGTGGTTCAAGTGGAGAGCCCGGATGAGAATTCAGTGCGGAAGGGTTGAGAAATACTGACACGGACCTGATGCGGCGCGCAAGGCGCGGCACCGGTCACAGCTTAGAAACAATAGCGTCGTATCTGGAAAACAAGTAGCGGGTGACCCGTCAAAACGCCGTAATTGGTGGAATTGTCGTATTGCATACGACTGCGATGTCGGCCATTATCGAACGGTCCAGCGCGTGGCGCTGATTCTGGAATTCTTAGGAGCCTATGTATGACTATATTCAAGAAAACCCTGGTTGCCGGGTCACTGCTGCTCGCCTCCCTTGGTACAGCACACGCAGATGGGTGCGGGATCGAAAAAGGCACGGTAAGTATTCTTGCCAATGATTTTCCGGCGTTGCATGCTGTAGTGGGAGGTGCAGAGGCGTGTGCTGGTGGTGGTGTGGAATTCTCCAAGAACCACAATAAAGACCACAAAGACATTATGGTCGCGGCATTAACCAGCGACCCGTCCGAGTACACCACAGTAATAGTTGCCAACAGCACATTGGTTACGTTGATGAATGATGGTCTGGTACGACCCATCGATGATCTGGTTGAAAAGCACGGTGGCTCGCTTGCCAAGAACCAGCTCATTACTGTTGACGGAAAAGTAATGGCAGTAGCGTTTATGGCAAACGCACAACATCTTTTCTATCGCTCAGATATTCTTGAAGCAGCTGGCGTCGAAGTACCAAAAACTTATGATGATGTTTTAGCGGCGGCCAAAGCCATCAAAGACAAAGGCCTGATGGACTACCCTTACATTGGTACGTTCAAGTCTGGATGGAACCTGGGTGAAGAGTTCGTCAACATGTATATGGGTACCGGCGCCGATATGTTTAAAGCGGGCTCAGCAGAACTTGACATTAACAATGACAATGGCGTGAAGACGCTTGAGATGCTTAAGTCTCTGACTGAGTATATGAATCCTGACTACCTGACGTTCGATTCAAATGCAGTGCAGGCTGAGTGGGAAGCAGGCAACGCTGCACTATCCAATCTTTGGGGTTCACGTGCCGGTGCGGTACTGGATGACGAAGGCTCAACCGAAGAGATCGTTGCGGGTACTGCCTTCGCAAGCGCACCAATGTTGGGTGACACGCCCGCAACCACACTGTGGTGGGATGGTTTCGCGATTGCAGCGAACACCAGTGACGAAGATGCAGAGGCAACGTTTATAGCAATGATGAATGGTGTGACCACCGAGATGGCAAATGCCAACCCTGATGAAGCCGTTTGGTTGATCGATGGCTACACACCGGGTGCTAAAGCAGTTGGTGTTGCCGCCTCAGCTCAGGCTGGAGCCAAGCCTTATCCAATGCTGCCTTACATCGGCGCGCTGCATACTGCAGCCGGTGCGGAGATTGTTGAGTTTCTGCAGGGTAGTGAAGATGCGGCTACCGCACTTGCAGATATGGAAGCAGCTTACAACGCAGCTGCAAAAGAAGCGGGCTTTCTAGAGTAAGTTTGCATGTAGTAGTACAACGGGGAGAGTTCTCTCCCCGTTGGATTGTAGCCCGTAGATCATTCTGTAAGCTTTATCCTTTATGAATGTCTCTGGCCATTAGATCATTCCTTAGAGACCTCCTATGCCGCATCGGGCATTTTTCTGGTTCATTCTTCCTTCTGCACTGGCAATGCTGCTGTTTATCGCGCTGCCGATAGTTTCTGTAATCCTGCAGTCAGTGCACATTGAACACCCGAAAGTGATGTCTGAGGTTGAAACCTGCGGACCGTTTAACTGCACCACAGAGATGCGGGTTGATGCCGAAGCGACAGCTGAGCTCAGGCAGGCGCAACCGCTCGGTAAGTATATCGGGCTTGAGACCTATTTAAATCGAAACCATCTGGCGTTTGAAGTTGTCAAAACTCAATGGCAGGAACGCGAGGGTTTTTTCTCGTTTATTCGTGGGCTGTATAATCTGCCGTTCTACAAAGCGCTTGCATTTACGCTCACGTATACGTTTGTAGTTACTCCACTGGTAATTGTGCTGGGTTTCAGTATCGCAGTCGCCGTAAACGCAATACCCAGAATCATGCGTGGTTCAGTTATCTTTGTCTCTTTGTTACCAATGATAGTAACGCCGCTGATTGGGTCATTGGTGCTGTTCTGGATGGTCGACGCTAACGGAGTGATAGGTTCTGCGATACAGCATATTTTTAATGATCCGAATCTGTCCCTTAAAGCCTCACCGTTTCTAACCTGGATAATGTTGCTGGTCTATGGTGTCTGGCACTCTGCACCGTTCGCCTTCGTAGTGTTTTACGCAGGTCTTCAGACTGTTCCGCAGGATACTCTTGAATCGGCAATGATCGATGGGGCCAGTCGTTGGGAGCGTATCAGGTATGTTGTGTTGCCGCATCTCGCGCCGTTAGTGACTTTCGTCGCGTTGATTCAGCTAATGGATAACTTTCGAGTGTTTGAGCCCGTCGTCGGATTCAATGCCTCGGCCAGTGCTACGTCTCTGTCCTGGATTATCTATAACGACTTGTTCGGTCAGCAGCAACTGTTTGGATCAGCAGCTGCGACCTCTATGCTCACCATATTGGGTGTGTGTATTTTGTTAATGCCAGTGCTTGTACGCACCTGGCGGCAGTACAAGGTGGTGCACTGATGGAAAATACTGCACAACCAAGGCAAAGCCCGTTACTGCGTCTTTTTCTGGGTGCGTTCGTCATCATCTGGATTGTGCTGGCTGCGTTCCCGTTTCTGTGGACACTATGGGGGTCGTTCAAGGTAGAGGCAGACTTCTTCTCCAAAGTGGACTGGTCCTTTGCACTGTCCGGGGAGCGCACAATAGAACAAACCGGTTCTGCGTTTACCGGTGCCGGCTACTATGGTGCATGGGTTCAGGAGGAATTCTGGCGCGCAGCGATTAACACAATGATCGTTACTTTTTTTGTGGTTATCATTTCGCTTACGCTTGGCACCTTGGGTGGCTATGCACTCTCGCGTTCTACTTTTCGTTACACATTCTGGATTCTGATTGCCGCATTGGTCTTCCGTGCTATGCCGCACATTACACTGGTATCCGGCTACCTGTTGCCATTTTTTGAGCTGAATGTGTGGGGCATACTGCCAACAACAATTGTTGTTCTTGTTGCTATTAATCAACCCTTTACGCTGTGGATGCTGCATTCGTTCTTTTTAAACATCCCGAAAGATCTGGATGAAAGTGCAATGGTCGATGGGTGTACGCGATTTCAGGCTTTCAGGCATGTGATCATTCCCGTAATGTGGCCAGGGGTGATAACTACCGGACTGTTTAGTTTTCTTTTGGCTTACAACGACTTTGCCATCACAACGATGTTGCTCAGTCAGGACAATCAGACCATGGTGCCGAAAATAGGCAGCTTTCTCGGCACGACACAAGTGCAGGGCAATGTGATGTTTGCAGTTGCCGCAGTGGTATCTGCGACTGCACCACTATTTATTCTGGTGCTATTCTTCCAACGGCAAATTGTCAGTGGCCTGACTGCCGGTGCGGTAAAAGGTTAGCGTTCCTATGGCTCAGATTAAACTCAAAAATATTTCTAAACGCTGGGGCAGTTTTGTTGGTGTTGATTCGCTTAACCTCGATATCGCCGATCAGGAATTCCTTGTGCTGTTAGGTCCGTCCGGTTGTGGAAAAACCACGACCATGAGAATGGTCGCAGGGCTCGAACATGTTACCGAGGGCGAGATCTACATCGACGATAAGCTGGTTAACAAGCTGGAGCCGAAAGATCGTGATGTCGCTATGGTGTTTCAAAGCTATGGCCTGTATCCAAATATGACTGTCTATGAGAATATCCGGTTTCCTTTAAAAGTCCGCAAGATTGATGCTGGCTCGCATAAAGAGCGTGTGATGCGGGCGGCTGAGATGGTAGAGCTCACAGATTTTCTGCACCGTAAACCGGCAGAGCTTTCAGGCGGACAGAGGCAACGGGTTGCACTGGCAAGAGCCATTGTTAGAGAGCCAACGGTATTCCTGATGGATGAACCGTTGTCTAACCTGGATGCAAAGCTCAGAGTGTCTACACGCGCCCAGATTAAGAACCTGCAGCACTCACTCAAAACCACCACGATTTATGTCACCCATGATCAGATAGAAGCAATGACTCTGGCAGACCGCGTTGTTGTGATGAACAAAGGTGTGGTGCAGCAGGTTGATACACCGACTGCCATCTATGAAAATCCGGTCAACACGTTTGTTGCAGGTTTTATCGGGTCGCCGGCGATGAATCTATTAAGTGGTGATTTACATCAGGGTGTATTTCGAGGAGATAATGTCACGATTGACGGATTGCGAACTGATATCAGCGGCGATATAACGCTTGGCTTTCGTGCAGAAGACGCACACATAGCCAGTGAGGGTGGTAATGCAGTAGCACCGGCTTATTCAATGGAATTGTTGGGGGAGGCAACCATGGTGACTATGCGAGCAGGCGGCGCGTTGTTGTCCGTCAAAGCACCTAAAGACTTCCGCACTGATATCGGCCGTACCGTGCATGTTGCAATACCTGCATCAATTTGCCACCTGTTTGACTACCAGACCGGGCAAAGACTTTAAAGCGCTTTGGTTAAGCCGGGCTGATGGTCTGGTATGCCACCATCATCTTCGGTTAAGGCCCGGAAGGTTGTTGTTAGCTAATCGATTTAGTTGGTAACTGAGCACAGACAGCAAAGTGCCCACACTGCTGGTTGCTAGTTTATCTGCTTGTTTCAGACATCATCGCCGTAGGGGGGATAAGCTTGCGCATCCATCCATGTGCGGCACGTTAGATACGTAGATTTCCGGTCAATCTGGCGACCTTATGCGCAGTAAATTTTGTAGTGTTTGTTGCGGTGGTTTGATGGATGCGCATGCTTATCCGCCCTACGAAAATACGACATCATGATTTAGCGCGTTCCAACAGACGGTATTGCGTGGCTTTCTTTTTCGAAAATATAAACATAGAACTCTTTACAGGAGATTGACGTATAGGAATCATGTGCCCTTTGCGGCCATCGCTGTTAATTCAACCTTCGACATACTCGTATGTTTTCTACTTGAACTAGGTTTCATCCCTACTACGAAATTTCGGCTCTATAAGATAAGCAATCGGGCAAAAATCACATTTTGCACACCGATCCTCTTGTCTATGCTGAACAGTAGAACACTCTTCACATATATTACTTGACGAGATAAATGTCATGACGTAACGTCAGTTCATATTCAGCTAACAGATGAGCAGATTTATGGTACTCGACCAACGCGGCGTAGTTAGACTTCTCGCCATACCATTTCTTTTAACTCTTGCCATCCAAAACTCTTCATTTGCACAAGACACAACAACCAACTGTTTTGATTCCGATGGTGACGGCTGGGGCTGGGACGGTACTGGTAGTTGTCGTATTCAACCGATAGTTTGCATAGACACTGACGGTGATGGCTGGGGATGGGATGGTTCAGGCTCGTGCAGACTTTCAGAAGACCTGAGACCACAACCGGAACTCTCGACACAATTTTGTACTGATACGGATGGTGACGGGTGGGGATGGAACGGTACTGATACCTGCCTTATTAATGCAATCGCCGACAACGCCTGTATAGACACAGACGGGGATGGCTGGGGATGGAATGGACAATCTTCGTGCCTGATCGATACGCAGTCTGGTTGTATCGATACCGATGGAGACGGGTGGGGCTGGAATGGTTATCATAGCTGCCTTGTAACTGATTCCGGCAACATTGGGCAATCAGACGCAAATACCTGCTTAATAAACGGAGTAGAAGTCAGCACACAAATCGATCAACTCCAATGCGATACTTTACTGGATATATACGCTTCAACCAGTGGCAGCATTTGGAACAACAATAATCAATGGGCCACCTCCACTGACCCCTGCAACTGGCACGGGGTTAGTTGCGTAGATGATGCCATTTACGAGCTGGATCTCTCTGAGAATAACCTGACCGGCCCGTTGCCCGATAGCATCGGCAGCTTGCATGCTACAGCGATACTGAGACTTTCCTCCAATCAACTAACGGGAACAATACCCGCTTCAGTTGGCAACCTGAGTAATCTTGAGGTGCTGTACTTAACTGATAATTATTTAAGCGGCTCGATTCCGCCCGAGATCCGTGATCTTGGTAATCTCGAGGTGCTGTACTTACACGGCAATCGATTGAGCGGCCCGATTCCAGCCGAGATCAGTGGTCTGGGTAATCTTGCAGTACTGAGTCTAAGCGACAACGCCCTGGATGGATTTATACCGGACACAATCGGTGACATGGATTCACTGGTTCAACTGTTTTTGCAGGAGAATTTTTTGTCAGGGAACATCCCGGCTGGTATTGGAAACTTGCCATCGCTTTCCATTGTAGATTTGTCTTTGAATCTACTAACTGGAAATATACCGGATACGATTAGTAACCTAAATTTGACACTCATTAATGTTTCAAACAATCAACTAAGCGGAAATTTGGACATTGTTAGCAATAGTATAACGAGCAATAGTACTTTCTTAATATTGTATGGCAATCAATGTTTCACTACCACGGATGCCGACCTCATCACATTGCTTAACGGGTTGGGACCTCCTTATTGGGATGACGGTTGTATTTAGTTCTGGTTACTATCTGCACTTTCAGATATTTTGACTTAGCTCTGCGATCTTTATATTCATTAACAGATTCAAGTGCTGGATAGCTGAGTATCCGTTAACAAGTAGCGCGTCTATACTGTGCGATTGTAAACAGGGATTTATCCTGAAAATCCTGCCAATCCAAAGCAGTACTGGTAGAGAGTGGTTAGAGTTTTCCAGCTTTCCGAAGCTCGGGTACGATGTAGTCTTCGATCACCTTGACCGGCAGCTTCCAATCGTCTGGCTGATTGTAATTACCCGAAAAGATAACTGTTACAAGACCTTGTTCAGCATTGACTGACAAGCGTTGACCGCCATTGCCGAATGCTGCAGCTAGAATTGGCTTTTCGACCGGCCCAAGCAGATACCAAAAATGGCCATACTGGAAATTTGAGTCTATTTGTACGTGCGGCTTCAGCATATTTGTCAGGGCTTTCTCCGAGACTATCTGACTGCCTTTATACATGCCGCCATCAACTATCAGTTGGCCAATTTTTGCAAGGTCAGGTGCACGCATTCGTAAACCAGATGCAGCAGAAGGCTCGTTATCACGTCCTCTGACCCACGTGAATTTCGTGATGCCCATGGGCGTAAACAGGTTTTCTTTGGCGAATTCGTCTAGAGACATGCCAGCACCACGCGCGATCAATTTTCCGATGATTGCCGTTGCTCCTCCAGAATAGTTCCACTTAACTCCCGGCTCACCGGTGATGGCTTGCTCTAAAACATACCTGTAGCGATCAGATGCATTCTCCATCGCGATTTCGCTGTTTCTCGGGTCGTTATAGGGCAGTGTTTCATCCCAAGCGATGCCCATCGTCATTGTTAATGCGTGTTCTATTTTTATTTTTTTACGGGCATTGTCACTGGTGAGATCTTCATACTCTGGAAATTGTGCGTAAAGACTGGTGCTCGGATCAGGTACGATACCTTTGTCATGGGCAATGGCATAGAGAAGTCCGACAATGCTTTTAGTCACTGAGCGCAAATCGTGCTCGGTATCAGGCGTATGCGTTTTCATACCCAGAGGCATACCCCAGAGCTCGTCTTCCCCCTTGAAATAGGCCGAGGCAATAAGCTCATTGTCTGCAATGCTCATAACACTATGTAAGCCCTTCAGCGAACCGTCATCAATCCCTTTTTGGAGCCGGTCGAGTAGACTCTGTTGTGCTGATGCATTAGTTATCAAGAGTAGTGGAAGTAGGGCGCTCACAAAAGTAGTACGCAGGCTCCTCGCCGGTATGTACTGTCTTATTGCTTTCATAGCGCATAACTCCATTCATTGAGCATCAATATTAAACTAATACCGGATCTGTGTGTTGGCATGGCTGTGTTCTGTGTCCTGGTCAAAGGTGAGTTTGTATCGATTATAGTGACCGAGCGAATAACGGCTGAGGCCAGCCAATTCCGAATTGACAACGCCATTATACTTTAGGTCTCGATACATGTTTGACCATCGGACAGAACTAAGGCCTTGAGCTAGTATTTTGGCATGGTACGACAGCAACATATACGCATATTCAGCGCATGCCGTGAATGTTGTGCTTGCTGATCGATTTCAGAATGAACAGCGATCTTGTGCTATCTAAACGTGGTGTTTATTGGGTTATTCCAAGCAGTGTAAAGGTTATAATTGCTATTAATACAATAACTTACTTCTCTTAGTTTATGATTGGCGTTGTGGGGTGCTCTCCATCTGTAATGAAGCATCACTCATGGATAATTTATATTCTTCAGCTGTCAGGACTGTGAAAACTCTACAAGGAGAACCAAGATGTTTAGATTTTTGGCTTATGTAGTACCACTTTGCGTGCTTGTTACCCATAACGCGTTCGGGCAATCTATTTACTTCAACGAAGCAAATATGTCTGTTGAATTTGGTCCAAATACCGTCGGCACCTTGAACAACACAAGTAGTGTTCAAAATGTCATTGACGCGCCCAGCGCGAGTTCCAGTGAGGTACATACACAGCAATCTCATATTTGGCATACAGGAGAACAACTTGAAGTAATTTTTGACATAGGGGAAGACCATCTAATTACCTCTATTCATTTTTGGAATTATACAGCGGAGAATTTTGATGTGGATTTGATTGAGGTAAAATTTTTAGACTCCGAATCCAATAACACAGGTACCTTGGAACTAACTCCAAGTTTAGGTGGTACTCCAATTTTTGCGGAGGACTTTGCAGTTAATCCTCCTGTGATAGCGAAAAGTCTTGAGGTCGTTTTGAAAGGATCAAACAATCAGAATGATTTTCAGAATATGGGCTTTACAGGGATGCGTATAAATATCCCGACAGGAGGGAACAATGAAGGATCTGTAGTGGATGCATGTATTGACACAGATGGTGATGGTTTTGGATGGAATGGTGTTGAAACTTGTGAACCTGCAGCAGGAGACAATGAAGAATCTGTAGTGGCTGCGTGTGTTGATACAGATGGTGATGGTTATGGATGGAATGGTGTTGAAACTTGTGACCCCACAGCCGGAGACAATGAAGGATCTGTAGTGGGTGCATGTGTTGATACAGATGGTGATGGTTATGGATGGAACGGTGTTGAAACCTGTGACCCTACAGGAGGAAACAATGAAGAACCTGTAGTGGGTGTTTGTATCGATGCAGATGGTGATGGTTTTGGATGGAATGGTGTTGAAACCTGTGATCCTAGTATCTCGCAGAATCTTAATAGTTTTTTTGAAGACTTCGAGGCTGAGTTTGATAACAGAGATTCAGCGCTATTTACGTCAGAATCCTTCGTAGTAAGTGAAACATACGTGAACGTGCCGTCGCTTTCGCAATTCAATATTGAAGGAAACGTAGATTTAGTTCGCAGCAATGATGGGTTCGGTTTGGAGTGTTCTACCGCTGACGGTTTGTGCATAGATCTTGATGGTACTGGTGGAACGAGAATACCTGTTAGTACACTTACTTCAAACGACATCACACTAGATGATGGCGACTACGTTTTGTCTTTTGAAATTGGCGGTAATGATCGTCTCGATGCTTCAGATACTGTTGCTATATCAGTTGAGCCTTATTTGCCTAGATTTGAAATTACGTTAGAAAGAAACGATAGTATGCGGAGATTAGATTATCCATTCAGTGTTGATGGATCAGGTACGGTGAATATCGTTTTTGAGCTGCAAGGACAAAGTGATGATTCTGGTCCGTTATTGGATGAAGTGCGAATTCGAACTGACGTTCCCAATAAAAGAAATTGCGCAGAAATTAAAGCAAGCGGTGGTAGTGTCGGCGATGGTCTGTATACGATAGATGTTGATGGCTCAGGGGATTTAGATCCATTTGAAGTGTATTGCAATATGACTGTCTTTGACGGTGGTTGGACTTTATTTGCAAATCATAAAGATGGTATTGAAAGCGTCCAGAGTTTAGACATAGTGGACGAGGACGTATTTGGCGTACTGAGTCAGAAAAGATGGGCCGCATTACGAAATAGTTTGTCTGTGGGCTTCCTGTTTATTGATGAGAATGGCAAAAATTCCTTTATAAGGAGAGAGTCTCTTTTGGCCGCAAATTGTGGTGGTTACTACGATGTAGATGACCTAGGCGCAATATCTGGTTCAGAAGTCACAGGGTTCCTTTTTCATAACGAAACAACGGGATGCACTGGCTCGGGTCTGGATTATACGATCGTTAAACTTTCTGATAATCGCGACGAATCCTACTTGGCCTCGGGGGCGTCGCTTTATCAATATTCGTTGTTAAAATTCGATGATTGGCCATATGATGGAAACCGATCATGGAACCAACAAAACGAACTTCTATATTTTTTGAAATAGCTTTGTTAGTTGTGAACATCACAGTGACTTTGTGGTAACTATGTTCGACTCTAACGATGTCGATCAGGTAACTGCGAACTGAGCTATTGCCAGCTTTGGTGTAAAGTTACCACTACATCTGGAAGTTACCAATTTTATTCGCGCTGCAAGCTTCAGTATTCTACCGAGGGGAAAGGTCTGTTCGGGATTCCTAGTGATTAAATATCGATTTCCGAATTCATACCATCACTCAGATGAAGACTCATCAAGCCGTCTTAGCGTCTGTTCAATAACAGACTGAAAAAGATCCATCTCTCTTTTTGTCGGGTTGGATTTCATGATCATTTGATGCAGGGAATAGTAGGCATTCCAGTTCTTACTGGAAAGGTCAAAGTTCAACGCCGTCAGCCAGCGCTTTAAGTGCTCATCCGGCTTTTGCACCGGTTCGTGTTCCGGTGCCTCTTTCGGTTGGAGTTTTGGCAGTTGCGACAAAGCCAGTGTCACCGCGTGTGACAGATTCAAACTCTTCAATGGCCCGGGTATTTCAAGTGTGCAGGTTCTGTGCGCCCATCTTAGGTCCTCTCCTGATAGTCCATGGTCTTCAGTGCCGAAGATCAGAGATACCGGCCTGCCATCTGTTAGCGGTGGCCAGTCAACTAACTCATTGATGTTGTATACCGGTCTTCGTCTGCCTTCTCTTCGACTGTAGGCAATGCGAGGTCCGTCTGGTTCCTTTTCTGCATACTCTTCCCATGAGCTATAGGTAATGCAATCGCGCAGTGGCTGTTGGCCCTGTGCAGCGCCCTTATTTGCCGTTCTATCCATCTCACACAGAGGCTCGATCAGTATCAACCTCTCGTGTCCAAAGTTGCACATTGCGCGCGAGACCATACCAATGTTTCTCGGGTACTTCGGTCTGACTAGAATGACAGTGCATTGCATTTATTGTGTGGCCCTAAGATGAATAACGGGTGTTTTTTATTCCTGCAGGGAGAATTTCCGTTCGTGTCTTCAACAAGGCAGTACTTTGCATTACTTAGCTGACCTGTTACGTGCAGCATAGCGAATCAACATATCAATTTGGGCCGGTGTCTCCGGTACCTGTTCGCCCCGTTGTTTTGTAACCAGTGAAATTGCCTCCGGTACGCTGATGCCCGTGTCTGTCATCAGGCAGCAGCAGATTAATCCGGTACGGCCGATTCCTCCTTTACAATGCACCAGCAGGTTCTTGCCATTTTTCATTTCACTGTGAGCGCGCGAAACCTGTACCTGAAGGTCCAGGAAATCCGGTACGCCGAAATCTGTTATTGGAAAACGCTGAAACTCCATACCGGCTTCAATGGTCAGTGATTCCTGCGCCTGAAGACCGAGCTTGTCAGATTCTGTCTCTTCAAGCAGACAGAGAATTTTATCAAGCCCGTTATCGCGAAGTGTTTGTAAGTTTTGCTGCAGTGAATCGGCATCTGGCATCATCATGGCACTCAATGATCCTGTGCCGAATGTGTGAATATGATAAGGCTGTGGTTTCATTGAGTTTGGCGTATTGATAAACTGAGCCGGTATTCTCGCATTCCAGCAAGAAAATTACACCCGTCAAATCCTTTTATCAGGCAAATCAGATCGCATCAATGAGCGGAAATTCACACACGAACATCTACCGACTTACCCACTGATGTTACGTTATTCCGGTCATGCAATACTCCTGATGTTGGGTGCAACATTTCTTTTCCACTCGCCCTTCACACAATGGTGGGCGGGACTCCATCTGCCCTGGTATTCGGTGTTTATTTTCTGGCTGTTGCTGATTGTTCTGGTAGCCCTTGATAACCTCAGCAACACCGCCGGAAAAGATGAAGAGGACAACAAACGTGGGGATTGAGCTGTGGGTGCTCTTTCTGGCGGCACTTGTTTATCTCGGGGTTTTGTTTTTAATTGCCTATGCGGGTGAAAACGGATACCTGCCGAAGAAACTGATAGAGCATCCGGCAGTCTATGCGCTTTCGCTCGGGGTCTATGCCACCTCATGGACTTTCTACGGCAGCGTTGGGTTGGCTGATAGTAGCGGTCTTGCGTTTCTGACGATCTATCTCGGTGTTACTGCAGCGTTTATGCTCGGGCCTTATCTGCTCGCACCGATTCTGCGCTTGTGTCGGGACTATCAACTTTCATCCATTGCGGATCTGCTGGCGTTTCGCTATGGCGGTCGTGCGACCGGGCTGACGGTAACCCTGTTTATGTTGATGGGCATCCTGCCATACATCTCGCTACAGATTACTGCAGTAACCCGCTCGATTCAGGTACTAGCCAGGGAGGCGGCGCCTAACCTGTTGGCGTTGGCGTTTTGCATTGTAATTATTATCTTCAGTGTGGCGTTTGGTGCAAAACACCTTACCTCCCGGGAGAAACATTCTGGTCTGGTAGTAGCGATAGCATTCGAGTCTGCTGTCAAGCTGGTGGCTTTATTGGTTGCAGGGCTGTTCGCAGTGTACGGGGTTTTCGGCAGTATGGATTCCATGAACCAGTGGCTGGTGGAAAATCCGCAAGAGCTCAAGGCAATGTATGAGCCGGTAAACTCATCATTGTGGAGTACGCTTTTACTACTGTCTTTTGGGGCTGCGTTTTTATTGCCTCGTCAGTACCATATGACGTTCGTTGAAAACCTTAAACCTAAATCATTAAAAACCGCGTACTGGATGTTTCCACTTTACCTGCTGCTGTTAAACCTGCCGATTTTTCCGATCCTGTGGGCGGGCAAGCAGCTGGCACTGACTAACCCGCCGGACTTTTACGTGCTCGGTATGTCAATGTCATTGAATAACAAGTGGCTGGCTCTGCTGGTGTATCTCGGTGGGTTGTCGGCCGCAAGCGCTATGATGATTGTCACGACGCTGTCGCTGTCTTATATGTGTCTGAATCATCTGCTGCTGCCAATGAGTATTGCTGCCAATAATCCAGATACCAATCTCTATCGACGGCTGGTCTTGAGCAAGCGAATAATCATAGCCGCCATCATTGCAGCAGGGTACGGATTCTATCTGGTCATCGAGTTGCACGAGGGGCTGGCGAGTCTCGGTTTGATTTCATTTGTTGCCGCTATTCAGTTGTTACCGGGTGTGATTGGATTGCTGTTCTGGACGCGCGCCACGCAAACCGGTTTTCTTGCAGGCCTCGGCGGTGGCGCACTGGTCTGGTTTGCGATTCTGATACTGCCGTTGCTGACTGATTCTGCAACCATTGCCAGTATGGAACGCCTGATAAGCAGTTTCGGGTTCGGCGGGGTTGATGTATGGAGTATATCAACGTTCTGCTCCTTAACCGTTAACTGCCTGCTGTATGTGGTGGGATCATTACTAACACGGGTCAGTGCAGAGGAAAGCGAAGCAGCACAGGCGTGTATTTCAGATATGGTTCGGC
Source organism: uncultured Granulosicoccaceae bacterium (assembly GCA_937998875.1). Classification (GTDB taxonomy): domain Bacteria; phylum Pseudomonadota; class Gammaproteobacteria; order Granulosicoccales; family Granulosicoccaceae. The sequence goes on from CALLBO010000021.1 coordinate 53,152, forward strand.
CGTTGTCCGGGCTTGTAATCGCACAGTCACCTTCCGATTACATTGCACAACTCGAACAGTTGCTCGGAAGGGAGGCCGCAGAGCAGGAAGTGCGCTCTGCTGTGAGTGAACTCGGGCTTGATGAAACCCGGATGCGGGTGGTTGACTTACGACTACTGCATGAAAGACTTGAAAGAAATCTGTCTGGCTTGCTCGGTCCGACAATTGCCCGGCTAACTCTTCGCGGCCATCTTAAACTTAATCAACCCGCGCACCTCGCACTGACAGAAACCCTGCGCGCGATGGAAACACGGCTTGAAACCTCCAGTGAACAGATGCGGGGTATGACAAAAGAGCTTGATGATCTGCGGCGCTATCTTAGAAACGTATTGCATGAATTGCCGCTGGGTGTTTGTTCGTTTGGGCCGGATGGCGGCATTTTAATCTGGAATCAGGCAATGGAGGATATTTCAGGTATTGATGACAAGGTCGCCCGTCAAAGCAAGCTGCATGAACTGCCTGAACCCTGGAGTAAGTTGTTTTTTGAATTTGCCGAATCCAATAACGATCATATTTTTAAGCATCTGATCGAACTGGAAAGTGGCAGCAAGTCATTTAATCTGCACAAGGCAATGGTCAGAACGCAGATTGGCAGCACCGGACCTGCAGCAGGCCAGGTTATTCTGGTTGAAGACAGAACCAACCTCGATCTGCTTGAGTCTGAACTTGCACACAGTGAAAGGCTTGCTTCTATCGGGCGATTGGCGGCCGGTGTTGCGCACGAGATTGGCAATCCTCTAACCGGCATCGCGAGCATTGCACAGAACCAGAGCGCGACCAAACAGGTTAACGTTCTTGAAATACAAAAAGAAAGTGCAGCTGACATCCTGACTCAGGTGAAGCGTATTGATGAGATCGTAAAGTCATTACTCGCGTTCGCACGTAATGAACCGCTTGGGCTTGAAGAGCGTGAGCAAATTGAGATAAACGATTGTGTTCAGCAGGCCATACAGCTGGTGCGTTTATCAGAACAGGCAAAGAAAATTCACTTTAATACTGATATCGACGGGTCGCTCTGGATGCTGGGGAGTGAGCGTCAGGTGGTTCAGATCTTTGTGAATCTGCTGAACAATGCCTGTGATGTATCAGAACCCGGCGGTGTCGTGGATATCAAAGGTAGTACCACGGATTCTCATCATGTTATTACGGTTAGGGATTACGGTGCGGGAGTTAAGCCCGAAGATCAATCAAGAATATTTGAGCCGTTTTACACGACTAAGTCGGTCGGGGAGGGAACCGGGCTCGGTTTGTCGCTCGTATATAGCCTGGTTAATGAACATGGAGGTAGAATCAGCGTTGATCCAACGGTAAGTGAGGGTGCATGTTTCGAATTAAGAATACCTGTGAGTCAAACGCAGGTAAGCCTTGCGGCGGACCGCTAACAGGATGAATAGAGTTCTTATTGTCGAAGATGAAGACATCATCCGAAAACAAATTACCCTGCTGCTTGAACGGCATAATTATGAAGTCGTAGGTGCGTCCGGCATAGATGAGGCAATAAATTGCTACCCGGAGTCATTTGATGTAATTCTTGCAGATATCCGGTTGCCGGGTCGTGATGGCAACCAGATCCTTGACTACGCAGAGCAGGTGCCGGTTATCATGATGACCAGCTACGCAAGCGTTCGCTCTGCCGTTGAATCAATGAAACTCGGCGCGGCTGACTACATCAGTAAACCGTTTGATCATGATGAACTGCTTTTAACAATAGCCAGATCTCTGCGTGAAAACCGGCTCTCTGCACAAAATGCAGCTATGCGGCGGGATTTGAGCCGCCTGTACCCGCTGATAGAAGTTGAGTCTGGTAACTCTGTTATGGAACAGACAATCACTGCGATCAGAAATATTGCAGACGAGGATCTCTTTGTCTATTTGCAAGGTGAACGTGGTACTGGCAGAGAGTTACTGGCAAGGCTTTGTCATGATCATAGCTCGCGCAATCGCGGTCCGTTAGTGTTTGCAGATCTGCCAATGTATCAAACGTCAGATATTGCCAACCTGCTTTTCGGCTCACACGAGGAAGATCGTCGACCTGGTGCCGGTTTGCTGCAGGCGTCTCATGGCGGCACGTTGGTGGTCAGGAGTATCGCCGCACTGTCCATAGATAAACAATCAGAGCTGGTCACAAGACTGGTCGAGGCAAAAAATCTTCGCCGTGCACCGGATGTGCGGCTGATCGTGCTTGCCATTGATCCACCATCTGTTGTTGTGAAGCAGGGGTTGTTACATCCTGATCTTGCGGAGCTGTTTGGCGACTGTGTATTTCCTTCTCTGCCGTTGCGGGAAAGGCGCGAAGATATCGGCCCGATCTCGGCTGAATATTTAAAGTTATTCGTAAAGCGCTATCGTAAGCGCCGGATAGCATTGTCCCGGGAGGCACAAAACGCGCTGCAGGCATACCAGTGGCCAGGCAATATTAATGAGCTCAAAAGTGTTTTGGAGAGAGCCGTGTTGATGGTTGACTCAGAAGAAATAAAGCCGGTTCATCTCGGTATTAATGTTGTTGACGGTGAAGCATCGCATTCCGGCCTTGATCTTAGTCTCGATGCTTACTTTCGATACTTTGTGCTGAATTTTGAAGATAAGCTCTCGGAGACCGAGCTGGCGAGCAAGCTCGGCATCAGTCGGAAAGCATTGTGGGAGCGAAGGCAGAAAATGGATTTGCCGCGCAAGGTGTAGCTGGTCTGAATTTGGATTCAAAAATTGTATTTTGTACCGATACTCGCCAACCTGGGGATAGAAGGGCCCATGGATTAACCGGTTACAAATTGGTATGGCTTTTTGTGAGCAATTGACACACATCTAATGCAGAGGCTGCTAATCTGCTATTGTTAGACCAATGGTTTTCCCTTTCCCCCGCAAAATTACTGACATCACAGGACTACCGTTTCAATGTATTTGATGTTGATACTGTTCTTTGTACTTTCCATCGTTTTCTCCTTTTTATGCTCTATCTGGGAAGCGGTACTTCTGAGCATAACGCCTGCATATACCCAGCAACTGGTTCAACAGGGTGGGGAGCCCGGTGAGTCTCTGCAGTCGTTTAAAGAGAACATAGACAGACCTCTCGCCGCTATTCTAACGCTCAATACCATCGCCCATACGGTCGGGGCGATTGGCGTTGGTGCGCAGGCAAGTCGAATCTGGGGTGTCTCACTAATGGCAACAGTGATTGTACCGGTTGTGATGACGCTGGCCATTTTGTTGCTGTCAGAAATTGTACCTAAAACCATTGGTGCGAATTTCTGGCGGGAGTTAACACCGTTCACCGTTCGCAGTCTCAATCTGATTATAAAACTACTTGCACCACTCGTGATGTTGAGCCAGTTAATCACCCGCATGCTGAAGAAAGATAAGTCGGCCAGCGTATTGAGCCGGGCAGACTTCACCGCAATGGCAACACTTGGTAGTCAGCAGGGGGTTTTGGAAGAGAGTGAATCACAGTATTTACAGAATCTGCTCAAATTCAACAAAGTTCGTGCACAAGATGTTATGACTCCGCGTACGGTTGTAATCTCGTGTGATGAAACCACTGGCCTTGCTGATTTTCATGCAAAACATCCGGATCTCCGGTTCTCTCGAATTCCAATCTATAGTGAAAGTCAGGACAACGTTACCGGTTATTTTCTTACAAATGAATTGCTTGCCGCGCTTCTGAATACGCCGGAATCACAAGAGCCTGTCTCAAGCTTAAGGCGGGATATCATCGCCGTAACGGAAGATTTTCCGATTATCAAGTTGTTTACTCGCTTTATCGAGACTCGCGAACATATTGCACTGGTGCTGGATAACTTTGGCGGTAAAGCGGGTATCGTTACGATGGAAGATGTTATTGAGACGCTATTGGGAATTGAGATTGTTGATGAGCTCGATGACACCGAAGACATGCAGGTTCTTGCGCGTAAGCGCTGGAAGGAGCGGGCAGAGCATTTGGGATTGCTTAAAGACGAGTAAGTTGTGGTTCAGAGCGTCCCGTTGGGCCGTAGGGGATAAGCTTGCCCATCCACACAATGTGTATCACGTCTGTTGCGTAATTCCCCAGTCAATCTTTGGCGACTTTATTCGCGGTGAATATGTAGCGTTCGTTGCGGCAATTGGTGGATGCGCTGTCGCTTATGCCCCCCTACGAAAAACAGTATCGTCATTTTGTATATTCCGACACGCGGTTTTGTGGTTTTTTATATTGCTTCAATATTGAGTACTGGCTGCTTGTATATCTGTAGGTTCGGTGCGTCCACGTAGGGGGGATAAGCTTGCGCATCCACCAATGCATAGCACGTCAGAAAGTTAAAAATCTCGTTCAACCTTCAGCGACTTTATCTGCGGTAAGTTTTGTAGCGTTCGTTGCGGCAGTTTGGTGGATGCGCAAGCTTATCCCCCCTACGTAATATAGCGTCATTAACTCTGACGCGGGCCAAGCGTTATGATGGCAGGTGATCCCTGATTGTGCCGGTCTTGGGGCTTAAGCTTGCATCAATATCGCGCATCTCCATTGAAAGTGCGATTGAATGATCTTTTAGAGCACCCTGCATAAAATCTTTTAATGCTTCAAATATATGTTGCGTGGCGGCTTCCTTTTTATCCTGCGGTCGGCCTTCACGCAGTCTGATAGAGAGATCAAGAAATGCGTGGTCTGGATTACCATCGGCAGTGGAATAGTATTCTGCTTTAAAGCCGCGTACCCGAATGCCCGGCAGCGGAAACAATCCGGTTTCAATCGCTGCCTCTCTGATCACAGTACACAGTGCACTGATATCAACAATATCTTCAAGGTTAGCTGAATATTCAAAACTGAAGTGGGGCATAGCCTTAAGGCCTCGTTGGTGTTGAAGCGGTTAATGTGTGGCCTGATAAGCCCTGACTTTTTCAGCAAGAATAACCATTTCATTGTCTTCGTAACCGAGCTCTTCGAGATGCTCGACCAGCTGAAACAGATAGTCACAGTTTTTACCGATCGGGCCTTCGGCCAGCGCCAGTGATCTCACCAGGGTTTCTTCCTCGAGGTCGCAGCAGTAACGGTCATTCTGAGGATCTACTACAAAGGCGAGGACATCGTCACCGCCTTCCGGTTTATTGTCATACCGTGCCTTGACCCAGGTGGGCTTATAGACATAAGACATCATTTCGCGCCTGAACAACAGATCAAGCTCAGTCTCGAGCTTATCCGGTGCGATGCTGTAGGCAAGCCCTTCACATGACCCACCGCTTTCAAGGCCCATCATCAGGCCCGGGAGTTCTTCGCTACCGCGGCCGAGAACTGTCCAGAAACAGAAGCTTCGGTGGTAACCGTCGATGCTGCATCGATACGTTGATTCGATCTCAATCGCCGGATTCCATATTAGCGACCCATAGGCAAACACACGGAACTCTGATTTGTCAGGTGCATTAGCGATAGTGTCCTGCACGAGTTGCCGGCGTACATCATCCGGCATCAGGTCGATCAGACCGGCGCGGCTTTCGGCAAGTTTCTGGATTTCACCATTCAGCAGTGACTCTCTGCTGATTGTTTGTTGTTTCTTCATCTGCTTTTAGTGTAAACCCATTGAATTCCAGAGTATACGGGAGCGCTCTCAAGAGCCGTGCCTGCAGTGCCGTGGTTTGCAGTAGATGGAGGCTTTCTCTATATTGAGCGGGAATTCTGCTGCTGCATTTGATACATGATCAATACCTGTAAAACCCTGTCGCTCGAAGAACCGGCAGAGCACTTATTGAAGATTATCCTCGACCGTGAGGCGTCCTCCAACGCGTTTAATACGCAAATGGCACATGATCTCACTAATGTGTTTGAGGAGATCGCACTAAGGCCTGATCATCGCCGGGTAATTATCCTAACCGGGCGAGGTGAAAGAGCATTTTGTGCCGGTGGCGATCTAAAGGAACGCAAAGGCATGACAGATGAGGCCTGGCAACGGCAGCATCTGGTTTTTGAGCGCATGATCCGGTCTGTTATTGCTTGTCCGGTACCGATTATAGGTGCGGTGAATGGTGCTGCTTATGGTGGTGGGTGTGAGCTGGTAGCTGCACTTGATTTTGTCTATGCGGTTGAGCATGCGAAGTTCGCACAGACCGAAACCCGCCTTGGCATTATGCCCGGGATCGGGGGTACGCAAACGCTGGCGCGTGCAATCGGCGAACGACGTGCAATGGAGTATGTGCTCAGTGGCAACACCTTTAGTGCAGCAGATGCAGAGAAGTGGGGACTGGTTAATAGTGTTTACCCGACAGTAGATGCGTTGCAGAAGGCTGCCCTGGATATTGCAACCCGCATAGCAGACAACGCGCCCCTGGCCATCAGACAGGCAAGACACTCCATCCATAAGGGGTTGCAAATGTCACTTAGCGAAGGCATGGCGTTTGAGATTGAAGCCTATAACAGGCTGGTTTCAACCGCAGATCGTTATGAGGGCGTATTGGCCTTTAATGAAAAGCGTAAACCGAAGTTCACCGGTAAATAGCCATGAAGATCACGTCTGTGGATGTATTTGTATTAAAGACACCACTCGATGAGCCGTTTGCCTTTTCACAAGGGTGGGTTCATCGTCGCTGTGCAACTTTGGTCCGAATCTCTGCCGACAATGGCTTGAGCGGATGGGGTGAAGCTTTTGCGCAGGGACTGGAGCCACCTGAAATTGCATCGGCCGTGATTCGACACGCGCTGACACCGATTGTTGTCGGGTGTGATGCAATGGCGATCAATGTGCTTTGGCATAAGATGTACAACGCGACGCGCGACTATGGTCGCAAAGGTAGTGTGCTGGCCGCTATCAGCGCTATTGATATTGCCTTGTGGGATTTGGCCGGTAAGTATTATCAGCAGCCGATCTATCAGCTGCTTGGCGGTGCTTTTCGAACCCGGGTAAAGCCCTATGCTACAGGGTTTTACAGACTGAAAGGTCAGGGGGAGGCCGCACGATTAGCCGAAGAGGCAGTACAGCATCGAAGTGCCGGCTTCACCTCGATGAAGGTCAAGCTTGGCTTCGGCGTAGATGATGATATTAATGTGATGCAATCAATAAACGATGCGCTTGGTACTGCGTTCGGTGCTGATCATCACTGCGAGCTGATGGTCGATACCAATCACGCCTACGGTCGAGCGGAAGCGCTGCGGTTGGGGCGTGCACTGGAAAATTATAATCTTCGCTGGTATGAAGAACCGCTGGCTCCAGAAGATAAAGACGGCTATCGGGAGCTGCGACAAAAGCTGAATGTGCCGATCGCTGCAGGTGAGAATGAACACAGCATCTATGGCTTTAATCCGTTACTTGATGTGATCGATGTAGCGCAACCGGATGTCGGGTCCTGCGGCGGAATTACTGCGGCCAGGGATATTGCTGCAATGGCCCAGGCAAAAGGTGTGATGGTCAATCCGCACGTATGGGGAAGTGCGATTGCTCAGGCGGCGTCATTACAGTTGATAGCGTCACTACCGGTACCACATCATTCATTGTTTGCAACACAGCCGCTTTTGGAGTACGACCGTTCATCGCATCCTTACAGGCGTGATCTGATAGAGCATCCGTGGGAGCTATCTGACGGGAAGATTACCGTACCTGACGGACACGGTTTGGGTATCGATGTGAGAATGGATACGATAGAACGATTTCAATCGCTCGATCTTTAACCTCATGGATCAAACTCAGAAAATCACGGTGGGTGTAGATTGGGGGTCGAGCTCTTTTCGAGCCTATCGATTTGATTCAAGAGGTGAGGCAGTCGAATTTGTAGAGTCGCCAGACGGCATTAAAACGGTAGAGAGCGGTGACTTTGAGAGCGTTTTGCTGTCGCATGTAGGTGATTGGCTGCAACCCGGAGACACGGTGTTGCTTGCAGGCATGATTACCAGTCGCAACGGCTGGGTGGAAACACCGTACCTTCATTGTCCACTGGATCTCTCCCGGTTATTGGAGAAATCAGTTTCAACCCGCCTCGGTGATGCGTACACACTGTTGTTTTTGCCGGGTGCCTGTGTCGAATCACCTGCAGATGTGATGCGGGGCGAAGAGTTGCAGCTTCACGGGGCAGTGCGCTCGGACAAGCAATTGGTGGTGCTACCCGGCACTCATTCAAAATGGGCGTTAGTGAACTCCGGAGTATTGGAGAGGTTTCATACTATTGCTACCGGTGAACTGTTCGACGTGCTTATGAATCAAACACTGATCGGTGGTTTAGGCTCTTCACAGGAGTATGCAAGTGGTGCGTTTGCAAGAGGCGTTGTGGCGGGCTATGCCAGCAAGGCTATTGTCAGCGCGCTATTTACTGCACGGTCTGGTGTGTTGCTTAACCAGTTAGCGCCTGCAGAGGTTTACTCGTATTTATCCGGTTTGTTGATAGGCAATGAAGTCAAAGAAGCGATGCAAACATTTGCCATTGATTCATCGATATCGGATTCATCGATATTAATAGTTGGATCCGGTGCACTTTGTTCCAGGTATGCGGAGGCATTCGGTGTTCTCGACATTGATGTGACCGTCGAGTCGCAGGACGCTGCCGTACTTGGTTTTCAGAAACTTATTAAACAGCAGAAATAAATAACATGACATCTGTAACAGATCGCTGGAGCCGGTGTATGGATGAATTACCGCTGGTAGCAATACTGCGCGGTGTGAAACCGGAAGAAGTGCTGTCTGTTGGACAGGTGCTGCTGGATGCAGGATTTAAAATAGTTGAGGTGCCGCTAAACTCCCCGCAGCCTTTTGAAAGTATCCGTATATTGGCTGACAACCTTGGCAGCGAGTTACTGGTTGGTGCGGGAACTGTTTTAAATGCAGATGATGTTAGCAGGACAATTGCTGCGGGTGGCAAGCTGATAGTCGCACCTAACTTTAACCAGGCAGTAGCCAATGCAGCGGTGGCGTCTGCCTCTATTTACTGCCCCGGGGTGGCAACTCCAACGGAGGCTTTTAATGCTATCGACAGTGGTGCTACTGCGTTAAAGCTTTTTCCAGCAGAGATGATTACACCGTCGGTGGTAAAAGCAATGCGTTCGGTATTGCCATTGCAGATAAATCTGTTGGCAGTCGGGGGAATCACAGCTGAGAATATGCGTGTCTATCTTGATGCTGGCTGTGCTGGATTCGGAATCGGTTCGGCGTTGTACAAACCGGGTAAAAGTCTTACTGAAATAGAGCAGTCTGCCAAGGGGTTCGTTGCGGCGCTCGGTTAAGGCCCGTACGCCAAAATTGCCATATTTTCGTAGGGGGGCATAAGCGACAGCGCATCCACCAAAATGCGTCAGCGACCGCTACAATATTTTGTGTTAATTAAATCGCCAGATTGATCGGGTGTTTAAGTCTCTGACGCAATACACATTGGTGGATGCGCAAGCTTATCCCCCCTACGAGATACCTCTGAGTGAAGCAGATATGCGGGCAACGGCGTATCCACCAAACTGGTTCAACGATCGCTACAAAATTGTGTTAACCAAATCGCCAGATTGATCGGGTGTTTAAGTGTCTGACGCAATATACATTGGTGGATGCGCAATCTCCCTACGGCAGTGCTCTAAACTACACTTCAGTGACAGTCATTGATACTCGTACAGGATATCAACAGCCAGACCTTTACCATTCATTTTGGTGATCGGTCCAATACCTGTATAGCGAACAAGTTGCTTGCTGTCAGTCTCGTACTTTATAAAAATATTTGGTACTACGCCTTGTAACAGGAAATTGTCAAAGGTAATTTTAAAACAGGTAGTGTCCGGAGTATCGCAGTTGGCAGCCTTTATTTTTAAGGGTACCAGTCTGGCTTTATCTATTTGCAGGAACTTGATTCGAATTGTTTTACCGCGCGTCAGGTTATCCCAGTCTGCCAGAATGAAGCGATGAAAACCTGCATCAATAACGGTGCTGGAATCGATCTCTACATTGTTGTTTTTAAGCACAGTTTCAGATCCGTCTTCGGTTATTTTCAGCTGTTTGACGTTGGCAATATTGTTTTTAACGGTGATGCGGTAACCCATTTCGCGCCGATAGTCGATCACTTCGAAGTTTTCAGGGATGTTCGAACCGACACCGAAGTCGAGCCGTTTGTAGGCAATCGGTTGGCGGTTACTGTCCCAGTAGACTGCCCGGATAGTGCTTTCCATCGGGTCGTCGAGATAGGTTTCTGTATAGAAAATAGAGGAGTTGCCGCCTGTTCTCGCGTAGCCGTTCGCTAAAGCGCGCTCCTCGTAAGTACCGAGCTCACTTATCAACGGGAAGGCACTGGCAGGCATGGGAGAGATTAGTAGTGCTGTTGTGAGTAGAGTCGCACCCAAACTGCGTGACTGCAGCTTAATAAGAGAAATCATTTTTACCACCGGTATCCCGAATCTTGTAACCATTGCACACGGGCGCTTGCTCGTTGCTGAAGACAGATTCGATCCTTTGAAACGCATCAACTATTCGATGCGCGCACTTCAATAACTCTTTAAATTGTTACACGAATGCCTTGAAAAGCCCGATTACACCTGACGCAACTGCCGCCAGTAGTAACAAGAGCAGTGCCAGTAAAACCAGATTGATCGACCATTTAACAATTAGATACAGCGGCTTGTTGGTGTGTTTCAGCGCTTTGCCTGAAGCCAGTATCGGCGAAACCCGCGAGAATATACGACTGTAGAGACCAGCTTTGTCCTCGGCCAGGTTAGGTACCAATAACTGGCTGCAAATCTTCTTGTAAAAAAAGTTAAAAATGCGTCCGGCGAAAAACATCGGTCGTTCAATATCACACATCAGAATGATTCTGAGTTGATCCGAGTCGTTGCGTGCATGATGCAGGTAGGTTTCATCAAACATAAACGCCTCACCATCGCGCCATGACACGACGTTGCCGTCAACGCTGATAAAGCAGTCCTTGTGATTCGGGGTGCTCAGGCCGAGGTGGTAGCGCAGGGAGCATGCTATCGGATCAAGATGCCGTGTCAGTTTTGACCCGGGCGGCAGCACGGTAAACATGGCACCGTTAACCGATTTTATATCTCGCACAATCTCTGTGGTTTTCGGGCAGAGTCTGCTTGCAGAGTTGTGTAGCGTTCCGTACCACTTCAGGTAGAACTTGCTCCAGCCATACTTATAAAACGTCCGGAAACCAACGTCGTAGTAGCTCTGATTATCTGCGTTGGTGGTTTGGTCGAAGTAGCCGTTGCGGTGTAGCTCCATTGCTTCATCGCGAATGGTTTCCCAGTTATCTTCAAGCACTTTTAGCTCGGGGTATTTTTCAAGCTCAATGATTGCACTGCGGGCTTTCTTTTTCGACAAGCCGTACAGCAGCACGTTCAAAGGGGCAAATATTGGCCAGCCCTTGCGAAAGTATTCCACCGGGCTTTCAAACCGCTGGGTGCCGCGAAACTGGTAGACATAGACCAGCGAGAAAAGCGGAAACGCAATGATCAGGAGAAGTGTCAGGGATAGCGTGGACATTAGCAGATGGCTCGCGGGCGGCAGGTGTATCGATGAGAGGCGATTGATGTAGTTTATCAAGCTTTGCTGATCGAACCTATGGCTTCCGGCTTTCGATTATTGCGGTTTGGAAGTGGCAGAAATTGAGGCGACAGCCACTGTCGGAAACCATCCTGCCCTCCGGATTGTGCGTCGTCTGTGTTACACAGAGCCATTCGCCGGGCCAAATGGCTTGAACACAAGAATCAGTTTCGGCAGTAAAGTCAGCACTGCCAAAAGCGCCACAAACATCGCCAGAGCTGTCAATAAGCCGAAGTAAATCGTCGGTATAAAGTTCGAAAAAACTAGTATGGAAAAGCCGAAGATAATCGTCATTGACGTGTACAAAACCGCTCGACCGATATTCCGGTGGCAGGTGTGCATCGTCTCAACGTAACTGGCGTGTTTTGGTAGTTCTTCCTTGAACCGGTAAATATAGTGAATACTGTTATCCACGGCGATACCGATTGAAATAGTGGCGATGGTTATCGTCATCATGTCGAGCGGCAGACCCGCCAACCCCATTATGCCGAGCACAATAGCGGCAGCCAGGGCATTGGGCACGATACCGATTACCGCGAGCTTTAAAGATCTGAATAAAATAAGGAACATAATTGCGATGCCGAGCAGCACCGCGCCAATGGTTTGAATTTGTGACTGAAACAAGCTTTGCAGCATATTGTTATATAGCACCAGAATGCCGCTGACCTGAAACTGTTCCTGCGGTATGCCGACTTCGGTCTCGAGTTCTGTACGGATTTGTTCCAGTAGCTCTTTACGTCTTAAGTCCGGTAGTGAATCCAGTATTCGCATAGAGATACGCGCTTCGTTATCCTCTATTGAGATATACGGGTCAATCAGTTCGCCGCGCATGTCGTCAGGGATTTTCTTGTATAACAGTTCTAGCTCAAATGGGGTAAATTCTTCGTCGTTGTTTATCGCTTCACCGGTTCTGAGAATCGATGCCAGTGACAGCACCTTGCCGATTGCTGGCTGCGCGTCGAGGTAGTCGTGTACTGCTTTGATGCGTTCAACTTTGTAAGGGGTGAACCATTGTTCTTCCTCGTCTTCTTCATCACCAAACAACGCCAGTTCTTCACAGAGCTCTGCGTCTTCCTCCGACATTTGTGAGGTGTCAGCGCATTCGTCTTCCTCCTCTTCTTCGGTCAAGTCGACCAGTACATCAAGTGGTGTTGTACCGCCGAGCTTATTATCGATAAGCTTCATGCCCTGATAGATTTCAGTGTGCGAGCGGAAGTAGTTTATAAAACTGTTTTCCACAATGAGTCTTGAAATACCCACCGCGCTGACTATAGCCAGTATCGCAGCGAGTATCAGTATCCAGTTGCCGGCTTTATCGGTAAGTCGCGCGAGTAGTGCGGTAACTGCGACCGGTTTGTCTACTTCACCATCGTTTTCAAGCGGGCCGATCATGGCCAGTAGTGACGGAAAAAGCAGGAAAGAGGTGAGGAATGTGACAACAAGACCGATCGACATCATCCAACCAAAATCGATAACCGGTTTGATACCACTGAACACGAGCGAGCAAAATCCGATAATGGTCGTTAACGCGGTATACAGGCAGGGCCAGAACATTCTTCTGGTTGCAAGCCAGACCCGATCCACATGATTGAGTGCCGGATAGTCGATCTTTAACTGCCGGAATCGCACCACCAGATGGATGTTCATCGACATTGTGATGATAAACATCAGTGACAGAAAGTTAGACGAGATAACGGTGACCTTCCAGCCGATCAGGCTCAGAAAACCCATCACGGTGAGCCCTGCAAACAGACAGCTGGCGACAGGCAGCAATACCCAGCGCAGCCGGCGGAAGATTAAGGTAAGGGTAGCCAGAATGAACAACACCACACCCGCACCGAAAACAACAAGGTCACGTGCGATATAGGTGACCATGTCATCCGAGACCATCGGCACTCCACCAAGGTGCATCACGGCTTTGTCTTCATGCTGTGCCAGAATAGCCCGGATAGCAGTGATATCGTCATGGCGCTTTTTGTTGAACTCGCCGCGCACGGCATCAAACTCGATGTTCACCGCGTTCAGTTCAAGTTCTTCTTCGCCACTAAGATCGCCTTGCAATTGTTTGAGTCTCAGCGCCGAGCGCTGTGCATGCAGCGCCGAGTAGGTTGCATCAGCCTTGAGATTCAGTTGCAGTGCAGTGGTACTTGCGTCTTTGCTGACAATCAGATCACTGAACACCGGGCTGCTGGTGATCTCCTGCTTAACCAGCTCAAGGTCGCTGTCCGGGTGGGATGCCAGCGTTGGTACACCTGCGGTCAGTTCGGTAAGACTGATTCCGGAACTGGTGAGCAGCGGTACTTCAAGGATCGAAAAAACAGATTCAACGGAATCAACTGTTGCGAGTTCATCGCGCAGGGTTGTCAGATGGTTCAGCGAGTCTGTGTTAAACAGATCCCCCTCAGGGTCATAAGTGACCACCAGAAAATCACCGGTGCCATACCTTTGCAGCGAGGCACGATAGATCTGCAGGTCTTTGTCGTTTTCCAGTAGTAGTGCATCAGCCGATGCATCAAGCGAAAACTCGCGCGCCTCGTAGGCGAAAAAACACAGCACCAGTACCAGCAGGGCGACCATGATTCGCGGAAATGACAGAACTGTTTTTCGGTACAGGCCCGGTAGCGGTGCACTGTCGAGTGGCGGGTTATTTTGCATGGATACAATCATAGCAGTGTCATCCTGGATTTGACCCTTGCATATTGGATGGGGCTTTCTGACTTTGTGCGGAACGGGCTAATCAGGCTATGCTGCGTTTTCCATTCCGACATTCCGTGCGGAAGCCTGTCCCGGAGCCATACCCAGTGTCCGCAGATTATGAGTTGCCAGATTCTGATCCACCAGTTTTTGGCTCACCAGATTCTGGTTCGCCAGATCCGGCAAGTCGCGATAGAGATAAATATGAGTATCTGTTCCTGAACGTCGGACACTTTCTGGATCACTTTTTCATGTTGATTTTCGCGACTGCGGCGGCCCTGCGCCTGACCAGCGAATGGGGGTTGAGCTACGCCGAACTGATTCCCTATGCTACCCCCGGGTTTATTGCCTTTGGTGTTTGCGCCATTCCCGCCGGCTGGCTGGCTGATAAGTGGAGCAGGGAAGGCATGATGGCAGTGTTCTTCATTGGCATTGGCCTCAGTTCGATATTCGCAGGTTTTGCGGCAAGCCCGTTTCAAATTGCCATCAGCCTGACACTGGTGGGCGTTTTTGCTGCGATCTATCATCCGGTGGGGCTGGCTATGGTGGTGCAGGGTAAAACCAAAACCGGGTTGCGACTGGCGGTTAACGGTGTGTGGGGTAATCTCGGTGTTGCGAGTGCCGCACTGCTGACTGCGTTTTTTATTGATTTATCCGGATGGCGAAGTGCTTTTTACCTAACCGGTGTGTTGTCTGTTTGCATTGGGCTGGCTTATTGGTGGTTTATTCGTCGCTATCCGGAGGACCCGGATGTAACTACCGCTAAAGCTGCAGTAAACCAGACAGCAGGATCCGCCAGTCTTTGGCGGATCTTTGCGGTCATTCTGGTGACAACCGCGATAGGCGGGCTTGTGTTTCAGAGTACGACCTTTGCGTTGCCGAAAGTTTTTGATGAAAGGTTATCGGACATCATCAGTTCCGCAACCATGAATGGCTGGTATGCGTTTCTTGTATTTGCGATTGCCGCCGGTGGGCAGGTGGTGGTGGGTAAGCTGCTTGATCACTATCCGGTGAAGATTATTTTTGCAACGGTTGCAGCGCTTCAGTGTTTGCTTTTCGCAGTGATGATTCAATCAGAAGGGCAGATAGCGTTAATCGTCTCTATTGCATTTATGTTGGTGGTTTTCGGGCAAATTCCGATTAACGATGTGTTACTTGGCCGCATTGTCAGCAGTGAATGGCGCAGCCGCGCTTATGCCCTGCGATACCTGGTTACATTTTCTGTAATGGCATCTGCAGTGCCACTGATTGCATGGATTCATAGTGGCTGGGGATTCGGCCGGTTGTTTGCTGTGCTGTCGGTGGCGGCGGGCTGTATTTTTCTTGCAGTTATGTTTTTGCCACCGGCAAACAAAAAGGTTGTTGCCGTTTAGCTATCTATTAGTCATCCAACTGTATAAGTGACACTATCACCGCTTCAACAGACGGTGCATTAAACTTTGATACACAGCAATGCGCCAGTGCGGACATGTGTCTGCGGGCAAGCTCCACTGCGGTACTCACATCAATTGTCTCGCCAGTGGCGGCTACTGCCGCGCTACCGTCTGTGTTTATAGCGATATTGAACAGCGCGCCATCAGACAGAATCAGCTGACAATCTGTACTGACAGTTTGCAGATACGCATTCCAGCTGTCGGATGATTCGATAATCTCCAGTTCATCACTGTTTTTAAATCTTACGATCGCCGGCCATTTCATGTTCATCTTCATATTTCAGGCCTTGACGCTAAGATTGTTTCTGCAATCGCGGCTAGTGCGAACCAGACTGTTGTATTCCTTTGAGTCAAGTGCCGGGCTACGCTTCATTGCGCGATCATAGAGCACGACATTTACCGACGCAGATAGATTGAGACAGCCGTTCGTCGGGATGAAAACAACATGGTCGGATGCATCAATCGTCTCCTGTGACAAGCTGTAGTCTTCCGGTCCGAAAACATACAACGCCCGGTCAGGGTGCTGAAACTCTGTGAGTGGAATGGCATTCTCGCAGAGTTCTATACATACCACTTTTAACGTACCGGTAGTGGCGAGCAGTAGATCATCTACCCTGGTCAGCGGGATCTCGTCTCGTCGGTTCGCGGTATCGGTATAGAATGGCTGTGCGCGGTCGTATCGGGTGCCGGTATAGTAGATGTGATCAGCGTCAAAGCAACCGCAGGCTCGCACTACCGATCCGACATTACCCGGACTCTTTGGATTGCTAAGTCCGATGGCGCAGTAACTTCTATGCAAAGTGCTGTTGTTCATGAAGATTGTATTGACCCTTTGTGCAAGTATACTGTTTTTTCCAGACTGATTTTTGGGCCACGAATCATTTTGAGCCACTGACACAGAGTATTTTATGGGTATGGGAAAACTAACCTTTTTTTGTGGAAAAATGGGTGCTGGAAAAACAACTCATGCTCGTAAATTCGCACAGCGCGAAAATGTTGTCTTCCTGTCAGAAGATGAATGGCTTGAATCACTTTATCCCGCGAAAATCGGATCAGTTGAAAGCTATATAAAGTATTCGAATCGGTTAAAACCAATAATTAGAAAACTGGTTCAATCAATTTTGAATACCGGAACGGATGTCGTAATGGATTTTCCGGCCAACACCATCTCGCAGAGGCAATGGCTTAAAGATATCTACTCAGATATAGAGGCCTCACATGAGCTAATCTACGTTAATGCACCCGATAGCGTCTGTCTGGAGCAAATAGCGAAAAGGCGATTAGAACAACCTGAGAGATCTGCGATGGACACACCTGAAATGTTCTTGCAGATCACAAGGTATTTCGTTGAACCGACAGTTGACGAAGGTTTTAGTATCACGACAGTTGCACCAAAGGCATAGACTGCATATGAATACGGGTAAGGATGGATTCATCGAGCTGTGGCCAACGACTTTTCTGCAACGCAAGCTGGCAAATACAGAAGCTGCCAATAAGGCGCTGCTTAATGTGATTTTCGAGCAGGAGTCCGGCAGAGAAGATATGACAGTCGATTACTCATCGGAGAATCTGTTCTCAAAACCCACACCGGCGACGGATTGGTTAAAGCAGTGTATCGACAAAACAGTGGCTGACTACTTTAGAAATCTATCCGTCACTTACGATATACAGTGGAGCGTTCAGGGTTGGGCCAATATCAATCGCCGCGGTGACTACCATACCCTGCATAATCATCCTCACAGCTATCTCAGTGGCACTTACTACGTTCAGGTGCCAACAGCGCAGGGTGATGCACACGATGGTACCCGTTCAGATTTGAATCCCGGTGCAATTTCTTTTTTCGATCCCCGGCCGCAGGCGAATACAACAGCTATTGCCGGGGATGGCCAGATTGATCCGGAGTTTCGTATTCAGCCCGAGCCGGGATTGATGTTACTCTGGCCTTCGTTTCTGCATCATATGGTGCATCCCAATCTGTCTGACGATATTCGTGTGTCGGTGTCATATAATGTGCTGCTGAAAGATGTGCAGCAATATCTGCCGCACAGCTAACCTGCGCCTGCGCAACCCGCATCTGCCCAACAAACAACCCTATAACAATATGAACAAGAATTCAGATAGCGCTGTTACCACTCATGACTCTGAAGAAGATGCAAGAAATCGTGACATAAAAATTTATGTCAACGGTGAGGTCGTGCATCGTGATGAGGCTAAAGTCTCAGTCTATGACTCAGGCTTTATGTTGGGTGATGGTATGTGGGAGGGAATGCGCCTGTACAACGGCGTCTGGGCGTTCTTTGAAGAGCACATGGACCGGTTGTTTGATAGCTGCAAGGCAGTATCGCTCGATATAGGCATGACGCGCGAGCAAATCGCTGAAGCGCTGGAGCTGACAGCGGCTGCCAACCAGATGACCACTGATGTGCATTGTCGCTTAATGGTTACGCGCGGTGTGAAAGTTAAACCGTTTCAGCATCCCTCGTTATCGAGAAGCGGGCCGACGGTTGTCATTATCATGGAGCATTCCAAAGCGATAGACAGAGTCGAAGCCGCAGATGCCGAGCGCGGTATCACCCTGGCGTCAGTGCCTCAGGTTCGTGGCCTGCCACACTCTCAGGACGCGAAGTTCAACTCTCATTCAAAACTAAATTGCGTCATCGCCTGTCTGCAGGCCGAGTCGGCTGGTGCAGATGAGGCACTGATGCTCGATCCGAACGGTTTTGTTAATACCACCAACGCCTGCAACTTTTTTATCGTTCGAAAAGACGAGGTGTGGACTTCCACTGGCGACTACTGCATGAATGGCGTTACGCGCCAGAAGGTGATCGACATCTGTCGGGTTGCTGACATACCGGTATTTGAAAAGAATTACTCGCTTTATGAAGCTTATGGCGCTGATGAAGCGTTTCTCACCGGCACCTTCGGCGCGCAAACACCGATCTATTCTATAGATGGTAAAGTAATTGGCAGCGGTAAAGCTGGCCCTGTGACCAGAAAGATCAGGCAGTTGTACAAGATGCTGATTGACGAGTACATCGAAGAAGCTGCGCTGATTAAAGGCTTTCGTAGTTAATACATGAACAACACATTAAGTTTAAGGAGCAATAGATGAATACCGCCGTTGCACAAAAAAAAACGCACTGGAGTGTCTGGGTAGTCGGCGGCTTATCGCTGATCTGGCATGTAATGGGATGTGCCAATTACCTTTGGCAGGCCACCATGTCAGCAGACGCGCTGACTGGTATGACGGCTGCACAGCAGGCAATAATTACTGACAGGCCGGCATGGGCGACCGGTGCATTTGCGATTGCAGTATTCGGTGGTGCGATAGGCAGCATTCTTTTGTTACTCAGAAAGCGATTGTCGCTTTGGTTTTTTCTTCTGGCTTTAATCGGCGTGATTGTCTCGATGATTCCTGTATTCGGTATTGTTAATTCCGGCGTGGAGTTTTCGATGGCTGAAAGGGTGATGTATCTTGCGATGACACCGTTGGTCGGGGCGTTTCTGGTGTGGTTTACCCGACTGGCAATTCGACGCGGCTGGATTGGTGACGGGCCTGCAAATATTTAACGTTTGAGCCCCTTGTAGAGTTTGTACATAGTGCAGAGATACTCTCCCGACAGAGGCTGTCGCTAAAGCAAAGCGAATCTCACTGTGTGACAAAACCCTCCCCCGAGCTTAGACTTGGATCCTCCCAAAGGGAGGGTGGCTTGCATGTTTTCACTGTACGGCAAAACGAATGGAGTTGTTGACAGAGGAGCAGGTCAAGGCTGAGGCCGGTCGTTGCATGAGTTGCGGTATGTGCTTTGAGTGCGATAACTGTGTGATCTACTGTCCGCAGGATGCTGTCTTTCGCATAAAGAAAGACAAGAGCACCACCGGGCGTTATGTAGATACTGAATATGACAATTGCATTGGCCCCAATTGACACCCTCTCGCTTGCGGGAGGGTCGGTGTCTAAGCGCCGGGGAGGGATCTTCTACGGCTTGCAGACGATAAACTGCAATCTAAACGCGTGTTACTGTACTTTTGCGACACCCTCCGCCAGCGGGAGGACGGCACCTATGAGTCAATCCAGATAGTGGTCATACCACCGAACTTCAGCGTTATTCATCGTATCCGGTAGCCCCGGTGCTTTTAATGTATCTGCCCATTCAGAAAGCGATTGTTTAAGCGCCTCTGCGCGCTGAGGTTCTGACACAATCAGGTTTTCATGTTCATGATTGCCGCTTAAGTTGAAGAGATACTCGCGCGTGCCTGCAAGAATATACTTCCAGTTGCCTTCTACCACCGCTGCCTGATTCCAGAAACGCCAGAAAAGTGGTCGGTCATTCAGACCCGTCTGTGTGCCGTCAAGATAAGGCAGCAGGTTTTGACCATCGAGCTCCGGTGCGGCTTCAAGCCCGGCTATCGCAAGACTGGTTGCTGCAACATCAAGGGTTGAAACCGGATCATCGAAAACAGTATTCGTCGGCAATGTGCCCGGCCAGCTGACGATATACGGTATCCGAACTCCGCCTTCGGTCAGCATGCCTTTTTCACCCACCCACGGGGTGTTGAAAGATCCATCCCATGCGGCACTGTTGTCTTCAATCGGGGCATCGCTTAACGGTATGCCGAGTGGTGCACCGTTATCGCTGATGAAGAATATAATTGTGTTTTCAGAAAGACTCAGTTCATCAAGTTTGTTGCGTATTTTACCAACACCGTCATCAATCGCAGACATCATAGCCAGTGCATATTTGCGTCGCGTCTCTGCGGCTGCGTCGTGACGTGACAGGTATTCATCTGTCGCCTCCATTGGAACGTGAGGTGCGAAGTAGGGCAGGTAAAGAAAGAAAGGCTGGTTCCTGTTTTTTTCAATAAAGGCAAGCCCGACATCGGTGGTGATATCCAGCCGGTAGTTGGTGTTTTTCCGTCTCGCAGGATTTAACTGATTGCCGTTCAGGTCAATATTGGTCCACCAGGTATTCAGATACCCTGAATAAACAGAATCAAAGCCACGCTGGTCGGGAAAGTACTGCCTGCGCTGGTCGTAGCTTACCGAGTCGTTGTCAAACACCTTTGAATTCTGATCGATCTCAAGGTGCCATTTGCCCGCCATACCGGTCTGATAACCTGCATCCTGCAGACGATTTGCCACGGTTATCTGATCGAGTGGCAACGGGTTCAGGCTGTTGTCATCAAGGCCGAATTTCTGCTGATACCGCCCGGTGAGCAGAGCTGCCCGCGACGGAGTGCATTGTGGTGCAGTGACGTATCCCGCTGTCATGCGAACACCATCGCTCGCCAGCTGATCAATATTGGGTGTGGTTATGTCGTCAACAACACCATAAGCCCCGACGTCTGCGTAGCCCTGATCATCGGTAAAAACGACAATTATATTTGGCCGATTGTCTGTGCGTTCTTCAACGGAAGTGGCTTCGCCGGTGACAGGTTCCTCTGAGGAGTTCGGCGAACAGGCGTTTAAGATTGCAGCGCAAAGCGGCAGTAAAATGAAGTGACGACGTTTTAGCATCTTGGGCAGCGTTCAAAGACAATAGACAATCTAAAGCTATTGCAAGATATGCACCCTGGTATTAGGAACGCTGTGCGGTGGCGAGAGTTTTCTTTTCGTGATGGATTCGGGGGTCAGTTGATTGTCGCAGGTGACGTGCCGGTCTCCGCCAATTGTTAATTGTCCCGCGGCAGCCTGTTTGCAGGTGAGATTTTTACTGACCGGGTGAAGACTTTCTTCTGGCGAGAATCAACAAAGCTATGCCGACAGCAGCGGGCAGTGATTGAACCAATGCGATTCTTGGCGAGGCAGTGGCTGCACCAAACAAGCCTGCAACAAAGACCATTAACAGGAAGCAGACTGCCACTCTGTATTGCCAGAGTTTTTCTTTGATGGAAAGCGACCAGAAAAGGCCTGCTGCGAGGAAAAAATTGTAGATTCCCTGATTTGCTGCAAGTACTTTTGTCGGTTCGAACAAATCCTGTGGTATGGAGCTAAAAATCTCCGGGCCTTTTGTGGTCCAGGCAAAGATTTCAAACCAGGCAATGTAGCAATGTAAAATTGCGATGAGTGCGATAACAATTTTAGCTAGTACGTTCAAGGTTGCTTCCTTTAATAAATCATCGCTTGTGTTTAGCTGGTGCCGACGGTCTTTTCGTATAAATCCTGCAGTTCAGTATGTCGTCTGACAGCAGTCGGCTCAAAATCACTCGTTGCAGGTGAATCAATGCCAAAGTGGTTGTATCGATCCTTTCCACGAACAAGCATTGCAGTGTCCATATCGTGCTTGGTCTGTCGCACGTGTGGTGCGAAGTACTGGATATTCAACCCGATGCGCCGGTCATTTCCCTGGTTTGGCATGGATGCGTGCAGCGTCCAGCCGTGATGAAAAGATGCTTCACCGGGTGCAAGCGGGCAGGCAATACTCGTACTGGTATCGATATTGGTTACGGTTTGGCCCTGCAGCAGTACATTGTTACTATCTTCAGTAGCATGATGTTCCAGGCGCCCAGACTTATGACTACCCGGAAGCATCTGCATGCAGCCGGTTTCTTCAGTTGCCGGCGAGAGCGCCAGCCACATGCTTACCTGATCATCATGGCTGAGACCCCAGTAAGTGAGATCCTGGTGCCAGCTTACATGAGACGCCGTCCCGGCTTCTTTGATGATATAGGTTACGTTGAAGAGCAAAATGTCCGGGCCAATTAGCTGTTCAACAATATCCAGTGCCGCCGGTAGCGTTGCGAGTTGATACGGTGAACGAAACAATGTGTGCACCTTGGCCAGATAATGCAGATTGCCTTGATCTTTTTCAGCGGTCTCAAGAGCATCTCTGTGGGACTTTGCGGTGGCGGAATCAATCAACGGGATACCGCTTATGTATCCGTCGCGTTCGTAGTCAATTGCGAGTTCTGTAAGATTATATGATTTCATACGTGTTGCTATTTTTGGTTAGGACGGTTGTCGACAACGCGGCGCGCCTTGCCTAAAGAACGCTCGACATTGCCTGGTTCGGTAACATTGACTATTGAACTGACACCGATAACATTCTTAACGTGTGCTTTTAGTTCTGCAGCCGCCTTCTGACGTTTGTCACTCGCAGCACCCTCTGCAGTAGATTCGACATGGATGGTCATAACATCCAACCGGTCGTCTCGTGTCAGTTCAATTTGAAAATGTGGTGACAAGTCTGCGCACTTGAATAGCTGCTCTTCGATCTGTGTCGGGAACACGTTAACACCACGAAGGATGATCATGTCATCTGAGCGGCCGGTGACCTTTTCCATTCGTCGCATAGTACGCGCGGTTCCCGGTAGCAGACGGGTAAGATCTCGAGTGCGATACCGTATGATTGGCATGGCTTCTTTGGTGAGAGAGGTAAAGACCAGTTCGCCTTGCTCACCATCCGGTAGTACTGCACCGGTTTCCGGATTAACAATCTCGGGGTAAAAGTGATCTTCCCAGATGTGAAGTCCGTCTTTTGTTTCTACGCATTCCATTGAGACACCCGGGCCGATAACTTCCGACAAACCGTAGATATCTACGGCGTGCATGTCAAAAGCCTGCTCGATTTCCTGCCGCATGGCATTGGTCCATGGTTCGGCGCCGAATATACCAACGGCAAGCGAGCTGTCACGTGGGTCAATACCGCGGGCATTAAATTCATCAAGCACCGATAACATGTATGACGGCGTTACGGTTATTATCCTTGGCTTGAAATCGGTAATAAGTGTTACCTGCCGCTCGGTCATGCCGCCGGATACCGGAACGACAATACAGCCCATGCGCTCAGCGCCGTCATGGATGCCGAGTCCACCGGTAAACAACCCATAGCCGTAGGCATTGTGAATCATGTCACCGGCTCTGCCACCTGCCGCAGTGACAGACCGTGCAACAACTTCTGCCCAGACATCAAGGTCATTTTGTGTATAACCGACTACAGTAGGTTTGCCGGTAGTGCCGGATGAGGCATGGATGCGACGCAGTTTTTTTTGATCCACAGCGAACATCTTAAACGGATAGTTGTCACGCAGATCCTGTTTGTTCGTAAACGGAAACTTTGCAAGGTCTGCAAGACTTTTCAAGTCATCCGGATGGACCCCGTGTTGGGTAAACTGCGAATGGTAGAAAGAAGAATTATCGTATGCGTGCTTTAGTGTTCGTTGCATTCGTTCAAGTTGAACGGATGCAAGTTCATCCAGTGAGGCGGTTTCGATCGCGGACAGCTCACCCGGTTTTGGTGCAAGGTCTTGCATATTTAGTCCTGTGAGGGTTGTTGGTGTGGCAGCAGGCTGCCTGCGATGGTTCGTGAGAAACCACGGAACTCGACTATCTTTTCGTTTTTCTGGTTCACAATGGAGATGTCGTATATGCCGTTTCTGCCCTGTCTGGAAACTTCGCGTCCTGTGGCATGTAATACATCACCTTTAAATGCTGGCGACAGGTAACTGATAGTACAGTGTTGTGCGACGCAATTTTGATTGTAAGTGTTGCAGGCAAACGCAAAGGTGGAATCTGCCAGCGTGAACATAAACCCACCATGGCAGATGTTATGTCCGTTAACCATGTCGTCTGCTACCGTCATGCAAAGTTCTGCATACCCCGGGGCGATCTTCTCAATAGCCATACCAAGCTTTTTTGAAGCAGGGTCATTGTGCCAAAGAACCTCGGAGCACGCTTGTGCGATAGCTTGAGGATCATCGCTGTGTTGACTATCTCCCGTCATTTGCCGGTAAACTCCGGTGCGCGTTTTTCCAGAAAGGCAGTCACCCCTTCAGCGTAGTCTGCTGTTCTCCCGGCAGCTCTCTGCAGATCACGTTCAAGATTGAGTTGTTCGTCCAGTGACTGATTGGATGCCGCTTGAATAGCTTGCTTAATCATGCCAAGTCCGGTTGTTGGTCCGGTGGCAAATTTGTTGACCAGCGCTGTCGCTTCGGCCATTAGCATGTCATCGTCTATTGCTCGCCAGATCAGTCCCCATGAGGCGGCAGTTTCTGCGTCGAGAGGTTCGGCTGTTAATGCGAGGCCCTTGGCGCGAGCTTCACCTACCAATCGTGTTAGTGACCAGGTGCCGCCGGAATCAGGCACAAGCCCGATTTTAGAAAACGCCTGAATAAACTTTGCAGACTTTGCTGCCAGTACCACATCGCAGGCCAACGCAATATTGGCACCGGCACCTGCGGCAACGCCGTTTACTGCACAGACTATCGGTTTCTCCAGCGCCCGCATGCGTCGCAGCACAGGGTTGTAGCAGGTCTCTATGGTGAGTCCGAGATCGGGTGGCTGAGTCATTTTACGGGGATCTCTGTCACCAAGATCCTGCCCGGCACAAAAACCCCTGCCAGCACCAGTTAACAACACTGCGCGTACATCATCCTGCTCGGCGCGAATGATCGCCTGGAGGAAAGCCTCACTCATCCCGGCATTGAACGAGTTGAGTTTGTCCGGTCGATTAAGTGTAATAGTGAGCACACTATTCTCAACGTCGGCTACTATGGAGTTGGCTGCGCCCATAAGGTACGTCCGGCTCTGAATTTTGTTTGAAGTGAAAATGCTTGCACATGCCATCGGGTCGGTCAATGATTGAAGGTGCGCAGTGTGGCGATTGTACTGTGTTTTGTCGCAACCGGGTTCTGTTAGGTGTAATCGTGGGGAGCATCAATGGCAGATTTAAATATACGCAAAGCCACTGTGGCAGATGCAGCCAAGCTCTATGAATGGGATAAGAAGCCACATGTGCAGGCTGCGGTCAGCAACAGTGGTACGACCTCGTTTGAGGCCGACTGGGAGGACGAGCTTGCAGATCGGGTGGATGGTACTGAGTTTTTTATTGCCGAGATAACCACGCAAAACCGGGCTGAAATATCAACGCAGAACGGACCGATCGCTATTGGCGCAATGCAGGTGATAGATCCGGCCCGTGAGCAATCACACTATTGGGGTGCAGTGGCTGCGAATCAAAGAGCTCTGGATATCTGGATTGGTGAAGAACACTATCTCGGTAAAGGGTACGGGACTCAAATGATGACTTATGCTATTGACTACTGTTTTTCAACACCGCATGTAATTTCCATACTTGTCGATCCTTTATCCAACAATACCCGCTCACATAAGTTCTATGAAAGATTCGGATTTGTGTTTGTCGAGCGACGTCAGTTTGATGAAGAGAGTGATTGTTTCGTTTATAAGCTAACCAGAAGTACCTATGCTGCCGGGGTGAAGGGTCAGCTGAAAAGTGAATGCACATAGTGATGCTTCCATATTTTCGTAGGGGGGATAAGCTTGCGCATCCACCATTCGGCCGCAACGACCTCTACAAAACTTACAGTGAATTAAATCTTCAGGTTGACTGGTAATTGTATATCTTTACGTGCTGCACATTGGTGGATGCGCAAGCTTATCCCCCCTACGGTAGCAACTTACCACTTAATAAATTCGGATGAAATCTGCGTTAGGCATGCAAGGCTTCACCTTCAACGGTAATTCTATGCATTAACCGTGTTTCAGTCGGGTAGTCGTTCAATGCGCAGTGCCAGGTGGCGCGGTTGTCCCAGAACGCAACAGAGCCCGGCCGCCATTTATACCGGTGGGTGAACTCGGGGCGCGTTGCATGGCGGTACAGCATCTCGAGTAGCGGGGTGCTTTCTTCCTTGTTCCAGCCGTCAATACCGATAGTAAACTCCGGGTTTACATAAAGTGCTTTCCTGCCGCTGATCGGGTGGCTGATTACCATCGGATGAATGGTGTCCTGCGTGGCGTTATCTGCATTGGAAAATCTCTCGCTGCCCTCAACACCGCTGCCAAAAACATGTCTGCTGGAGTGCACAGCGTTGAGCTGATTTACCGTCGCTTTCAAACCGTCGGATAAGTGATCGTATGCGAGAAACATATTCGCAAAAACAGTATCACCGCCACGCTTGGGTGTCACACGCGAGACGAGTATGGAGCCCATAGCCGGAATCTGGTCATACGAGTGATCGGTGTGCCACTTGGCACCGATGTTCAGTTGTTGAGTGGGTTCTTTTCTCACTTCTGCTATCTGCGGGTGATCTGGCACCTTAGGAAAGAATCGATTGATATTTATCTTTCCAAAACACTCTGCAAGAGCAATATGTTGTTCAGGCGAAAGATCCTGATTGCGGAAGAACAGAACGCCGTAAGCTCCCAGGGCTTGTTTCAAGGAATTCACCTGGTCGTCTCCGAGCTGGCTGGCCAGATCACAATTGGTTACGTAAGTGCCGACACCGTCTGCGGGTTCAAATTCGATGGTGTTACCGGTGCGCTGGTGTGTCACGATGTGGCCTATCGTTTTTCTGGCACCTGATCGTATCATGACGATGCAAGGCTGGCATCACGGTTGGTGTGAAGATATTTAAAGCGATTTTAGAATGTACACCTGGCAAGCAGGGTGTGGTGAGAAGAGCGCGGGTATACAGCGGGAGAGGACCTGCAGGTACCCCGGCTGGATCCGCCGGGGTGTTGTTCAGAACGATGCAGTTGGTTTGCTTACATAGCGCCAATGAAATGCTTGAACGACTTGTAGTAACCGTTGTTGCCATACAGTGCGGCGACCTGGCGGTTGCCAGCGATGTAAGTTTTAGCATGAAACTCAGCAGAACCGCGACGACCTTCCTGAAAACCTGCATTGATAAAGTGGTTCAACAGAGCTTCTGCACTTGAAATACCAGCATTAAACAGATCAGCGTTGTTGTTAAGGTAGTGGGTTGCATTAAAAGCAACACTTGGGCTTCTGCCTTCCTGTATTCCAACTGACAGCCAATGGTTGCGCAGTCCAATCTTGTCTTCTTTAGCATATGCAGCTTGCAGATCTGTGTGCTTGTTCCAGTAGTAATCGGTATCAAGAATGCTGTTCTTAGTCAGAAAGTAGTCTTCAAAAGCAAAAGGCTTGTTATTTCTGTACTCAGTGATCAGGTCACGCATCAGGTAGTAGTACAGATCTCCTGATGCACCACCTGGCTCAATATCTCTGTTAAGGGTATCGTCATACAGATCTACAAATGCAACTCGACCGTTCAGTTCAAAACGTTGGGCGATCCATTCGTTCCAGCCGGTCAGGAGTACCATTGGTTGAGCATCACGGTGCTCAAAAGCAACACGAAATTGCTGTGCCATTGTGCGGCCGTAGAACTTCGGCATGCCACCGGTGTAACCTGCATAAGATCTTGCATTCGGTGTAAAAGCCTCAGAGATGTAAGTGTACTGATAAGCTGCAGTCACTGAAATTTGCTGTCCCATATTGACTGACTGATTACATCCGGCTTCAGACCAACCGTGTGAAGCGTAAAAATCTACCGGGTTGTCACAAGTACTTAGGAAAGACCACTCGTCGTTCGTCAGACCCAGACCCCACATTCTTTGTACTGACCAGTTGCTTTCCAGTTGTGGACGTACAACATCTGTTTCTGTACGTGGGTAGGTATTGTCGTTGGCTGCTTCCAGCAATAATGGCTTACCATTGTACTCAAACCGGAGTTCCGGATATTCATTGTTCAGTAAGTTTGTAACATGCTGATACATAGGTTCTGCTTGCTGCAGTGCCCGGCATCTGGCGGCGTTGCTGCTAGGAGTACAGGCATTGTTACGCTCGTTTCGCGTACCGGCATTCTCTGAAGTAAATGGAACCCAAGGAACGATCTTTGGAGCATTGGGTATAGATCGCGCCGCTTCAAGCAATGGACGTAAAGACTTTAAGATAAATGTGTTTGCTTCCAGTGACTTCGTATTCGGGTGGTTGGTCATGTCCAGAACCAGATAGTTAATACCAGCATCCCGTAGCAGCTTAAGATGACGCGCAATCACACCTGGCTGGTCACCCAGGCAGTAGTAACCTTCCGATGGCTTGTCCCACCAGTGAAACGTATGTTCAGCACCCCAGGCTGACTGGCCTTTAAGTACTTCAGTAATGTTGTTTTGCTTACGAGACTCTTTAGCTTTGCAGTGCCAAAGGTAGTAGACAATGCCGACTGGCAGATCTTCGCCAGTTGCAGTGGCAAGGTTTGAGGCTGTCTGTATTGGCGCAGTCTGTACCGGGTTTGTCTCTGCAGGGGTTGGCATTGTCGGGTTGATAGTTGCAACCGGAGCATTGCCGATTTTGCATGACTGATTATTTTCCCAGCCCCAACCGTCGCCGTCAGGATCAGAAAGTGTATCCGAGCAGTACACAGCGTCACTCTGGATAACGCCTTGAGGAGCAACAGCGACAGCAGTAGAAGAAGTTGTCGTGTCTGGGTCTGAACTCCCGCCGCTGCATCCGGCTAGAACACCAAGCGTACCTGCAATTGCCAGAGTAAGTAGAGACTGGATGAATTTCGGCTGGTTTGACATGCGACTGGTGCCTGCGGCTAATAACGAAGCGACAGTGTGTCAAAAATGTGACAACCAGGCTGTGAACGACGTCCGCTTTCCGGTCTATGCGTAAACTTTTAGATACAGATTGTAAGTTATTGGGTGCAATGAGCTGACAAAGTGTGTTCTAAGCCCAATTGTCCAGTGACAGAGTTGGTACTCCCTCGATCCCACTTGCGGAGGGGATGGTTAGTCAGTCCAATTGCATCG
Source organism: uncultured Granulosicoccaceae bacterium (assembly GCA_937998875.1). Taxonomy (GTDB): domain Bacteria; phylum Pseudomonadota; class Gammaproteobacteria; order Granulosicoccales; family Granulosicoccaceae. The sequence goes on from CALLBO010000021.1 coordinate 82,353, forward strand.
GTGAGAGGCTGCGAGTTGAGTAAGAGCGCCAGCCGACATCAGCTGGCGGCCAATAGTGTCAGCTGACCCCATGGCCTGAATGTGGCTTTGATAATCCGGTACTCCGCAGCGCGCCTTTTCAATGTTCCATATCTCACTACTGCTTGCACGAGTTTGCGTTTGCCTGAAGCGCAGCGCAGTGTTGGCCGGATTGTTACCGGTGGCTGCATCCTCTGCTTTAGCTGCTGATTTCAGCACGCTGGCATTTGGTTCGTGTAACCACGGCCATCTGCCCCAGCCGATGTGGTCAGTAATTGAACAGCACCAACCTGATCTATTCTTATGGACGGGTGACGTTGTATACGCGGATACCACGGATCCGGTGAGAATGAAGGCGAAGTATGATCAGCAACTTGCGCGGACTGAGTATCAAAGATTCAAATCAGTCACCGACATAGACGGTGTATGGGATGATCACGATTTTGGTATTAACAATGGCGGCGCCAGTAATCCGGCCAAAGTGGAGGCGCAACAGCTCTTTCTGAACTTTATGGATGAGCCTGTCGACTCTCCGAGACGCGCGCAGAGAGGAATCTATAAGGCTTTTACCAAAGGTGCAGCTGATCGATCGGTAAAGTTCTTTTTACTGGATACCCGTTATCACCGTGACAGCCCCGGCACCGGTCGCGCCGATATGCTGGGGAAAGTGCAGTGGCGATGGCTTGAGGAAGAAATCAAACAGAGTACTGCAACGGTTAACATTATTGTATCCGGTGTTTCGGTTATGTCGCCGCAGTTTCCATTTGCCGAAGAGTGGAATGACTTTAAGTGGTCGAAAAAGCGACTGTTCAAGTTGATTGATAAGTACGATTTACCTGGTGTGCTGTTTCTGACTGGTGACAGGCATTTCTCATCGCACTATGAAGCAGATGTTAAAGGGCAGGTGTATCACGAATTTATGAGCAGTGGACTGACGCACTATATGAATCGAGTGTGGGTATCCAGAATATTCCGCTTTGTTTATGGTGATACCAATAGTTACTTTAACAGGAACTTCAGCAAACTCACTTTTGACTGGAATGCAGATCCGCTGCGTTTACGGTTTGAAGTGTTTGATGTAGAGAACAAGCAGCAGGTCGACAAATCACTCAAACTCGTTGGCAAACGGTGGGCCGATACCGGCCTTGAATAAGGCAATCATTCCCCGGGTCATTCCCATGGTTGAATTGCAAAACACCTAAGCCCAGGACTCACACCGGTGGTAGACTGCCTCGGTCTGAAGAGTAACAGGTTGAGGAACCATGCATGGCGCGTGATGCCCGCTACGATGTACTGTTTGAGCCGATGCCAATCGGTCCGGTAACTGCGAAAAACCGTTTCTATCAGGTGCCGCATTGCAATGGCGGCGGCTATCGTGATCCGTCTGCTGCGGCCCAAATGCGATCCATCAAGGCCGAGGGTGGCTGGGGTGTTATTTTCACCGAGCAGTGTGAGATTCACCCAAGCTCTGAGATCACGCCCTATATTGAGCTGCGACTGTGGGAAGATAAAGATATACCACAGCTCGCGTTGATGGCAGAGAAGTCTAAACAGAATGGCGCACTGGCAGGGATCGAACTTGCCTACTCGGGAATCAATGGCCCGAACCTGTATACGCGTGAGGTGCCACTGGCACCAACAGCGTTGCCGATACGCACGTTTACCAATGATCCGGTTCAGGCCCGTGCGATGACACGTGAGGATATAAAAGATTGCCGTCGATGGTTTATTAATGCATTCAAACGTGCAAAGACTGCAGGCTTTGATCTGATCTGTTTATATGGCGCGCATGGCTTTGGTGTGTTTCAACATTTTTTATCACCTGCGACTAATCAGCGCACTGATGAATATGGTGGCAGCCTCGAAAACCGTTCCCGGTTTATCCGTGAAGTAATCAGTGATGCAAAAGACACGGTTGGGGATTCTATGGGTATTACCTTGCGCGTCTCACTTGAAGAGATTGGTGGTCCTGGATTTTCGAATGCGGAAGTACGTGACTTTATAGAGATGCATGGTGATCTGCCTGATCTATGGGATCTTGCGCACGGTACCTGGGAGGACTGTTCCGGTCCATCAAGGTTTGTTGAGGAAGCAGCGCAGCATGAACTGATAAAAGGCATTAAGGCGTTAACTGGTAAGCCGGTTGTCGGTGTTGGACGCTTTACGTCACCGGATGTTATGGTAAAACAGCTCAATTCGGGGACGCTGGATTTTATCGGCTGTGCCCGACCTTCAATTGCCGATCCATTTCTGCCAAAGAAAATTGAAGAAGGCAGAATCGAAGACATACGTGAGTGTATCGGCTGTAACATCTGCATTAGCGGTGACATGACCATGTCGATCTCACGTTGCACGCAAAACCCGACCTTTATGGAAGAGTGGCGCAAGGGCTGGCACCCGGAGCAAATACAAAAGAAAGGCAGCAGCGATAATGTGCTGGTTATAGGTGCCGGGCCTGCCGGTCTTGAGGCAGCAAGGGCGTTGGCTAACCGGGGCTATGATGTAGCTCTTGCAGAGGCAGGGTCTGAACTGGGTGGCAGAGTCGCACGCGAGCGAAAGTTACCCGGGTTATCTGTCTGGGGGCGAGTGGCGGATTACCGTGAGTATCAGTTAAGCCAGTTACCTAATGTAGAGATCTACCGTGAAAGCGAGCTGGATGCTGAACAGATACTGGAGTTTGGATTTCAAAACGTCGCTGTTGCCACGGGTTCCACCTGGCGGCGAGATGGAGTCTCCCGCCAACATGTTATGCCTATGCCTATTGATGAAGCTATGCCGGTTTACACACCGGATGATCTAATGACAGGTAAAATGCCAGCCGGTAATGTCGTTGTTTATGATGATGATCACTACTATATGGGGGGTGTACTTGCGGAGCTGTTGGTTCAAGCCGGCGCAACGGTAACGTTAGTGACACCAGCGGCCTATGTGTCTGAGTGGACAAACAACACACTTGAACAGGCGAGCATTCACAAACGACTGGTCGAGTTGGGTGTGAACATTGTGCTCAATCGCGGTGTTACGTCTATTGCATCAGATCATCTAGTCAGCAATTGTGTGTTTTCAGATCATGCCACCGAGTTGCAAGCTGATGCTGTAGTAATGGTTGCTTCGCGTATTGGCAAAGACAGTGTCTGGGCTGCACTCAAGAGTCGTGAGTCTGAATGGCTGGATGCAGGAATCCGATCAGTGAAAGTGTTCGGTGATGCACAGGCACCAGGCCCGATTGCATGGGCAACCTATGCCGGTCATCGATATGCGCGTGAACTGGATATGCCTGATATTGGTGATGCATTGTCATTCCGCCGCGAAGTGACAGAACTACAACTTATAACCTGATTGCGTGACATAAAATGATCCACAAACGAATTCGTCCATTCAATACCAAAGATACCTATCCGGAGCAGAAGCTCGATAATGATCTCTGCCAGGCCGTAGTTGCCGGCAACACGATCTATTTAAGAGGCCAGTGTCCGCAGAATCTGGATGATGCGGTAAACATCACCAGTAATGACCCGGTTGAACAAACGCACAAGGTCATGCAAAACATAAAGCAGTTAATCGAAGAGTGCGGCGGTACCATGGAGCATCTCGTCAAGGTAGTCGTGTACATCACCGATGTCAGGCATCGGGAAGCGGTCTATCGCACCATGGGTGAGTATATAAAAGGTGTTCACCCGGTCTCTACCGGGCTCGTTGTGCAGGCTCTCGCCAGACCGGAGTGGCTGGTAGAAATTGATGCGACTGCCGTATTGACGGATGATTAGAACTATATGAGTAAACTGATCAAATCAAAAGCGCTGGATCGGGTCGAAGCACCGGCTGCCATATTAATTACCGAACTTGGCAGAAAGCTACGTGCAGAAGGACGCAGCATTGTATCGCTCAGTATTGGAGAGCCTGATCTTGGCACCCCTGTGCACATTACAGAAGGTGCGTATCAGGCTGCATTAAAAGGCGAGACGACCTACTCACCGATTGCAGGCATACCCGAACTGAAGCTTGCAGTTCAGGATAAGTTTAAACGCGATAACCAACTGACTTTTGAAAGTAACGAAGTTACCGTGAGTGCAGGGGGTAAGCAGGTACTTAACAACGTGCTATACGCAACATTAAATCCCGGTGATGAAGTGGTCATTCCTGCGCCGTTCTGGCTTGCCTATTCTCAGATGGTCGGTTTATATGAAGGTGTACCGGTAGAGGTTGGCACGTCGGCTGAGTCGGGATTTAAGATCACGCCAGAGGCACTTGATGCTGCGATAACCGATAAAACAAAGTGGCTTATGCTAAACAGCCCGGGTAATCCGTCGGGTGCTGTGTATTCTGAGCAGGATCTGGTCGCACTGGCAGCGGTGCTAAAAAATCATCCGCACGTATGGATTTTGTCTGATGACATGTATGAGCACCTTATATACACCGATGCGGATTTTAAAACCATGGCGCAGGTAGCACCGGAACTACGTGATCGCACCCTCACAGTTAATGGTGTATCCAAAGCTTATGCGATGACCGGCTGGCGTGTCGGCTTTGCCGGTGGCCCTGAAGAGTTAATCTCGGCAATGGAGATGGTCCAAAGCCAGACCACCAGTGGTACATCACGAATCAGTCAATGGGCGGCCGTGACAGCGTTGAACGGACCGCAGGATGTGCTGCAGGAAAATCGCGAGATTTATCGAAAGCGCCGATCAATTGTTGTGGACGGACTCAATGCAGTTGACGGTATAGACTGTCTTTGGCCGGATGGTGCTTTTTACGCTTATCCTTCCTGCGCAGCGTTCATTGGTGGTACCACTGGTGAAGGGAGGAAACTCGTTTCGGATGTGGATTTTTCTATGGCGCTGTTGCAGGAAAAGGGAGTCACGACAGTGCATGGCACAGCATTTGGTCTCAGTCCGCATTTCCGTGTTTCTTATGCGGCGTCCGAAGCTGATCTCAAAGAGGCTGTCGCCAGAATCGCAGACTTTTGCGGATCAATAGAGCGCCGCTGACGCTCTGCTGTTATGCAGGCATCGCTTCTTCAACAAGCTGTACCCAGTAAGAGCAGCCGTGCGGAATTGCCTCATCGTTAAAGTCGTAATCCGGATGATGCAGTAACGCGGTATCTCCGTTGCCCATAAAGATAAATGCACCGGGTCGGGCGTTTAGCATGTAGGAAAAATCCTCTGCACCCATTACCGGAGCTACATTCGTTTCAACGTTGGCGGGCCCAGACACTTTTTGTGCAACACCGGCGGCGAAGTCAGTTTGTGCTTCAGCGTTGACAGAGACCGGATAGCCATAGTGATATTCGAATGTCGCTGTAGCGTCCATGGCTTTTGCCGTGTGCTCCACCAGAGTTTCCATTCTAGCTTTAACCATATCGCGAACTTCGGATGACAGGGTCCGTACGGTGCCTTTTATGGCCACGGACTGCGGGATCACGTTATAAGAAATAGTATCTGTATTGAAAGAAGTCACAGAGACAACTGCGTTTTCGAGTGGGTCAACATTGCGCGATACAATAGATTGCAGAGACAGCATCAGTTGTGAGGCGATTACTGTTGGATCTATACCCTTATGCGGTGCTGCTGCATGGCCGCCTTTGCCGGTCACGGTTATATCGAACTGGTCAGCTGCGGCCATCAACGGGCCTGATCTGATTGCAAACTTACCGATATCCATACCCGGCCAGTTGTGCATTCCATAGACTTCTTTAATATTGAAACGGTCCATCATGCCTTCTTTGACCATTTCATCTCCACCGCCACCACCTTCTTCGGCGGGTTGAAAGATCACCGCTACGCGCCCGTTAAAGTTTCGCGTTTCGCACAGATATTTTGCGGCTCCCAGGAGCATCGCTGTGTGACCGTCATGTCCGCAGGCGTGCATCTTGCCGTCTGTTGTTGATGCGTGCTCGACACCGCTGGTTTCGTGGATGGGCAATGCGTCCATGTCTGCGCGCAGGCCGATGACGTTGTCTGAACTGCTGTTTTTGCCATTGATGATACCGACGACTCCAGTGCGGCCAATACCTTCTACCACCTCATCGCAACCGAATTCACGCAGCTTGTCTGCAACCACCCCGGCTGTTCTGTGCACATCAAACAAAAGCTCGGGGTGCTCGTGAAGGTCACGTCGCCATTCGGTGATTTCCGGCAGTAGGTCGGCAAAACGATTAACCAGGGGCATGTCTGTTACCTGTGATATTGATCAGCCTGCAGCATGCCTTCAGACAAGAAAGACCGCAAGTAGCAAAACATTTAGCGTGGCAACACCAGTAGCTAGCCCTGCATTTTGTATATCGACAAGCGGTTATGATGCTGTCAGGATTTTTTACGACTATTTTATCAGCAGCATCACTCTGGTGAGAGTTGTAGCATGTGCAAAAAACAAAGAGCCGGCTACTAAGCCCGGCGTTTTATCTACACTTTTTGTAAGAAATTATTGCGTAATTTGCCCACGAATAAAGTCTGAACCGTCGGTTTTGTGCACGTTGAAGTACGCACTGCCCGATGTCACCGATGCAAGATCAGCGGTCGACAGAATACCAACTCTGGTCCAAAGCACACCATCACCTGCATCGTTGACGAGTGTGACAATTGGTGGACCGTTCTCAGTTGCCGAGCCGGTGTGTATATGCACATTGGTTATCGTCTCGTTATCAACTGGTGCGATATCGATTTCCACCGCAGCGGCGAAATCACCTGTTAGCTTGTTGAGATTAAAATATGCTCTACCACTTGTCTCCGGAGCGGGATCAGATGGCGGCACATTGCTGGCAGATGACAATTGAATAAAACCGGGCACCACGCCTTCGATCAATACAGTGCCATAAGCCACACCGACATCTGCCCTTTCGATCTGAAGGTAGAGGTTGCCAGAGCTTATGTTATCAGCAATAAATGCCTGCTGTACTGCAGATAAACCAGTCGGGATTGAATAGGTTGGTGCACTTCCGTTTAACGTGAGTCCAAGCTGGCCGTTACCTGCTGCTGCGATACCTGAGTACAGGCCGACGGACGACACCGGGACACCATCAGCAATAGTGACATCACCGGTCAAAGTATCGTTGAGCCATTTCAGCTTTGCAGTACCCGAATCACCTATGTTTACAATGTTCAGGTCACCTTCTGTTGGGCCGCTACCGGTTTCGCTACCGGTTTCGTTACCGGTTTCGTTACCGGTTTCGTTATCGGTTTCGTTATCGGTTTCACTGCCGGTTTCAGTACTATTGATCACTGGAGGATCGCCATCGCTGCCACATCCTCCAAGAAACGCCAGACTCATGAACGGCAGTACTAAAAATAGTGGCAGCCACTTATGATTGATCGGTGTACCTATCTTCATTGAATGTTTCCGTAGGTTGGTTTATTAGTAAGTACTGCCTATTAGCGCACTGTTAGAATCCGGTGTGCTTGGAGGCTGATTGAGTTTCACTGCTACCAAAGTTGTTTAACAAATTGGATGCACAAAGGGCACGCTAACTTACTTTTTGCCAGTGCTACCGTGTAGCTGCTGCAATAGCCCGGCACGGGAAGATGGTACCTTATTGGATCAGTAGCCTCCTAATGGTCAACAAGTCTTTTAGATTGCATCTCGGTAAATCCGAGATCCGTTGCATGCAGAGAGCACGAGGAGGCGTGTGAGCCTCACATGTTGTGAGACGGTTGCAAGGTGATTCAGATCAGATGGACACTTGGAGAGGTGTAACATTCGATCAAGACTCAAGCATCGTTCTAAATAAATTGACAGTTGTATTGTAGTTTGCCGATTTTTTCACCTCACAGGGCTGCAAATTTATTCATGGCAATGACAAGTTGCGTGGATCCGGTTAGCATCTTCCCATATAGTTTATGTGTATTAGCGGAGAGATGAAATGGCCAGGATAGTACGCGCTGAGGTATTCATGGTTGACTTGAAACCTAAGGTCAAACGCACCGATGCCATCCAGTCATTTGATAGTCAGCAAACTCCTATCGTCAGACTGACAGATGCTGATGGAATTAGGGGCACCGGCTACACGTATACTATCGGTCAGGGTGGGGAGGCGATAATGTCGTTGCTCCAGCAGACGTTAGTGCCGGCTTTGATCGGTGCTGATGCCGATAACATCGAACGAATCTGGCGCAATCTGTTGTTTTCAACTCATGCAACGAGTGTCGGTGCTATTACTTCTTTGTCGCTCGCCGCCATTGACATCGCGTTATGGGATTTAAAGTGTCGTCGCGCAGACTTACCATTGTATCAGGCACTGGGAGGAGCAAAGGATCGTATCCCGTTGTACACCACCGAAGGAGGCTGGCTGCATTTAACGACTGATGAGCTGGTTTCAGATGCGGTGGCTGCCAAAGCGCAGGGATTCAGTGGCTCGAAAGTAAAAATCGGTAAGTCACGTTTAGCAGAGGATCGGGATCGACTAATGGCGGTCAGGGATTCTGTGGGTGATGACTATGAAATTATGGTGGATGCCAATCAGGGCTTTCGTTTGTCAGAGGCGATCCGGCGATCTAAAATGCTTGCGTGCGTGAACATCGCCTGGTTTGAAGAGCCTATGCCTGCTGATGATGTATCTGCACATGCACAGCTGGCGCAACACAGCCATGTACCGATTGCCGTGGGCGAAAGTCTCTATTCGATCTCGCAGTTTAAGGACTACCTGCATGCCGGTGCGGCTTCAATAGTGCAGGTCGATGTGGCCAGAATAGGCGGCATTACTCCGTGGATGAAGGTTGCGCATATGGCAGAGGCATATAACGTGTCTGTTTGTCCGCATTTCTTGATGGAGTTGCATGTCAGTCTGGTTTGTGCGGTTAACAATACACCGTGGCTCGAGTATATTCCGCAGCTTGATGACATTACGACTAAAGGCATCCGGGTAGAGAACGGCTATGCCATGCCATCGGATAGTTCAGGCCTTGGCATTAGTTGGGACGATGATAAACTTGCCCGGCTTACGCTGCCTGATCTGTCATTTTCTATATCAGCGGATTAAGAGTGTCGTTGTTACGCAACAACCGTTTGATCGGATAGTTGGCCAGTTAGTTGATTAGCGCTGTTAGTCATCGCTTCGCTAATACAAATTTGTGCAAAGGTGCAAGGACGACCAACGTGGTACCCTTGGAGTACATCGCATGTCGCGTCGCTTAAAAAGCTCGCCTGTTGTGGTGTTTCAACGCCCTCTGCAACCACTTCAATACCCAAATCATGCGCCACTGCAATTATCGCTTTTGCGATAGTGGCATTGTTTACATTGCCTGGAACATCATGCACGAAACTGCGGTCGATTTTCACGCGGGTAACCGGCAGTTGTTGAAGTCGGCTGAACGAAGAGTAACCGGTGCCAAAATCGTCTATCGCCAGATCGACACCAGCGTCGCGTAAGTCTTGTAGTATTTTCAAGCTATGATCAGCGTTTTCTAAAAGTGCCGACTCGGTCAATTCCAGCTCAATGGCATTGGCAGGAACCCCGGTGTTCTCCAGAATTGCCGAGATTTTATCTTTCAGGTCACCTTTTACAAGCTGTTTGGCTGACACATTGATACTGAATTTGATGTTGTTGTTGGTTCTTCTCAGTTGTATTAGTTTTCTACACGCCTCTTCCAATATCCATTCCCCAACCGGATCAATCAAACCGGTATCTTCGATGATTCCGATAAATGAATCCGGTCCGATAACGCCGTCTTGTGGATGATTCCAGCGCAGCAGGACTTCGTAACCGCTTACGCTATTCGTTCGCAAATCGAGCTGTGGTTGATAGTAGAGTTCAAACTGAGATTCGCTCAGCGCTATGCGTAGGTCGCGTTCCAGCTCAAAGCGCTGCGTCAGGCGTGTATTGAGTGCGGACGTATAAAATTGGATGAGATTTCTACCGCGATGCTTTGCGTCATTCATTGCGGCATCTGCGTAGCTGAGCAGTTTTTTTGAGTTATCTGTGTGATCCGGGTAGACACTTATGCCGATACTCGCTGACAGGTGAACATCATACGTCGCTGAGAAGTACCGCTTCTCTAACGTTTTGCTGACTTTTTCTGCAATTCGGGCCACTTCTGCCACACCGGATATGCCCTTTAGAATAATTGCGAATTCATCTCCACCGAGCCTGCCTACGGTATCTGCTTCACTAACGGTAGATAGCAATCGACTGGCAACTTCACGTAATAATTGATCACCAATCTGGTGGCCTAGCGGGTCATTGACCTGCTTGAATTGATCAAGATCAAGCAACAGCAAAGCGACTTTTTCGTTGGGCGAGGCAGTCACTGCCGACTGAAGCTGTTCGATCAAACCGCAACGATTCGGCAGTCGGGTAAGTGGATCATGGTTGGCGACGTGTTGTAAGCCGTCCCGCGCAATTCGCAAATTGTTTTGCGTCGCGTGATGCTCACTTAGATCCAGCATCGCTACGTGAAAACGGTAATCTTTATTGTTTGAGGGGTTGACAGTGGTCACATGCAACATCACAGGTACCTCGCGGTTCTGAATCTTCAGTGATGTGCTTACAGTACAATCTCCAGTCACCGTGGTACCGGAGATAGAATCTGATACATGAATTCTGTCATCCGATCTTATTTTTGAGATGAATGGTGTGAGTGTCAGATCCTTTGTTGCGCAGCGCAACAACATTGCCCCCACGGGGTTTACTTCAATAATTCGGTATTCGCAGTCGAGTGTAAAATGGCCTATCGGGGCTGCATCCAGCAATGCCTTGTATCTGGCATTTTCAGCGCGTAGTTGATCGAGTTCCCGGGTTTTCAACAGCGCAGGTTTAGACCGTAAAATCCGACTCAGAGAGAAGGAATCGGCAAAATGGCGGAGTTTCATATCAACACCGGTTCGGTGATTGAGCCGGATAGATGAACTGACTGATGTTTTGAGGTGGAGGTATGTGCCGGTGAGAATATTTATTCAGGTAACGCAGATTATTGAAATTCAACTTTTGAGTAAAAAGTAGTTTTGGCACTTTGCCGTCCTTGTTGCTTGCAATAAAGAGCTGACCGTTTGTTGCTGTGTCAAACCATGGGCTGACACAGAAGTGAGCTGCTTGTGAAGCAAATATAGTTCTCACTTTACAACCGACTCGATATATATAGCCAAAGCGATGAAAAATTCTGGATTAAATTTCAGTTCTTCATAGAAAAATGTCAATGTGATGGCACAAAAATTTAAATATGCTGAATAAAGTGCCGGCAACAGATTGATGTATCGCGAATAGAGGGGGTATGTATAAAACTTTGTGCTCGTTTCCTATCGTTCGGTTGTGCGCAGATATACCCGGTCTGCAATGACTATGGATTATGACCGGGTCGTTTTCTGGTCTGGCAGATGTGGAGTGTCAATATCGTTGCGTTGGAAAGCACTGTCTTTGCGTTGTTTTATTGACAATGTCATAAACCTGTCTTGCTATTTGGTGTAGGGAGATCAGGAATTTATGTTGCCTGCCATGCTGCGCAGCATGGTGTCAATCTGCGCAGCTTGGCGCTGGTTCAGGCAGCGACGAATTTTAACGCAACTCCATTGTTGCAGTAGCGCAGTCCGGTCGGCGCAGGCCCATCCTTGAATACGTGTCCATGATGGCCGCCGCAACGCGCACAGTGATATTCAGTTCGTGGATATATCAATTTAAAATCGGTGCTGGTTTCGATGTGGCCTGGAATTACATCAAAAAAGCTCGGCCAGCCGGTGCCACTATCGAACTTTTTGTCTGACTCAAATAACGGTAGTTCGCAACCTGCACAAACATAAGTACCGTCCCGCTTCTCGTCATTTAGCTTGCTGGTAAAAGCTCGTTCGGTGCCGGCTTTTCTTAGAATGCGATATTCCTCAGAACTGAGTCGTTTTTTCCATTCTGAGTTAGAGATCTCAATTTTTTCCACCTGCTGATCCTCGGTCATGGTGACTTGCACGGACTCGGGTAGCTTCGAGTCTTCACTCGCAAGTAGTGTTTTCTGGATTCCCAATACAGCAGTGGGTGCGGCGACAGTACCTGCGAATAGCTTAACAAATGTTCGTCTGTTCAATTTGAACTCCCGGTATGGCAAAAGAATTGTGCAAGGCCGGAAACTCCGGTTTGCTGGTTCCAGTTAGAGGCGAGTGTATCGCTAAGGTTTCCTCAGATCGTATGGTCTCTGTGTCAAATCGATAAGGGATTTATCACTGAATTATAACGTTCCATCCGCAATCGGCACTGAGCACAAAAAAAGGATTCCTGTGTTGAAAGTGTGTTTGCCTGCAGGACTTTTCAAGTCGAGCGTCCTGGGTGCTGTCTGAGGACCACGTCCAAACAGCTGCCGGAGACTCCGATCTTGTAGGTGGTCGGTGGTGGCTAAAGTGTGAGTTTCTCCCGGTTATCGCCCGGCCGACGACGAAAATTCCGGATGTTATAAAAGCTGATGTAGGTAAGTTAAGATTCTGCGCATCTTTGCGTCCGTTCTGTTCCTCTTTACAGTGACGTTCTGCACCTCTTTATAGTGACGTTCTGCACCTCCTTACAGTGACGTTCTGCTCATTGCTGCGGTACAGATATTGCCGATAGTGGTCCATTAGCTCCGTGACTTTCACGTAAGCAGTAGCTGTTGGACATCATGATATGAAGCACTTCAAGTTTTTAGCCCTGGCGTCAACGGCAGTTCTGATGGCAGCCTGTGATGGCGGAGATGGTGTGCTTCTTACCGCGGAATCTGATGCCGCAGACGGTATCGAGACAATTGATTTCTTCGGTATGGAAAACACCGACAATGAAACCATAGCCTATGAACCCGAACTGGGTTTTGCGGTTCAGGATCGTGGCCCGTTAACCATTAGTACCGCACTGCTTGGTAGCTCAACTGAAGGTCAGGATTATCGGGTGGATTGCCCTTCCGGTGAAGCATTGGTGGGTCTGGAAGGATTTGAAAGTGGCAGCCAGATCAATCAGGTGGTCGCTAAATGTGTTGAAGTGAGTAGCAGTGGTAATTGGGTTGGCACACCACAGTCGCAAACTCGTACAGTAGGAATTACCAGTGGTAACACCTACAGTGTTGATTGCACCAGTGGTCATGCTATTACCGGTATCACCGGATTAACTAAAAACAATACTATCGCATCAGTTCAAATTCATTGTAGCCAGCTGTCGGGTCCTGAGCGAACCACAGGTCAAAGTAGCGATTCACGTGTTGTTGGTCAGGTCGCCACGGCTACAGCCAAACAGCTTTGCGGATCAGGCGGGGTGGCGACCGGTATCCATGGCCGTGAAAACAGTGAGCTCAAGGGATTGGGTCTGGTCTGCCATGAATCACCAGCTACGGCGGGACGCTGGAGTAATCCTTTTAACTGGCCCGTGCAGGCGGTGCACGCTTTAATGACTCCGCAAGGTCATATTATGTCTTACGGTTTCAAAAACGGGTCGGGTAATCTGTTTGATTATGATGTTTGGAATCCGGAGTTAGGCACAGCGGATTCTTCACATACAACCTTCGCGTCAGATCAGGGCGTGTTTTCCTTTTGCAATGCCTCTGTAGTGATGCCCGGTAATGGCAACATCCTGATGCCTGGTGGTACTAAGCTTAATTCAGACAATGCAGGTGTTGCTGACGTGCCAATCTATGACACGGTTACCGGTGGATTGTCGCGCGCTCCGGATATGGCTAACAGGCGCTGGTATCCGACGACTGTGGTGCTGCCAAACGGTGAGATACTTGTTGCTGGTGGTCGGGATGTAGCTGGCGTTGCAACCAATACTCCGGAAATCTACTCTCCCGATACCAATGAGTGGCGCTCTCTGTTTGGTGCAAGTATGGCAGGGCTCAGCTGGTCCTACCCACGGCTTTGGGTAGCTTCTGACGGTCGCGTGTTTGGTATTTCAAAAAACGAGATGTACTTTATAAATCCGCTTCAGTCAGGCGCGCTGCAAAGGGTCGGCACTTTCACTAATAGCTACACGTCCTATGGCGAGGCTACAGCGGTGATGTACCGACCGGGTAAAATTCTGCAGCTCGGTGGTAACAGATCCGGCGGTACCAATGCACTGATGATTGATATCACCAGTGGCACACCTGAAGTTCGTCCAACTAATGATATGAATCTTCCCCGAAATGCGTGGGCAAACTCTCAGATACTGGCCAATGGTGAAGTGATGGCCATGGGCGGTAGTAAAGTTGTTAATGACGCTGTGACTGCTGCACTGAATGCCGAGATATGGGATCCCGCTACTGAAGAATGGACTGTTGTCTCGAGCTTCAAATGGCCACGACTGTACCACTCAAATTCTGTACTGCTTAAAGACGCAACCGTGATGATCTCAGGCGGTGGTAATCCCGGCCCGGTGACTAACTACAATGCAGAGATATTTTCACCGCCGTATCTATACAACGATGATGGTAGCCCTGCGGTGAGGCCGGTAATTGACTGGGCGCCAAAGAAGAGTGCCTATGGGCAGCAGATTACTTTGAATACAGCTGCTTCCGAAGTTGCCAAAGTCAGTTTTATTAAAACGTCAGCAGTAACGCATTCCTGGAATGTTGAACAGCGCTACATGGAGTTGCCTTTCTCATCCAATGATGACAACAGTATAAAAGTGGGTCTGCCTGCCTTACGCACGACAGCCACACCCGGTTACTACTTGATGTTTGTCATCAATCAACAAGGTACGCCATCAGAAGCCGTGATTATAAAGCTGGGCGATGAGCCAGGTGTGGAACCGGAACCGCCGGTCATTACACCCGAGCCTGAACCGGTCGAGACAGATAGTTTGCTGGTCAATGGTGGTTTCGAGGATGGTAAAGCCAGCTGGTTTGACTGCGCTGATGCATCTCTGTCAGTCGCGGGTAACCGTGCAAATAATGGCGAAAAGGCGCTGACGCAAAACTCCGGTGCGTGTTTGTATCAGGAGTTTGTGGTTGAACCGGGAAATACCTATACAGTCATTTGTGATGCTTTTGCGCAGAACTCTGCCTACTCGAGTATCAGTCTGACGATGATGGACCCGGGTTATACAGAGCTCGTAGCTGATGCGGCGGTTGTCACATCGTCTGCATATGCTACTTACAGTAAAGCGCTTCAGGCTCCCCAGGAAGCGGGTATTGGCGCAGTTACCTTATATTCTGAAGGTCCGACTCACTATGATTCCTGCATAGTGATTACTGATGGCACAACGACTCCGGTGACCCCGCCTGTTGTGCAACCACCTGTTCCGCCACCGGCATCCAGTCTGCTGGTGAATGGAGACTTCAGTCAGGAAAAATCCGGCTGGTATGACTGCTCCAATAGTAATTTAACCTCCATCGAGCCAGTCGCTGGCAGCCAGGATAATGCGCTTAAAGTACAGAACGCCGGGTGCATCTATCAGGAGTTTGCAGTGACGGCTGGTAAGCAGTACGAGCTAAACTGTATTGCACGGTCTGAAGGATCGCAGTATTCCAGTATTTCCTTCCAGATGGCTGATGCAACTTACAATCAGCTTGATTCCAAAGTGAAAGTTGTCGGTCCGGGTGATTACCAGAGTTATATCGCAACACTGACTGCACCTGCCAACAGCGCCACTGGTGCGGTGACCCTGTATTCAGAGGATATCACTCGAGTTTCTGCCTGTTACGTTGAAGAGATCTGATGCGAGTTCGTGACACTGCATTGCTGCGCAAGTTATCTCAAAGATGGCTGGTATCAGTATCGTTTGTGCTGATGTTACTTGCCGGAACGTTTGGTTTTGCCCTGTACTCGAACGCAGGTGGGAATGATCGGGCGGCACCCAATACCTCTCTAAGTCTGGCCAGCCTTAACCTGATTGATCAGGACGGCAGGAAACTCAAGCGTTCGGACCTTCAAGACAGACTGGTGTTGATGAACTTCTTCTTTACTTCATGTGGCAGTGCCTGCCCGGTTCAGACTGCAGTGCTGCGGGAGGTTACTGAGAACCTTGATCAGTCTGTCGATGTATTGTTTCTATCGATTTCCATTGCACCGCTCTCAGATACGCCTGACGCAATTGATCACTATCTGGAAAAGTATGAGATACATCGAGATAACTGGAAATTTGTTACGGCGAGCGTTGAGAATACCGCTGAGCTGGTACAGCGGTTTGCTGTGACACTTGATAACGCCGTGGTTAAAGATGATCTAATCGATCATCGTAATATGGGTTACCTGTTTGGTAAGTCAGGTGCGCTGATGCAGCAGTATCAGTTAATACCCGGTATGAGTAAGCGGCTTATCAGAGAAATCGCCGAGCTCTCAGTGCTTGAGCCGCAAGCATAGAAAACTGTCTGCCGTAAAAACCATCTCCCGTAACACTATTGGGCGCGGCTTCTGCGCAAGGTGAAAATACCGGCGGCAACAATAATTGCCGTGCCTGTCCAGGTCCATAAATCCGGTAATTGACCGAACACCAGATACCCGTAGATCGTTCCCCAGAGAATCAATGTGTAGTGTATCGGGGCAACTACTGCGGCTTCGGCAACCTCAAGTGCTTTGATCACCAGTACTTCTGCAACTGCTCCCATGGTCGCCATCGATATAATCAGCATGATATGAGTGGCAGTTTCGGGTGTTCGCCAGATAAAAGGCATAGGGAGTGAGATCAGGAAGCTGCCAACAATGGCAGTGTAGGCCACTGTTGTATGGGTTTTGTCAGTGTCTGCGAGTTTTCTACCGATCACCTGCCGTAGTGCGTAAGCCAATGCGGCGATTAACACCAGCAGCACTGCAGGATGCACGGCACCGGAGCCGGGTCGGATGATAATCATCGCACCGATAAAGCCGACAATTACTGCAGACCATCGTCTAATACCAACTTTCTCACCTAAAAAAAGTGCGCCCAGTATGGTTAGAAAAAAGGGTGCGACAAAGCTTACGGCTATAGCATCAGCCAGTGCTGCATGGCGGATAGCGTACACAAACAACAGGCCTGAGCAGATGGCCAGTCCACCGCGAGTCAGCTGCAAAGCCGGTTGCCGGGTTTTGAGTATGACCGGACCTTTCATAGCCAGCAGTATCAACACACCGATAAACAAGCCAATCTGACGGAACCAGATAATCTGTGCGGGATGAAATTCACTGGTGAGAAATTTGGCTTGTGTATCTACGGCGGAAAATAGAAACATGCCGGCCAGCATTAACAACATACCGAATTTGCTATTGCTGCGGCGTTGCCTGACTGAAGCAATCGGGGCGATCGATGGGTTAGTGATTAGATAGCTCCTGCTGCATTTGAGACGGTTAAACTCATCGAGTTACCAGGCTCTGCTGATTAAACCGGTCTTGTTTCCATTCTTGAATGAACTTGAAGTCGCTTTAAGGCGGTACGCTTGGCATATGCGCGAGACAACTACTGCGCAGACAGTATTGAAGCATTTGAGATACACTGCAAGCTTCAGAATGTTGCGAGAGAGACTTAAATGGGAACACCGCTTGATCCGGTTTGGCTTGACGCGTTCAGGCAGGTCTTTAGTCGCTGCCGGATAGGTGATGATGAGTCTGTGGTTGTGTTGGCAGAGGCTGGCAGTCGCGGCGTGTTGATCGAGCTTGCAGAAATTACACTCGCACAGCTTGGTTATCAATACTACCGACTGGTGTTACCAACGCCAGTATCGCTTGCAGGTCCGGTGGTTAGATCAAGCGGTGCGTCAACAGCGCTGACAGGTCAGACGGCAGCGGTGCAATCTCTGTGCGGTGCAGACGTGGTAGTAGACCTGACCGTCGAAGGGCTGATGCATGCACCGGAGACAGCTGAAATCCTCAAATCCGGCACGCGGGTGATGAATATCTCCAACGAACACCCGGAAACGCTTAGCCGTTTGTTGCCGGACGACGCACTCAAAGACCGGGTAAAAGAAACTGTTAAACGCATCAGAACTTCAACCATGATGAAGGTCATTTCCGGGGCGGGCACAGACCTAACGGTGAATTTAAAAGATGCCAACACGGTAGGTGTCTGGGGCTGGACCGATCGACCCGGTACTCTGGCACATTGGCCCGGTGGACTGTTCGTGAGCTTTCCCGCTGCAGGTTCTGTGAACGGTCAACTGGTGCTGGCTGCAGGCGATCTTAATTTAACTTTTAAACGCTATATAGAATCACCTGTCACGCTCACCATTAAAGACGACTATGTGACCGATCTCAACGGTCACGGCGCAGACTGCGCTTTGATGAAAGACTATCTTGCATCGTTTCAGGACAAGGCGGCCTACGCTACCAGCCATGTCGGCTGGGGGTTGAATCCAGCAGCGCGCTATGAAGCAATGACGATGTATGATCGCAGTGACACTAATGGTACGGAGCTGCGGGCAGTTGCCGGGAACTTTCTTTATTCAACCGGTGCTAATGAGTTTGCCGGTCGATTTACCCGCGGTCACTTTGATCTGCCGGTGATGGGTTGCACTATTTCACTTGATGATCAGGTGGTCGTGAACCAGGGGGTACCTGCTTGATTAAATCTGCCCGGGCTATGATTGCCGGCATTGACTGTCTGGTTTCAGAACCGGCCACGGCAAATGAATTAACGCAAACCATTGTTTGTCTGCATGGTATCGGTGGCGATGATGCGAGCTTCGCGCCTCAGTCTGAGCATCTTGCCGGGCGTTACCGGGTGGTTGTCTGGAACATGCCGGGCTATAGAGAATCTGCCAATGTAGATCAACTGTCGTTTGAAGGGCTTGCCGGCAGTGTTGAAAAGTTGATTGACGCTCTAGCTTGCGGACCTGTTCATATTATGGGGCAATCTATTGGCGGGATGATCGCTCAGGAGATGTTTCACAGGTACCCTGAAAAAGTAAAGTCATTAATCCTGGTAGCAACAACTACCGCATTCGGCGGGCGCGACAATTCATTTAAAGGCGCATTTCTTAAAGCTCGTCTTGCACCGCTGGATGACGGCAGGACAATGGAACAGATTGCCGAAGCTGCCATACCGTCAATTGTTGGTAGTAACACAGAACAACACACGATCACCGATGCCACAAATTCAATGGCAGCATTGGATGCAGATGTCTACCGACAGGTACTTGCGTGTCTGGTGACGTTTAGTCGTAGACAGGAATGGATGGATATAAATTGTCCGGTATGTTTGGTGGCTGGAAGTGAAGATACCAATTCACCCGCTGCTACGATGAAAAAAATGGCTGATAAATTGCCCCATGCCGAGTTTCACGAGATTGAGGGCGCAGGTCACCTGGTTAATCTTGAGCAGGGTAAGATTTTTAATAACATCGTTAGCAGCTTCCTGCGCGGTTTTAGCTAACCTGCCTGGTGTTAATTAGAGCATTCCGTATCTATGAAAGATGACGCACCTATATTTAATCCTGAACAATGGCAGCTGACAAAGCAGCAGGCAGAGCTTTGCGTGCTTGCACGAGAGCTGGGTCAGTCGAAGTTTGCTGAACGTGCTTTCCAGTATGATCGTGAAGCTGCATTTCCTACGGAGAACTTCAAGGATCTTCACGAGTCCGGATTGCTGGGGGTTTGTATACCAGTCGAATCCGGCGGTAAGGGTGCAGACCTGAAAACCTATATGTTGATGGCCTCGGAGATCGGTCGGTATTGCGGTGCTACCGCACTGACATTCAACATGCATGTCAGTTCCTGTTTGTGGACCGGGCCACTCGCAGATGGTCTGACTCTGGACAATGATCTAAAAGCGGCATTGGAGAAAGGCCGTAAGCTGCACTACAAAAGAATCATCGAAGACGGGGCAATTTATGCACAACCGTTTTCTGAGGGGGGAGATGCTGCTGCCGGTAAAGCAGCGTTCGGCACTCAGGCAATTCGAACAGAAGGTGGTTGGCGAGTCAGCGGAAAAAAGATTTTTGCATCCCTCTCAGGTCATGCAGACTACTATGGAGCGCTATGTACCGAGTTAGCTGACAAGGACGATACTCCATCGCGTAGAAATACCATGTATGTTGCAATCCCTGCCAATGCGGAAGGGGTAAGTGTTGAAGGGCATTGGGACCCGCTGGGTATGCGCGGCACCGTATCGCGCACGTTAATATTCGACAATGTGTTTGTGACAGAAGAATCACTGCTGATGCCACGCGGTGTTTATTTTCAGGCGGCACGTCAATGGCCGCATATGTTTATGACGCTGACACCGGCCTATATGGGTATCGCGCAGGCAGCTTATGATTTTACGGTGTCCTACCTTCGAGGTGAGATGTCCGGTACGCCACCGATAAAGCGGCGGATGTATCCAACCAAGCAAATCGCTGTGGCACAGATGCGAATGATGCTTGAGCAAACTAAATCGCTTTGGTTTCAAAGTATCAGTGAAGCAAAACCAAACCCGGACAAAGAATCCCTGTTGCGTGCCTGGGCTGCGCAATACACGGTGATGGAGAACGCTAACGAAATCTCTCGGCTGGCGATCCGCACCTGTGGTGGTCAGGCGATGCTGCGTTCGCTTTCGCTTGAACGTTTATACCGTGACAGCCGCTGTGGTGCGCTGATGTTGCCCTGGACTGCTGAGCTTTGCACAGACATGATCGGCAAGGCAGCGCTGTATGAGCCGGGTGAGAGTGACGACGAATGAGTTTGTACCAAAGGCTGCAGACGCATGCTGAGTTTCAACCGGATAAAACCGCAATAGACAGTGAAGCTGGGCAGCTCTCCTATAAACAGTTGCGGGTACTGACCGACTGGTGTGTTGAATATTTTCATGCTCTGGGTTTAAAGGCAGGTGATCGCGTTGCGATTCTTGCGTTAAATCACCCGGACTGGTTTATCGCCGCATTTGCAGCAGCACGCAGCGGTGTGATTCTGGTGCCGATGAACTGGCGTTTATCGGTAGATGAACTGAAGTATGTTGTTGAAGATTGTGAGCCGAAAGTGGTTTTCCATGATCAGGAATTTGCAGACACGGCAGCTGAACTTCAGCAGTCATTCAACCATCTGCGATTGGCGGATTTTGGAACGGCGTCATTTCCACCTGAGGCAACAGACTATAAGGCGGCATCACACAGCGTAGATGAAAGTGCACCATTTTTGATTGTTTATACCTCCGGGACCACAGGCCGGCCAAAAGGGGCGGTACTAAGCCAGAAAGCAATTATTTGCAGTGCAGAAATGAGTCAGCACATGACTGATTTAACGGCCGACGATCGAGTACTGAATGTGTTGCCGTTGTTTCATGTCGGAGGATTAAACATTCAGCCGTTGCCTGCATTGTTGTATGGCGCGACGTTGGTGTTGCATGCTCGTTTCAACCCGGATATTGCAGTTGAAGCGCTGGCATCAAAAAAAATTACACTGATCAACTCAGTGCCGACGTTATTGCAGTCGATGCTGGATTCGTCAAACTGGAAGCCTGAGAGTTATCATGCACTCAGAGCAATCTCTATTGGTTCAACAGACGTGCCGGTGACACTGATCAATCGGGTTCACGATGATGGCATACCTTTGATTCAGGTTTATGGTGCGACAGAAACCGGGCCGGTCGCAATCTATCAACGTATAGAACATGCGGGCAGGGTCGGTAGTATCGGCAGGCCTGGAATACTGTGTAATGTGCGCTTATGTAACGAGGATGGCGTTGAAGTGCCGGACGGTGAGCCCGGTGAAATTCAGATCAGAGGTGATAATATCCTCACTCAATACTGGCGCAATGATCAAGCTACAGCAGATTGTATAAAGCAGGGATGGTTTTGCACCGGTGACGTAGCGCATCGAGACCTGGAAGGGTATTACTGGTTTGATGACCGTCTCAAACATTTGGTTATATCCGGCGGTGAAAACATCTATCCGGCAGAGATTGAACGGGTGATTCGGGAAGTTGCGGGTGTGAATGAGATTGCTGTTGTTGGAAGACCCGATGATCGCTGGGGTGAAGTACCGGTTGCGGTGATTGCAGGCACTGCTGATAAGGCAGCTGTGCTGAAATCCTGTGAGTCGCTCGCTAAGTTTAAAAGACCAAAGGATGTTGTTGTGGTCGATGCGTTGCCGCGCAATGCATTAGGTAAAATTCAGGTGCAGCGGGTTAAATCGTTAATTGGTAGTTGAATATCATTGCACTAACCCGGTTTATTCATAAACTTGGCGGCATCCCGCTTGATCCTTGATTCCACAGCGAATTTTTTCTCTTGCAAATATCAGTAAGCCAGGTAAATGAAAACATGGAACGCGAGAAGAAAATACCCTGTGAAACCAATGCTCTGCGCGCTATGCTCGCCATTTCACGAATAAACCGGGCTAAAGCAGAACATCCTGTTGAGGTACCGGCCATGCGGCAAGTGCCGGCAGCGTAATTGGCGATGTTGAATCCGTCAGTGCGAGTCTCAGCTTTTGGTGAAACTGCAAAGCCAATAGCGGACAGTGTTGATTGTTGGGGC
>CALLBO010000022.1 GCA_937998875.1 uncultured Granulosicoccaceae bacterium
ACAATGCGTTAGGAGGGGATTTTGGCCGGCTGCGCCGGCCATTCTGGAAATCACCAAAAAGTGATCATTTATTTCCAGAATGGGTGATCAAATTATTCCAGAATCACTGATCATTTAATTCCAGAATCGGTGATCACTTTGAGCCAGAATACGCACTCGGAGCCGCGCCGAGTGGTTAGCTCTTTGCACGTAGAGGACTTTCACCTCCAATCTAATGCCAGCTTTGTCTGGCGCACTGCCTGTACT
This sequence comes from uncultured Granulosicoccaceae bacterium, assembly GCA_937998875.1. Classification (GTDB taxonomy): domain Bacteria; phylum Pseudomonadota; class Gammaproteobacteria; order Granulosicoccales; family Granulosicoccaceae. The sequence continues at coordinate 247 of CALLBO010000022.1, forward strand.
AATTAGTTATTTACACAGTTACAAATACAGCGTCCATTTGAGTTATTCGACGCATGTTTCCAAACGCTTACGATATGGGCGATTGCAAACCCAGTTGCTTCCAAGGTAATTTAAACGCGCATTAGCCGGCACATCGACTTTGTTACACTCGCTGCTTTCTTTTCGGAATCCATAGTTACACTGCCACGCTTTCCCTGAATCACTCAGATAAGCATTCTCGGGAACATTGACAGCAACACAGTCTGTTTTATCGGCTAAAAAACCTCGATTACATCTCCATCCTGGACCATGCCTGCTACTGGTTAGATGACCATTTGTCGGTACGTCAATACTTACGCAAGCCCCATCCTTTGATCGATATCCACGATCACACTTCCAACCATATTCTCTGGAATACTGTAGATAAGCATGCGCGGGTATGTCGATAGATTCGCATCCGTTAGTGATTTCAAAATATCCCCAATGGCATTTCCAGCCATTTCCATATGAGTTGTTGGTCGAGTAAGCATTCAAGGGTATGTTGATCTCAATACAAAAACCGCTGTCCTCCCTGTAGCCTGGCTCACACTCCCACCCGATACCGTAACTCCTGGGTACTGTATTATCAGGCAATTCCACTGAAGTACTCTGCCCCAATATACTCCCTGAAGCAGTCAACAACATCGTCAGGATAACTGCGGTAGAAATAGAATCATGTCGTATTGAATTCATTGGTACACCTTGATTTGTTAATGGCTGGAGCGATTAAACCAGGTAGATTGAGCGATGCAACCAATCAGATTAATGCTGCATATATATTCATGCAGCTACTGGCGGAAGCTGAAAGCGATGGGATTGCTTATTGACAAAAACATTACACACAAATGGCGAGGTCATCGCCCGTAGAAGCGCACTGTAATCAACTTGAAAGCTGATCTCGCTGCCAATCTTCAGGCGGCGATCGCTCCCAAGAATCAAATGATCACTACTGGCATCAAGAATTCTTATTCCTTGTGGCGCACGGAGCCCTGCTGGATCGATATCCTGACACCCAATCGCTACAATCGACTGTATGACAGGTCCTTTATCAACATGAGCTGACTTTGCACCAAATGCCGATTGCGCCAATTTTCCTATTGGCATTGATGGTTTAATCTTTGACTCTATTACTTCGGCTACCAGTGTTATTGCAGTCGTATAAAGCCCGGGCAGAGCCTGCCGATGCAGTGGCTCGCGGCCAAGAAAAATTGCCTCACCCAGACGTAAGTCGTTAACTCGACCAGGAGCTCCCGTGTTGTACACCCAATCCAGATTTGCCGAGTTACCACCAGAGATAAAATCCAGTTTATAACCAAACGTCGCTTCCAGGTTGCTGGTCAGCAAAGACAACTCTGCCATATTCTTCGCGTCCGGGATCACGCCACTTCGGCAAGCCAGATTAGTACCGATACCCGCAAGCCGGATGTTCGGCATTTGTAAAACACTGGCCATGATGCTTTCAACGTCAACCGGCAATATCCCCTCTCGCAGATCACCGAGTTCGACCATTAGCACAACACCGTGTTGACGGCCGGCGTTACGTGCCGACTCAGACAACGCACTAACAACTTCCAGTTCGGTGTTGAAACTGACATCTGCGTAGCGCACAACCTTATCCGCCTGACTAATCATCGGGGATCGGATAAGTATCTTAGAGGCTGAAACGCCCTGTTGTTTCATTAAACGGAGGTTTTCAACACGCGAATCTCCCAACCCGCCAACACCCGCATGCAACAGTGTATTGGCAATTACAGGTGATCCCATACACACTTTGGTTACACCCGTTACGGCAATTCCCTTTTTGCCTAGCAGTTCAACCAGATGCTGTGCATTGTGGTGGATTTTTCCAAGATCAATATCCAGTCGGGGCGCATTCAATGCACTTCAACCGAAGACTCGATACACAGGTTTGGGAAGGCGGCAAGGAACATATCCACCAGATAAGTCGGCAAATGTACGAGCGCATCAGTCACCGGAATTCTAAGTTGCTTTTGATAGTAATCACATGCATCGTTGATCTCGTGCTGAAGCATATTCTCATGATTAATAGTTAGACCAATCACTTTTGTGTCACTGAAAGTTTCAATCAGATGAATTTCAACAGCTGGATCGGGCATTGCCATTTGTGCAAAATCACAACGGTGCTTGCGTGCCGGTGCGTGCTGAAGAATTACACCATCAGGTTTACTACCACGCAGTATGAAAGAAGTCGTAGAATACGCAGGATGACTCAAAGCTCCTTGCCCTTCAACAATGATTACGTCGGGCTTTTCAACGTCGAACGCCCTGACAATTGTCGCTTCAAGTTCACCTGCGCAAAACTGAGAAGGTACAGCATCCAGAGCAACACCGTATTTTGCTCCCTGAATTAAACCAGTTTGCCCAGTACCAATCATCACGGCTTTTAATCCATAGTCGTTGAGGGCGCGAGTTAATACAGTAGCCGTAGTGCGTTTACCAATTGCGCAGTCTGTACCGAGTACTGCAATACGTGGACAAGTGACCCTTTCAATCTGACCACTAAAAGTATGCATTTCACTTTTGGGTCGTGATTTTCTTACATCTGTCAAAGTCACATTCTTTCGCTGACTTGCAGCGATGAACTCCACATCATCACTCAAATATTCATGCAAACCACTGACGATGCTCATACCCAAATCAATCGCCTGCAACAAGACACCCCGCTCATTCAACGATAAACGACCACTTGCCGGTGCACAGCCGTAAATAAAATATTCTGGCGGTACAGTCGATTGAGCAAGTGCTGACTGTAAATCAGAATAAACAGGGATGCCATTTGCCACACCATCAAGGACTACTCCAGAATCCAAGCCGGCCTTTTCACTATCAATTATCGATAGTATTTTGTATTTTTCTGAGTGACGTACCAATCCGTTAGCCGTTTTACCATCTATTCCACCGAAATTCGCTTCGCAATAAACGATGGCGGTTGCATTGTTCTTGTGAGTAGAATCAAGTGTTGCTTGTCTTTTCAGACTTTTGGTATCGGAAATAGTGGGCGCACGCGCGCCCGACTCGCTTTGAGCGACTGTTGCCATTTTTTTGCCTCGAGTTAAAACTCAGAGGAGGCGACAGGATCGTGCCGATCAGAATTGATCGATTTTCAGCGAGTTGTCCCCCTAAGCAGGGTTAAGCTTGAGACACTAACACGTTTATTCAACGACCGTCGTGGTATATCTCATAATAGAAAACTGAAACAGATATGACATCGTGCAATTTCATACACAGGGGCGAATATAGGGGATCAAGACTGTTTTACAACATTTAACATAGATCGAATGTCCGCTTTCTTAGTTCGCTGCTAACGGTGTGTAGACTAGATTTGGAAGCACCGAATGTCGACTGAGAGAGGGCACACTCCCGCTATTCGTTATACTACACACGTCCGGAAGCAATCGGCCATCGCTGGCTCAGAAACAAGTGCACATGCATAAGTTGGGTACGGAATACTATGAAGGATAGAAATCGGTCAAGTATGGTAGTCAGAGCAAGGTACTCAACTATCTGCGAAAGCGAAGTGATATCAAAGCTTGTACCTCTTTATGAATTTAGCAAGCCGCATGTTTGTAGATTCTGGGAGCGTGGAGTAAACGATACCTACCAGTTACTTTGTAACCAAAACACCTATTCGCTGTGCGTCTACCGACATGGCTTGCGTGCACTCGATGCTATTGAATTTGAGGTGGCAGCGCTTAATCATTTATACAAACGTGGTGTAAGCGTCGCATATCCGATAGCGAGGAAGGATGGTAAATTTGTTACAGAGCTTCAAGCGCCAGAAGGACCGAGGTTTGCGATAGTCACCGGTTATGCTTATGGTGAAAAACCAGACTACGAAGATCATACTAATGCAGGAATGTATGGTGAGGCAGTAGCACAACTCCACAATCATTCAGACGACTTTGTTACTGATCACCAAAGACCGAGATTAGAGGTTGAATATCTGCTCAATAGATCGCTGGATGTTGTCAGGCCTTTTCTGGACGAAGGATCAGAGGACCTTGAATATCTCAATAAGAGTGCAGATGACCTGCGACAACGTGCTTCAAGTGTTCCTACCGAGAGCCTTGATGTTGGATTCTGTCACGGTGATTGTCACGGGTACAATGTACATAAGAATAAAGATGTTCTTACTCACTATGATTTTGATTGCTGTGGGATGGGACTGCGTGTATTCGACCTGGCGACGTTCAAATGGTGTGTCCTTGGTAATAAAAACGCTGAGCAGCTTTGGAACGCGTTTCTTACTGCTTACAGAAAAAGCAGGGAGGTTAGTGAAACCAATCTAGATATTATAGATACCTTTGTAGGCATTCGTCACATCTGGTGGATAGCACTCCGATGCGGAAATGCTCAGGACTTCGGTAATGCAGGCAGCGGCGAGCTATTCGTACAAAAGCAGATACGCAATATGAAACTGTTCTCTGAAAAGAAATGAATGTCCGGATTGGGCACAGTCTCCCCGTTCGCTGGTTTGACCTGGTAAGGTGATGCCGGTAGCCTCAAATCAGCTGGCAGCTACTGCTGCAGTCGGCCAAAACCGGACGGTGATCGGAGCACTTGCATTTGTCAACATTCTCTACAATTATTTCGGTTGATCGCTCATGGAATACAACTAGCCGTTCCATCCCATCCCCAGCCATCCCCATCTGTATCTATACACACCGTATTGCTTACGTCCAGGGGTTCACAGCTTTCACCTGTAACAGTATTCCAGCCCCAACCACCATGCAAATCTGCATTTGAATAGTCACACTGACTAGATGCGGATACCATTGTTTCGATAGGCTCGCATGACATACGAGCGACAGGGTCCCATCCCCAACCACCGAAAGAACTCGCGTGACTGTAGTCACAGTTGTTAGTTGGGGTGAGTTCAAGCGGTGGGCATGACTGCAGTAAAGCTGGATTCCACCCCCAACCTTCATATTGTTCTGAACTGCTGTAGTCGCAACTAACCTGGGGTGTCAACAGAACACTATTGGCAATAAAGTGCTCATTTGTTCCTAAAAATTTACAGCCCCATACACTACCATCGGTGGAGTGTTGATAATAACCGCCCTTGAATACCTCGATAAAGCTAGAGTATAAAGCCCAGTGCAAAGGTAGACGAAAGTCCTCTACGTCAACCTGAACAAGCCACAATGCGGAATCATCATAGGCTTGATTGTATGTAACTGTAGCGCCACCATCGTAAGGGAGGAACTCATAGTAAGTACGGAGACCAACTCCCGTCGGCCCGTCGATAATATATTCTTCATCTGAAAATCTGTACGGGCCGCAGTTCATACGCTTTCCTTCAAGGTCACCTTTGTAGTCAAACTCCACCCGAACTAGTTCAACCGGCTCACCTATGTCTAATCTGCTTCTTTCAGGAGCTGCGGTAATGGGAGTGTCTGGGCTTGGCAGTTGAAACGTAAAGTTCCCTTCCTGTGCACCAGCTGTAAAACTGGTGAAGACCAAACATAGAAGCGTTACGACCTTCGTGTGGCTCAATCGATGCGGAAATAATAAAGCAGAACGAATATTCATTATTAAGTTGAGTTGCCCGTTGAGTTGCCCGAAAACACTGCAGATTGCTGAGTTTGCTATTATACAACAAACAAGTCATTAAGTCATGACATAATAAGGATTATGAGCACCAGCCACAGAATTTACCGAGAGTCAGGATTGGGCACAGTCTCGCCGTTCGCTGGTTTGACCTGGAAGGTGATATCGGTAACCTCAAGCGAGCTGACAACTACTGCAGCAGTCGGCCACACACCGCACCACGCAGTGACGCGCTGCAATCAAGCACTTGCGATCTGGCTCTGTTGCCAATCTTTGAGCAAGCCGTCAGAGAATTTGCGACGGTCATACTTCACCATCTGAGGTGCTAAAGCCAGATGAGAAATAACCATGATGAGGCGTGTGCGGGGGCGGTTCTTGCGGCGTGGGACGCGTTTGTCGCGGGTTTTGTGGGTGCCGTTCGCGGTATGTCTGGTTGTTTTTGCTGTGGTTTTTGTTGTCTGGAATCTTGCCTGAGGTGGCTTTTGGGGTTGGGTGATTGCCGTTTACGTTGTGCGGCCGCGCGGGAAATGAATCGCTCGGGAAAATCCATTGATTTTTCTGCAAATGCGCGCATCATATTGCGACGCTATATCCCGATAAATTCCTAAGCGGCGCTCCTGAATCATGACAACAAACAACATCAAAACCCGTATGCTCGGTAAATGCGGCCTTGAGGTTTCCGAACTGGGGCTGGGTACGGCGGCAATGGCGGGTAATCATCGTCCGGTATCTGAAGACGATAATCGGGGTGCAATAGAGGCAGGTCTTGATGGCGGGATGACGTTTGTCGATACGGCGCCGTTTTACGGGTTTTGCCGGTCGGAGCATTATGTGGGCGATGCGCTGCGTGATCGAACTGGCTGGACTCTGTCTACCAAAGCGGGGCGTTTGTTTTCATCCGGGTCGGCGCCTGAGCATGAGGCAGTAGAATGGCCGGGCTCTTTCCCGTTTAAGCAAACCTATGATTACTCCTACGATGGGGTGATGCGTTCTTATGAAGACAGCCTGCAAAGACTGGGTCTTGATCATATTGATGTTTTATTGCTACACGATATCGGTGAGTTTCAACACGGTGCAGCTGAAAATGCACCGCTACTAAAAGATGCGATGAGTGGAGGCTACAAAGCGCTTGATGAGTTGCGTCGCAATGGCAATATTAAAGCGATAGGGCTGGGGGTTAACGAAAAGGAAGTCTGTGTTGAAGCTTTGCAGCACGGTCATTGGGATGCATTCTTACTTGCCGGTCGATACACACTGTTAGAGCAAGGGCCGCTTGATGATCTGCTGCCTGCCTGTGAAGAAGCAGGTACCGGTATCATTCTGGGTGGACCGTTCAATTCAGGCATACTTGCAGGCGGCGATACCTGGAACTATGCGTCTGCCCCTGCAGAAGTGATAGATAAAGCCAGGCGTGTACAAAAGGTATGCGAATCCCACAACGTGCCGTTACCGGCTGCAGCCTTGCAAATGCCTGTTGCACATCCATTGGTGGCAACGGTGATACCCGGGCCGAGATCACGTGCTGAGGTTCAGGATATCTTCGACTGGTGGAATCTTGATATACCTGCATCACTCTGGAGTGATTTAAAAACAGAAGACCTGATGCATCCCGAAACACCTGTGCCGCAGTAGATAACAGTGTATATATCATCAGTCGCAAGGCAGTGATGATGTCTTTGTTAGCGGCCCCTCTGCTATAAAGGGGCCTGCGGTAGGAGCAGCCGCTTCGCAATCAAACCATTGATAATCGAATCCATGCTAAGCAAATTTCCGGTAAAAAAATCTCTAGTAAAAAAATCCCTGGTAAACGAATCAAGGGCAATCAGATCCCGGTAACCTAACACGCGTCAAAGTAGCTGACGTCTTCCGAATAAAGAGTCACCGCTCCGATCGCACTGCTGGCGGGAGCTGTCAGAGTCGAGCCAAATGGCGCAAAAGTCCCTGATGTTGTCACGGTGATGTTTGCAATCATACAACGCTACCATCGTGTCGTAGCGATGATCGCGGGTAGTACCAGATGCGATTAAACCGAGACTGGTCTGTTGCACCGTTTAAAAGCTCCTATCGTCCGGCTTCAGGATCATAGAGTTCAGGTACCGGCGGAATGCCTCTGGCGGCCGCATTCTCGGGCAATACCAGCGCATGGATTCTATCGCTACCGCTACACCTCAACTCGATAACCGGCCCGCGGAAAATGTACACAGACCTCACTGCCGGTTTGATCGCACTGTCTGGTCAGTGCGATACGGTTCGCATCTGCGTACCGAACCGCGCCGGATACAAATTGTTCGCCGCTTTCAACGTCCGGCCCTACCTTTATCTGCATACCGGGTTTGAGACCCTGCGGGTCTTTGTCATCGACAAAGGCTTTGGTTTGTACGCTGGCAGATCCGGCAATCTTAATAGCCTGGTCTGCGCTTAGTTCAGTTGCAGTGCCATGCCCGAGCGATCTGACGCTCTCTTCCCAACGTACCAGATGACTGAACTCTGAAAGCAAGGCTTCTCCACCGGCAAAGCGCCCGCGTATAAACCAGACTGCATGGTAGATTTGTGCATCGAGTGCGGCGGCATGTGCGCCTGTGAGGTATGTTCTGCCATCGGCAAGTGTTTCGTCGAGCCAGGCAAAATACACTCTCATTTGTGCAACCAGATGCGGCAGTTGTGCATTGGCTTTTTTAAGATTATCTGCCCAGTTATCTCCACCCAGATATAGCCTGCCGCGATCTTCAGCAAAATCTTCTGGCAGTGAATCACCGGCTGAACCGAGCACGATTTTTACCGACAGATCAAACAGGGCACCATCGGTCCAGCGGCTCAGGCTCTGCAGTAAGCCTTTATCTGCAGTTGGATAAAAGCTGTCTGACGGATAGCGTGATTCAAGTTCTTCAATGATGCAAAAGCTGTCGCAGTAGATGTCAGCGCCGATTTGCATCACAGGCGTACGCCGGTATCCGCCAGTCAGCGTGGTCAGCATGGGTTTGGGAGGCAGTCTTGGAATCTCAACACTGTGCCAGGCAAGTTGCTTGATACCGAAGGCAACCCTGATTTTCTCGGCAACGGGAGACTGTGGGTAGGCGTGATAAATAATCTGATCGGCGGGCGTATTCATAAAAGCAATCTTCTGTGTGGTTGTTTTTGTCGAGATGTACCATCATACAAAGAGCTGCAGCAGTTCGCTATCTATAGACTGACAGGTCGTGCTGAATATTGTCGAACAGCCAAGCTAGCTGTCTACCGGGGTCGACCATTGCAGCCAGCCACTACAGCCTTTGCAAGACAACAAGGTGCGCGTTGCACGTTGTGGCAGATCAATAGCGCTTACTTAAGTCTGACGAATATCCCGGATCGCGGTTTGGGGTCAAAGTAAGTGGACTTTGGCGGCATCAGCGCGTCTGCGTCAGCCACTGCCATCAGTTGTTTGATTGAAGTGGCGTAGCAGACGAATACAATGCCCCAACCTTCACGAACGGCTTGCCTGATACCTTCAGCGCCAGTGACTCCTGCAATGTATCCCAGCCTTGGATCGTTGCGCATGTCTTTTATATCAAGCAAGGGAGCGAGGATAAAGTTCTGCAATATAGAAACATCAAGAGATGCAACCGGATCATTCCGGTCAATATGCTCCTGCCTCACGGTGAGCTTAAACCAGCTGTCTTCGACTAACATGCCGAACTCACCATGCCGCTTTGCAGTGAAGTCTGTAACACCATGCATTTGCTCGACTATAAAGTTTTGTTGCAATAGCTCTGGTATCTGTTCAGCGGTCACGCCATTGCTTTCATTCACGCAGCGGTGAAATGGCAGCAAGTTCAACTGGTTGTCGGGGAAGAGTGCCACCAGCAGTTGATTAAAAGGCTCATCACCATTGTTAGAACCTGTTTTGGCACGCATGATCTCTGCATAGCGACAGCCTGATGCAGCACGGTGATGACCATCGGTTAAATAAGTGGTTGGCACTTGATTAAAAAGCCGCTGGAATTGTTGCAGGTCTTCTGCGCCATCAATTTTCCAGACCCGTTGTGTTTCGCCGTCTGCCGTGACGAACTCAACCGTGGGTACTTTTGTTTTAATAACTTCGATTGCAGCGTCTATGTCAGTGCTTTGCGGGTAGGTCAGGCAGATCGGGCTTGACGATGCACCGACTATCTCCTGATAACGTGCCAACAGATCTTCTTTAGTTGAGTGTGTGTTTTCGTGTTTTCTGAGTGTGCCGTTTTCGTATTCTTCTACTGACACTTCGCAAACCAGACCGGTTTGTATGTGATCGCCACGGCCGAGTTGGTAGACAAACATCGCCGGTTGCGTGAACTGATCAAACGAACCGTTGTGCAACAAATGCTGTAAGCATTGTTTGTTGTTTTCCAGGAGTTGTTCCTGGGTTGGTTGAGCGTCTTGCGGGAAGTCCTCCTGCAGGCGCATCGTGTTAATGAAGTTATCAGGATACTGGTTGGCGAAGTTCCTTCTTTCTTCCGCAGAGACTGAATCATAGGCGGGCGACACCACACCGGTCGCCCGTTCTGCGTTAATTACATAGCCGTCAAACGGCTTGATATCGGGCATAGCACACCACGGTTACGCGTGATTGTTGCTCCTGAATTCAGCCATGAATTCAGTCAACGTTTCGACACTGTGTTTTGGCAGCGCGTTGTAGATGCTTGCGCGACAACCACCAACACTTCGGTGTCCTTTAAGGTTCAGTAATCCTGCTGAGCCTGCTTCTGTTAAAAACTTTTGTTCCAGCTCTTCTGTTGGCAACCGGAATACAACATTCATGTGTGAGCGACTGTTGTGATCAACCGGGCAGTTGTAATAACCATCACTGGAATCTATGGCGCTATACACCATGCCGGCTTTTTCAGTTGCGAGCTTTTCAATGGCAGACAAGCCACCCTGTGCTTTCATCCACTTCAGCACTTTGCCATACATATAGATTGGGAATACCGGTGGTGTGTTAAACATAGAGCCTTTGGATTCGTGGATGTCGTATCGCAGATACCGGCCGATGTTCTGGTTGCAGTTTTCCAGTATGGATTTGCGAATAAACACAATGGTCAAGCCCGCCGGGCCGAGATTTTTCTGCGCGCCACCATAAACCAGATCAAATTTATCCCACGGTAATGGACGGGCCATGTACTCTGAAGACATATCGGCGATCAGTGGCACATCAACATCCGGGAACTCGGCGTAGCGAATGCCGCCAATTGTTTCATTGGTGGTGATGTGCAGATAGCGCGTGTTGGCTTGCAGTTTGATTTCATCGCTCGATGGCATGCGGGTGTAGTTGTTGTTTTCTCCATCCCATGCGGTGTAGACGTCGCCATAGGCTTTACCATCAGTGATCGCACCTTTTGCCCAGGTGCCGGAGTTTACGTAAGCGCCTTTTTTGCCGTCAGTCAGAAGGTTCATCGGGACCATTGAGAATTGCAGCAATGCACCGCCCTGAAGAAACAGCACGGCAAAGTCATCCGGTACCTGAAAGACTTCCATGGACATTGCCATGGCTTCGTTGGCAACATCATCAAAGTGCTTGCCGCGGTGACTCATTTCTATCAGCGACATGCCGGCGCCCTGATAGTCGACGAACTCGGCTTGCGCCTCTTGAAGAACTTCCAGCGGAAGGGTACATGGGCCTGCACTGAAATTGTGTAGACGGTTGGTCATTGATCAGCCTTGAAAAATTGTACGAGTAAAAATTGGGCGAGTAGGGGTATCCGAGGCTAGTTGACGCAGTTTTTGAGCTCGCCTTGCTGAAATGCCGCTATCACTTCCAGCACGCCGTCAGACACAGCCACCTGGGCCTGTGTGGTTGAGGCGCCGATGTGGTGTGTGCTGCAAACCGCTGGGTGATTGGCGATTTCGGAGTCGAAACGGTTGTCACTGGCACCCGGCTCGTTATTGTACACGTCAAGCGCCACTCTTAGGCTTTTGTTGTCAATGGCTCTGAGCAGGGCCGCATCATCGACCAGCTCACCGCGCGAGGTGTTGATCAGCATCGCGCCGTTGCGCATTTTGCCGAGGAACTCATCGTTAACCATGCCGGTGGTTTGGTTGGTGGCTGGCAGGTGCAGGGTGACGATGTCAGCGCGTTTGAGCAGCTCATCAAGCGATTCCAGCTGCTCGATTTGTGCACTGGCAATCTGTTGTTCAGCAGCAGCGCTGCGCGAGGCTTTTTTCAGGGCAAAAACCCGCATGCCGAAAGCCCGTGCGCGCTCTGCAACGGCGAAGCCGATTGCACCGAGACCCAGAATACCGACCGACTGGCCGTGCAGGCCGCGCCCGGCTGAGTACTTTTTTTTGTTCCAGATACCGTTGTTCAGGTCGTTGACGTTGTCTGGAATGAATCGATCAAGGCTGATCATCATGCCAATAACCAGCTCGGCAACGGCAATAGCGTTGGCCCCGGGTACGTTGCAAACGCGAATGTTACAACCTGCGGCTGTTTCCTTATCGATCGTATTAGTGCCAGCGCCGGCGCGGATGACTAGCCTGAGGTTGTCACCGGCTTTGAGCATCGCTTCAGTAACTGCCGTGCTGCGAACGATCAGAATCTCGTGGTCTGTCAGTGCATCCTTGAGTGCATCATCCTGCAGCGAGGCATCGACGGTTATCTGATGCCCTGCATCAATCAGTTTCTGTTGATGCGTTTCAGGAAAGCTGTCTGCGATAAGAATTTTCATTCTGACGTGCACCCGTCTTCGATTGCGGTGGAGTTTACTAGGGGTGCGAGCTTGTAATTGACTCACTCGCGCCGCTCGCTGTCACTCAGTGCCTACTGTCTATAGGCTGTGCGCATTTTTTGTGTAAAACCAACCAGGTAAAAAACACAATTACTGTGCTAGACGAGAATGGTGTTGCAGGTCTTTCAGTAGAAAGCGATCTTGAATTGGACAAGTTCCGCTGCAAGCAGACTGTATCGTCTGTGCAAAACAATCAGCATTGTGCTGATTTTAGAGGTGATCGATGCACGGCCGGTGATGGCGATCAGGATTGATATCCGGTATCAACTGCAAATCAGCGAAGCCAGTCTGGCAATCGCTATGATCTCTGGCGTGTGTTCATGATTAGCCATGCTTGAATCGATCAGACGGGCTTCGGGCATTTCCGCTCGAAGATGCCAGAGCATAAAAATCTCAGCCCATAGTTCACTGGCCGCATTCATTTTGAAATCGTTCTGATTCAGCGAAAAGAGATTTAGATAAGCACTCCAGTGAAGCTGTTGTGAGACCTGTGCAATCAGCCGTGTATTGTTCTTTTCCCAGCTACCGGTAAAGCCGTTTTCACGGTTGCCCACCAGGTTAAGTTTACGACCGACAAAATGACCAAGCTCATGGAAAAGATCGTTGGCGGGGGTTGTGGATTTGTCGTGCAGATATATCGTGTTGCCTGCCAGCGTTTTTATCTGCTCGCCAAAGTCGTTATACAAGGGTCTGTCGTGCCATAGGTAACAAGGCGCGTATTCATAAACCTGAACATCAACAACCTCGTTGAGGTGTTGATGGCAAAGCGCTGCCAGTTGTGCAGCGTTGAATGAATTTGGATCAGCCACAATTGCCAACGGTGTCTGTAGTTTGCAGGCAGGCTATCACAGCGCGTATCTCTGCACCGGCCAATGTAACACCGGTAACACTTGTAACAGCGGTAACATTAGTAAAGATACATTTGTAAAGAAAAAAACAGTCGAGAGTTAATTGCAAGTCGCGTAGACTACATTCGTTGAGTTTAAAGACGAACAACGGGAGCTTTTAAAATGATTATTGGCGCACCAGAAGAATCATTTCAAGGTGAAGCACGCGTAGCAATGACGCCGGCCTCAGCTCGCGAGCTACAAAAGCTCGGGCATCAATGTCTGTTAGAGAACGGTGCAGGCGATGCGGCAGGCTACCCGGATAAAGCCTACGAAGAGGTCGGGGTTAAAATTGTCGGATCCCCTGAGGAGCTGTTCAGCTCAGCTGACATCATTATAAAAGTCCGGCCTCCGTCAACAGCAGAAGTAACACGGCTGATTCGGGGCAAGACGTTAATATCTTTTTTCTATCCCGGGCAACAGGAGGAGCTGCTGAACCAGGCGGTGTCGAGTGGTGCCAATGTGATCGCCATGGATATGGTGCCGCGTATCAGCCGTGCGCAAAAAATGGATGCGCTCTCATCAATGGCGAACATTGCGGGTTATCGCGCGGTGATAGAGGCCGGCAATAATTTCGGCAGATTTTTCACGGGTCAGGTAACTGCTGCGGGTAAGGTGCAACCTGCAAAAGTATTGATTATCGGTGCAGGGGTTGCCGGACTTGCGGCAATCGGTGCGGCACAGTCGCTTGGTGCTATCGTCAAAGCATTTGATGTACGGCCTGAAGTCGCAGAGCAAATAGAATCAATGGGTGCCGAGTTTCTGTTTCTTGAATTCGATGATCAGGCAGACGGCGCGGCAACCGGTGGTTACGCCGCACCTTCCAGTCCCGAGTTTCGTGAGAAGCAGCTCGCACTGTTCCGCGAGCAGGCACCGGAGATTGATATTGTTATAACCACAGCACTTATACCGGGCCGTGATGCACCCAAGCTGTGGCTTGATGACATGGTCAAAGCCATGAAGCGTGGTTCTGTGGTTGTCGACCTCGCCGCAGAGCGTGGCGGCAACTGCGATGCCACCGTGCCTGATCAGAAAATTGTCACCGATAACGGTGTCACCGTGATTGGCTACACCGATTTTCCCAGTCGCATGGCGACTCAATCCTCCGACCTATACGCCACTAATATCCGCCACATGCTAACTGATCTCACGCCGGAAAAAGACGGTGTGATAGTGCACAACATGGAAGACGATGTTATCCGTGGAGCCACAGTGGCACACGAAGGTGAGTTGGCCTTTCCACCGCCACCGCCAAAAGTGCAGGCGATAGCTAAACAAACTGCAAAGCCTGTGGAAAAAACCGCAGAGGAAGTTGCCGCAGAGGAGGCCGCACAACTCAAGAAAAGCGGACGGCAGCAAATACTGTTGCTTGCTGCAGGTGCGGTGCTGATGTTTTTTATGGGCCGCTACGCACCGGCGAGTTTCATGCAGCACTTTATTGTGTTTGTGCTTGCGGTATTTGTCGGCTTTCAGGTGATATGGAATGTTTCGCATTCATTGCACACGCCATTGATGGCAGTCACGAACGCGATATCCGGCATCATTATCGTTGGCGCTCTGTTGCAAATAGATGCGCCGAATTTTATTGTGGTTTTACTCGCATCAATATCAGTGCTTATTGCAACCATCAATATTGTGGGTGGTTTCATGGTCACTCGTCGCATGTTGCAGATGTTTCAGAAGTCTTAACCGGGTAAGGATCGATCACTATGCTAACTACTGAACTTCAAACTGCAGCATATATAGCGGCCGCCGTACTTTTTATTTTGTCACTCGGCGGTCTGTCAAATCAGGAGAGTGCTAAACGCGCTGTCTGGTTTGGTATTGTCGGTATGTTCATCGCGGTGTTTGCGACTATCTTCGGGCCGAATGTAACGATCGGTCCTGTACTGATCATTATGCTGGTGGTCGGTGCAGTGATAGGGGTTGTTGTCGCAAGGCGGGTAGAGATGACCGGTATGCCGGAGCTGGTAGCGGCGCTACATTCCTTTGTTGGACTTGCAGCAGTGTTTATCGGTATTAACTCAGATATCAACCCGCCAGAGCTGGCCAGCAACGCAGAAAAAGTCATTCATGAGGTCGAGGTCTTTCTTGGTGTTTTTATCGGCGCAATAACATTCACCGGTTCTATTGTTGCCTACGGTAAGTTATCCGGTAAGCTCGATGGTAAAGCGTTAATACTGCCTGCCAGGCATCTGCTCAACATTGCCTTGCTGGCAGCATCTGTGGCGCTGTTGTTTATGTACATGAATCACATGGGCAGCTGGACGCTATACATAATGACGTTGCTGGCGTTCATCCTCGGCGCTCATCTGGTGCTGGCCATTGGCGGTGCCGATATGCCGGTTGTGGTTTCTATGCTTAACTCGTATTCCGGCTGGGCTGCTGCCGCCACCGGATTTTTACTGGGCAACGATCTGTTGATTGTGA
Organism: uncultured Granulosicoccaceae bacterium; assembly: GCA_937998875.1. Lineage (GTDB taxonomy): Bacteria > Pseudomonadota > Gammaproteobacteria > Granulosicoccales > Granulosicoccaceae. The sequence continues at coordinate 15,890 of CALLBO010000022.1, forward strand.
CAGGAGCGCTGGTTGGATCATCCGGTGCGATACTCTCGTACATCATGTGTAAGGCGATGAATCGAAAGTTTCTGTCTGTCATCCTTGGTGGCTTTGGTGGTGCTAAAGGTGACGCCATGGCAGTTGAGGGTGAGCAGATTGCCATTGACGCAGACGGTGTGGCTGCGGCACTGAATGACGCGCAAAGTGTCATCATCGTACCCGGCTACGGTATGGCAGTAGCTCAGGCGCAACAAGCCGTTTCAGAGTTAACCAGAAAGCTTCGGGCTAAAGGTAAGAACGTACGGTTCGGTATACACCCTGTAGCCGGGCGGCTTCCAGGTCACATGAACGTACTGCTTGCAGAGGCCAAAGTGCCTTACGATATCGTGCTCGAGATGGATGAAATCAATGATGACTTCCCGGAGACCGATGTAGTTATTGTTATCGGCTCTAATGACATCGTGAACCCTGCCGCTCAGGAAGATCCTAACTCACCAATAGCTGGCATGCCGGTGCTTGAAGTCTGGAAGGCCAGTCAAGTTTTTGTATCAAAGCGTGGTCAGGGTACCGGCTACTCCGGTATAGAGAACCCGCTGTTCTTTAAAGACAACACTCGCATGTTTTACGGTGATGCAAAACAATCACTCGATACGTTATTGCCCAAGATTGCGAGCTGATATTCACTGAGGGTTCTGAAGCAATATAGCGTCTAATGCTGACGCTTTTAACCCAATTTGATCCGGGTACGTTACTCAGTTTCTGGATTGCAGGACTGCTACTGAATCTAACCCCCGGTGCAGACTTCCTGCTGGTGACCTCCAGTGCTATTCAGCATGGTCCAAAGGTTGGCCGTGCAGCAGCAGTGGGTATTAACCTTGGCATACTGGTGCATCTGATTCTGGCTGCGGCCGGTCTTTCGGCCCTGTTAATTGCTTATCCGCTGGCGTACAGGTTTGTGCTGCTATTCGGAGCCGGTTATCTGATTTTCATGGCATGGCAACTGTGGTTTGTTAATAGCGCCACAACTAGGGCAGTGGCGCTATCACAAACAGACGCGATAAAGCGCGGCTTTCTGACCAATGTGCTCAACCCCAAGACGGCGTTGTTTATATTTGCTTTCATACCGCAATTCACCAACCCTGAGTACGGTCCGATCTGGCAACAGATGCTGTTGCTTGGCGGGATCTTTCTGATCACCGGTTTTGTAGTGGTGCTGTTACTTGCCACTGCGGCAGGATCAATGACAGCGCGTTTAAACAGGCATAAAAAAATAATAAGCAGGGTGTCTGCCCTGTGCTTTGTGTTGCTGGCACTGCGAATATTATTCAGTTAGGCCGGATTATCTTTGCTGTCTTAGTAATAGAATGGATTTTCCTATAGCATTAGGTTGTCCGAATGTCAGCTGCTACAAGTTGGCACCAGTTATTCAAATTACTCCGCTCTTTGAACTGAACACCGGGGATTTATATGTTTCGTTCCAGAAGTCTAAAAAAGTCGTTAGCTCTAATCGCTGCTTTGTCAGTCGCCGCATGTTCCAGCGATGATGATGACAATTCTGCCGAAGGTACTGCTGTAGATAATACTCCTGCCGACTCATCAGATAGTCAAAATTCCAGCCAAATCTCCAGCAAGATGTCCTTCTTTGTCACCAGTGCAGGCCCCGGCGCCGGCGGCAATCTAGGCGGCCTCGCCGGTGCCGATGCGCACTGCGGTAACCTGGCTGATGCTGTAGGTGTAACCGGTAAGACATGGCGTGCTTATTTGAGTACCACCGGAGCTGATGGTATTAACGCCAGTGAAAGAATTGGTGAAGGTCCATGGCTCAACGCCAATGGAGTTGAGGTTGCACAGAGCGTCGAAGACCTGCTCTCGGGATCGAACAACATCACCCGTGAAACAGCGATAACAGAATCAGCATCAATTATTGGCGGTGTTGGTGATACGCCCAATCGCCATGACATCCTGACCGGCACAGAACTTAACGGACTGGCATCGACGGACCTCACCATCGACACCACCTGCTTCAACTGGACCAGCAGCAGCACTGGCAGTGCATTGGTAGGTCATCACGACAGAATGGGCGGCGGTGCCAACCCCACCTCATGGAGCACAGCACATCCATCACTGGGTTGTAGCCAATCGGATCTGATCGCATCAGCAGGGGACGGGTTGTTTTATTGTTTTGCTACGAATTAGTCCGGTGTGGCAGCGACGAAATTAAATTTCAGGGGCGGGTTACAGCGACTGTCGATGGTGTCTTTAAGCTGTTTGATTTTCGCTTGAGATTTAAATCTCGGGTGGGTGGTTTTACTAGCGGCTTCTGATTCGTTGTATGAAATCCAACGATATGCCCCTCTGTTAGTTTTAATAATACACCTGTTTGATTCTGGTTAGAAAGTTGCGAATTAAGTGTGTTCAGTTGTGTGACGTTCTAATGGACTGTTAGCTGTAAAAAAACCCAGAGCCGCCACTTGTGTCTTGAATTGTACAATTGTACAATATTAATATGAAGATTATAGCAGACACTAATATTTTTCTCTCCGTGGCGCTGGAGGAGAAAAGTAAAAGCAAAATTGTCAGTCTTACTCAAGGCTGTGACATATATGCTCCAGAAATTCTGCCTTATGAAATCGGTAACGCTATATCAGCAATGGTTAAGCGCAAGCAAATAGATAGTTCTGATGCTGTGTCTATTTTTAGCATCACGCAGAAAATACCGGTAAAGCTAATCAAGGTTGATATCCCAAAGGCTCTATCAATTGCTACCGATAAAAATATATACGCTTATGACGCGTATTTTATTCAGAGTGCGCTGTCATCCTCGTGCTCCATACTATCTCTGGATCAAAAAATGAATGAGGTTGCACGGTCCATGAATATTCAAATATTGGAGAGGTCATGAAAGTTTATTCATACTCAGAAGCACGTCAAAAACTAGCAGAGCTTCTAGACCAGGCTCAAAGTGAAGAGGTGCTCATCAAAAGAAAAGACGGTACAGTTTTCTCTGTGAAGTCTAAGCGTGAGAAAAAATCGCCATTCGATGTCAAAGGCATACAAAGCAAAGTGACCAAAAAGAATATTGTTGATGCAGTAAGAGAATCAAGAGAAAGGTAGGTGTGTCGGATTCTTTTGTGCAAATGTTCAGCTAACAAGCGACTGTGATTAAAGCAAGCCTGCAATTCATACTCATTAAGCTGATTTCCACTCAGTGTTTGTGGCGACCATGGTGTTGAGAATGCTCAGCACATTTCTCATACAAGCGGTCAGAGCTACTTTTTTATGTTTATACGTCAAAGGGGGATATAGTGAGCACGTCAACAGTGGAATCAGTCGAAGCTGCCTTGTTGGCAAGTTGGAGCTTAGATTCGAGTTCGAAATGGAAGCAGAGTAATCCTGCTCTAGGTCAGTGTGGTGTAACAGCACTTGTAGTTCAGGATACTCTAGGTGGTGAAATTTATAAAACAATAGTAGAAAAGCCTGGGGCTAATCCTTTGTGGCATTTTTACAATAGAGTGAATGGTAAGTTTATGGATTTCACTTCAAGTCAATTTGATGAACCGATATCTTATGAAAATGTAGAGTCAGAAAGAGCTGAGGCATTTGCCGATACCAATAAGAAACAGTATGCTTACTTGAGTCAAGCAGTTAAATCATGTTTAGTATTTAGTAGTTGAATAAGCCCAGTGCTCTAATTCAGCGTATATAGAGCGTATAACAAGTCCATCTACGCCAATTTACGCGGTGTCAGCTTTGTGATGTCGCTGCGCTCCTTTTTACCACGAGGCAGTCACCGAATAAATTGCGGGTGATGGAGGCGTTAGATTTAAAATAGGGCTCATGTGACGTAAAAATAGCGGTTTTAAGAGGGCATAAATTGATGTCATGTATAGAGGATGTGCTAGATAAACTTCGTGCATTGTGCGAAAGGTCGCTATCGGATGGAGAATTTAGTTTTGAACACAACTTGGAACTTCAGGAACATAGCGATACTCTGTCCAAAAAATCTAGCTTAGAAAATTGGTTACCGGCCGTATTTGAAATTATTGAACAGTATGATGATAAAGTTGATTTAACACTTGGTTCTCCTGGCCCTTTAGTTCATGCCTTGGAGTCTAAGCATCCGGAATATCAAGAATATCTTATTGCATCTCTCGTCAGGAAACCAACTGGCACAACAGTATGGATGGCAGACAGAATTGCTCGTTCGCCTGATGAGAAGAAGGAGTTCTGGGAGCAAAAAATTAAAACAGTATTGAGTCATCCGGATGCAACACTTAGCGCAAGGGAAATTGCGGAAGGAATCTAACAAAACCATGCAGATCGACGCAGATTGAGGCGTTAGGCAAAAATATGAAGTACTATGAAATTCTAGGCGCGTCCCTTAAGGATGATTTCTTATTGGATTTGTTTGAAACATACGATGTTGATGTGGTGTATAGCTATGACAGAAATCATGATGGAATAGATGATCAATATTTTGCTACGATTCCAGAAATGGGTTTGGAGTTTATATTTGGTACTGATCAGATTCTTGAAACCTTATTCTTGAAGAAAACTATACACAATGGTTTCAATCCTTTTTCTAGTGAAGACCCGCGCGATGTACCATTTGATTCGTTAACAGAGGCGGTTGCGTGGGGTAATGAAAAAGCAATTGATTTAGTCCATCTGTCTCTATCATCAGGTAATGCCTCAGGGGGAATCCCTGAATGGGTAAAATATGAATTTAAAGAGTATTTCGTACACTATCAATTTGCAGCTGGCGGTATCGATATGGTTACTCTGATGGCGAAAAATGCCTAACAAAGCCATCCCGTGCGACAGGGAGTGAACTGGACGTTAGCCTTAAAAAAGAGACATATATATCTTGTGTATAGAAGAAGCTGTGGTGGATGACGCTGCCTTAATTTTGAGTTTCATTCAAAAGAAAGCAGAATTTGATGGAGATATACGCGGTGAGCCATGCGTTGTGACGGTGAATCTTGAGAGAATCAAGCGAACATTGTTTAATGATGCGCCTTACGCGAAAGTGATTTTCGCAAAAAACGAGCAACGCGAAACTATAGGGTTCGCGTTGTATCATATTCGGTATTCATCATTTGCAGGTAAGCCTTCTATCTGGCTGGATGATTTGTTTGTTGATAATTCTTGTAGGTCAAAAGGGATAGGCATGAGGTTGATGGTCTGGCTAGAGAAAAAGGCAAAGGAAATTGATGCAACTCATCTTTCTTGGAATGCAAATGCAAAGAATACACGGGGGCGGAAGTTTTATGATCGCCTTGGAGCAGAATTAGAAAGAACTGAAGGTGAGGTTCTATTTTATAGATATTCCATGTAAGGCTAATAAGTCAATTCAGTCGGACGTGGAGGTTCCCAATTCACGCGGTGTCAAAATTTCCATGCGCGGAATCTCTTGTTTTAAGGCAATTTAGCCTCCGCATGAATTTCCGCTGATTGAGCTGTTATGTGTGAAAAGGCCTTCACGTAAGTTAGGATATATAAACAGTGAGGAGAAAAACTCTACTTAAAAACAAATGGGTCTCCGTATTTGAAGATAAATATGACCTTGAGAATGGTTCGCTGTGTACTTATTATCATGTCTCAAGAAGTGATGCGGTAATGTCTATCGCTTTGGAGATTGAAGGTGATCATGTGTTCACATATCTTGTAAAGCAGTATCGGCATCCAATTGAAAAAGAGATCTGGCAATTTTCGCTTGGTGGTATTGAATGTGGCGGCAATCCAATAGACTCCGCAAGAAAAGAGCTGCCATAAGTATGGATTACTTACACAGCGAGAAGTAATAGAAAAATCAGATTCGCTTGTTCCTGTCCTATGCAAGGCTCCTGCGGGTTCAGCTCAGGCAATGCGGCTGCATTTGCTGCACGCTTCATCTAAAGGTATTGCTCCCACACAAAGAAGGGTTTTACATCTTGAGTACAGTGATTATAAGTTACGTTCTGGGGTGTCCTGGACAGAATAGGTGAGATAGAGCGACTTAACAGATGGCTCGCGTACAGGGCGTTTTGTTGTAGCGAATAGTGTAGTGTTTGTGTTTCAGTTACTCAAAATCATTAAACGCAGCATAAAACAACCACAATGCCGCGCCAGTTAAAATGACGATCGCAAGCCAAAATGAAAATGGTTCTTCAGATCTTTCCATTGGGCTTCCTCCACGTCCAATTGTTACATCGCCATTTTGCAGCCCTGAGTACACCATGAAAAAGCTCGCGAACGAGAATAAATATGCCAAAAATCTTGGCCAAACACTTTTCCAATCAATTCTATGTTTCGGCATAAAAAACTGCTCCTAACCACGTAACTATTGGATATCGGCTTGTTTCAGGAGTACACCACCGCAGTGCTAAAAAATGTGAAAAGTATCGCTTTTCTAGCTATGATGTTTCTTGCATTTAGAGCTTCGGTAAGCGATTTTGGCTAAGTTTTGAGGACGACTATACCTAAAGGCGCTTGCAGCTCGTCAATTTACGCGTTGTTGAAACTGCCACACTCGCAAGCTCACATTGTAACGGCAATTCTGTCATCGTATAAATTGCGAGAGAGCCGCGCGTTATGAACTACAAGGAAATCAGAAGTGATGCAAAGTGAAATCAGGTTGGCTATTAAAAGTGATGCCTATGAAATCAATCGAGTTTCGCAACATCTTGGCTATTCTGCTCTGTCTGATTCCGATGTTTCAGGGAAACTTTCTGAGTTCATTAATTCTAAGAGCGATGAAGTTTATGTTGCAGAATGTTCGGGTAAAATTGTAGGTTGGTTGCATTTGTTTTATGCGCGTCGGCTAGCCTCCGATAACTTCTTTGAAATTGGTGGTCTAGTTGTCATTCCAGACTTTCGGGGTCAAGGATTAGGTAGGCAGCTCGTTCAAACTGCTTGTTCTGATCACCGAGGAAAAATACGAGTAAGATGCAATGAGACTAGAGTTGAGTCTCACCAGTTCTATGAGCGACTCGGATTCCGTGACAGCAAAGTTCAGCGTGTGTTTGAAAAACGTTTATAAAAAGGCAGTAAAAATCGAAAAATTACAAGCTATCAAAATTGGCGCTGTGCTATGCCGCGCTGCGCTACACGTAACGCCAAGTTGGTGCTCATAATAAATTGCGATTGACTGCACGTTATGTGAACATGAGAGACTTAAATATTGCCGTCAGAAAGCATACGAGGGAGTTAATAGTTGTTGCGCCGATATAAATACTACATTTTTCTTATCTTTTTTTCTGTGTTCGGATGTTCGACTATAGACGTCAAGGACAGTGATAGAACCAACAATAAAGCTTTCAATGGCAAATGGAATGGAGATTTTGAATTAGTCCCTGAAATCCAAATCACTTACGACAATGACGGTAATAGTTATCAGTTCTACTGCGATAACGATGTTGTTGGAGTCAACGCGACAGCATCAAATGGAATCATCCAGGGCGAATTGTATTTGCCCGCAACACTAACATTTTCGTCGAACATAAACGATAACGGGAGAATTTATGTTGAGATTCCCCGAGGTAGTGAGTATTTGGTAGACGGGCGAAGTCGATTTGGAGGGCGAGAATACCATGTAATATCCGGTGCACTAGACCCTGATAGTGGTATTGGTAAGATTGTGTACACATCTGCGTTTGGAATGGAAAGCCAAGGTGGCTGTAAGTATCCCGTCACCTTGAAAAGACAAAAAGCCATACAATAAGTTGCTATGCAAAAACTGTAGCTCTCTATAGAACCAAGATGTAGTCATGGATCGTAATAAAACTATATTGCAGAGTTTATCATGGCAGGATCACCTATAGTGTTTCGACTGAACAGGCCACCAGATTCGCGACGACAAAGTGGGCGCTATATATGTTGAGATGTCGAGGCCGAACTGATCCAGAAACGTCTGTCGATAACTCCTGCTCACTGGTGCCGGAATGCAATTGCTGAAAACCAGATGATGTAGATTTCTTTAAGGGAAGTCTCGGTATGAGGTTATATCCAACATACAAGGGCAGTCAGAGCGACAGATGAAAAGCCACGCTTTTTACTTGCGTCTGCGGTTTGCGTTTGTGACAAATGGAGTATGGAGATTGCTGTTAATAACATAAACGTTGCGGTCCTCAACAATGCAAGGTGGTGTGAGCTTGTAGCAGAATCACATGGGATCCAAAGTCAATGGTCGGGAGACGTTTGGTATACAACCAGTGTCATGCCACCTTTCTATCCAAACGTGGTGTCTCTAAAACGAGAGATTAGTCCAGAAGCTGTATCTGAATTTGTAAGAGAACTGCCGCACGGATGTGCATGTAAAGACAGTTTCGGGACGCTTAAACTCGAGGAATTTGGTTTTAAGTCAATACTTGATGCTAATTGGTATAGCTGTTCAGAGTACTATTTTGAAGATGAATGCATAGGGTCAACTGGGGTTGTATCCTCCCCGGTGGAGCAGGCTGAGTGGATAGATGCCTGGGGTAAGACACCGACGGGCTGTGTCATTTTCGTATCTGAATTGTTGAGGGAAGAAGTTAAATTTATCTTCACTAAAAATATGGGTATTGTGGAATCCGGGCTAATCGCAAATATGGGTGGGGGCGCTGTAGGTGTAAGTAATGCATTTGGTCATTCGAAAGGAATTTCCGATTGTATTAAACGTGCGTGTGTTTGGGCTAATGGTCTTCCAGTTGTTGGATATGGTTCAGGCGCAGAGGTTAGCATGCTGAAGGAGTCTGGGTTTGAAGAGCTGGGCAAGTTGAGGGTATGGGGGAGATGACACTAGCACAACACAGTTTTAACCAACGCTTTACGTGATGTCTATTTGTGTGATTGATTGGGCGTTCCGTAGTATCACACTAATGGTTTTTGCATGAAACGCTCATGGATTGGCGTGGTGTGCATGTCACAGAGAGTGCCAAAGGGTACATAAAGATGAATTTATTGCTTTTCAGTGAATCTAACACCCAGGAGGTCATTGATCTTTTCAAAAGTGTTTTCTCTGCATCTGAGAGCGAAGCAGAAGGGCAGTTAATAGCGGGTTTTGTTGAAAATCTAATTTGTACAACCAGGTCGCAGGACCTGATTGGTTGTATTGCTCGTGAGAAAGAAACTATTGTCGGGTGTCTCTTCTTCAGTCGCTTTACTGTGCCTGGTGGTCAGTATGCATTTATCTTGTCACCTGTTGCGGTTTCAACAGAGGTTCAAGGCACAGGTATTGGTCAAAAGCTAATCCAATATGGCCTTGATCATCTTAGATATTTACATGTCAGTTTAGTATTTACATACGGTGACCCGGGTTATTACTCCAAAACCGGCTTCGAGAAAATCAGCGAAGATATTGTAAAAGCGCCTTGGCCTTTAAGTCAGCCAATCGGGTGGCTTGCACAATCACTTGATGGTAAAGAGATCCAGGTTATTGCTGGCCGCACTCAATGTGTTAAGGCATTAAATGATCCCAGTCTATGGTAGCAATGCACGTAACAAGTCAAAGCGCTCGGAAGCAGCTATGCTGCGCCGCTGTGTGAGACGTTATGCAGTCAAGGTATCGAGATGAGTGATAAAATACCCTGTACTGAATCTGGAGTGGCCATTCTTTCTAATTACGGCCGAGCGTACAGGTGGGCTATGCATGCCTTGCAAAAATGGCATCCGTAAGAATATTGAACAAGCCAAAGAGTATTATAAGAAAGAACGACAGCTAGATAGAACCTGTCCTTTTCGCGCTCTATGGAGAGAACTTGTGAACAGGGTCTTTCAACAAGAAGGTGGATTTGGCGGTCTGACTGAAGATGAGAAAGTGTATTTCTCTGTTAACACACTCAGCGGTGAAGTATATAACGGAGGTTTTATCCAGTATTTTGATAATTCGGCTGCCGAGCATTATAGTTACACTGAACTTGGCCTTGTAGGGTTAGGGGCAGTCAACTCACTACAGCTGTTACGCAATGCCAGGCATGAACTATTCGGGAGAGGTCCGGTCCCGCAGGATCAAGCAGAACGTTGGGCGGTCATAACAAAACACTGTGATGAGTCAGACCTGGAACTTCTAGACTCAGAATTTTATAAGGATCGGGATGAGCTGGATAAGAAAATGCAGACTTTTGCTATTGAAGTTGGGCTGATAAAAAGTGCATAACAAGCTGTTTCACCAGACAGGTCATGCGTTGTTAAAGTTCCCATGTTCACACGCTCACATTGTATGGCTATCGAGCCATCGCTTGAATTGCGAGTTAACTGGACGTTTGGCAACTGCTTTGGCACGACTACTACTTCTTATTACTCTAATTTTTCCTCTAGATGGCAACGCTAGCTCCAAGAAGCTTTCTTGTGTTGGCGTGAGTGAGGAAAACTACTGGATAAAGGCTTTGCATGTGAATCCCGCCGACAAGACGGTTGCTTTAACCACCGAAGGGGGCCCGCTGTCCTGGAATGCGATATTAGTGAATGCAAGCGAAATGAGTTTTGATAAGCCAGTGTATGCGTTTAACTTACCACCCCTGGACTCGAGCACACCGGTTACAAACGTGTTTAAGCTATTTTACGTAGGCTCGCACTGGCGGTTGATAAGCGCAGGTTTGCTCGAAGTCGATGGTACATTCACACTTCGTGCAATTGAAAAAGCTGCGACATTCGAATGCAGTGAGACTGCATAACAATTCGTTGCAACGGCGTGGAGCTTCCTTCAGGAGCCCACGCGATGAGCGGAGCCGCACAGCGCGTCAGAGCGTGGGCAAGAGCAAAGCTAAATCGGCTGGACAAAATGCGGTGTCCGGCAATTTACAAGCTGCTAGTATTGCCATGTTGGTAAGATAGCATTTTACCGCACTTCGTGAGGCATATATATTGTGGGTAAACATGGCGCCAGGCGAGAAATATGACATTCACCTTACAATCAGTGGTGCCTTGGGGAAGATCCTTCAGCGAGTATGTTTCTATGTTCGCACTGTCTTCCCGAGATTTGGAGTTAGATATATTGGGGGTGGCAGATGGGCCAGCGTCCTTCAATGCTGAAGCAACTGCCAAAGGAATAAATGTCGTATCTGTTGATCCGCTTTATTCGCACACAGCTTCTGAAATACAGGAGCGTATATTGGCTACAAAAAACACTATAGTTGAACAAATACAATCTAATGAGTCGGAGTTTACATGGGCTACGTTCTCGTCAGTTGATGAGCTCATTCAGACCAGGGAGAATGCAATGAAATTATTTGTAGATGATTTCACTTCCAGGCAGTCCGGATCTAGATATTTGAGTTCCTCTTTGCCATCCTTGCCGTTTAGTGATCAAGAGTTTGGCTTATCTTTGTGTTCGCACTTCCTATTTCTTTACAGCATGCAGCACAACGCTGAGTTTCATCTGAATTCTATAAAGGAATTGTGCCGGGTATCAAAAGAAGTTCGTGTATTTCCTGTGTTGGAGCTAGGAGCTAAAGAATCTCGCCATCTTAGTGTGGTTCGCTCAGAAATTGCTTTAGAGGGCTACGAAACAGAGTTAAAACAGGTTCCATATGAGGTCCTTAGAGGTGGGAATAAAATGCTCTGTGTGCAGCGCGCCTGCTAAGTCAGTACTAGTCCGACAGGGTGGCTCCGTCAAGCCCGGGGCGCCCGTTTGCATGAAGTTGTCCCGCCGTTCAATCACGTAAACCGGTTCGTGGAGAAAACGCGCATAAATAGAAGTTGAATCTGTTTTGTAAATCGAGGCGAAAAGTACGGAACACGTAAAAATAAAAATCATGTTGGGAGGTTTGGGAAAGGGTGTTGTTTTTCAGCACCTACAGCAACATGAATTTCATTTGTGCCTCAACTACCAAAGCTGCTAGATTATAGACGGAAGGATAGTTGTTTTTTTAGATTTTCAGATTGGGGGTAGGAAATGAATTATTCGGTCTGGTTGTTGGGTGTTTGTACACTCGGCCTGGTTGCTTGTGGTGGTAGTGGCGGCGGTAGCGATCCTGTCGCGGGCTGTCCGAATATTGAAAATCCGGACCCGACGAATACTGATGGTGATTTGTTGTTCGACGTTTGTGACCCGGACGACGATGGTGATGGGTTCAATGATGAAAATGATCCAGCTCCGCTCGATCCTGCAATTCCTGGTGACTTTTCAACGCCAGAAGCGATCTTAAGCAATGACGCTATGGCACTTGCGCTGCAGGAGGCCGAAGCTGCTGGTTATCCGGTGGTTACTGAGCTTGGCGTGAATCCACCGGATTTATCTGGCTACTATATACGCGAAGATGCGGCTGGCAGCTTCCCCGTCAATAGCTCGTCTTTTGATCAGGGCCGTGGCTGGGTTGGTGCCGAGAGTCGGGTGGAGCAGACATCGAACAACTTTATTAAGGGTGCCGCGGTGAGCTTTACCAGCTTTGAACCAATATCATTCAGCATTTCAGAGGGTACGATTGTTCGTGGCGATGGTAATAGTTACACCACGTATTCAAGAACGAAAGGCACCTGCACCGAGGAAAACAGCGACTATGAAATATTTTCAGTTTCTATTACCTCGGCAACAGTGAACGAAACAACAGGTGATATCGAAAGCCTGCGTGGCGTTAGTACAACCGTGGATGTTGCCGGTGAACTCACCACAGCCTGTGCAGACAGAACAACGGGTTTAAGGGAGCTGGTAGGCAATTGGTCAGTATCCGAAGTGTCTGTGGTAAGAAAGGTGATACCGACGGCGCTATCTTATATGTGTGTAAGTGATGATGACGCTTACGTACCCACTGAAACCTGGATCAATAACGATGGTTTGTCATGTTCATGCACACTGGAGTATCAGCTCGTGTGCGAGTAGAGTGCCGGGACCAATTCCAAACTGCTTCTTCAAGGGTAGTAAGGGAGTAAGCCTGGTCATCAAGGCAGTAATAGTCCTGATCTCAAATGTTGTCTGGGAGGGTGAATTGAAGCCACAAGTGCAATTGTGTTTACTAAGCTGATGCAGTCGCTACCAGTGCATCCTTGCAGGAACTGACTCTCAATTCCGTGATTGGTTTTGACCCAATCACCTGGAGCTTGGGAATCTTAGAGGGAGAGACCACATAGCACCTTGGGGACTAATGCCTGCCTCGGGGTCAGATTGTCAAAGCATTGAAGGGTAAGGCATGAAAAGCAACAAGCAACGTCGTAAGGAGATAAAGCTTAAGCGGCTTACAAGGGCAGAGAAACTGAGGAAAGAAATCGAAAGTACTGTTCCACCACATGCATTGTTTAATCCAGAGAAGGCCAAAGAAGCCGGTGTTATATTGGCAGACGCATTAGCACTTCAACACAATAACACCTACGGGTTGCTCCCGACGTACTACCTCGATAAACCATTTACTTGTGTTGATTGTGGTTCTGAAGAAGTATGGACTGCAAAACAACAAAAATGGTGGTATGAAATAGCAAAGGGTAATATTAATAGCACTGCTATAAGGTGTCGTTCCTGTAGGAAAATAAAACAAGAAATTAAAGCAGAGGCCAGGAGAATTCACCTGGATGGTCTGGAGCGTAAGAAAAAGGGTGTTTGAGCGTATTTTCCGTATTGACGAATGGCGTGTTACAAACGCTGCCAGAGCGTCGCTGTACGCGCTGTCCGTTTGCATAGATGGACGTTCCTGCCATCTCGCTATGCAAACGGCCATCGTAAGCAGCGCGCCTGAAGCGCGCGTTATGCCTTAAAGTGCCAATGAACATATCATTTTTATCAGAACATCCAGACAAAGTGACAGAGATAGCTCAGTGGTACTACGACGAGTGGGCAGATGCTATGCCCGGTGCAACAATAGAGATACTAACGAAAAACCTGCAAAAGAAGGCACAGAGCGACGGGCGTATTCCACTCGTGTTTATTGCCCACAAGGAGGGTGTACTGCAGGGCGCGGTTCAGCTTAGGTATCGTGAGAATAAAAGCCACCCTGAATACATGCACTGGCTTGGTGGTCTTTTTGTAAATTCAAAGAGCCGAAGATCAGGAGTTGCTGCGGCGCTGATTGAGCGATCAAAAAGCCATATAACAGAGTTGGGATTGACAGAACTTTATCTACAGTGTGAGCCGGAGTTAGTTAGCATGTACCAGAAATATGGTTTCAAAAAACTGCACAAAGCGCAGCACAGAGAGATTGAGACCACGATAATGGTGTGGGGTGCTAAGTGAGAGATGTTTGCATAACAAACCGGTTCAGTCATATAGGGAAACAGGCGTGGTATGTAAAGTAGACGCGTACATTTGAGTCGAGTGAAAAAACAAATTACAACAAGCAAAACTCTTAGAAAGATTTTGTATTTCTTTGTGTTTGCAGCGATCTTGATTGGGTTGCTTAATCTTGGGTTTAAAGCGGTTTTGGAATACCAGGATCGACACTTTGCACAAAAAGAATTTAGCGTCGTTCCTTATGAAAGAGTACTGGAGTCTCGAAAATGGCTTAAAGGCGGTTTAGGTACTATTGGTTGTACCTACGCCATTGTATCACTCGGTGTTGCCCCGCCAACTGAGCCGCCAAGCCAATGGATTGATTCTTCATTCTGGCATCAAACCCCTCTGCGCTTCAAAGAGAAAGGCAAAGAGGGGCAGTGTCGTAATATTATCTGTGAATGCGAATCTGATTGGAGTCCAGCCACATATCAACTCCTCACAAGCGCGTTAAGCGAGCCGGGATCGTTCTATTATCTCGGCTGGAGACAGCCGCCCCACGACACACTTTACCAGGAAAAAATAGTAGTGTACTCGCCTGCAGAGAGAGTTGCGGCAATCGTCCGGTTTGGCGACTAATTGCGTAACAAGTGCTTACATGCGAAACTTAAAGGTTCCATCGCTTCGCTGCCGCTTGGGCCAGTCGTTTTCAGGTGCGAATGTAGAGATCGCCAGGCGCAAATCATGAATCGCAAATCATGAATACCCAACATATTCGACCACTGTGGATTGGCTTTGTATTGTGTGTCTTAACCCCTGTTCTAGTATTCGGGGTTACATTTACTTTTATTTCCCCACGCGTAATAATCCCGTTTGAGCAGTCCATGATTGTGTCACTCGTGGGTTCTTTGATTGTTTCCTTGGGAATCGTCCTTCCTTATGTACTATGGCTACGTCGCAAGAATAGGTTGAACGCTTTCCGTGTGTCTCTTGCAGGTGCCATAGCAGGTGGTGTAGTTCTTGGTGCGTTTGCATTCGAGGCAGCATATTCGGCTCATTTAATATTTCCGGAAATTCAAGTGCTTATAAAATCTACAATTGTTGGGGCCATTATCGGATTGTTGGCTGCGCTTGTACTTTGCTTTGGATCCGCTATCCCGTTTAGCAATAAAGAAAATGCCTGACAAGCGCTGCCGGTTCGACGCTGATACACGCTATTCATGTTGCATGAATGTTGGTTCCGCCCATCCTGCCATGCATACGGCCATCACGGTGTGGAGAAAAACCTCTTACGAGAAATCGTTTCAACAGAATTGAAATCCAGCGTAGGGCGACAACTTACAGGCTTGCGAAATTGTCGTTCCGCTTCGCTGCACTTTACGCCATTTCGCTAGCTTATAAATTGCGCCTAACCGAGGCGTTATGCGAAAAAGGAGCACGCGCATTAATTTAGTAAACACAGCATGTCCGAACTGCGGAACATCTATAAGCCGGGAAACTCAAAAACAGTTGAGCCCCTTCCCTCGAATTATTGGAGAAGCTAACTGTGAAGGTTGTGGGGAAAAAATCAGGTGGCATCGGGATTTGCATTCAAAAATGCTCCTTGGTGGCAGGATATTTCAATTCGGGCTTTTGCTAATTCTCGTATCCATTTTACTAAAACTATTTTTAAACGCCGCTTTCCTAGAAATATTACTACTAGTAGGTTTGGGGGTTACCTTGGTGGGAACCCTGATTTCCTATACAAATTCAAATAAAATACAAGTAGAGCTGGTAGATTCTAGATAAACAGCCCACTAGTTGCGGGGAGCGATACATTGTCTTGGAGTCGTACGCAAGAGTTCTATGGTACAGATGGAGAATGTATCCGCTCCGTTAGAAAGCGTGGATACCCACAAGCCGGTACCAATAGCCACCGTCAAGAATATATGCACGACGCATGTTTTGATCAAATTGCGATATCTTTCCTATGCTATACCACTTCTCAGATCAGAAACTGAATGATGTAGCCTGGTCTGTGTATGTATAAATATTGGTAAAAGCATGAAGGTCTATTCGTACCCGGAAGCTCGTCAAGAGTTAGCAGCAACGAAAGATGCGGGCATAAGGCTAAAAGACTTCATGACTAGAGGTGTACTAAATGAAATCCAGGTCAACCTTAGTTTTAACTGTTATAGGGCTGGTTTTTGCCTTTGGACTATCCATATTTTTCGGGGTTCTAATGTTCTGGGTTGATGAGCCGGTTTATATGACGAACCCAACGGAGCTAATGCCATCAGAACTGTCAAGGTTCAGTTCTTTGGAGCAAGAAGGGAGTGTAAATTCGGGGAATACATTTCTTCGTTCTATATCTGGCAGTTTTATTTTGGTAGATCCAGATAAGTATGAAAAAATAGAAGTCCTTGCAGCGCTCTATGATAGTAGAGGGAGCCTGTTAACTGAATATGCTGCAAGTAAAGAGAACATAGAGCGTGAAAATGCAAGCGTAACGTTTACAATAGCCGTGTATGAGCCACATGGTATGTTTGATGTAGCAGGCTACGAATACACAGTGCAAGGAGAGTAGTTTGCGTAAGGCTATTAAGGCGCTGAACAACCAACATCGCATACGCCGTGGCTGTAGGTGGTGTTATGTGTAAATACAGAGTTGTTTAACTTATTTTTAGGGTGTTGAGGTGAAACCAATTCTAGATGGAGTCTTGTGGGCATTTGGTTTAGCTCTGGGACTGGGTTTAATAAGCCTGGTGTTCTCAAGCTACCCCTGGTTCGTTAGCGCTCCGTTGGGCAATGGGGAGTTGCTTCTTCTAAATGAATCAGAATATCGGGACGTACGAACAGTGACCCGTAAAGTTCCATCTGAACATGAAGGTATGTTTTCGTATAGGATTACAGGTAGTGTTGTCTTAAGTGACAGCAAAAAATATAGAGAGGCAGAAGTATACGTTTCGCTATACAACAAGGACGGAATATTTCTCGGACAGTACTCAAGCGGGCCCCGGGTTAATGGTGAGCAGGATTCTCTCGAATTTAGTATTGATGTTTGGGAGCTATACTCAGCAGAAGAAGTTGTAGAGCAGAAGTTTAAAGTTTTTGCAAAATAGCCGGATTTTACTGGCGCGTGAGTCATATACAAGGCTGTGCAGCTCGACTGGCCACGGCGCTGGAAATTCTGGTCTATCTAAGTAAAATTAGGCGAGGAATATAAGTAAATATGGCATTTTGACTATTACCCGGCTTAGAGGTGTGGCCAATCTCCTAAGTTGTATTCGTAATCGTTTTTGCGTAGCAGGTTTTTATGACGAAAATTCCTACAAATATTCGACCTTTTTGGGAGGAATTTCTGGCCTCGGTTGACTACGACGCTGCGGATCGTTTCTACGAGGCATTCCATTTCGATGACAACGAACGTGATGCCAATGACCTGGCCAGGCTTGTTTTGTCGGGTGTGAAACGAGCGACTGCCAGTTTGTTATGGTCCTATGAAGAGGAAAATAAGCCACCTCCCGAGCCAGGGGCCCTGAGTGTAGTAACCAACTGGGACTCTGAGCCATTATGTGTGATGGAAAGTACCGCTGTAGTCATTGTGCCATTCGCCGAAGTCAGTGAACGATTCGCAGCGATTGAGGGCGAGGGTGATAAGACGCTGCGCTATTGGCGAGAGGTGCACTGGTTGTACTTTAGCAGGGAGTGCAAACGCGTTGGTAAAGAGCCGAGCCAGAGTATGCCGATAGTATGCGAAGAATTCAAAGTCATCTATCCACGGATACCGTAAGCGTTTCGCAGTTACAAACGGAATTATTTATGGATGGTACGGCTGCAGATCGAATCCTACGGGGATGAACTTGTGGTGTATCTCCACGACCAAACAACTGATTTAAACTGGGGAAAAATGGGATATTTTTTAATGTAATTTCGATGTATCGGCCGTAAAAGAGCTGTTGATTTTTTTATACTCTTGAAAACTCACAACTACATCACCCCATCGAAGTCACTCGCCGCAGAATTCAATGGCTTGCGATTGATCGTGTGTACCATTTTGAGAAGACGCGAAATAGCATTCTTATAGTCTCGATTATCGTTCTCAGTATAGTGGTGAGAAAGCTGCGCATTTAGATGATCCGACTCTACATCTGTGACTTGCGGAAATTTTTGCGGCGACTTTTCAAGTTGTCGCGCAAAGAGGGTGCCACTCATGATCTGAAAACGATTCATTTTGACTCGTTCAATCTCTGTTTCGTGATCTTGCAGAAACTTTGTTGTTAAGTTTACATCGTCAGCCGTCTCCCCCGGGTAGCCTGTCATCATTGTTGTCTGGACACTGAGATCAGCCTCTTTCGCATCGCGAAGAAACTGACTTGTGATTTCAAGGTCGGTCCCTTTTGCCATCTTATCGAGAACCGCCTGGCTTCCAGCTTCGAGTCCTGTGGTGATACGTACCATGCCCGCTTCACGCGCTCGTTTAAGGTCTTCAAGTGATAGCCCATCATCCCCTCTCGCACCAACGTGGACTGCACCAATCCATTTCGATCCCGGTGCTACCTTTTGCATCCCGCCGATCAGCTCGCGCCAGAGAGGCACATTTGAATTGATTTTGAGATCCACAAATACAAAGAGCGCAGCATTGTGCTTTTTATGCTGATGCGCAATTTCAGACAGAACGTTTTCCGGCGACCGTGACCGATACGTTCGCCCCACAGTGCTGGTGATGTCGGAACAAAACGAACACACTCCCCATCCGCACCCTCTGCCGGTTATGATCGGGACGATGACATTCGGATAAAGTGACCAGGGGAATTCACTGTAGTCGGCAAAGGGTATTGAATCCAGATCCTGTAGCGGTTCAGATTGAAGCCGTGGTTCATTGGATTGAACGAATACCCCCGGAAGAGAGCCTGGAGCAGCTTGAGGCACGGGTTCATTGGACCACACTCCGGGAAGAGAACCTGCAGATTCACCGGCCAGCACCTGGCGCACTATCTCGCAAAGATGCGGCTCAACCTCAGCCCCGATCAAGGCCGATAAGC
This sequence comes from uncultured Granulosicoccaceae bacterium, assembly GCA_937998875.1. Lineage (GTDB taxonomy): Bacteria > Pseudomonadota > Gammaproteobacteria > Granulosicoccales > Granulosicoccaceae. Next base: position 34,991 of record CALLBO010000022.1, read on the forward strand.
CCGGTAGCGTCAGCCATTCGGTCGCTACTTCCTGTGCATGAAAATAGGGGCCGCCGACCACAAGCGGAATGCCTCTCTCGTTACAGAGTCTTCCTATCTCTACACAATGTGGGTGATACATTAAATAGGTTGACACTAAAACGACATCGATACCGGAGTCGAGCCGCCGTGCAACCTCGGCCGACACTTCATTTTTCGACCGAGCCAGCTTGGAGGAAGCCCGGGTGGCGTACGCCTTTCTTACTCGACGAACAATGGGATTGCGCGAGATCCCTGTACGAAAACGAAATTCAAGATCTGCACGCCCCCACCACGGCGGGCTAGGCTCACGGGCAACGCCAGTCAGACCGGTTGAAAGCGGTGCAAAAACTTCAACACCGTACCCACCGTTTTTCAAAATCGCAGATAAGTAACCAATCGCGACAGACGGGTACCTTGCAAAGTTATTGAGGTCGACCAGTAAAACTCTCGGTGCGGACACAGCGCTTACTCCAGTGAACGAAATTCATCAGGGGACTTGACGATAAATGGCTAATGAGTGCCCCAATTTTGATCCTGCCCACGGTATCACACCGGCATGTATCTTATATTTTTTGTCTCCTGTTATTTGCATAGTTTTACTTCGTTAGAAGCTGGAATAATCGTGTTCTAAAAACGAGGCGCTAGAAAAATAATAGAAGGACCGCTAAAGGCACCTCACTGCCGGATAGGATAGAATCTAAGTTTAAGTGGTTGCCAGGTACCTGGCTTAGCGGGAAAAATATTATGAAGGGAAGTTGTTTATGTGGCGAAGTTGTCTTTAAAGTTACAGGTACTGTTGGCCCGTTTGAGTTGTGTCATTGCAACCGCTGTCGCAAAGCCAGTGGATCAGCGTATGTGGCTGCATTGGTTACCGAATCTCAAGGGTTTGAAATAATCACCGGGCGGAACTTAATAAAGAGATTCGACGCGCCGATCATTTCTGAACCTCCAGCCTACACGGTATACTTCTGTTCTATCTGTGGATCTCATTTGCCAGATCCTGAACCTAAAGGGTTACACGTTGACATTCCAGCTGGCCTTCTGGACGATGAGCTCTCGATAAAGCCTGACAAAAACATTTACACCGACTGCAAAGCGAACTGGGATCAGCTTGACAGCAAGTTGCCAGAGTACACCGAATCAGAATTCAAAGCATACTCGCAGTTAAAGACTGAGAATAACTCTGCCTGAGCGTGGTAACCACCCGGGACTCTGCCATTGTGTGCGATGAAGCGTTACGATGTACCCATTGTGCCTTTCGCCGAAGTCTGTAAGCGATTAGCAGCGACAGAGGGCGAGGGTGACAAGACAGGGAACAAAATCATCGGTTGCCAGCCGGGCCATAGCTGACCAAGTTGCTCGCCAGACTTACAGTGGTATTATTTTGCGAATACGTGCAGGCATCGGAGACTAACGATGAATACTGGACTTCTTAGTTCACCAATGCTTCGACAGGGCGATTTAGTTCGTCTGGTGTCACCCGCGAGCTATCCCGAACGATCCCATGTTGAAGAACACATTAATACTCTGGAGAGTTGGGGGCTTCGCTGTGATACCGGGCGCCATATAATAGATGAATATGGCTACATGGCAGGAACTGATGCTAATCGCCTGAGTGATTTAAATGATGCTTTTAGAGACCCCAATGTAAGGGCGATTATTGCTATTAGAGGTGGCTCCGGGGCCTACCGTATTGCTGACGATATCGACTTTGTGGCTGCCCGGTCTGATCCAAAACCAGTGATAGGCTTTAGTGATATTACCAACATACATTTGTCACTGCTTGCGCATTGCCAGCTAGGTGGTATTCACGGATGTATATGGGGTAGCCGAGCGCAACGTTCGGTCAAACAGCTTCTGATGAGTAAAGAGTCTGTTACCCTACGCGCAAATGCAGAGGCTGTTTCGGCCGGTCTCAGATTCTCAGGTAAGGCACGTGGCAGACTTGTTGGTGGTAACCTTGCCGAGGTAGCACATGCAGTTGGTGTTCGTATGCCATCCATGCAAGGTGCCATACTATTTCTTGAACATAATGGGAGTGCAGGTATAGGGACAGTTGATCGTTACCTTACACAGTTGATTCGTTCCGGTACGCTTAAAGGACTTGCAGGTGTAGTACTTGGCTCTTTTGAATGTCTGCGAAATCGTTCTAAAGGTGGTTGGAATATTCTCGACGTATTACATGATCGTCTTGGCGTGTTAAATGTTCCTGTACTTGGTGGCATTGACGCAGGCCACGATATCACCGACAAAAATGGTAATAATGATCAATATGCACTTCCCTTGGGGTCAATTGCTACCCTTCATGCCGATGAAAGAACGCTAGTTGTTGAGCCTATCGTACACTAGAGAATTTGTGGTACTCCCAGGCTTACGTCGCACGCTGACGGAGGCTGGTGCGTACTTTGAGTGAACCTGGCCTGCATTATTCATGAGGCGCCCAGTAGAACAGAACGAAAGTCTATCTATATAGCTCCAAATACGCCTGCCAGACCATCAGCGAATTTAGCAGTGTGTCTATTCGACGCCAGGAGAAAATCTGGCGTCATCCGAAAGGAAGATAACGCCTACCTTTCTACTTCTTATCTGAGGTAGGTAGTGAGCTCACATTTTGAGTCCAGGGCTGAGATGATCCAGTCCATTTCTGTTTTTTGGGCGTTATGTGATTTCGTTGATCCACTGTACCGAGCCTTATTCCATATTGCTTCGGACCTTCACCGACAGAGGTAGAGTAGATAGGAGATCCACAGTCTGAACAGAACGCCTGCTGTCGTTTATTGCCGCTATCGCCTGTTTTTATATAGATCTTTGGATTACCGGCAAGAAACTTAAAAGCACCCTTTTTGGACATTGCAACAGTTCGAAAAGCAGAACCGGATAAACTCTGGCAGTCAGTACAGTGACAGATCACTACGTTATCAAGGTCTATTTTCGCCTCGTAGGTAATCTTTCCACAATGACAACCGCCGGTTATCTTCACTTTTCTTTCTCCTGTTGTAGTTAACGTCTGTTACCAAATCGATTAGGGCAGCAGGTTCTCCGGGACCAGACACGATTGTTGCCGACAATTCGGTACTCGTTTACCGGATGCGATAGAGTATTACCTGAATCGGCGCCGTCCGAATCACCGAACTTCAGGATCCTTCACCAAGCCCGGTGCACTGTTTGATACAGTACACTAGCGAATGAGCACTGTCGGCTAAAACCTTAGTTATGGCTTGCAGCAATTTAATATGTATGCAACAAATGAGTTACCCGTATGAATATTTTAGGCTCAATTGGAAGCACGCCGATCATGGAATTGCGTCGGGTTGTTCCTAAAGACTGTTCCCGTGTTCTTATTAAGCTTGAAAATCAGAATCCAACTGGCAGCATGAAGGATCGTATGGCGCAAGCTGTTGTTGAAGGGGCGATATCACGCGGTCAACTCACTCCTGATGGTACGGTTGTAGAGTACACCGGAGGAAGTACAGGTACTTCGCTTGCGTTTGTTTGCGCGGCCAAAGGGTATAACCTCTCGATTGTTACTTCTGATGCATTCAGTCTGGAGAAGCGGGACCATATGCGAGCGCTGGGGGCCGACGTTCTTGAGCTGCCTAGCGACGGTGGTCGTACTACTAAAGAACTTATTAATCGCATGATAGCTAAGGCAAAAGAACTCAGTGCTGCACCTAACTCATTCTTTGCTGATCAGTTCAATAATCCCGATGCTGCCTCTGGATATTCGTCAATGGCTAAAGAGATCTGGGCTCAGTCAGATCACAAGGTCGACGCATTTGTCCAGTCGGTCGGCACCGCTCAGTGTATCACCGGTGTTGCGGAGGTTTTACGGAAGCTAAATAATGCTGTATATATAGCGGTAGTTGAACCCAGTGAATCCCCGGTGCTTACCGGTGGGTCACCTGGTCCTCACAAGATTGAGGGAGTAGGGCCAGGATTCATTCCGCCAATTTGGAAAGACGAGCTAGCCGATGAGGTTATTCAGATTTCAACAGATGAAGCAAAAGACATGACAAAGCTTTTAGCAAGAGATGAAGGTCTATTCGCGGGTACATCAACAGGGGCTAATGTTCTGGCCGCAATTCAGATTGGTTCCCGTCTGGGCGTCGGTCATACTGTGGTTACAGTAGCTTGTGACACAGGCCTGAAGTATTTATCAACCGATCTATTTACCTCCAGATAACCAAAGACCTTCATATAGGAATTCTTTAATCACTGGTGGATATTAATTGCTAAACTTCCGCTTTGGGTGCGAACCGGGGAACGCTATAATTACGGTTGAGTGGTGTTTTTCCAGCTAGCATCCGTAAGTCGCTAACCCGTTGCCAGTCAGTATAATCATGTGCTTATGCTTATTGTGTGTGTAATAAAAAGGAAGCTCCGATGACTGTAGAGTTCTTACTGACATCTCTAGTAGTAGTCTTGTTGCCAGGTACTGGTGTTATATATACTCTCGCAATTGGACTTGGACGGGGATTCAAGCCCAGCGTGGCAGCTGCAGTCGGCTGCACATTCGGTATTGTTCCAGCGGCGGGTGCAAGCATACTAGGGCTCGCTGCCATCTTTCATACTAGTGCTATTGCGTTCTTATTCATTAAATACCTGGGCGTTTTATACCTGTTCTACATGGCCTGGAGTATTTTACGCGACGAAAGCCTAATGCAAGTGACAGAGAACAGTGTGGAGAAATCACTTTTCAGAACAGCGCTGGAAGGTACATTGCTAAATGTGCTAAACCCAAAGCTCTCTTTGTTCTTCCTTGCTTTTTTACCCCAATTTGTACCGATTGAAAAAGCAGGTTCTATTGGCTACCTGGCATACCTCGCGTTTATCTTTATGCTCATGACATTGCTAGTGTTCGTTGTCTATGGAGCATTCGCAGCCAAAGCGAGAACTTACGTTATAGAATCACCAAACGTAATGCGTTGGATAAAAAGATCTTTTGCAGGAACATTTGCCTTTCTGGGTTTAAAACTCGCACTGGCTGATCGATAAAACATTGCATATCCAGGGATACCACCCTACATAGCAACTGCGATTGCTCTATTCTCGTAGATAAGCAAGCTCATTCTCGATCGCTGCTTTCAACTCACGACCGTCAATAACAAGGCCTTTTTTGCGAGTGTCATAAAATACGCCGAAACCGACGCTGCTCTCGAGCATGTCCGGGATGCAGGCATTTACAAAAGAGTCGACAGCAATTGCGTGTGCTTTTGCACCGACTGCCTTGTGCTCTTCAAAACAACATTTATCGGCCAGCACTTCATGGGGCCAGACGGGAAATATTTCATCACCATCTTCGTCGCGAAAGATCAGCCAGTTGCCATCTTTTTTCAATCCCCAGACACGCTGGTTGTCTGCACAGCTTCTGACAAAGTATTTGAGTCGATCTTTACGTGACAGCTCCAGAATTTCATCCGGGTTTTTGTTTTTCATCACGTCTTGCCCTAATTATTCTGCAGCTGCAGGTTTACGCTAACAGGGTAATGATCTGTTGGCCATATGTTATTGTACTTCTTCTTCAGCCGTTCTACCTTGCTGGTCTGTATGAAACTTTCACTGAATAATATATGGTCTATGGCAGGCAGCAGGTTGATTCCCCGGTTGAAATGAAACGTCGCACCTGCAGGCTTTGCAAGAGTCAAAGGTATGCTTTTTAGCTTGCGTGCAGTCGGTGAGAATGCTGGTGCGTTTATGTCTCCCAGTAGAATGACAGGAGTATCACTGGCTACCGCTTTGATTCGTTCTTTTACCAATGCTGCGGACTTGCTACGGTTGCTCATGCTCTTGTATTCGAAGTGCACATTGAATACGTAAAAGTCACGTCCTGTTTGATTGTCGGTCAGTTGTGTCCAGGAGCAGAACGCTGGCCAGCTGCCATTAAACGTTCGTGAATAGATCACATCAGGTGTTTTAGAAAAGAAGAAAAATCCCTGGTCCAGTTGAGTGAAGCGATCATGCCGGTATAGCACCGGTTGGGTGTTTGGATACACCGCTGCGTCGCCGTAAGCGCCCGCCTGGTATTGAGGAAAGTTCTGTAACACCCAGTCAAGCTGTTTGTTCTCTTTGTTAAAACTGCCGCCTGAAAAAGTTTCCATTTCCTGAAAGGCGATGATATCCGCATCAATATCCTCAATTGCGTTAGTTACGGCATCTTTTCTTTTTTCCCAGTTCAGTTTTTTCTGACGCGGGGAGGTGTAGTGAATATTGATGGTGCTGACTCGCAAAGTGCGCTGTTCATCAGCGGTTACTGTACCTGGGTTAGAACAACTTGAAAGCAGTGTCAGTACCAGAAGTAAACCTACGTGTTTGATTTGGCGTTTCGTGATCGGCAAGCGCGGTTGGAATTTTTGGTGAAAGATAATTCAGTATCCCGCAGGTGAGTTAAACTACGGTGTTATGACAGCCATTGTTGGAAATAGTTTTATGGCGGATAACGTGGTTACGTTGACTGGCACAGATCTGGACGTGGCCACTGTCTGCTCTGTGGCAAACGGGGATCACGTGCAGATTGAGCCATCGTCGCTTGAGCGGATGGCGCGATCCAATACCTTGATTCTTGATGCCGCTCGCTCCGGTAAGCCAGTTTATGGTGTAACAACCGGTTTGGGACCGCAAGTGTCCACCGTGCTGACCGAAGAAGTGATTAACGAATTCGCGTTGCGGACAGTGCGTGGCAGGGCGCACGCGGTGGGAAAGCCGTTGGATAAACCACTGGTGCGTGCTGCCATGGTGGTCAGGTTAAACTCGCTGTTGAATGGTGCGTCGGGTGCCAGCCCTGCTGTAGCCTCGCATCTTTGTGCCTGTCTGAATGCTGATCTCGTGCCGGTAGTTGGAGAAACCGCTTCTGTGGGTGCGGCAGATTTACTCTGGGGTGGCACTATGGGGCTGGCGCTTGTCGGGGAAGGGTACTTTCTGGGTGCAGACAGACTGTCTGCAGAAGTGATGCGAGAGTCTGGTTTGGAACCATTGGTTCCTGGGCCGCGGGACGGTCTTGCGCTTGCCAGCCACTCCAGTTTCAGTGCTGCGATTGCTGCAGTCGGGCAAAGTCGTGTTTCGCTCCTGTGGCGAAATATGCAACTGGCAGCAGCGTTAACCCTGGAGGGCTTCCGCGGTAATTTATCTCCGTTGAATGAAGATGTTTTAGCGCTGCGGTTTCAACCGGGGCAGTTGGCGTCTGCTCGTGACTTACGTTCGTTGCTCAAGGATTCGGCTTTGTTTGAAATTGGTAGTGCGCGGCGTCTGCAGGATCCGCTCAGTATGCGCAATGTCGTTCAGGTACATGGTGCTGTGCTTGCCTGTTTGAATAGTCTCGAAGATGCACTCACTGCTGAAATCAATGGTGCCAGTGATAATCCGGTTGTACTGGTGGAGCAACAACAGATACTTTCCGGTGGCGGCTACCTTAATCCGCATCTTGGTATTCAACTGATTGCGCTCAACCAGTCGTTGGTGCAAATGGCAGCGCTTTGTGTATCGCGCAGCGCCCGCATGATGAGTAGTCGGTTTACTGATCTTGCGATTGGTTTAAACGCCGGTGTAACCGGTTCGGTTGGCCTGGGGGCTGCGACCAAGGTGATGGAGGCATTGTTTGCAGAGATAGTGCAGCTGGCATCACCTCCACCGGTATACCCGCCGACTCAGGCAGATAGTGTTGAAGACTGCATAACCAATAGCGCAGTCTCTGCGAAGTCATTGCTTTTGATCGAAGAAAAACTGAACCTGATCATTGCTTTTGAAATGATTGCAGCTGTACATGCAATCTATCTGCGTAAAGTTAATGCCGATGTTGCGATTGAGTTGCAGCCTGTTCTGGATGAAATCCGTAATCTCTCACCCGCGTTGCATGAAGACCGACCTTTAACCCGGGAAATTGAAGTGCTGGCGGCGATGTTGACGAAAGATGCATTTGCGTTTGTGCGAGATAGACCGTATGACTGAGTTAAGCCGTTATTTTCTGAAGGGTATAATCGAATGAAGTTAATCTGGCTGACAGATCTGCATTTTAAAGTCACCGAGCCGGTAGCAGGTGTAGAAACAGCTGCTTGTGTGGATGCCGCACTGAGTCACATCAATCAATATTATACCGATGCGGATCTTTGTGTAATCTCAGGTGATCTGGTTGATCACGGTTTAGAGACAGACTATAAAGCGCTGCGTGCACGACTCGATACACTGCCAATGCCGTGGCTGCCCATGGTGGGGAATCATGACAACCGTGATCTGTTTCGGCAATTCATGGTGCTGCCGGAGTCTGTCATGGATGACTTTATACAGTATGTTGTAACAACACCAACGCATAACCTTATCTGTCTTGATACCCAGAGAGAAGGGCGCAGCGATGGTGAGGTTTGCGAAGAACGAATGCGTTGGTTAGTTGCACAAATTGAAGCAGCTGCAGATAAGCCGGTTTATCTATTTATGCATCATCCACCAATGGAGCTGGGTTTGCCAATGCAGGACTTTGAAAGTTTTGCAAATCGCGAGAAGTTTATTGAAGTTGTTGCGCGCTACCCCAACGTGAAACATATATTTGCCGGCCATGTGCACCGTGCAATGTGTGGGCAGATTAGCGGCATACCGTACGCTACGATGAGATCTGTGAGTTTTCAGGCACCCCCGCCGTATCCTGCCTGGACGTGGGAGACATTCAAGCCGGCGGACGAAGCACCAAACTATGGGGTGGTATCCATCAACGGGGACGCGGTAAATATTCAGTATATTGAGTTCTGAGCGTTGAAGCGGAAGGCATATGGTTTTTCAGAAGCGCGTGGTGTCACCCGCGATGACGGCATTCGCCGTCACCGTTTACTAGAAAATTCACGGGTTGTCATTGGCTGCTGATGGTAGCTCCGTTTCCGATACGACACGCTTGCCTGTACGGCGCAATGGTGCCTACCCGTGCACGAGTGTAGTAATTAACCTGACTTTGATTTACCGGTTCACCATAAGGTTGTTGTACGTCCGGTACGGCGACCGGGATGCTGCGATCTCTGCTGATGCGGTCCGGCAGGGTGCCTGTGCATCCGGCTGCGGGGCAGTCAAACTTCAATTGGCCTGCCTCCAGGTACCAGAGCCCGTCCTCGGTAATTGGTACCCCACCAAAAGTAGCTGACGCGGCATAGTTATAAAAAACTGACGAATAGCTACCATCGGTGTTCAGGTTTACCTGCCAGGTTGATTCGACGTCGCCATCCCACAGTGCAATGTTTTCGCAATAAAGATTTGTATTGCCAAACATGTTCCAGCTAATCTTTTCAAGGTCGAGCGGATTGTTGTCTATCGGGTTCAGATCACCTGGTAGCGCATGAAATGCCGACTCATCGTCAATATTGCAGCTAACCCGTTCGGTGGGGCTTGCATAGCTCAACACATGAGGGTTGCCTTCGAATACATAGTCTACAAACGCATAGGGCAGTATGTAGTCAGGAGCCAGTATCAGGGAGCCGTTGTTGTCAAACAGTAGTGCTCGCGTTGGTCGTTCAGAATCAGTTTGAGTCCGACCACCCTGATTAAAGTATTGTGTGATTACGGGGTTGCCGTTGGTATCTTTGGAAATACGTGCGACGAACTCTGCATCTGTTCGCAACCAGCTGCGGTTGGTGCTGTTTGGCAGCTGCTGGTAACAGGTCATTATTTTGTTATCTGTGAGATTACGTAGATAGGTATCATCAAACAATGACTCCACCATTGATTCTACCGGTTGTCTTGCCAGTGCATCATTGAGCGGTACCTGTGCTCGCTGTCCTGCAACTGCTGTGGTTACAAAGCAACTCCTTCGATCTGCATTAACCCATGCCCAACCGTCTCCGTCATCATCAATAACGTTCGTATCACTGCAACGCACTGCGCAGTATTTTTCATCGTAGCTTGTCAATGCATCTGCTAACGGGTTTAAACGCCAGCCGTTCGCGGGCGGGTTATCACCGGCGTCACAAATCAAAACCGTTGGCTTGTTAGCGGTTACCTCAACCGGAGGGCACGACATTCTTTCTACAGCGTTCCAACCCCAGCCGCCCTGGCTAGCAGCGTTACTGTAGTCGCAGTTGTTTTCCCGGCTTCCTACAGATTCCAGAGGTGCGCAGGGTGTCGATGTGTTGGCATTCCATCCCCAGCCGTTGTTTATCTCTGCGTTGCTATAGTCACAGCTGTCTTGACTGGAAGGTGTTGTGAGTGGTGCGCACGAACTACCGGTTTGTGCATTCCAGCCCCATCCGTTCTGGCTGGCGGCCTGGCTATAGTCACATCCGTTTGTCTGTTGGGTACTCGGGCCGCTCGAAACAGTACAGCTCTGATTGTTTTCCCACCCCCATCCATCACCGTCGGGGTCCGAGGTACTGGTTTGGCACTGCGGTGCAGCGGCCAGCGCGGGTACGCTGAAACACCAGGCGAATACTAAAACGGCGAATAGCGGTGAAAGTAAAATTCCCGATCGGGGTATGGCTGAAGGCATCGAATTCTCCTGTAGAGTAGTAATTATATGTCATGACATTAAATGTCTCGACTGTTTTTATCCACAGATGAGAATTAAGTTGTAAAGTTTTATGTTAGCAGCAGAGTGACTGCGTCGAATTGAGGCTTTTCGGCCATTGTGTTTTATAGAGATTGTCGTTAATACGTCAGGCGTATCGCAGTGTTTTTACCAGCTTCATAGCACGTGCTTTCTCGAGCATAAAAGCGCCAAGCGCAATATCACTGGTTGCAAGGCCACGGTGCCAGAACAAGATGGTTTCATCTTCACTTTCCCGGCCGGGCTTTTGGCTGGCAACAATCTCACCGATCTCGCTATAAAAAGACTCAACAGTTATCTTGCCCGCGTTCAGGTGAGGGCGAAGTGACCCGTAAGGCCCTGCCATTATCTGACCGAAGTCATCCATAACAAACTTATCGAATTGATCTGTAAAATCTGGCGGCAGCGCACTCATGGTGCCATAGGGTACGACCAGTGAACCTTTGCGTACCCAGTGGGAATCATACAAGGGAGTGGGTTCCGGCAACCTTGATGCTTCTACTGCGATGTCTGCTCCGTCAAGACAATCCTGCCAGTTGTCGGTTGCGATAACTTCTTTGCGAAGGTCGGCTGATAAGCGTTGTGCAAATGCATCGCGGCTTTCTGCTCTTCTGCTGTGAATCCGGATTTCTTCAAAATTAAACAGACTATCGAGCAGGCGCACATTCCAGTACGCGGTACCCCGTGCACCGATATGCCCTAATCGTTTCGGATTTGCGGGTGCCAGATGTTTTGCACCGATCGCGGTTAAAGCACCGGTGCGCATATCAGTAATACCTGCGGCATCAATCACAGCGCGTGGCATGCCGGTTCTCGGGCAGAACAAGTTCAGTAACGCCATTTCAGATGGCAGGCCGCTTTTGTAGTTATCTACAAAGTCGCCAACAATCTTCACGCCTGCCAGATCAAGCGGCTCTATATAACCCCGCAGGATGTTGAAGTGGCCCTCTGTGCCAGCGTTGGGTTGCAGATGTGTGCGGGGTTCGATCACTGTCTGCCCCCGGCCCGCTGCGTCCAGACCGGTCTCAACGGCGGCGATAATTTCTGCATCTGTCAGGTTGAGTGCCTTGATTTCCGGGCCACCCAGATACTCGATGTCTATATTCATAAGGTTCTGTTGTTTGGGAGTCCGGTAGTTCGTGTGCAGTGTAGCTTAAGTGAATATGTGATTGCTGCCAGCGCTGCGAACGGGTTTGTATTCACATGTCTTGCACAAGGTATTTGCTAGACTGGAAGCATCTTAGTAACCAGTATGTGCTGATGTTCCGATCTACAAGTAACCGCGTCCAGTCAAGATTGCTGCGGGTGTTCCTGCTTCAGCTGATTCTGATCAGTATTGTCACCGTTATTGGTGTGGTAACTGCCAGTCTGATTGTGGAACGTCTGCTGGTAAACAAGGCCCTGCGTGGCGAGGCCGAGTACTTCTGGAATAAGCGAGCCGAGGAGGCAGATTTTCAGCTGCCGCAAACGATGAACCTTGAGTCTTTTTTATCAACTGACCCGAGTATTCCTGTGCCGGCGTCGTTTCAGAAACTCGATCCCGGCCAGCATCGTGTCGACAACAATCAGGCGCGTCAGATTGTTTATGTGAGTGAACGAAACGGTGAGCGGTTGTATCTGCTGTTTGCCGGTGGAACGGTTAGTAATCTGGCGTTCTATTTTGGCGTGCTGCCGTTGATTCTGGTTTTGCTTACCATGTACGGGTTTGCTTTTTTAACCTACCTGCTATCAAAAGAGGCGGTATCTCCGATTACACGCCTGGCCAGTGTGATTGAACGTTTTGATTTCAATAAACGTGAGGCGAATGAGTTAAATCTTGCAAGTCTGGAACAGTCGAGTAACTCTGAAACCGAGATTCTTACAACTGCTCTGAATCACTTTGTACAAAGGTCCAACGATTCGATAGAGCGTGAGCGCAACTTTACCCGCTTTGCCTCCCACGAACTGAGAACACCGCTGGCGGTGATACAGGGATCAGTGTCTTCACTGGAGCTGCTTGATCTCGAAGGTGCACCGGCGCGCGCTGTACAGCGCATTAAACGAACCTCACGTCAGATGGGCGATTTGCTCAATACGCTGTTGCTTCTGGCTCGCGAGGAGAGTGAAGCTGATTCTGAAAACAGCGAGCCACTTAATGTGAATGATCTTGCAGATACATTGGTTGCGCAGTTAAGTACGGTTTATTCCGATAAACGCAATCAGATCAGCATACAGCATGATGAGCAGTTGTTTGTCAGGGCACCGGAGTCGGTGATATCCATTGTACTTGGCAATGTTCTCGGTAACGCTTTTAGCTATACCCGTAACGGCGAAATTGAAGTGACCGTCGACAGCACCAAAATTATCATTGCCGACACCGGTGTGGGCATGGATAAAAGTTCTCTCGATCAGGTGTTTGAGCCATTCTTTCGCGCTAACAATGATAGTGGTCCACAGCAACACCAGGGCCTTGGACTGGCAATTGTCCGGCAAAGCTGCAGAAATTATGGTTGGGAGATTTCACTCGACAGTGAAAAAGGGGTAGGTACGCAAGTGACCATTACCTTTCCCGGCGCAATATAGGTTGCGGCTTGCGGCCGCGTGAGCTGTTGCGGTTTCAGGCTTGAAACAGTATCTGTGCTTTCATCGCTTCCTCTCTGTTGTTCGCAAGATCAAAAGCCGCTACGACGTCATTAAAAGGCATTGAATGGGTAATTAGCGGTTTGACATCAACAAGCCCGGCACTCATTAACTCTATAGCAGTAGCAAACTCTGAATGAAATCGAAATGATCCTCGCAGGCTTATTTCTTTGGCGGTTAACTGCATCATGGGTAAAGTCATATCACCACCCAACCCCAGTTGCATTGCAGTGGCTTTTGGTCGAAGGGCTGCAATACCGCCGGTAAGCGCTTGTACATTTCCAGAGCATTCGTACATCACATCAAAGTAACCTTTCCCTTGCATAAACGGCTCGAGAGAGTCGGGTGATCGTGCAACATTGAATACTTCATCAGCGCCGCATTGAACGGCGAACTTCAAGGCGTTGTCAGTGATGTCAGTTGCTACAATTTGGGCAGCACCTGATCTGCGAGCGGCAATAATAGAAAGTATGCCTATTGGCCCGCAACCGGTTACCAGTACTCGTTTACCCAACATATCTCCGGCAAGTTTAGTGGCATGCAATGCAACTGAGAGGGGCTCTGCTATTGCCGCTTCGCCGGCAGTTATGTTGTTGGCTTTGACACACTGCCAGCTTTTGGCAGTTAACTGCTGCCTGAATGCACCCTGGATATGTGGCCATGGCATGGCTGAGCCATAGAATTGCATGTTCTCGCAGTGATTGTGATTGCTTTCCTTACAATAGGTGCACTGAAAGCACGGTCTGGAAGGTGAAACAGCGACCAGATCACCGATTGCAAGACCAGTTGATTCTCCGCCTATTTGAGTGACACGACCAGCGACTTCATGGCCGAGTATCATCGGCTCGCGAAGCTTTACCGTTCCAAAGCCGCCGTGGTTATAGTAGTGCAGGTCTGAACCACAAACACCACCGACTTCAATATCGATCACGACTTCGTCTTCACCCGGGGAGGGTGTATCGACCCTCTCGATTCTCAGATCTTTAGGGGCGTGAATAACCAGTGCGTTCATGTTTGGTCCGATTTGTTGCAGATCTCAGTGTTACCATGCCAGCGTCTGTTTCACTATTGCCATGATGTTTTCGCTCTTGCCACTGCAGTTTGACTGTTACCGCTGCGGTTTGACAGTTGTATGACAATGCAGGTGACGCTATTATTGTTACCGATAACATTATTGCAGATCTTTGACCGCGCGACGAAGTTTTTTGCCAAATGAAGAATCCACAACAAGGCCACTAGTCTATGTCTTCAAACAATCCTCTTTTTGATTTATCCGGCAAGCGTGCACTGATCACCGGCTCGAGTCAGGGTATCGGTTTTACGCTTGCAGGCGGTCTGGCTGATGCCGGTGCTACGGTGGTAATCAACGGACGTGATGAAGGTAAGGTCGCAAACGCTGTGAAAATGCTGGGTGAGCAGAGCCCCGGCCATTTTGAAGCATCTGCATTTGATGTTACTGATCATGGGCAGGTAGCGCAGTCGGTTGCAAAAATTGAAAAAGAATTCGGGCAAATAGATATTCTGATCAACAATGCGGGCATGCAACATCGAACGCCGTTAGAAGACTTTGATCCGGCAGTGTTCAACCAGATGCTCCAAACCAATGTCGCCTCGGTTTTTAACGTCGGGCAGGCAGTCGCAAAACATATGATTGGTCGCGGTCAGGGAAAGATCATTAATATTGCTTCGGTGCAGACTGCGCTGGCGCGTCCCGGAATCGCACCATATACCTGCACAAAAGGGGCGGTCGCTAATCTCACCAAAGGTATGGCAACCGATTGGGCACCTCATGGTCTACAGGTTAATGCAATTGCTCCAGGCTACTTTGATACGCCGTTGAATGCCGCACTGGTTGCAGATAATGATTTCAGCCAATGGCTTCAAAAACGTACCCCGGCGGGCCGGTGGGGGCAGTTGCCGGAGTTAATCGGTGCCGGTGTTTTCTTAAGTTCTGATGCTGCAAGCTTTATTAACGGACACACTTTATATGTCGATGGTGGAATCACAGCCTGCTTATAGCGATGTGCGTTTGCTGGTGGTAATGGGTTCATCCGGCTGCGGTAAGTCCACAGTGGGGAGCGCTTTAGCACAGCGTCTTGAAGCTGTATTTATCGAGGGAGATGATCACCATAGCCCTGAAAACAAGGCAAAAATGGCAAGTAGTATTGCCTTGACCGATGATGACCGTTGGCCCTGGTTAGCGCAGTTGTCCGGTGCAATGCGCGCATCAGCTGGTGCTGTTGTTGTTAGTTGCTCGGCGTTAAAGAAGGTTTATAGAAATCACATCTGCGACGGGGCAGGTGAGCCGGTACTGTTTGTTTATCTTCATGGTAGCAGTGAATTGCTGGCCGAAAGGTTATCTGCCCGTGAAGACCACTTCATGAGTAAGCGCTTACTCGACAGCCAGCTTGCCACATTGGAAGTACCCGATGACGATGAATTATCAATAACCGTTAAGATTGATCAGTCTGTTGATTCCATTGTTGAAGAAATCCTGCATCGTTTCAGGCGGTAATGTCGTTCTGTGTAAGCCACAAACAACGCCATTTGATCCGGCTCTGTGAATTAAACAAAAAATTTTCACTTGCACTGCGAATAGAAGCGTGGTTTCATATTCAGGCAAAATGTTATCGGTAACATTTTGTGCTTTCTCTGAGCATTTCTCATCTCAGGGTGGCTTATTTTCATCATGTAGCTGGATTTATCTATTGCGATGCCGGAAATTTACCTCGACAACCTGAAGAAATCCTACGGTGACGTTGAGGTGTTGCATGGCGTTGATCTGCTCATGGAAGATGCAGAATTTACCGTACTTGTTGGTCCGTCCGGTTGCGGTAAGTCGACAACACTTCGAATGATTGCAGGGCTTGAGACTGTAACTTCAGGGGAAATCTATATTGACCGAAAGCCGGTGAGTAAGCTTGAACCCAAAGAACGTGATCTGGCCATGGTATTTCAAGACTACGCCCTGTACCCGCACATGAATGTTGAAAAGAACATGTCATTTGCGTTGCGCCTGGAGAAGCGGCCTAAAAAAGAAATAAAGCGCAAAGTTCAGGAGGTCGCGGAGATCGTCGGTTTGAGTGAATACCTGCATAGAAAGCCCGCAGAGCTCTCCGGTGGACAAAGACAGAGGGTGGCGATGGGGCGTGCGTTAACGCGTGACAGTTCGACATTTCTTTTTGATGAGCCGTTATCTAATCTTGATGCCAAGCTGCGAACGCAGATGCGGGCTGAGCTTGCCATGATGCGTCAGCGCGTTCGCAAGAACATGATTTACGTCACCCATGATCAGATAGAAGCAATGACTCTGGCTGATCGCATCGTGGTGATGCATGGTGGCTACATTCAACAGCAGGGTACGCCGGAGCAATTGTTTAAAAGACCTGCGAACAAATTTGTAGCTGGCTTTCTGGGTACACCACCAATGAACTTTATGCAGGCAACCATTGAAGATGCCGGTAATGAGGTCTATTTGCGTGGCAGGGGTTTTGATCTTCGATGTGATTCTCACACTGTAGATCGCCTGGCGGCTTCCCGAGTGAGGGACATTCTTGTTGGTGTGAGGCCTTGTGATCTTGATTACCGGCCTGACGCTGCTGCAGACAGTGCTTTTGATATTGATGTGGTGCTGTCTGAGTACATTGGTGCGCAATCAGTACTGATAGGTGACTGTGACGGGCAGAAAATTATGGTTGAACTGAAATCTGATACACCCATTGCGCTCGGTGAGCGTTTGAGATTTTCAGTACAGCTTGCTGATCTGCATTTTTTTAGTCTCGATGATGACCGTGCTATTGGCCAGGTCGATTATTCTTAAACCTTTAATAGGTATCACTGGAGGAACTATGTTTAACATATCCAAAACAATCTGTGGGGTCGCTGTGGCCTCCGTACTTATGGTGGGGCAGGCGTTAGCCGGTCCTTATGACGATTATGCCGATACTACGCTGGTGGTGAATTTTCCGGCTCATCCGCACTATGATGCGGTGCGTAAGATATTGCCGGAGTTTACTAAAGAGACGGGTATTGAGGTTGAGGTTGATCAACTGCCCTATCTGAAAATGCGTGAGCGACAAACACTTGAGCTTGGTCAGGATGAAGGTGATTACGATCTTATTGCCTATGTTGTATTTTCCAAAGCAGATTACGTTTATGCCGATCAACTGGAGAACCTTGCCAGGTACTTCATGAACCCCAAGCTGTCTGATCCTGCGTATGACGCAGATGATCTGATCGACGGTTATGTCTATAACATTGGCTTTGCCGGTGGTAACAAAGGTTATCTTCAAGGTAAAACCGGTTCGCTGTTCGGTATTCCTTATGGTTCAGAGACATCAATACTTGGCTATCGCAAGGATATCTTCGAAAAGCATGGTCTTGAAGTACCACAAACCTATGATCAGATGCTTGATATTGCCTGTAAAATTCCAGAGCTTGAGCCGGGTATGGGCGGGCTGAGTTCACGGGCGGCATCGGGTCACCATGCAAGCCATGCATTCCTGCTGCACCTGGCACCTCTGGGTGGTCGCGTGTTTGATGATAGCTGGAACCCGATTGTCAACAACGCAGAAGGGGTTCAAGCAGCTAACGCTTTGAAGACTATCGTTGATTGTGGTCCTGAAGGTGCTTCGAGCTTCGGTTTTGGTGAGGCGCTGGGTTCTTTTCTGGCAGGCGACACTGCGATGTTCCTCGACACCACGGTCGTAGCCGGTCAGATTGATGATCCTGCAAAATCAAAAGTGGTTGGTAAAGTCGGCTGGGCATTACACCCGGAAGGCACACGTCGCGGCAGCCAGACCGGTGGGTTCGGTATTGGCATTCCAAAGAATGCAGAAAATAAAGAAGCTGCGTTCCTGTTGATGCAGTGGCTTACCTCTAAAAAGGGAGACAAGCTGGTAGCGCTTGCCGGTGGTAATCCTTCACGATTCTCCACTCATGAAGATGCTGACGTGAACGCCAAGTTCCCTCACATGGCAACTTTCGGTGAAGCACTCAAACATGCTGATCCTGACTGGCGCCCGATTATCCCTGTCTGGGGTAAGATCAATGCAGATCTGGGTACCACACTTTCTAAAGTGCTGACCGAAGATCTGGATGTCCAGGAAGCGCTGGATGGTGTAGCTGAACGTGCTACTGCGATTATGGAAGAAGCCGGCTACTACACCTGGAATAAATAGGCTGAGTGATAAGTAGTTGTAATGTGCATTCTTGCCTGACGCTGAAAGGAGTCGGGCAGGGATGCACGTTAAGAATCTCAACAGCGCTGACTTATGAGCACATCTACTTCATTTAACCGGCTAACCCCGTATGTGTTTCTTGCACCTGCGGTTGTCATCATGGCCCTGGCGTTACTGTATCCGCTTGGCTATATGATATTTGGTAGCTTTCGTGAGTGGGATCCGAGTCAGGCTATGGGTGAGTCTACCTATGTCGGACTGAAGAACTACATCACCCTGTGGAACGATCCTAACTTCAGGGAAAGCACATTTGTGACGCTGAAATTTGCGATTTCAGTTGTTACCGTAGAGATGTTTATTGGTGTCGGTCTCGCACTGATGCTTGATCGCAATCTGCGTGGCATGTCTTTGTTGCGTACCTTATTTATTCTACCCATGATGATTGCACCGGTCGTGGTGGGATTAATCTGGCGGTATATGTACCACCCGACGCTGGGTATATTTAATCGTGGTTTGAAAGGTGTGGGCCTTGAGTCGGTTGACTGGCTGGGTCAGCACGCATTGTTGTCTGTCATCATTGCTGACATCTGGCAGTGGACACCATTTATTTTTATTCTGGCACTCGCAGCCTTGCAGTCATTGCCTCGATCGGCACTTGAAGCGTCGCGCATCGACGGGGCTACCGGCTGGCAACAGATTATATACATCAAGTTGCCGCTGATGATGCCGGTGCTTATCGTTACTTGCCTGCTGCGTCTTATCGATGCGTTCAAAGTGCTTGAAGTGATACTTGTGATGACCGAAGGCGGGCCGGGCTTGTCGACCGAAATACTCGCGCTAAGAATCTCTCGAACAGCCACTGAGTTTAGAGAGCTTGGTGTGGCTGCTGCAATGTCTAACTATCTGTTGATGCTGTTGTTGTTTATCACAGTACTGATGCTCGTCTATAACCGGGTGATGGAGCATCGTGCTGCCAGGGCATCTCGCATGATTGAGGAGAGCGATTGATGGCTCTTGAAGAGAAGCAGCAACATCCGGGCTTTTACGCCATTCTTACGATGCTGATCATCATGGCGGTCGGTCCGATCCTGATGATGTTGATCAACTCGTTCAAGCTGGACGTAGACATTATTTCCGGTACGAGTGGTTTGTTGTTTATGCCGACAATCCAGAACTACGAGACAGCGCTTTGCGACATTCTGCCTTATGAACCGGAGCATCTTGATTTCTGCGCGCTTAAGTTCGGTGGTGCATTTATAAATTCATTGATCATCGCGCTTGTATCGACGCTGCTGACTTTAGTTATCGGTTGTATGGCGGCTTACGCGTTGGTGAGGTTTCGTTTTATGGGGCGTGATACCGCATCAGCGACCACGCTAATGGTTCGAATGGTGCCGCCGGCGGTATTGCTGGTGCCGGTGTTTGGTCTGTGGAATAACGAGTTCTGTATAGACAAAGCTTCGTGGCTCGGTAGTCTGATTCGAGATAACTTTGGTGGCCGGGGAGATGTATGTCTTGCGGGAACCCACTCGGGTATTATTCTTATTTACGTTGCTATGAATTTACCGTTTGTTATCTGGATACTGCAAAGCTTTATCGTACAGGTTCCCCGGCAGCTGGAAGAAGCGGCGCGCATGGATGGTGCAGGGCCGTTTCAGGTGTTTTTTAAAGTGGTGTTGCCGCTGATAAAACCGGGGCTTGCAGCAGCTGCAATTTTCACTTTCAGAATTGCATGGAATGAATATCTGCTTGCTTCCGCATTGTCTGATCGCGATACCAAGACAGTACCGATATTAATTGTAAATAATATGTCAGAATTCAATGTTGAATGGGGTGTGATTATGGCAACGGGTATGTTGCTGGCGATTCCGCCGATTATTTTTACTTTGTTTGCTTCACGTCAGATTATCACCGGTATGACAGCCGGTGCTGTAAAAGGCTAGGTCCGAAGTGACCAGGCTGGAAAGGCAAGTGGATAAAGACTAATTAACGTATAACAAGTGTAGAGAAAACTATGTCAGGGGTAGCAATTATAACCGGTGGTGGCGGTGGTATTGGTCAGGCTGCAGCAATCGCCATGAGCAAAGCCGGCTGGACGGTAGCGGTGGCTGGCCGAACGGCAAAGTCACTCGATAAAACCGTTAGTCAGTTTACTGGAGACGGCATGGCATTCGCCTGCGACGTTAGTGATGAAAAACAGGTAGATGATCTGTTCAGTGCTGTTATTGCTAAGTACGGCCAGGTGGACTTACTTTTTAATAACGCCGGTATTTCCGCTAAAGCGGTGCCGGTTGATGAGCTTGATGTATCCGAATGGACAAATCTCATTGCGATTAACCTGACCGGGTCCTTCCTGTGTGCGCGGGCGGCATTCAGGCAGATGCGCAAGCAGGGTAGCGGTCGCATCATTAACAACGGTTCAATTTCTGCCACCACACCACGCTTGTTTTCGGCACCCTATACCAGTAGCAAACATGCAATTACCGGATTAACCAAATCATTGGCCCTGGACGGTCGTCGTTACGGCATCTGCTGTGGCCAGATTGATCTTGGCAATATCAGCTCAAGTATGGGAGATGCGATGGCGGCAGGCGTACTGCAGCCGGACGGCAGCAAGCTCGAAGAGCCGGTGGTTGGAGTGGAGCCGGTTTGCGAGGCGCTGATTTACATGGCAAGCCTGCCACCTGATGTGAATGTACTTAGAATTAATGTCATGGCGAACGGTATGCCGTTTGTCGGAAGGGGGTGACCTGGTGGCTGGTACAATAAAACTCGATGGTGATTTTCAGTTTCTGGTCGGAACCTATAGCAACCTCGATGTATTGGCGCATCAACCGCATGCGCCGTCATCAGGGGACGGGATCTACTCTCTTTCTATTTCTAAAGAGGGTGAGCTTAAGCAAAACTCGGTTACAGATTGCCTCAATCCTGCTGTGCTTATTCCTCACTCGAACGGTAAATTGATGTACGCCATTGTAGAAACCATTAAAAGTAACGGTGAGGTACTTCAGTATGGCGTAGACAATAAAGCAAACCTGGATTTACAAGGCAGCTTTACTGCTTCAGGTAAATCGACCTGTTATATCTCGGTGTCTCCTCAAAAAGACGCCGCTATTGTTATCAACTACTGGGATGCGATCATTGATCTGGTTGAGGTGGACGCTGATGGAAAACTAGGCAATGTGTTGCAGAGCTTTAAGCAATTGTATCGCAAGGAAGGTGAGTGGCGTCAGGTAGAGTATCGTGAAGATCACTGGGAGAATCGCCAGGTCGGGCCGCATGCGCACTGTGCCCACTTCTGGAAAGACTGGGTGTTTATTCCAGATCTGGGCGAGAATGCGGTTTTTCAGTATCGCTATGATCCATCTGCAAAAAAACTTGAGTCAGACACTCACATCAAGTTTGAGGCAGGTTCCGGACCACGGCATATGGCGATGCATCCAACGCTTGATATCTGCTATGTATCGAATGAATTGTTTAATACGGTATGCGTTGCAAAGCTGGATGATTCTGATTCATCCACCAGTAAAGAACGCCTGATACCCATTCAGTATGAATCCACGCTTGAGAATCGAGATCAGGTCTCTTATGTTTCAGAGATTAAGTTATCTCCTGATGCGCGCTTTTTGTATGTATCGAACCGCGGTGATAACTCGCTGGCGATTTTTAAAGTGCAAGATGATGGTCAGCTTGAACGCATAGACGTTGTACCTACTGGTGGAAAATTTCCCAGGCACTTCGCACTAACGCCGTGTGGTAACGCAGTGCTGGTGGCTAATCAGGATTCATCTAACTTAACACTATTTAGCAGAGATATTGAAACCGGCTTGATAAAGGCAACAGGAGACGAATACTCAATTCCCTCTCCGAACTACATACGCTTTTTATCCTGATACCAGTGTTAATGATGGTTTGATTCACAGATGGACAATTTAAAGAAAAATCCGGTAACTATGGAGGATGTAGCGCAAGCAGCCGGTGTCTCGCGTATGACAGTGTCGCGTGCCTTACGAAAAGACGGGCTGGTATCGGAAGGCACCAGAGACCGGATTCTCAAGCTGGTTGAAAAGATGAACTACGTGCCGGATCAGGCTGCCGGTAGTTTATCGTCGCAGCGTTCCGGCTTCATCGCGACCCTGGTGCCGTCGATTAACAACGTGCACTATGCAGGCATGATACAAGCGCTGACCGAGTCGCTCGAAAGTACCGGGCTACAGGTTTTACTGGGTTATACCGAGTACTCGGCCCAACGCGAAGAGGCGTTGGTTGAAAGCCTGCTTACCCGCCGACCTGAAGCCATTGTTCTGCCTTTTGATGGCCATACCAAACGGACTTTAAAGCTGTTAAAGCAATCCAGGGTGCCTGTATTTCAGTTATGGGAAATACCGGATAAACCGATTGGCTACAGTATTGGCTTTTCAAATCATGATGTTTCATACAACATGACACAGGAGCTGATAACGCTCGGCTACAGAAATATAGCCTTTTTGTGTGAAACCAATGATGAGTGGACTCGTGGTGCTGCCAGAAGATCAGGATTTAAAGCCGCAATGGAGAATGCAGGGTTATCTGCACATCGAATGATCCGCTTCGGTACTCCGCCAATGACGATTAAAGACGGACATTTCGTTGGTAAAAATCTTAAGCAGTATTACGATGATATAGACTGTGTGTTCTGTGTTTCTGATGCACCTGCGTTTGGACTAATTACGGCACTAAAAGAGCAGGGGATATCTGTACCTGAGGATATCGGTATTGCGGGCTTTGGAGATTTTGAGGTGTCTCGTTATAGTGTGCCAGACATTACAACGGTTAAATTCAGTGCCCGTGAGTTCGGCAGGGTAACAGCTGAATCAATCATCAGCCTGATCGAGCCAAACCAGGGCAAAAACCCGCCCAAACGTCATAAGATTGCAGTAGAAAACTGTATGCGCGGCAGTACTTCCAGGCGTCGTTGATTCGTTTTATGTCCGTCGTATAAGATATTCAGACGCATAAACTGTAAGCGTCGGTCAGTAGTAAAGTCCGTATTTTATATAACGTTGAGTATAATTTTGTTGCGTTTGTTGCGTTTGTTGCTTTCGTTGCTTTCGTTGCTTTCGTTGTGTTCGTTTGGTGGATGCGCTTTACGCTTATGCCCCCCTACGAAAATATGGTGTCATCAATACACTTTCTACACATAAACTCAGCCTCGAATCTCGTTTTCGCGCATGCCAATTAAATATAAAATTCCATCCAGCCCCACTGTACCTACAGCGTTACCTGCTTCATCTGCCACGCTGGGTTTGGCATGAAAGGCGATACCAAGACCCGCGGCGGATAGCATTGGAATGTCGTTGGCACCGTCACCGACGGCAATCACCTGCTGTAGTTGTATGCCTTCGTCATCTGCTATTGATCGCAGTAGTTCCGCTTTGCGCCGGTCATCCACGATCTTACCTGTGACTTTTCCTGTGAGCTTGCCGTCTATAACGTCGAGCTCGTTGGCATGGACATAGTCGATGCCCAGTCTGCGGGCCAGACGAGTGGCGAAGAATTCAAATCCTCCGGAAAGAATGGCGGTTTTATAGCCGAGTAAACGCAGGTTGCTGATGAGTTTTTCGGCACCGTCAGTTACCTTTAACTGGCGATCTATCTGGTCCAGTTTGTCTACGGGTAGTCCTTCAAGTAGTGCCATTCTTTGTTTAAAACTCTGCGTAAAATCCATTTCACCACGCATGGCTCGTTCTGTAATTCCACTGACCTCAGTACCAACACCGGCAGCATCAGCCATCATGTCAATGACTTCGCTTTGTATAAGGGTGGAGTCCATATCGAAGCAGACCAGCCTTCTGTTTCTGCGCCAGATGCTGTCCTGCTGGATTGCGATATCCATTTCACTGCGCCCGGCAAGGGCCAGGCAATCACGGCGTACTCCGTCTATATCACCGTTGCGGTGGTGTATGCGTATTTCCACCGCGATGAGTGGCGTGTCGTTTGCGGCATTCCCCTGGTAGCGTTCAGAGATGCGTTCGATGGTGGCAATATTCCATTGATAGCTGCTGATGATCTCCGTCATTTCAGCGATCAGCGTTGCATTCATGCTTCGACCGAGCAGGGTGACGATGTAGCGGTCTATTGCACCGTCCTGCATCCATTGCTGGAGTTCGTCGGCGTCAACCGGGGTGAACTTGATTGATAGCTCGAGCTCATGGGCTTTGAACAGCAAGTCTTTGAACAGGGCGTCTGGTTTGCCGTTCTCACCGCAGGCGCTGGCGTCTACTTCAATCAGCATGCCCCACGAAAGCAGGTTGTGAATAACCGATTGGTCAATATCCAGCACCGTCACCGGATAGGCGGCGAGAATATTCACCAGCGCCGAGGTAATGCCCGGTCGGTCCGTGCCGTTGACGCTGATCAGTACAGTGTGATTCAAAATACCAGCTCTTGATGAATTGAGTCGGCTAATTCTACGTTGTTTTTCCGCGAGTTTGTGTGTCGCCTGATTGAGTAAATGCTGTTGTGTGCTCGATTCACAAATAACTTGCAACTGCATCGCCAGCGCATAATGATAGGCAGATTAGGCTTCACTCAAAAAGGCAGAATATCGATGCAGGTAGCAGGAAAAAAAGCACTCGTCTTCGGTGGTACTTCAGGCATTGGTCTGGCAACCACCCATCAGCTGGCGGCTCTCGGGGCAACAGTAATTGCGGTCAGTCGTGACCCGTCCAAAGCTGGCGATCTTCCATCAGGTGTCACTTGCGAAGCCTGCGACGTGCGCGATCGTGATGCGATGCAGAAGCTCTTTGAGCAACATGCACCTTTCGATATCCTGATCAGTGCCGCCACCGGTGGAAGTCGGGCACTGGGACCGTTTCTGGAAATGGATATGGATGGCTTTGCCGGATCCTTCGACAAGCTTTGGGGTTACGCCAATGTGGTGCGGTTTGGTGCGCAACACCTGACAGATGAAGGCAGCATTGTGCTGGTAAGCGGAACACCCGCCAGAAAAGCCAAACCGGGTCAGATTGCCCTGTCTGCGGTCGGGGGAGCTGTCGAGGCGATGGTTCGTGCGCTCGCACCGGAGATTGCACCGAAACGAATCAACACGGTCTCTCCCGGTACGATAGATACTCCAATGAGTGCATTAACCGGTAAGGAACGTGAACAGCATTTTGAGAAGATAACCGCACCGCATCTGCTGCCAAGAGCAGGGTTGCCTGATGAGGTTGCCAAGGCTGTTGTGTTTATGGTGGAAAATGATTTTGTTACCGGTACCACCATAGATGTTGATGGTGGCTGGTTACTCGGTAAGTAAGAGACCGCCGATATGTATCTTTGGATAAAAGCGTTTCATCTCATAGCGATGGTGGCATGGATGGCCTCATTGCTGATGTATCCGCGATATAAAATGCACCAGGCGAAAAGTCAGCCTGGTGAGCCATTGTTTGAAACGATGAAAGATGCTGCGGTATTGCTGCGTCGTATCATCATGATTCCTTCCATGGCCGCCACCTGGATCTTGGGTATCACGCTGATTGCGCTAAACCCTGGTGTTTTTTCATTGAAGTTTATGTGGGTTAAGCTGTTGCTGGTCATTGCGGTGACGGCACTGCATATCTATTTTACTAAAGCCGGACGTGTTCTTGATGAAGGTGGCGATGTAAGCGCTATTGCTAAATTCAAAGTGCTTAATGAACTGCCATTTGTTGCGTTGATTGTTATTGTAGTACTGGTGGTGGTTAAGCCGTTTTAGTGGCAGATTTTTGTGGTTGGGTTGACCAAACACAGGGTTAGTGTGTAGTTCAACGTCGGCTTTGGGCTCTCAACTGCAATACGTGAAATTAATGATGCGATTTTCGTAGGGGGGATAAGCTTGCGCATCCACCAGACCGTCGTAACGAACACTTCAAAATTTACAGCGAATAAGGTTGCCAGATTTTCCGGAAAGTTACGTATCTGACGTGCTGCTCATGGATGGATGCGCAAGCTTATCCCCCCTACGGCGATGATATCTGAAACAAGTAGATATCTGGTATCAGGCACTATGGGCACACACCGGAAGTAGAGCATCGCTTAACGATTCGACGTGTGCCTGGGATACAACGCAATTGCCTCAGCGACGTGCCTCCCGGCACCCATTTTATAAATTGGCGCTGACCCTCCCGCAATCGGGAAAGGGGCAGGTAGTCTCTGGAAATTCGCTTTGTGAGGGCTAAGAATCCGCTACTGAAACGCTTGAATACCGGTCTGCGCACGGCCGAGAATCAGTGCATGAATATCATGCGTGCCCTCATAGGTATTTACCGCTTCAAGATTCATCATGTGGCGGATTACACCGTACTCATCGGATACACCGTTACCGCCGTGCATATCACGCGCGACTCTTGCAATGTCCAACGCTTTGCCGCAGTTGTTGCGTTTCATGAGCGAGATAAGCTCTGCCGGTGCCTGATGTGCATCAAATAGTCGTCCCAGTTGCAAACAACCCTGCAGTCCGATCGAGATTTCAGTTTGCATGTCTGCAAGTTTCTTTTGTACTAACTGATTGGCAGCCAGTGGTTTGCCAAACTGCTTGCGATCTAATGTGTATTGTCTTGCAGAGTGCCAGCATGATTCGGCAGCACCCATCGCCCCCCACGCAATTCCGTACCGTGCGCGGTTAAGACAACCGAATGGTCCTGCGAGCCCTGCGACTTCGGGTAACAGGTTCTCTTCGGGTATTTCGACGTCATCCATCATGATCATGCCGGTGATTGAAGCGCGTAGTGAAAATTTCCCTTCGATTTTCGGGGCGGTTAAACCCTTCATACCTTTTTCGAGAATGAAGCCCTTGATCTTATTGTCGTGTGCTTCTGACTTTGCCCAGACTACAAACACATCGGCTTCCGGAGAATTGGTGATCCAGTTCTTTGATCCGGAAAGCGAATAGCCATCGGCAGTTTTTTTAGCGCGTGTGAGCATTGATGATGGGTCTGAGCCGTGGTCCGGCTCGGTGAGTCCGAAGCAACCCACCCATTCGCCACTTGCGAGCTTTGGCAGGTATTTCTCGCGCTGTGCATCTGTGCCGAAGGCGAAAATCGGATGCATCACTAAAGAAGACTGCACGCTCATCATTGACCGATAGCCGGAGTCAACACGTTCTACTTCGCGCGCTATTACTCCGTAGCTGACGTAACTCGCACCAATACCGCCAAGCGATTCGGGGATGGTTGCACCGAGCAGGCCGAGCTCACCCATTTCGTTGAAAATGTCGCGCTCAAAAGTTTCGTTGCGGTTGGCCTCTACGACCCGTGTTGCAAGTTTTTCCTGACAGTAGGCGTGCGCAGTTTCGCGAATCATGCGCTCTTCTTCACTGAGTTGTTGCTCAAGCAGGAACGGATCTTCCCAGTTAAAGCGTGGCATTTTTGCGCGAGCGGATTCGGGAGTATTGACATGTCCGGAAGATGATTGAGCGTGCGCCATGTGGTTTTTCCCGCTAAAGTGATCTGACTCGGTAGTGTAGTCCTAAAATCAAACGGGATACAGACCCTGCAGAGGGGGGGATGGACCATTACCTGGTGGAACAGCTATGCAGAGCTCAAGCACAGGTGCGACCCGTCTTGATATCTTTATCGTCGGTGTTCCGGGTTATTGGTGGTGAATTAGTGGAGGTAAGAAGTGCATATTTTGTTAGCGGTCGTTATAAGTGCAGTGCTATTTTTGTATCCGCTCTGGATTATATTTAAGCGGGCCGGGTTGAATCCCCAGTTGGCCTTTCTGGTGCTCATTCCGTACGTGGGTTTTCTGCTGGTGATAGTTTTTCTTGGTGCGATGCAGTGGAGCATCCATGGTAGTGGTCCGGGTGATCGTAGTAAGCCGGATAACAGCGGAGCAAGCCTGTGATTCCCAGTACGCCTCAGCTTCTGATTTTAGCGCTTGTGCTTTTTCTGCCGGTAGTGTTGTTTGGACCGATTGCCAAAAAAGCCGGGTTTTCGATTTGGTGGTCGCTCTTGATGATACTGCCGGTGGTGAACATCGCAGTTGTCTGGGTATTTGCTTATATCAAATGGCCGGTAGAAGATCGGGGTTAGGTATTGAACACGCTAGTGGGTCGTGCGGGAAGTTCGGTAACAAACTTTTCACAGCCACAGTCGTCAGAGCAAGGCAGAAAAACACAGGCATAGCAGGGCCTACGTCGAG
>CALLBO010000023.1 GCA_937998875.1 uncultured Granulosicoccaceae bacterium
GACATCGCATAAATAATGCGCCGCTGAACGGGTTTTAACCCGTCACCGATATGCGGCAGCGCTCGATCGAGAATGACGTACATGGAGTAGTCGAGGTAAGCCTTCTCAGTGAATTCACTAAGCGGTTGCTCTTCCACGTTGTCGAATAGGTCCTGGGGCATTTCTTTCCGGGTGATTTAAGCTAGTCAGTCAGCCGCCCATTGTACCCGCCACCCGTTAACACTGGAATATACGAAGGCGTAGATGAGTGCCTTGTCAGTTTGCTCCTCGCAACCAACAATTACCTTTTGTTCATTCTGCGGTTTCATATCTGAAGCAACCGGGCTATTTTCGACCGAGTCAGCTTCCTCAGATACAGATAAACCGCCGGGATCCTTTTCAGACGAGCCCTGCCTGCGGGACATATCCGATACATCATTCGTTTCAATAATCAGCTGCAATACACCCGGTCTCTTAGCGGCCGCTCCAGCGTGAAACAGTTCACAAAAAACGACTGGCATCTGACTTAGCCTCATAGCTGAGTACGCTGGAGACGTCATGCGATCACAGGGATCGAGCACCCGCCCGTATTTATCGGATGTTTTACACCTCAGTTTGACAACAACATTTTCTCAAGAAAATGCCTGCAACGCCGATAACCTGCTTCGCGTGTGCAGGGGTCAGCCCGGAAACACGTTCTGAATCTTTAAACATTATAAAAATGAGGCAACAGTATGAACGGTCGAATGATTCGTACGTATGGCTCGAACGGGTGTGAGAACCTCACGAGATTGGCTGTATCGGCCGCACTCCTTACGCTTACTGCCTGTGGTGGTAGCGGAGACGGTGACGAAGATACTGCTCTTGATCTGTCGAACCTGCAGGAAATCCCAAACTCTATCGGCAACGCCACTGATGGCAGCAACGTCGCCACTACAGACGTGGCAGAAGCTGCAGCTGGTCAGCCTGTCAATATTGGTGTACTCACCAACGACAGCATACAAGAAGGCTCAACGTTCCAGTTAGTCAGCCAACCCGCCAACGGCGTCGCTGTTTTACTCGATTCGGGTGAAGTGCAATACACCGCGAATAGCGACTTCGAAGGAACTGACACAGTAGAGTATGCACTTGTCGATGCTAACGGTGTTGTCTCTACCGGGCTGCTTTACATAGCTGTGTGTGCAGATTGTGATCTTTCTGAACCCACCGCAGGTGCAGCACTAGCTGCAACAAACGAATTCGGATTTCCGTACTGCGTTAATCCCAACTCTGATCCCGATGGTGATGGCTACGGTTGGGAGAGCAATGTTAGCTGTGCTGTACCGCCGGACGATGTTTCCGTGGCGGTTACGCTGACTGCTAAAAGTGACAGTGTGACACTCAATGCAGGCACAACCACCGCTGTGTCCGCGTTGCGTAACGACCAGATAACCGACAAAAGCTCCGTCGAGTTCAAAATCGATGTGCCGCCAGGCAACGGTGTTGTGCAAGCCGCCGACTCAGGTGTGGTTGTTTATACCGCTCCAGCCGACTTCGAAGGTACTGACAGCCTGGTTTACAGCCTGACCGATGCTTCCGGTAACACTTCGGTAGCGAATATCGACTTCAACGTCCAATGCGCATGGTGCACAACAATGAAAGGTCTGCGACTAAGCTGGCCAGCTAATCCTGCCACTGAGAATGTTGAAAGCTATCGCGTATTCTTCGGTCCGGATGAGAACATTCATACATCAACGGCACTGACGGAAGTCAGGGCAAGTGACTTCACTGGCAGCGCACCGAACACAGTGTACGACATAGCGAATGATCTTAATCTTTCGGGCACAGAAGGCGGTTGCTTTCGGGTAACAGCTATACGTGGAAGTGAAGAGTCAGAACCATCCGATCCGATTTGCTTCAAGCTTGGTTAGTAGCGAACGCGCAATAATCGAATTGCGCTATAGCTAGCTTGTAGAGATGTTCCGAAGAAAAAGAAAGTAGGTTAACAAGGTATGAGCCACGGCCAGGTGGCAAAATTACCAACAAAATAGCTGTCAACGACAGTATTCTCCGCCGAGCGCTTTTCCAAGCGCCTTCTAACGGGGTGATCCTGGATCACCCCGTCTTTTTACCCCTTTATCCAGAATAACCCGAGTACGGTCATTATTTATAACCGACAGCGAATCTGATAGTGTCGCCTGACGAACGGTGTCACTGAAATTATCCGAGGCGACAGATCTTTTATGTTATGTAAGTCAGGCCTTGCACTGGTAAACGAAGACTTCGATGCATCGGTCAGTATGGCTGATTTTGCATTCGAGTTTATCTATCCCCTTGAACTCACCAACGAACGCCTTACCACTTTGATGAAGCTCTCATCCGGTGATGCGTTCAACACCAACAGCATTCGCAGCACTATACACAAACAAGTACTCAGAGTTCCCGCAGACAACCTTGCGCAAACCCAGTCGCAGCTTACCCAATGGCAGCCAACCCAATGGCAGCCAACTCAGTGGCAAGGACTCGAGGCACTGGTACTCGAAGGCGAATGCCATATTGAAACCAATACTTACCAACAAGGCAGTTATATCCGCATACCTGATCTTGATGATAAGCAACTAACTGCCATAAGCGACTGCATATTATTTGTAAAACTCAACCAGTTCCTGAGCGGTGATACAGGCACTCGCGCAATCGACACCAGAATTGCCGACCGGTGGTTACCGGGCCCGGTAGATGGCATTGAAATCAGACCACTCCATGTTTTTGATACCGAAAGTATTATGTTGTTGCGCTGGCAGCATGCGGCAGAGTTCAGACCAAATATAAACCCCCGTGGTGAAGAGATTCTTGTAATTAATGGCCTGTTGCAAAATCGCGATCACCTGTACCGACAATACAGCTGGATTCGTAACCCGATAGAGGATTGGCGCAAGTGGCACGGTAATACCGGAACCGTGGCATACTATAAGAGCGGTCACTTTCCGGATGACCCCACCCGACTGGACAACACCTAATTCGGTAAACAAGTCTTAAAGACCGAACATCACTGACCAATGATCGACTACCACCAGCTACGGAGCAACATTATCGAGTGGTCAGAGTCACTGGGGTTTAATCACACGGGCTTTACCAATACCGACCTTGGCCACCACGAAGCCAGATTTCTCAACTGGCTCGATGCCGGGTATCACGGCGACATGGACTATATGAAGCGCCATGCCGACCTTCGACTAAAACCGTCATCTCTGCATGAAGGCACAGTGAGCATTATTTCTGTCAGAATGAATTACCTGCCGGAAGAACACACAGAGCCGTGGTCGGTAATCAATGATAGCAATCTGGCTTACGTATCACGCTACGCGCTAGGTCGCGACTATCACAAGCTAATGCGCAAGCGCCTGCAACAGCTGGCAGAAAAAATCCAACAGGAAGTTGGCGAGTTTGGCTATCGTGCTTTTGTAGACAGTGCCCCCGTACTGGAAAAAGCGACTGCGGAGAAAGCCGGTCTCGGCTGGATAGGCAAACATTCAAACCTGCTCAGTCGGGATGCGGGCTCCTGGTTTTTTATTGGTGAACTCTACACTGATCTGCCACTCGCATCGGAACACCAAACCGCACCGGAAAACCACTGCGGCAACTGCACCGCCTGCATTGATATCTGTCCGACCAAAGCCATCATCGCACCTTATATCGTTGATGCTCGCCGGTGCATATCGTATCTAACCATCGAACTCAGAACATCAATTCCTGTTGAACTGAGATCCTTGCTAGGCAACCGGATCTACGGTTGCGATGATTGCCAGCTTGTGTGTCCATGGAATAAATTTTTGCAATATACCGCAGAGAAAGATTTCAGCCCCCGGGACAACCTCGACGCACCACTACTCATCGATCTTTTCTTATGGACTGAAAAAGAATTTCTAAAACGGACTGAAGGTTCAGCGATACGTCGAATCGGCCACGAATGCTGGCTGCGCAATATCGCAGTAGCGTTGGGTAACGCTCCTTCTGATGATGCGATCATCAACGCACTCACAGAACGCGCTGAGCACCCTTCAGAAATGGTACGCGAACACATTGAATGGGCGTTGGAGCAGCAAACAGGATCAGGTCTTTGAGCTTTTTAACGATTAGACATTGGTGGAGGCGCCTCTGAAGCGGGGCAAGTATTGATATCGTTCAGCTTGAAGATTAAGGACCTGCCTTAGCAGCAAATTCGGCTTATCCCCCTACGCCGAGTCACCCGGTTCTTTCACGTAGGGAGGATAAGCTTGCGCATCCACCAAACAAACTCACCTAACCCCCCGCTCCTTCCTCAATAGAGCCAGCTTTTCAGAAATCTGAATCTCCAATCCACGATCAACCGGCTTATAAAACGTTTGCGTCGGTAAGCCATCAGGAAAGTATGTCTGCGTTGATGCCACTCCATCAGCAGCATCATGGTCATACTGATATTCCGACCCGTAACCGAGTGACTTCATCATCGACGTTGGAGCGTTGCGCAAATGCACCGGAACATCCAGAGTACCTGATTCCTTTACAAAAGCCATTGCATCTTTATAAGCGACATACGAGGCATTACTTTTGGCAGCGCAGGCGAGATAGATTACCGCCTGCGCAATAGCAAGTTCTCCCTCGGGACTGCCGAGTCTCTCAAAGATAGACCAGCCATCCAATGCAATTTGTAACGCACGAGGATCGGCATTGCCAATATCTTCAGTTGCCATACGTACGATGCGTCTTGCTATATAGTGCGGATCACAACCACCATCAAGCATTCGACAAAACCAGTACAACGCCGCATCCGGATCGCTGCCACGCACAGATTTGTGCAGAGCAGAAATCTGTTCATAGAAAATATCCCCACCTTTATCAAAGTGTCGCAGCGAATCACGCGTGACCTCAGCAACGATCTCCATCGTAATTTCCTTTTTACCTTGCGCATTTTCCGTTGCAACATCATGCGCAAGCTCCAACAAAACCAGAGAGCGCCGCGCATCACCATCAGCAGCATTAGCAAGTGCGGTAAGTACTTCATCGCTGGCGGTTGTATTGACCAGCCCGCGCGTATCACCCCCCAGACCGCGATGAAGAATTTCTTTTATGCTCTCAACAGATAGTCTTTTGAGTACATAAACTCGCAATCGAGACAACAGAGCATTGTTTAGCGCAAAGGATGGATTTTCTGTGGTGGCACCTACAAAATAGAACGTACCATCTTCAATGTGCGGCAGAAAAGCATCCTGCTGAGCTTTGTTAAACCGGTGCACCTCATCGACAAACAAAACGGTCCGCTTACCTTCCGACGAAAACGCATGCTGCGAATCCTCAACCGCTTTACGAATGTCTTTCACACCCGCAAGCACAGCAGACAGGCTAATAAAAGTAGCGTCACACTGATTAGCCAGCACTCGAGCCAGGGTTGTTTTACCAGTACCGGGAGGACCCCAGAAAACCATAGAGTGAAGTTGCTGTTGTTCAATCGCGCGGCGCAACGTACTGTTGTCACCCAGAAGTTGTGGTTGCCCGCTGAATTCTTCGAGGCTGGTCGGCCTGAGACGGTCCGCTAACGGCGCTGGTGGTGCACTTTTTCCGAGCAGGTCAAATTGCTGTGACATCTACAGACTTTAACAGATTGACGAGTATTCTGTTTCAAACCCTGTGATCGGATGAGTCCATTGATTACAGCGGTTGATCACACCTGGCGGGAGCCCGCCATTTGCTCCTGGCTCCAAAAAGAAACATCTAAGCACCGGCAAGGGAATGTCGGTCAGAGAGCAGATGATCCAGCCCTAACCAACATGCGACCGACTACTGCCGAATCTCCTGCATCTGAAGCTGGTTACCGTCAATGATCGTGGTGGGTTGTGTATTGTCCTCTTCACCAGCATCCGGTGCAGTATCATCAGTTTCCAAGTCCGCTTGTTGCGTCTGTTCGGTCGGCTGACCAGCCGTGCCAGTTTCACCTTCAGTATCATTGGCCGCTGGTAAAACCGGTTTCACAACGCCATTCTCGAGCACTTCGTCGTCACCTATCTCTCGCGTGACCGGCTTGGGAAAGCCTTCACTGTCGAGTTCCTGCGGCGTGCCCATCTCACCAAGAACATCCGCACCCTCAGGCGTTGTAAAGACAAAGCTGTCCGGAGTCAGCGTTATATTCTTCCTAAAGTTGGTAAATTTGATCTGAGTTGCCTGATCAAAGTTGTCTCGCAGTTCCATTGCGTGTAAACCATTTTCATCCAGTGCAATGTATACCGTATTGAAGTCAGTATCCTGAATTACCGGCTCCAGTTCAAACCACTGCAAACCGTTTTCAGAACCGAGATCACTGATAGTAAATTCCGATTCCAGCGTTTTCTGACCACTGAGCAACCCGATTGGTGCACTACCGAGTGCTGAATCTTGCGGTTGCACTGTGACCTGCTTTATATCTTCGTCATAAACCCAAAGCGTCACACCATCTGCAACAATAGTCTGACTGTTCGGTTCGGTATATATCCACCGGAATCGCCCGGGGCGCATCAACTCGACAGTGCCGGCAGACTCCTGCAGCGCGACAGAATCACTGTCATACACCGTCTGGGTGAAATCAGCGCTGAAAGAGTACATTGTGGAATTGAATTCCAACAATTCCGACTGCGCTAACACTGCAGGGGCTGCTCCCAGCAGCCAGATGCTTGCGATCAAACTTTTCATAGATATTCGGTATCCGGTTCTATTGCCACGGGGTTTATTGCCATAGGACTTATCGCCAGTGGGCTCTGTTACTACTGGGTTCGTTACTACCGGGCTCATTATTACCTGGGCTCCAGCTAAACAGGAGGTGGTGCGATAACTTCTCTGGTACCGTTGTGCTGTACCGCGCTAACTACACCGGAAGATTCCATCTCCTCGACAATTCGCGCGGCACGGTTATAACCGATCTTCAGTCTGCGCTGCACATAAGAGATAGAAGCTTTTCGCGTCTCTGTCACTATGGCTACCGCCTGATCGTAAAGTTCATCTCTGTCACCACCTGATTCATCATCACTGGCCATACCAGGTAGCGGCAGTGTGGTTTCGGTAAGAATCTCATCTACATAAACCGCAGTGCCGCTGGCTTTCAGCCACTCGACCACGCTGTGTACTTCATGATCATCCACAAAAGCACCATGCACACGTTCCGGCTGCGCAGTACCAGGTGGCAGATACAGCATGTCACCATGACCAAGCAGCGCTTCCGCCCCACCCTGATCAAGAATGGTTCTGGAATCAATTCTTGAAGACACCTGAAAGCCCATTCGCGTTGGAATATTTGCCTTGATTAAGCCGGTTATTACATCAACCGATGGTCTTTGCGTTGCCAATACCAGGTGAATACCAGCCGCGCGCGCTTTCTGCGCAATCCGCGCGATGAGTTCTTCGACTTTTTTACCGACCACCATCATCATGTCTGCAAATTCATCGACGACCACCACAATAAACGGTAGCGTATCTAACTCCGGCGCACCAAGAGATGGATCAAAAGCCTCCTCCGGTTTATATAGCGGATCAAGAATCGGCTCACCAGCTGCACGGGCATCAAGAACCTTTTTGTTATAGCCGGTGATATTCCTGACGCCGAGTGATGCCATCAGCCGGTAGCGTCGTTCCATCTCGCCAACACACCATCTGAGCGCATTAGCCGCCTCTTTCATATCTGTGACCACAGGTGCCAACAAATGCGGTATACCCTCATACACGTTCAATTCAAGCATCTTCGGATCAATCAGAATCAGCCTTACCTGCTCAGGCGTAGCTTTATACAACAGACTAATCAACATTGAATTAACCGCAACTGACTTACCCGAACCGGTAGTACCTGCAACCAGAAGGTGCGGCATTTTTGCAATGTCTGCAACTACCGGAAGCCCACTGATGTCCTTGCCCAGCGCAAGTGCCAACGGAGACTTCATATCACGATACTTTTCTGACTGGAGTATTTCAGTCAGCTGTACCATTTCACGATCTTCGTTGGGTATTTCAAGACCCACGGTAGACTTGCCCGCAATCACTTCCACAACACGAACACTCAGAACTGACAACGATCGGGCAATATCCTTGGACAAGTTGGTCAGCTTACTGACCTTAATACCGGGCGCCAGCTGAACCTCAAATCGGGTTACTACCGGCCCTGGATGTACTTCAACAACATTAACGGTAACGTTAAAATCTTGGAGCTTGGTTTCCAGTAACCGGGATAGGTGCTCCAGAGATTCCTCCGAATAGCCACTGCGCACACTCTCTATTGCATCGAGCAGATTTACCGGTGGCATCTCACCGGGTTTGCGTTTAACGTTTTCAGTTTTGTTTTCAAACAGCTGAAACTGCTTTTCCGCAGAGTCAGTTGTTGGGGTAACCGGCGCTGGCATGGTCGGGCGTGGCTGGATAGATATTTTCTTGTCAGCAACTGCCTTAACACCTGCAACACCCGCAGCTACCGCTGTTGATACTTTATCAGTTAACGATACGTCCGGTGCACCTGCAATATCATCAGGAATATCATTCACTGGATCTGGAAAAACAGGCTCAAGCTTTGGATCAATCTGATTTTCACGTGTGATAATCAGCGGCGCTTTGATCTCTATATCCTCAGCACCTGCGTTGCGCCCCATCTCAACTCGCATACGTCTTGCTTCGCGCCAGGCAAAATAATCTTTCACTTTGGCTATCGCGGCACCAATACTCTGTTTGACTCCACGGACTGCTCGTAACGCCCAGGAACCTACCTGCTCCATGATTGAAAACCACGACACACCAGTGACGAAGGTAACGGATCCCAGTAGTAGCGCCAGAAGAATTAACGTAGCACCCAGAGCATTGATCACACCCACCATGTTGCCGGCGACCCAGGTACCCAATACGCCGCCACCGGCAGTACCAATTGGCAGATCACCACGGTGAACAAACACGTGCAGATCACTCAGACCGCATGCTGTTATCAAAAGTAGTAACAGACCGGCTGTTCTACCAAAAATAAGAATTGGCACGGTGACCGCATCGCGTTCTCTAAAGGCATTCCAGCCTATTAATGCGAATCCTAACGGCAACACATACGCCATGTAGCCAAAAAGAAACATCGTGATGTCTGCGAACCAGGCACCGAACACCCCGCCTGCGTTTTTAACGGTGCCGTAACCACCCGTGTGTGACCAGCCCGGGTCACTGACGTGAAAAGTGACTAATGAAATCAGCATCAGGATTGCCACTACCGCCACCAGGATAGCCAGCGCCTCACGCAACCCGCGCTTGAACAGCGCCATTGCACGCGCAGAAATCTCAGCTTCCATCGGGGTTTTAATTTTAACGTTACGAGGCGGCTTAAGAGCGGACAGCGCACCTTTGCCAAGCGGCTTCAAGCTGCCAAGAGTCTTAACCCCGGAAGATGATTTCGCAGCACTGCGGGCTCTGCCGCCTTTGGTGGTCTGGTTTTTCGCAGCGGCGCGCTTTTTACGCGTGCCGCCCTTTTGCGAAACGGCTTTGGTGCTCAAGGCTTATCCGGTGTGTGGCAATGGTCAAACTGGTATTGTCAATTGAAGGTCATTTGATAGATTGATCGCAACAAACCGAAGCCCGCTTGTGCCACCGGAGGAACTGAACTTCCGGACAGCAGCAGCCTCAAACCTGCGTTGTGATGTACAATGCCAGCGCAAGTTCCAATACTAAGTGGTTCGCCAGCTCCAACAAAGCCTGGTGAAGGTATTGTCATGAATTACATCCACCCAGACACGGACAAAAAAAACCAGGTTATGAGCGATACCAAACACTGCAAACTGCTGATCCTCGGCTCCGGCCCGGCCGGCTACACTGCTGCTGTCTATGCAGCACGGGCCAATCTCGAGCCTGTACTCATCACCGGCATGGAGCAAGGCGGCCAGCTGATGACCACCACTGATGTAGACAACTGGCCCGCCGACAACGAAGGTGTGATGGGCCCGGCGTTGATGGAGAGATTCCAAAAACATGCAGAACGGTTTGAGACCGAATTAATCTTCGATCACATCACTGAGCTTGACCTGAGCAAGCGCCCTTTCACGCTAAAGGGTGACTCAAAGTCATACACCTGCGATGCCTTGATCATCAGCACAGGCGCCAGCGCCCGATACCTCGGCCTGCCATCAGAAGAGGCATTCAAAGGTAAGGGTGTATCCGCCTGCGCTACCTGCGACGGATTTTTTTACAAAGGTAAACGCGTCGCGGTCATTGGTGGCGGCAACACAGCAGTCGAAGAAGCCCTGTACCTTTCAAACATTGCATCCGAAGTTGTCGTTGTACATCGTCGAGACGAACTGCGTGCGGAGAAAATCATGCAGAAGCACCTGTTTGAAAAACAGGATGCCGGTTCAGTCAATATCAAATGGAACAATACACTTGACGAAGTTCTAGGTGACGACAGTGGTGTTACCGGCATGCGGATCAAAAGCACGGAAAACGGCAGCACAGAAGATATAGACCTGCACGGAGTGTTTATCGCTATTGGACACACTCCTAACACCGGCATCTTCGAAGGCCAGCTTGATATGGAAGGTGGTTATATTAAAGTCAAAAGCGGCCTTGGCGGCAACGCAACTGCAACCAGCGTAGAAGGTGTTTTTGCCTCAGGGGATGTGATGGATCATATTTATCGTCAGGCAATAACTTCGGCCGGTACCGGCTGCATGGCAGCACTGGATGCAGAAAAATATCTGGATGCGCTGGCTTCGAAAAGCTAGCCAGCTTAAACAGATACAAACGCATTGCCAGATACAACTCCCAGTCAACTCAAGGTAGAAGTCGGCAGTTCATTAGGCACAGTTGACTCCAGAGACTGGAATGCCCTTTCTCACAACGGCAACCCGTTTGTTCGTTATGAGTTTTTGAGCGCACTTGAAGCCAACGGGTGCGTTGACCCGCAATACGGCTGGCACCCTTATCATCTGTTGTTAAAAGATGACAACGATAAGCTGATTGCAGCAGCGCCCACCTATCTTAAAACCAACTCTTACGGTGAGTTTGTTTTTGATTTTCAATGGGCCGAAGCCTATGAACGCAGCGGCGCTGACTACTACCCGAAGTTAATCAGCGCCGCACCGTTCACCCCGGCAACCGGGCCGCGACTGCTGATTCATAGTGATCACGACTACGAACAGTGCACCACGGCCTTGCTATCTGCAGCGATTGCGGTAGTTGATCAACAGAACATGTCCGGCATGCACTGGCTGTTTCCAACTTCAGAACAAACCACGCTGATGGATAAACATAACTATCTCAGACGTATGGGTTGCCAGTACATCTGGGTAAATAACAGCTATCAATCTTTTGAAGACTTTCTCACCCACTGCAATTCAAAGAAACGAAAAAACATGCGGCGTGAAAGAAAACGTGTTGCCGAGCAGAATATTAGCCTCACCGTGCATCATGGTAATGAGCTTGAAGAGAAGGACTGGCGAGATGTCATTAACTTCTACCTGGACACTTTTAATCGCAAATGGGGCACTCCAACACTTAACGTAGAATTTTTTACTGAAGTCGGTAGAACTATGGGGGAGGACATCATTATCGTTTTCGCCACACACGAGGAAGAACGTGTGGCCTGCTCGGTCATGTTCAAAAGTGACGACACCCTGTATGGTCGTTATTGGGGCTGTCATGAAGACTTCCACAGTCTGCACTTTGAAGCCTGCTACTATCAGGGCATTGACTACTGCATAAGAAACAAGCTCCAACGGTTCGAACCCGGCGCACAGGGAGAACATAAAATCGCCCGCGGTTTTATCCCTACTCCTACCTGGTCTTCACACTATATAAAAGATGAAAACTTTCGTGCAGCAGTTGCACAGTTTCTAAAGCAGGAGACACCGTTAATGGAAAAACGCTGCGAAGCACTACAAGACTTTCTACCATTCAAAAAAGAACAACAACCGGCTGCTGTAAAATCTGAAACAAAAATCAAAGAAAAGAACGACTAACTCGCCATGACCGGCTTACCGATTCCGTTTCTAGCTGACACAGACGACACCACGCCTTTCCCTCCGGTGCGAATGGCAATGGATAACCCGAACGGCCTGCTGATGGCTGGCTCCAACTTGAAACCAGCACGGGTACTGAGTGCTTACCGGCAGGGCATTTTTCCGTGGTACTCTGAAGGTGAACCTATATTGTGGTGGTCGCCTGATCCGCGCTGCATCATCTGGCCAAACGAACTCAAGATCAGTAAAAGCCTGGGCAAGGTAATCAAAAAGCAGCAGTTCGAGATTAGCAATACGCGTGACTTTCGCGCGGTTATAGAGGGCTGCAGCGGTCCGCGAGACGACGAAGACAGCACCTGGATCACCCCTGACATGATAAACACTTACTGCACACTCGCAGAACAGGGACATGCCGAATCAATAGAAGTCTGGGAAGAAGACACCCTCGCAGGTGGTCTCTACGGTATTGTTGTTGGTCGCGTATTTGTGGGGGAATCAATGTTCAGCCGGCGCAGCAATGCCTCAAAGGTGGCGTTGGTCGCACTCGCCGGTAGCGGTCGGTTTGACATGATTGATTGCCAGTTACCCACCGCTCATTTGATGTCGATGGGGGCTATCAATATACCGAGGGAAGACTATGTTCACGCATTGTCGATACTCGGCACAGCTGATTCACAAAAACCTGACAGCCACTGATTATCCACACCACCGGCTGTATAGGGATGCGACGATTACATAGATATGTCACAGATTTCCGAAATACGACTTGAACTGGCCATGACAGTCGCATAGCCTCTCTTTCGGCTATCATGCAGCATTGAACCGGCGGCACTGAAACTCACAGCAGAAGATTATAAATGTTAGAGAATGAGAAGAAGAAAAAGAAAGAACGCCGGATTGGCAACAAGTGGATAGGTGTTGATCTTGACGGCACACTCGCTGAGTGGGATGGCTGGAAAGGTCACCAGCACATCGGTAAACCGATACCGTTAATGGTTGAACGAGTTAAACGCTGGACCGAAATGGACATCGAAGTCCGGATTTTCACAGCACGCGCCTCGATTGCAGAGCACGTAGCACCGGTACAGAAATGGCTCGAAGATAACGGGCTACCGGGCCTGGCTGTCACCAATCAAAAAGACTACAAAATGCTTCAGCTTTGGGACGATCGCTGCGTACAGGTTATTCCCAATACCGGTGAACTGGTTAAGAACGCCAACTGGGTACCTCCGACAGAAGAAGTTACCGTTGTAGATAATCATTCAGTTGTAGAAGACAATTCATCGGACAATAACAAAACCGATACCTGAACTACACTAGGCCATCGTTCGCCTTGTCCAGTAGATTATTAACGGTGCTCCAACCAAACCAGGCAATAACCAGGCAATAAATGCCGGCGATGTTTGTACGTTGACAACAAACACTGCCGTGAGTGTTGCAATGCTCGCACCTCCCATACGATTTAAATGTAACGCAATTCTCTGTTTCCCGATTGGCCAGGCATCAGCTTTGAAGTCCTCCCACGCTGGTAGGAAAGCGATAATACCGAACACAACCAGCGCCACCCCCAGAGATTCACCGGAAATTCTCAGGTAGACACCGTAGACAACCATCGCTATCGAACAAAGAAGCATACATTGAGATAAGCGCTGATCCATCAGACTACGCGCCCCGTCTTTAACTTTCGCAATTCGCCAACCTGTATATACAAAGTAGGCGCTGAAAAATCCGATCAGCCCTAGAAAAGTATTCAGCGTGAGTGCGGAAACAATCAGCGCCAAAAGTAACGCAAGCGCCATGGAAATCGTATAAAGCTTTCCCATACGCCTGTGCCATAGACCACCCTTTTTCGTCCCGAGTGCACCGGCCAGTCCGACAACAGCACCAGACCCGGACAGTATATGCAAAAGAACCAGTGTTTTAATCATTGCCAATCTCCGTTGCCACACCAATCACAAGGCTTCGTTCCGAGCCTCATATGCCACTAGTTGCATAACATAGCGCAGATTTTAAAATTATGCAACAATATGCATATGGCACTAAAATTCGTCCTTCTAACGCTGCTCGATAGGGAGCACTCCACCGGTTATGAAATTGTCAAAACCTTCGACAGTGCTGTTGGCTATTTCTGGAGCGCGAGCCACCAGCAGGTGTACCGTGAGTTGTCAAAGCTCACAGAAAACGACCTGGTAAAATTCACTTCAATACGGCAAGGCGATAAACCGGACAAAAAGGTTTACCGCCTCACTGAAGCAGGCAAAAAGGAACTACACAACTGGTTGCATGAGCCAGCGAAGGAACCACAGGGTAAAGATCTGCTGCTGGTGAAACTGTTAAACCTGAAACCTGACAATGTCACTGTCTTACTTAAGGAGCTTGATCGTGATATCGAAAAGTCGGAAGAAAGGTGCGCAGTGTATATCGGGATAGAAAAACAGTATTACTCAAAAACCCAGCTTACAAAACTCGAGCTGAAAGACCTGGCCCTCTATCTGGCACTTCGAAAAGGCATTACCGGTATAGAATCCAGGATGCAATGGCTACGTCAAACACGTGCTGAAATACTTAAGCGTGCAAAAGTCGGAAGTTAAAAGCAACATCATAGCTCTGCGCAGCACCGAATTATCATAACCGCACAACGGAATCATCTTGAGCAAAACCGTGTTTACAGATCTCGACCTGCCAGGCAATTTACAAAACAGTCTTGAGTCGCTTGGCTATCAGTCAATGACGCCGATCCAGTCACAGGTACTACCCGTGGCACTGGCGGGGCGGGACATAATTGCCAAAGCAAAAACTGGTTCTGGCAAGACAGTGTCGTTCGGACTTGTCATTCTGAAAAACCTGGACAGCACAACATACGTACCTCAATCACTGGTGTTGTGCCCTACCCGTGAGCTGGCAGATCAGGTCGCTGACGTAATACGCCAACTAGCCAGAGCAACAGAAAATATCAAAGTACTTACTCTCACCGGTGGTTCCTCAGCGAGAACGCAGGCAACATCACTGCACAAGGGTGCTCACATAATCGTCGGCACTCCCGGACGCATTGAAGATCATCTTGGCCGCGGCACTTTAAATATAGACAAAATCAACTCACTGGTACTCGATGAAGCAGACCGAATGCTGCAAATGGGTTTTCAGGAATCAATCGAGCGCATCATAAAACTACTGCCGGAAAAAAGACAGACGTTACTGTTAAGTGCCACCTACCCTGATGAAATAAAAACAATCGCCGACAATATCATGCAAACACCTGCGATGATCAGCATAGACACCACGCATTCAAATGACGATATACAGCAACTCTTCTTCCGGATTAAACAACAGCAGGACAGGACACGGGCGATGCAATTGCTGTTATTGAAGCACCAGCCGGAAAGCGCACTGATATTCTGCAACACCAAAATTTCGGTTAAGGAAGTAACAAACTTTCTTAAAGACAAAGGCTTTGCAGCAATTGCTCTACACGGTGATCTGGACCAGAAAGACCGGGATCAGAATCTGATTCGTTTCAGTAACCTGAGTAGCAATGTGATGGTCGCTACCGATGT
Organism: uncultured Granulosicoccaceae bacterium; assembly: GCA_937998875.1. Classification (GTDB taxonomy): domain Bacteria; phylum Pseudomonadota; class Gammaproteobacteria; order Granulosicoccales; family Granulosicoccaceae. The sequence continues at coordinate 15,482 of CALLBO010000023.1, forward strand.
TGCGGCCCGAGGTATTGATATCGACAAGCTCGATGTTGTTATTAACTATGAACTTTCTAAGGAGCTGGACATTCATGTTCACCGATCCGGCCGCACCGGTCGTGCAGGTGAGCAAGGTAAAGTCTGGACACTGTACGACAGCACAGACAGGTACCGGATAGAGCAGCTCGAAAAACACTTCAATATAAAAATAGAAAATCACACGCTACCAGCTGATCATGTGCTCAGCACCACTCCGGCCAAATCAGCCACCATTACTCTGGAAATTAACGCAGGCAAAAAACAAAAACTGCGCCCGGGAGATGTTCTCGGCGCACTGACCGCAGAGGACGGTATCAACGGCACATCTGTCGGAAAAATCAAAATACTCGCCACCCGGGCATTTGTGGCAGTAGACCGCGGTGATGTTAATAAGGCACGGGAGTATTTGCGAAAGATAAAAGGCCGATCCTACAAGACGCGAATCCTGTAACCCACCCCTTTGCGCACAGGTAGTTGCCCAGTAAAAAAGCGAGCTTCCACTTCAAAGCTCGCTTTATTCCACCTCAGGATGTCAGTGCTTCGGTTGCAGCACACCTGATTGCAGAAATTACATATACAAATGCTATTCAGCTGTATCGGTGGCAACAACACAGGTTTGCACACCGTTCCACCCATAGCCGTCACCATCAAAATCCACGCACTCACCGGCTGTAGGCTCCACACCTTCAACCCGACAGGATTGAACGCCATCCCAACCCCAGCCATCACCATCAGGATCATCACAGACACCATGCGTGGCATTGTCGACAACGAGTGATGCGAACTGCAGGTTCTTTCTCCACGCAAAAGTTGCCTGACCGTTTTCAACCGTTACTTTCCACACGTCACCAAAATCGCGAACCTTACCATCCTCATCTTTGGGGAATCTAAGATCATCTGCAGTATCCAGCCCAAGCCCGGCACAATCATCGTTGCCTGCACCCATGATGTCGTACAGCGTACCGCTGTGACCAGCAACCACGATTGTATCACCAGCAGATGTGGCCAAAATTGCGTCAACTGTCGGACATTCGGATGAACCGGTTCCCTCGGGCTCAAGCTCTTCACCATCAGAAGGTAATTGTGCGACAGTCACACCAGCACGTGCAGCGATTTCCTCAACTGTCTGGTAGGTACGAACCTTATGGCTTGAGTAAACAGCATCAATCTCACTTGTGATTTCCAAACCATCAAACCAGTCAGCCAGCAATTGCGCACGCAGTAAGCCCAGCTTGCTTAATTCTTCAGCGCATTTTGAGGTACCGCAAACATCATCGCGATTGCTGCCCTTGGACTCCTCTCCCGCAGTGATCTCTGATTGAACTGGATTCTCCGAACCATCATAAGAGAGCTCGTAAGTATCGGTGGCAGGTCCAATAACAGTAGTTGTCGTTTCTTTCTCAGCGTGACGTGTACTTTCGCGCTATATTGGTCGTTGAGATCTGCTCAAGTAAATACAGATACATCAGATACGCACCGACGCCTGGAATTAGAAGCCAGTTGCACCGTAGCGTTATATCGAGCATGAACAGATCTCGCAATACCTGCTCGCCGCTTGCAATGCCGCCGCCTCGACAATTTGCAAAAACCCACCAGATCCAGGTATTCCTACCCCTGATTTGTAGAACGCTTTGTTCAAATTAGCTTTTATGCTTAGCCCGTTATAACCTTATAATCTTTTCCTTCGAGCATGCAGAAATAGTGCGCAGTTAGCGTAAAGTGACACCACTCCAAAGAGGCAGCTATGGGACTTTTGCAAAACGGAAAATGGGTCGATCAATGGTACGACACCAAATCGAGCGGCGGCCGGTTCATACGTAAAGCGCCACAATTCCGAAACTGGTTAACCTGCGACGGTACAGCGGGGCCAACCGGAGAAGCAGGTTTTAAGGCAGAACCAGGGCGCTATCACCTCTATGTTTCACTCGCGTGTCCCTGGGCACACCGTACACTGATTTTTCGCGCCCTTAAAGGTCTGGAAGATATGATCCCCATATCGGTGGTGCACTGGTATATGGCGGATAACGGCTGGACCTTTGAAGCCGGAGATGGCGTCATCCCCGACCCGGTTAACAACGCTGACTTTATGTACCAGGTGTACACTGCAGCTCTCTCAGACTACTCCGGTCGCGTTACGGTACCAGTCCTATGGGACAAACAAAAACATACTATCGTCTCGAATGAATCCCCGGAGATTATTCGTATGTTCAACTCAGCATTCGATCAGGTCGGTGCGACACCCGGTGACTACTACCCTGCTCCGTTGAGAGCAGAAATCGATGAGTTAAATGAACGCATCTATGAGTCAGTAAATAATGGCGTGTACAAGTGTGGTTTTGCTACAACGCAGGAAGCTTATGAAGAAGCGCTGATACCGCTCTTTGAGACTCTCGACTGGCTGGATAAACGTCTGGAAAAACAACGCTATTTAACCGGTAGTCAAATAACCGAAGCTGACTGGAGACTGTTTACCACACTGATCAGGTTTGACGCTGTTTATGTGGGTCACTTTAAGTGTAATGTCAGACGGCTGGATGATTACCCGAGTCTCTCTGGCTATGT
>CALLBO010000024.1 GCA_937998875.1 uncultured Granulosicoccaceae bacterium
CTTATACTGCTTCATCGCATTTTCAAAATCCTTGACGGTACCTGGAATCATCAACCGGTATAGGTGGCGCAATATCCAACCCGGGATCCATCTTCCCCGCTCTTCTTCAGATACACGGGCTCTTGGATGGTCCAGGAACGCCCGGATACCACGTTTTAACACGGGCAAATTGGTGTGTAGATGTATTCGCGACAGGTGTTTTAAATTTTTGTAACCGTAATGCCGGGGGGCTACCAGTCTTAACGGAGCACCATGCTCAATAGACAAAGGCTGTCCATTCAAGGTATCAGCAACCAGAACATCCTCCTTGAGTAAATCCTCCAGTATGAGTGACGTCCTGTATCCATCTTGAGCAACGAAGACAGCGCCTTCGAGATTCTTTACTTCAAAAATGCTCTCCAAATGTTCCAACAAATCCGAGAATCGAACCCCGGTCCATTCAACTTGCAAAAAACTCCACGTCGTTACACAGTGAAAGTCAGACTTCACGGTACATCGAGGAAGTATCGCCGAGGACAGATCGATCTCTGTTACATCCAACCCGTTAATATCAACTTGAATCGTAAAAGCGTCGATGTTTGTGGGAAATCTTGCTGCATATTGCGGAAGTCCAAATCTTGGAAAATCATTCCTTGCTTTCTGTCCCGGTGGTATCAAAACACAACCCCTCTGTTAGGTATACATGGCGAATGAAACAGGAAGAAAGTGCCCTTGCCGGCCAGTCAGCACACTACCCTACACTCAAACCTGTACACTAACGGTAGTGAAGTCCCGATGGAAGACCCAAACCCTATTCACCAAATATGCTTAATTACCGAATATTATTCCAATGCGAAATAAAGGCATCCCCTTCCAGACCATAGACTGGAAAACCATCCCCAAAACCCGTCACACCGGAACCACCGGGGTAGCCTATTGGCAAACGATGCAGTTCGAAGGACTCAGGGTAAGATATGTCGAGTACTCTGCAGACTATTTGGCTGATCATTGGTGCGAGAAAGGCCACGTTGTTTATTGTCTTAAAGGAGAGGTAGTGAATGAGCTTGCAGACGGTACGAGCTCTACGTTAACTGAAGGCATGTCCTATATTGTCTCGGATGAATTAAGTTCTCATCGATCTCGAACCGAAAAGGGAGTTCACCTTCTGATTATTGATGGAGATTTTCTGAAATTAAGACAATAAATAACCGCCAGTTATCATTGGCCATCTCGATATAGATCCTATTCTCTGAAAAATCCAGATAGCAATATCTCATCAATGCGTGATACGAAATTATCGGGGTGTGATTCAGTAGATAACTAAGCCACAGCAACACTGCCTCTTGATGCCAGGCTTATTCCTGAGCTACCTGTTGGCAATCTCCACACATACAGTTAATTTCAAGTTGTGGACTGACCAGCTGGAACCCTACTTTTTTTACATTGCCTTTCACTGAGTCGAGCATTGATTTACTCATAGCAATCTCCTCTACTCGATAACACTCAACACAAATTAAAAATTGTGAGACCTCGTGCTGGTGGTCGCAGGTGATGTGGGTACAAGCCACATATCGATTGGCGAGCTTTAGTCTGTGGACCAATCCCTCGTCTTCGAGAAACTCCAGAATCCTGTACATCGACATGGGGGGTAGTTTCTCACCCAGCGTCTCGCGGCAAACATCGATAAGCTCGTAAGCCGACATCGCACGCCTGCCACTCAGCAGCCCGGACAGTACCGCTTTTCGCTTTCCGGTCAGACGGGTGCCACGTGTCTGGCACTGGCCTTCAGCGTGATCAATGATTTCTTGTATTTTTCCCATAAGGATATTGCCTTCACCGGGCGGTTCACCATAAAACTATCAACTCATTAGACCTCATACTTATACCACCAGCAATGTGATTATCGCAGTCTGAAACTAATGCGTTGCAAGATATTGACTTTCATCAATCATTTTTAGTGATACAGAGCATCAATAGTCTCTATAGAACGCCATGAGATGGACAACTATTGAAATTCAATCATGGCTAAATCATTCCCAATTCGATCCATCTCTGAAATAGCTGCAACTTATCGGGCAACTAAGCCTTGAATAGCGTGGATCTGCGTCTAGCTACGCCTCAAGTAACTCGACAGATCTTGTTGTTTTCCAGCTTGTAGATGGCCTCGTGCGGCTCGTCGAGTGAATACATCTCTTCCGGGGTTAAACCTGCGTAAATCCCCCTCAAAATACGGCCAGCGCATCCGTGACTAACTAATACAACAGATTGCCCTTGAATATCGTTGAGCCAGGAACTAAGACGTTTAGCGACCATAGCGTAGCTCTCCCCGTCTGGTGGAGGTACATCCCAGCGGTTTTCTTGAGTCAACCTATACGATTGAGCATCATTTGTTTTAACATCAGATAGCGTATGGCCTTCCCACTGGCCGAAAGATCGTTCCTTTACCCGCTCATCATATTCAATTTGATCAGCGTCAAATTCGATAACCCTGGCTATCTCAGCAACTGTCTGACGGCACCTTCCCAGTGGGCTACAGACCAGGCGAGTCGTTTTACCCATTGTTCTCTGTAAAGTGAACCCACTATTTTTAGCTTGCTCAATGCCTCTTTGTGTGAGACTGGAATCTCTGTGTCCCTGAAATCTTTGTTCGGTATTCCACAGGGTCTCACCATGACGCAGTAGAATTATACGGGTTTGTTGACTCAAACTAATTCTCGGATGCTAGCTATCTACTAGCACTATTGACCGACAGACTATTCAATAGTGTATCAAACACGATGCGCGCATCCGAACTGGCAAAGTACATCGTAATACCACTATAAGTTGATGTTATTTCAATCAGATTGATGTTTTGGAGTGCGACACGCTGCAGTAGCATATAGAGCATGCCGGGTGTGCCGGTGTATGCGTCACCAAACTGAATTTCAACCGACGTAAGATTTGCTTGTGAAAATACAGGCCGTTCGTCGACGAGTGCATTAAGCCGGCTTTCAAAACGGTCTTCAACGATAACCGTGATCTCCCGCATACCTTCCGATACACTGCAAAAGTACCCTTTTTTGTGCATGTCCGTCTGCAGGCGGTTCAGAGCACGGTGAGCAGGTACGCTGCGCATAAACGTCGCGGTACACAGGCCGGTCGTAACACTGATTTTCTCAAGCTGATAATCCGCTGGCTCAGGTGTATTTCCCGCCAACGTGGGAGATAAACGAGACAGCGCCATCGTTATTGCACTAACGCTTGGCTCTTTGTGCGTTCGGGCTGCCACAAACGGCTGCAGGTATCTGGCAAGTTGCGATTGATTGAACAACTGATGGTGGAACCCAAATTCGAGAAAAGCATTTTCGCGAATGATGGCCAGTATTGACTCGGAAACCTTGATCATTTGTTAAATATATAACAAATATGTGTATAAATTGTCTATTTTTGGCAGAAAATTGCCATGCCTGATTTGGCTGGATATCCTGCGGCCAACCCCAAACATCACGAGCCGAATGATGATATCAACCCTGCCGCAAGGTACCTATGTACCGATTGTTACGCCATTTTCCGAACACGGAGGGGTAGACTATTCGGGACTCCATACGCTGATTGACAGATTGCTTCTGGCAAACGTTGAAGCCATAGTTGTTATGGGCACTACGGGAGAGAGCCCTACGGTGAAGGAGCAAGAATTCTCTGAGGTTGTGAAGTGCGCCATTGAAAGAGTCAACGGTGGCGCTGCTGTGTTATCAGGAATCGGAGGCAACGACACTCAAGCTTCTATGCAGCAGGCGAGGATAGCTGAAAACCTCGGTGTCGATGGTCTGCTGGTTGTATGCCCTTACTACAGTAAGCCAACACAACAAGGTTTGTACGAGCACTTCAAGAGCATTGCCGAAGAAGTCCCGCTACCACAACTTATTTACAATGTCCCTGGCAGAACCGGCGTAAATATCGAAACGGACACGCTGTTAAAACTTGCTGAAATTCAGACAATCGCCGGTGTTAAAGAATCCAGCGACAACATTGAACAGATCAGCGATGTGCTGCAACGCCTGCCGAATGAATTTCTTGTGCTATCGGGTTGCGATCACTTGAATTTCACTACATTGTGCCTGGGGGGACACGGGGTCATCTCGACGGTTGCCAATCTGGTTCCTGAAAAAGTAAAAGCGATGGTCGATGCGGTGCATAACAATGAGTTTGGCACGGCGCGGCAATTACATTTTGAATTGCAACAGTTGGTCGCAGATTGCTTCTCTGAGACAAATCCAATTCCGGTAAAAACGGCTTTAGCGATGATGGGTGAGATTGACGAAGTATTCAGATCTCCCATGTGTCCGATGGAATCTACCAATCGCAGCCGATTAGAAGCCACGTTGGAACACTATAATCTGATCGGCGATCATAAGTCGGGCAACAGCAACATTTACAACGAAAAAACAGGGCAATACGCATGAAGTATTCAATTCGATCCGGCACCCCGCTGGATTTGCCCGAGATAGAAGTTTTATTACCCCGACTGGCAGACTTTGACCTGCCTTCCTACCGCGTAGCGGAGCATCTCTGGCAGGGGGATCGGGACATGATTCGCGAGTGGGCTCGTGGTAACGGAGACAACATCGAAGTTGTCGTTGCGAGTGCTGAGGGCAGCCTGGTTGGTGTCGCTGTGTTGTCTTTGCGAAAGGAACTTCTCAGTGGAGAACCCAGCGCGCATCTTGAGGTATTGGCCGTTGGAGCCAACGCTGAAGGTGCCGGAGTTGGTTCATCGCTCGTGAGAGAGATTGAAACCATCGCATTGAACAAGGGCGCGATGAGTATCAGCCTTCATGTATTCGCCAACAACAAAAGAGCCAGATCATTGTATGAAAAACAGGGTTTCAATGGCGAACTGATGCGCTATTTCAAGCCATTGGGCAAAGCTTAGACTACCGTCTGATCAAGATCGCAAGCGTTGCAATAAAAACAAAACCGCTTTAGCTGGAAGCAAACCGCCTCCAGCTAATTTTCTCACAGCGCTATTGCAGCGGTGGACAGCTCTCGTAGGTTGTTTCATTCCAACCCCACCCGCCATTGACATCCGCAGAACTGTAGTCGCAGTCATCCGATGCATCTGTTGGGTGATCTTGCAGTGGTTCGCAACTCTGGTAAGTGGTTTCATTCCAACCCCACCCGTTGTTGAGATCCGCGGCGCTATAATCGCAATCATCATCCGCGTTCACTGACGGCATACCTATTTGAATAGATAAATCAGACAAACTCCATTCACCTTCAATACGAACAACCGGATTACCATCAACGATCAATGCCGTGTACGGTGCATTCTCATGACTATTATCCACTTCCGCTGATACATGATGGCCGTCTATCCAGCCTCCACCACTGGCCGTAGTATCAGAACCATTTAAACGCGAGTGACCAATATGGATTATCTCACCGTACTCATAGTCCCGTACCCAAACCGTACCGTTACCCTCAACACTGTAGGTATCCTGGCCGGCGCCACCGAAAAGATCAACCATACCGTGACAGCTCAGGTTGGCATGCAATGCGTCATCTTCATGAAATCCATAGATTTCAACTGATCCACAAACACCTTCCGGCGTTGACAGTTGTGCGTCAGAGAGTCCAGTCCCGAAAACCAGCGTCGGTACGTCAAGCGAGATATCTCCGAATAATGTATTCACATAACGTACTGTCATGTGGCCCAGCTGAGTTCCCGTTTTTAAGCCAAGCAGATTACCTTCCATCATGTGTATTCCACCATACAGACGTGACAGCCCCGCTTCTTCAGCAGCAAGCGAAAGATAGTCCCATTCAAGTGAAGCTTCCTCATTACCTGTATCGGGATTACCATCGAAGCCGTCCGTAAGATCAAAACGCGATACAAAAGAATCTGTCGTGTAGTCGAAATTGTTGGACCCCAACAACTGCTTCATAACAACTGACGCCGACGTACTAAAGCCGGAATGCCCGGAAGGTACATCGGGAAAAGGAGGTGTCAGATTTCGTCTGAGCTGGTAAGGGCGCCAATGGTCGCGGTCATCTGTATTGGCGGTGGTCTCACCACGCCAGTCTGGAACCATACTGCCGTAATACAACTCGTTAATAGCAGTAATCGGGCGCACAGTATTGAAATGAAACTTGGTGTCCCAGGCCGAGATGCCTGATTCAAAGGTCGCTATAGACACAGCCAATAGTAATTTTAAAGCATCACGTTGCGACAGGTTTTGATTACGGGCTATATCAGTGGCGCGCTGTAGCCACCACCCGGGTGGGTATTCGGTTGCATCGCCCAGCTCCCAATACTCCGATCTGGCGCGTTGGATTGCACTGCCATCTGCACCATCCTGCAATACACTTGAAAACTCAAGCAGCTGATGCGCCTCGTGCAACCATTGGGGATTGAGATTACCCTCCCTATCGTAAGGACCAACCACAGTATCAGGTCGCAGTTGATCACCACTATCAAGCACAAAGGTACTCACACTGCCCCACTGCGGTGTTAAGGGATACTGCTGTCCACCATCATCGACAGGCGGGAAAACGCCGAGCTCCGTTAAAGACTGCCAGGTATCAGTAAGCTGTAGGTCACCACTCATGACCAACGGATGAACCGTTGCAGTGCCGCTGTTGCCACTTTCTGCCAGAGTCGGATCAAAGCTCGCAAAAGTATATCCACTACCCAGAAAGTCATAGTCACTGATGCCGTCATTAGCCTCCGGTACCGGCTGAACCCACGGGGTAACCGTAAATCCAGTCGTGTCAGCGTAGTTATTTTGTTGGTTTGAACCGTCATTCAATGCATGGTGTAAAACCGCGTCACTGACTTCTTTGGCAATGTGAGCAGCTTCGATGAATTTTCTCAGTCGGGTAACGCTTCGTTGATCACGGCCCACCAGGGTGCCACTCTCATTAAAAGTACCGAGCAACAGTTGATCGCTCTGTGCTTTTAACATTGAAAGTCGAGCGACGGCGTCTTCACCAACGCCGATTTCAAGATGTTCCTGCCGCAGCACCGTTTCACCAATCGCATTAATTACAGTATGCGCTGCACATGCCATCGCGATGTTGCGTGAAGCCGCTATACGTCTTGCACCTCTGGTAGATGAATACAACGTATCTGTGTCTGCGACAATACCAGCGGCGTTTTCATCATAGGCAGCCCAGGCATCATACAGAGCAATATTAACGTAGGCAGAAAAGCGACTTGAGATGGTTGGACCACGCTCTGACATACGAATCCATTCAAGCGCCAAATTATTCCATTGCGATACCAGACTGGCATCCTGATACGAAGTGTTATCAATGTCGTGATCAGCTTTTCGCGAATGGGGCTGATACGCTGCAGCCATATCCAGACAGACATGCGGCGTAAGTTCGGCGGCCCGCTGTTCGGTGGCCAGTTCTGCGGCCAGTTCAGTGGCCTGGCCGGGGGAACCGGCCAATAGAAATGCAGAGCTCAACGACGCTGCGATTGCATGTAAATACCTCACAAGCTACTCCTTTAGTGATGGGGATTTGACATCGGAGCGCAAGCCAAACGATATCAGGTTACAGTGGGATTTTAATCCCATTAAACAAATACTACTGCTCGATGTACGTCATTGTCAATTCAAACTAAATACAAAAGATACGCGCGCAGAAAATCCCCCCGGGGAAGCCAACCAACATGACCTTAGGAAGATGCAGGTATTAGTGAAGAACTCCAACCACTACTCAATTAGTGGTTTTCGTCAATGGTTTCGCACGAGCGCTTGATAATGTACTGAGCTGAAGTGGAGGTTGCAGCAATTTCTTGATCGGTGAGCGGTACAACCAGGAACCAAGCAGCAATGCAGGCTTAAACACTGCCCCATATTTTTTCTGCCGTGGACACGATCAACTGAAGCTTTCTCTTTTGATCTTCAGCAGACAGATCATTGCCTTCTTCCGTTGAAGCAAAGCCACACTGAGGTGCGATTCCGAGCTGATCAATATCCGCATACTTCGCGGCCTCATCATACTTTCGTAGCAAGGAATCAGTACTTTCAAGCTGGCCCCTTTTTGTGGTGACAAACCCAGGCATCACCCGCTGCTTACCTTTAGACAGCAGTTTCAATGGCTCTAACCCACCAGCACGCTCGGTGTCGTACTCCATAAAGAATATATCTACACCGGTCTTATTAAACACAGCATCGGCAGCTGGATCATAAGCCCCTTCCGCTGCATGGGTAGATCTAAAGTTGCCACGACACATATGCATACCAATAAGCATATCATCCGGCCGGTCTTTTATTGCTTCGTTCATCATCCATGCATAACGATCAATTAAGTAGTCCGGATCCTGCCCGTGCGATTTCTTCTCTTCGCGGTGTTTAGGATCACAGAGGTAGGCAAAGAAAATATCGTCCATTTGCAGGTAACGACATCCGGCGGCATAAAACGCCTTAACAGCTTGCTTATAGGTATCCGCAATAGCAGAAAACAAAGCGTCAGGATCTTTGTATTCAGCCGGAGCAATATCTTCAGGCGCGGTACGAAAGTGGCAGCAACTCGGTCCAGGGATTGAAATCTTTGGAGTAACCGACGTATTGGCCGCTACAAACTTAAAATGATCAAGCATGGGATGATCATCTGGAAAACTCAACGGTCCGTTAATGGTTGGAAATATCGGTCGGAGTTTGACACCTGCGAACTGAACACCGTCGTTACGCTCGACAAGATCCAGCCCGTTCAGCATACCCATAAAATCATAATGCCAGAATGAACGACGCTGCTCTCCATCTGTGACGGCCTTCAGTCCGACGCTCTCCTGCATCTTAATAAGATCCAGAATTGCCTGATCTTCAATTGCTTTAAGTTCTGCAGCATCAATAGCGCCCGACTCGAGATGCTGCTTGCGTGCTAATGCAACCGGGGCTGGTCGCAAAAGACTACCGACGTGATCAGCACGAAAAGGTGGTTTATTCATTATTCTTGTTTCCAGTAGCCCACTTACTCACTTATCGGAACAAATAAGAACTGCCTTTGCAAGCCTTAAAATATATAATTCAACCTAAGCTCAACCTGACAGCTCCACATGGCCCGAAAAGATCGACCACACACAACTGATGGACGTTATCTTGTGGCCAAAGGAGTTTTAAAACGATGCACCAACCCGGCCCTTGATAACACCACCCGACGAAAAGCAGTAAAGAAATTGATGCAGGCGAGAATGAGTAAGGACAAGTCAGCAACTCTTCAGGCCAAAACAGAACTCGGCGAAGCAGGCCCTGTATGGTGGGACGACGACCAACCAGACTACAGTGGTAGTCATCCGTCTACAACGCCCTACGCAGCATGGTGGGACTCTCTGCACGATAGTCAACGTCAATCAGGTATGTAGCCAACATCTAAGCTTCAAGAGGGCACGATACGTCCGGCGGTATTAACACGGCAGAGCCAACGCAATCACTCCGGTGGAACTCCTGCAGTTGCGATGGGATAAACCGGTACACTATTCCAATGCAATTGAATTCGTCACCAAAGACTAAGCCAAACTGATTATCGAAAAAATCAGTAAGGCTTTTATTGCAAAGTACGTAAAAATCGCGAACAGGATTTTTTAACTATCTCTGCATAGGTCGGATAGGCAAAGATAGTATCTGCAATATCTTCTGCTTTAAGTCCAAGTTTCACAGCAAGCGTCAGGCATTGAATCCACTCACCCGCATGAGCACCTATTCCGGTAGCACCGACCAGGCGATTCTCCGGATCCATAACGATCTTCAAGAATCCACCGGTTTTGCTGTCTGTGATAAATCTGTCTGTTGCCGCATCCACCTGAAAGGTTTGTACACCATCGTATTTTTCACGCGCCTGCGCCTCGGTCATTCCGACATGACCAATTTCCGGGTCGGTAAAAATCGCCCAGGGCAATGCAGCTAAATCAATAGTATTGTCCTCGCCCGTATTGAGCATATTGCGAGCAACACGCTCAGCCTGATAGTTGGCAACGTGGCTGAACTTTGCACGTGATGCAACATCGCCCACAGCACAGATGTGTGCAACGTTGGTTTGCATCTTCTCATTAACTGTCACGCCATGACGAGTGTATTCAATACCGGCTGCTTCCAGATTCAGACCACTCAGATTCGGCACCCTGCCGATTGCCACAAACAGCTCATCAACTAACAATTTGCTTTGTTGATCCTCGCCTTGCTCCATGTCGATGCAAACCTTTCCCTGGTTGTCTCGTGAACATACCGTTGCATTTGCACCGGTAATCATTTCAATCCCCATATCATGGAAGATGTTAATCAAGTGCTGACTTACATCAGGATCAATCGCGCCAAGAATACGGTCATTCCGATCAATGATTTTTACTTTAGTTCCGAAACGGGCAAGTGATTGCCCCAGCTCTGCTGAGATAACACCACCGCCTAAAAAGGCAATACTCTCAGGCTGCTCTCGAAGCGCCCAGAAATTTTCGTTGTTGAGCATTTTAACGGGATTGTCCGGATCTGTTGGCAACAGGCGCGGGCCGGACCCGGTAGCAATAATAACGTTTTCGCCACTGATCTTCTGACCACCAATCTCAACGGTATGATCGTCTACAAACGACGCTCCAGAATCATCAATATACGTGTCAATACCAAGATCATTAAATCGCTTAGGTTGCTCATGTGCGTAGACACCATCAACAATACTTTTGACATGCTCCATCGCACGCTTGAACTCAAACCCACTCCGTATATCAACCGCATGCAGTCCGTGAGTAGTCGATGAAATTATGTTGTGGTAGCTTTTTGCTACATCTATCAACGCTTTGGACGGGACACAACCGGAGTGTGTACATTCACCGCCAATTTTGTGCTTTTCCAACAGGGCTACTTTCGCGCCACACCTTTGGGCTTCTAAGGCTGCGGTAATCCCACCACCGCCAGCCCCGATAATTACTACGTCATACATGGTGGTCATTCAGCGACTCCGTAAAGATGATTTTGGCATCGCCGTCGACACCGGCGACCTGAAAATAGTTCATTTCACCCAGTGCCCCGTCAATTGATAACAAACCAAACGCATGGTGGTAGTGATCCCCGTCATGATCGAGCCGGCAATCGAGATTGATTTGCGGCGCGGATTCAAACTGATCGGGCAATGCAAGATTGGACAACTGCTTGTAGGGTTGCCACAACAGCGCCACTGGTATTGCACCGGAACCGATGCACCTGCCTCGACGCAACCCCGCGTAGGGCTCAAAAGCAACAAGGTTATGCTCATGCCCCCAAAGCCACAGGTCAATATCTTTCAAGTGAGAATTGAACGCCTCATACAGCACCGGGTTGAGTGCCAGCGGCCGATTGTCTTCAGTTCGTCCAATGTTTCCAGATGCAGTAAACAACTGATAGTGAGACAACATGACTGTCTTACGGCCGTCAGCGTTATTGAGCTTATCCTGATGCCAAAGTACTTCTTTTGGCTCTATTGCAGGAATGGCCGATATTGCATCTGTGGGTTTACCAACTTGTGGTGGTGCTCCAATAGAGAGTATCTGCCAGTGTTCATTGCGCAGGCAGAAATAACTCGCCGGCTGACCGAGCTCATCCAACAACCAGTAGTACCCTGCTCCACCGGCGTATAAATCGTGATTGCCTGCAAGATTGAATACTCTGGTAGTCGATGGAAGATACTCACGAACAATAGAGAGAAAATGATTTTGCATTTCGGCTTTAGTGCCGGAATAGTAAACATCACCAAGGTGTATAACGATGTCTGGATTCTGTTCGCCTATGCAGCGCATGACATTTTTAGCCAGCGGTGTGCCGGTTCCCCAGTCAGATACAAATGCAATTTTTATTTTATCTGACTCGGCGTTGGCTTTGTTACCAATGAGAGGTAAAACAAAGTCATCCATCGCTTCATAGTGGCGATAGGGAATTTCCTGGTGATCTTTGTCGAATTCAAGTAACGTTTTGGCCCACAACGGATCACACACGGAGTATCTGATCTCCGATTCGAGCTCGCGAATACGCCTGGTATTACTACTGAATTTTGCGGCTGCAAGACCCACATACAAATGTGCGCACTTGGATACCAGTGAACCCTTGGTAACGATCTCGGCAATCTCTACCGTGTCTTTTCCTTCAGCTAGAGCTGCCTCCAATTGTCCACATGCTTCACAGCTCGCGGTCATTGCAGGGTGATCTGATGACAGGCTGCCGGCAGCGTCGCCATCCTGCTGCTTCAAAACTGAGTGTAGCGCTGACTGCCAGCGCGACATGAACGACATACCGTAGGTTTTTATCGCCATGGGCTGCTACTACAATCCTGAATTGAATTCTTATGCTGAGTATCTGCGACAATAAGACGCGACGATCGCATAGACACGACGAACTTAGTCCAACCGGACGCGAATAAGTTCAAATACCATCAGAAAGTACGTCGCGAAAGTTCATCTACCGGGCTGTGCACCAGTCTCACCGATGTTCTCATCCCATTCAAAAAAACTTTCTTATCAGGATATTTTTCCAGTATTTAGTGTCGAAGCCCTGAATACATAATTTATGAACGGAAAATGATGGCAAATCTAAACCGAAGAAGATTCAACAAGGCGCTTGGTGGCAGTGTATCCCTGATTCCATTAAGCGCGCTTCTCGGCTCGCCTAACGCGGCAGCCGCAGCGCTCGATCCGGAATCGGCTGCCGCCCGGGCGCTGAAGTTTACTCTTGAATCGGAAAAGGAAGGACACTCCTGCTCAAAATGCCTGTTCTATTCAACCGTGGACGAGTCGATGGGAACCTGCATTGTTTTTGGCAATAGCCAAGTTCCCTCCGTCGGTTGGTGCACCTCTTTTCAAATGAAGAAAACACTTTAGTTGTAACCTCGATCGTCAGACTGATCACAAAGGCGGATTTTAAGAACCGTCAGTGCTGCAGCAATGATGATCTGAGCTATGATGCCCGGTACTCAACGCGATATAGAACTGTTATTTCCATCTATCCAGCGTTTGACACCATGACTGCCGGCTTTTTGGACGGTGTGAATTAATCTATGAATAATCGTATGCCACTCGTACTCATGATTTTCATGCTTTCTACAAGCATCAAGCCTGCAGTTGCAGCAGAGTGGACCGTAAACACATCGTCCTGCATTCACGAACGGACTTTTTGCGAGATCCAGGACGCCATTGATGCCGCATCCAATAACGATACAATCACTTTAAATGACGGGTCCTATGAGTTGTGGCAGCAGTCAATCACAATCAATAAGTCAATTACGCTGCAGGGTCAGTCGCAAAACGGAACACGACTGCTCGGAGAAGGTAACGCACCTTCTGCGCTAATTATTGTAACGTCTGATGCAGAGCGTGTTTCTATTAAAAATTTAACCGTCGCTGATCGGATCGTTGCCGGATCTCCGACAATGGGGCCGGGTGGAATGGATTTTCGCGGAGGAGACCTGACACTCGACAACGTTATCTTCAAAAACAACCGCGGCGGATGGGGAGGTGCAGTCAGAATTACCTCGTTGTTTGGAACAGTTCATATTCAGAACTCCCGCTTTACCGGCAACACCGGCTTTGCCGGAGGTGGCATGGCTGTTTATGACGGCAGTGCGCTGGAACTAACCATTGAGAACAGTCATTTCAACGACAATAATGCTGTGTTCTCCGGTGGTGCGATACTACTTCGCGATGTAGCAGAGGCTGAATTGGATTCTGTCGAGATACGAGATAACTCTGCGGGTAACACCGGAGGTGGCGTACATGCTTTTACCGACACCGGCACCGTTGATCTTATAGTGACTGCGTCTTCCATTGAGAATAATAACGCTTCAAAAGTTGGCGGACTATCAACTAAAGGAGAAGACATCGCTGTAACTCTTAAGGATTCACAACTGCAAGGCAATACCAGCCGTGATCAATCACCGAAACCGGATTGCGGGGGAGTGGTTTTTAGGTTAATCGGTGAGAATACAATAAGTCAGTCTGACAGATGTCAGTAACTATCTAGGCAGATTTCCCTACAGATTTATCCGGTTTGCTTAACACCAACACATTACCCACAACAATAAGCAGAACTCCTAACATGGCCGGTGGCGTCCAGCGATAGTCTTCCAGCCAGGTACTGATCAATAGTGCCACGATCGGAAAGGCAACACCTGCATACGCCCCTTTGTCTGCACCGATTCTGCTAATTAAAGTCAGATAACAGCCAAACGCGACAACTGAACCGATGACCGCCAGATATAGCATTGCCCCCAGATAGCGTGGTGTTAACTCAATAGCGGGTACATCGCCACTGGCAAATGCGATTGCACTCATTACAATCGCTCCTGCAAACATACCAATCATATTGGTTCTTATTATTGGCAATCCTGCGCGGGAATTCCGTGCGGATATCACATTGCCCACTGAAGCAAACCAGGTAGCCAATATACCCAGCAGTACCGCAACACCGAGTCTCTCACTGGATTGCACTTTCGCAAATTCCGGATAAAACACCAGAACCAGACCGGCAATACCGATCAAACTGGCAATAAGCGTACGAGTATTTACCCGTACTTTAAAAAATACTCGTTGATTGAAAATATTCATTATTGTGATCAACGAAAACAGTATCGCCACGAGACCGGTCGTGAGGTCATTGGAAATCAGATAGAACAACCAGTAATTAAGGCAGAAGAGCATCACGCCTTGCGCGCAAACAAATAATAGATCCCGGCCTTTAGGCAAATCAACCAGTCTGCCACGCACACCGAGCCAGCAAGCAACCAGTCCTGCAGCGATAAAGAACCGCCACGCAACAGACCAGCTCTCTGGCACAGGGCCAAGCTGTAGCTTGATCACATACCAGGTGGTGCCCCAGATTAGGACTGTGGCAAGGTAGAGCAATAGATTAGTCACACAACATCCACACTGCGGGTTAGCAAGTAGCTGACGCTATCATGTGCCAGGTGCAGACGCACAAATATTTGATATGGATTTTATTCACAGGGAGCTTGCTCTTAAGCAAACTGATCAGACCCGCTGCATAGCAAGTGCAATACCCTGCCCGACACCGATACACATCGTACACAGCGCAAACTTTTTTTGCTGCTCCTGCAACTCAACCATCGCAGTCAATGCAAGCCGGGTACCGGACATACCGAGCGGATGACCCAGAGCAATAGCACCGCCATTCGGATTAACCCGCACATCATCGTCGTCAATACCAAGTTCACGTAGCACTGCTAAACCTTGCGCTGCAAATGCTTCGTTGAGTTCTATGATATCCATTTCTTCTATCATTAGCCCGGTTCGCGTCAACAGTTTCTGTACCGCTGGTGCAGGCCCGATACCCATCACCCGTGGTTCAACACCTGCAGTTGCCATTCCTATGAACTTCGCTTTGGGTGTTAGATTGTACTTTTTGGCGGCATCTTCTGAGGCAATGATCATTGCAGCAGCACCGTCATTCACCCCGGATGCATTTCCTGCTGTGATACTCCCACCTGCTTTAAAGGGGGTTGGCAAGGCGGCCAGCTTATCCAGAGTCGTGGCACGGGGATGTTCGTCTACTGCAACCTCTACTGCATCACCTTTGCGTTGTGGAACAGTGATTGGCGTAATTTCTCTGGACAACCTGCCGGAAGCAATCGCAGCTGCTGCTTTTAGCTGGGAACGCAATGCAAAAGCATCCTGATCACTGCGTGATATTTTATAGTCTTCGGCTACGTTCTCTGCTGTCTCCGGCATTGAATCAACTCCGTACTGGTTTTTAAGCGCCTTATTAACAAACCGCCAACCAATAGTGGTGTCGTAAATCTCTGCTTTTCTTGAATAAGCAGCGTCTGCCTTCGGCATCACAAACGGCGCGCGGCTCATACTTTCTACACCACCGGCAATAATCACTTCTGCCTCACCACTGGCAATGGACCTTGCTGCAATACCAACCGCATCCAGCCCGGAACCACAAAGCCTGTTAACGGTTGCCGCAGGCACCGTGACTGGCAGCCCTGCCAATAACACGGCCATTCTCGCCACGTTACGATTGTCTTCCCCCGCCTGATTCGCACATCCAACAATCACATCATCGATTGCCTGCGGCTCAAGATCAGACGCCCTGGACATAACAGATTTAATAACCGATGCCAGCAGATCGTCAGGTCGAACGGATGACAGTGCTCCACCGAACCTGCCTATCGGTGAACGCGTGGCTTCACAAAGGTAGACGTCTTTCATTGGCAAATCCTTATCAAGAAACCGGAATTGAAGTCATCGCACCAGCTGATAATCGCGAGTGAATCTGCTGCGAATATTCTCTGTACCCTGCGGCAGAGATCCGTGAATAGAAGTGGCGTTTTCATCTAACCAGCTTTCTGATCCGGAGAGTAGCTGATGATACAGTTGAGCCACAAATTGTCGACAGATTTGTTCAGGCCAGTGAGCTGTTTGCAAGGCGTGCGGCACTCGCGGTGTACGCAACAACAACCTGCGCCATTCATGAATAAGCAAATTGCGTATCAGTAAACAGTTGAGTGGCGAAATTTTTTCTACGTTTTTTATCGAAGAGAAACGCGCGATCAGTAAGTCATATCCCTGCTGCACAGCTTCAGGAATTACTGCTTCAGCGAGCCACTCCGGAACATTTGTCAACTCACCGGTGAAAACCAGATTATCACTCGCCATATCAGGTGCATTTTCCGACGACTGATCATGGTCATGAAAAACCAAACTGCAATTCGCCCCCACCTCAATCGCTCCATATACAGGTTGTACTCGGGGTTTGCCCGGCTGCCTTATGGATATGCTCCAATAACCGGCAGAATCGGTATCTTCAGGACAGGAAGGAGGCGCATAAATCCTGCTCGCCGCCTGCTCGAATGGCTCATAGCCATTCCCGGCAAGTTTGTAGTAACTTTCCCGCCCGATCTTTTGCCTTTCAATCCATTGATCACCGGCGAGACGAGAAAGAGCCGTTCTAACAGCACCGGCACTGATGCCCTTTGCATTGAGAACACTTTGAATTGTCTTTGCTGAGATGTTGCCGCCACGGGAAACAACAACGTCACCAAAAAACGTAATGATCAATGACCAGACTTTAAGCGATTTATCCTGCTGCAATTGCTCTAGCAGAACCGCAAGTTCTTTATCCATTAACAGTTACTTTTCCCGAAGGCACCGGCAGAACTTAAACAAACCAACAGCTAAGATTTCGCAAATGCGTTCATCGTATGCAGCTCATAGCTCGCGACCTGCTCATCATTCTGGTTATGTAGTACTACATGCCATCGAACTTCTCCGTAATCATCATTACGGCGTTTTTTACTCTTAACTGTGAGCGTGACGCTAATGCTGTCATCCGCTACTACCGGCTTTTGAAAACTTAGACCATTAAGACCGGTGTTGGCAAGCACCGGACCCGGGGCAGGATCTACAAATAAACCCGCCGCAAATGAAAGCAACAGATAACCATGAGCTACACGACCTGGAAAAAAGGGATTAGCTTTAGCGGCTTCTTCATCCATATGGGCGTAGAATTTATCACCGGTGAATTCTGCAAAGTGCTCAATATCCGCAATAGTGATTTTGCGCGGACCGGCTTTGATTGTCTCACCAACAGATAACTGGCCAAAGGTTTTTCTAAACGGGTGAACAGCAGAGTTATCCTGTGCAGCACCGGGAATGTAGCTATTGCAAATACCAGTAAGGATATCGGCACTTCCCTGTACAGATGTTCGTTGCATATGATGTTTCACCGCTCTGATCCCGCCGAGCTCCTCACCACCTCCGGCCCTGCCCGGTCCACCGTGGGTCATGTGTGGTAACGGCGAACCGTGGCCAGTTGATTCTTCGTCTGAATGCCGGTTATTAAAGTACAGTCTCCCGTGATGCGAAGCACAGGCAAGCGTCAGATCCCGGGCGAAGGCTGCATCTTCAGTTACCACTGAGGCAACCAGACTCCCGCCACCCCGGTTAACAAGTTCAGCTGCATGGGTAATGTTTTTATAAGGCATTAACGTGGCAACCGGACCAAACGCCTCTGTTGCATGGACATGCTCGGCAGTATCCGGGTTTTCACACAAGTATAATTTCGGGCTCACGAATGCACCGGTGTTGATATCAGCACCACATACATCAGGCGGTGCACCACCGAACACCAGCTTTGCCTCTGATGCGATAAGTGTGGATTTTTCCACTACATCATCTCTTTGCGCCTGAGACACCAGTGCCCCCATATTGGTATCCGCTAGCTTTGGATCACCAATAGTTACACTGGCCAGTTTTGCGCAGACGGCATCTGCTACATCAATTTTCATTGCATCGGGCACCATAATTCTTCTGATCGCTGTGCACTTCTGACCAGCTTTAGTTGTCATCTCGCGACAGATTTCATTAACAAAAATATCAAACTCTTCGCTGCCAGCATCCACATCATTACCAAGCACTGTGCTGTTAAGGCTATCCTGCTCAGCGTTAAAGTTTATTGAGTGTTTCAACAGGTGAGGGTCTGATCTTAAAGCGAACGCGGTTTGCGCTGATCCGGTAAAGCTTACCTGATCGTGTGACTGAAGCTGCTCAAACAGACCCGCAGGCCTGCCGACGATCAACTGCATGGCATCTGCTGGAAATATTCTGCTCTCGACCATCAGCCTGAAGCAGGCGGCTGTCAGGTAGGACGTGACAGTTGCCGGCTTAATAATCGATGGCATGCCAGCCAGTAATGCCGGTGCAAGTTTTTCAAGCATGCCCCAGACAGGAAAATTAAACGCGTTAATCTGTACCACCACACCCGGTCTGGAGGTATAGATGTGCTGACCCAGAAAGCTGCCCCGGCGCGACAGCTGCTCTGTGTCACCGTCTATAAGAATACGATCATCCGGTAATTCGCGTTTTGCTTTAGAGGCAAAAACAAACAGGGTTCCTATCCCGCCCTCAATATCAATGGCTGAATCGGAACGGGTTGCGCCAGTGTGAAAAGATAACTCCGTCAACGCATCTTTATTGTCATTGAGTAGTGTTGCGAGTGCTTTGAGTTTGGTCGCGCGTTCATGAAAGGTCATTTCACGAAGTGCAACCCCCGCCTTTTCACGCGCGGCTGCCAACATTGCCTGCGTATCTACGTGATCTATTCCGGCATAGGCGACTTCTTCGCCACTCACTGCTGATTTTATGACTTGTGCGGAATCACCAGGAGCTACCCACTGCCCGGCGACGTAACTTTCTACATTTATCATCAATACTTCTCACGGTCATTACGGAAATTTCTGCAGGCACACTGTCAATAAAACACGCTTGCTATTCATATGATACATTTGAGTGTTTTATGCGTTTAGACCATTCATCATTGTCAATCGATAATCATCATGAAAAATAACCCAATTGCTATTGTCACCGGAGCCGGCGGTGGAATAGGACACGTCATTGCCACCACGCTCGCACAACATCATTGGACTGTCATTGTGAACGATATTGACGAGTTGCAAGCCCAACAAACAACGAAAGATATTTGTCATAACGGTGGTTCTGCAAGCGCTATCGCAGGCGACATTGGTAACGCTGATATCGTAGCCGATCTTTTCGCTGCCATTGCAAAAGATCACAAGCACGCACCTGAGTTACTGGTTAACAACGCAGCCATCCAGACCTGGGCCTCACTGGATGAGCTTTCTGTGGATGACTGGCAAAAAACCATCAACACTAATCTCACCGGTTGCTTTCTTATGACAAAGGAATTTGCCAAAACCGCGGCAACGGGAAGCTCAATCATAAATATCGGATCCGGTTGCAACCATCTGGCTTTTCCCGCTTTAGTCGATTACACCGCAAGCAAAGGCGGCATTGAAATGTTTACCAAATCCACGGCCCTTGAACTCGGGCCGCGCGGAATACGCGTTAATTGCATTGCCCCGGGTGCAATTGCTACAAAAAGAACCGCTGCAGAAACAGATGACTACAACAACAACTGGGCAAATCTGACACCGCTGCGTCGCATTGGCACACCCCATGATGTTGCCAATACTCTGCTACTTTTAATCGACGACAAGGCAAGTTTTATCACTGGTCAAACTATTAACGTCGATGGAGGTCTTTTCAGCCGCGCAATCTGGCCTGCTAACTATTAGAAATAATAAATTCGAGCTACATTTGTAATGTCGTATAATATGTTACATTATTTTCAATAAAAACTCAATTTTTGTAACGCTTTGCCGACACTACCACTGGTGCGGTGCAGATGGAGAACGCGATGTATTCCCAGGGCCTGATAGGCGCAGAAACAGAGACAGAAGAAACCGCTGAGTTTCTCGACGCGTTCCAGTCGAGAATCGATGCCGAGGAAAAGATCGAGCCCAACGATCCAATGCCACACGCCTACCGAAAAACACTCATCAGAATGATCGGTCAGCATGCACATTCGGAAATTGTCGGCATGCTGCCGGAAGGTAACTGGATCACACGCGCACCGTCACTGAGACGTAAAGTGGCACTACTCGCCAAAGTGCAGGATGAAGGCGGCCACGGTTTGTATTTGTATTCAGCCGCCGAGACACTTGGCGTATCACGTGAACAGATGACTGAAGAGCTGCTTAGCGGCACCGCAAAATATTCATCTATTTTTAACTACCCGACCCCAACCTGGGCAGACATCGGTGCGATCGGCTGGCTGGTTGATGGCGCGGCAATAATGAATCAGGTACCACTGTGCCGATGCTCTTACGGACCATATGCAAGGGCAATGATTCGCGTTTGTAAAGAAGAGAGTTTTCATCAACGACAGGGCTATGAGCTAATGAAATCGCTCACTGAGGGTAATGAGGATCAGAAAGCCATGGCACAGGATGCACTTAATCGTTGGTGGTGGCCTTCACTAATGATGTTCGGCCCTTCAGACACAGCCAGCCAGCACTCTGATCAATCAATGAAGTGGAAAATAAAACGCTTTACCAACGATGAACTTCGACAAAAGTTTGTGGATGCCACCGTTCCACAGGCAGCGTTAATCGGGCTTACCATGCCAGACCCCGACCTCACGTGGAATCAAGGTAAGAACAACGGGGATGGCGGTTACGATTTTGGCGAAATTGACTGGGATGAATTCTGGCGCGTGGTAAAAGGCCACGGCATGATGAACAAAGACCGCATCAAGGCACGTAAAAAAGCATGGGATGAAGGCAAATGGGTTCGCGATGCCGCACTTGCCTACGCTGCCAAACAAAATTCAAAGGCTGCTTAAGCAGCAAGGCAGGTAATCATGACGACAGAACTCATGCCACTGTGGGAAGTATTTATCCGCCCGCGCAACGGTTTAAACCACAAGCATGTTGGCAGCGTACATGCAGCGGACGCAAAAATGGCAATGCAGGCAGCCCGCGACGTGTATACCCGTCGTGAAGAAGGCAATTCTATCTGGATTATTCCTGCTTCCAGTATTGTTGCCAGCGACCCTGCCAATGCCTCTGAAAATTTTGATCCAGCTGCAGACAAAATATACCGGCACCCAAGTTTCTACGATATACCCGATGAAGTAGGACACATGTAGTGGCTGTTACCGAATTAAAAGATACAGCAACCGACGCACTGACAAACACAATCATTCAGATTGCTGATGACCACCTGATTCTCGGCCACAGATTGTCAGAGTGGTGCGGCCATGCACCCATGCTTGAAGAAGATTTATCCATGCCGAACATGGCACTGGATCTGATCGGGCAGTCCCGTGCGCTTTACAGCTACGCAGCCACACTTGAAAACACAGGTCGCACTGAAGATGACTTCGCCTACTTAAGAACCGACCGGGAATACACAAACTGCTTACTCGTTGAGCGTCCGAACACTGACTTCGCCCATACTATGCTCAAGCAGTTTTACTTTGCTGCATTTATGCACCCCTTATGGCAGGGTATTGCCAAAGGCAGCAATGAAACGTTACGCGGTATCGCGGCCAAGGCCGAAAAAGAGATCGGCTATCACATCCGTCATGCGGGTGAGTGGATCGTAAGGCTTGGTGACGGTACCGAAGAAAGTGCAATGCGTATGCAGGCAGCTGTTGAAGAACTACACCCCTATACCGGCGAGCTTTTTACTGTAGATGAATCACGGCAACAATGCATTGAAGCTAACGTACTAACGAACATAGATCCGGTAAAGACAGTTTGGGACAGCACCGTCCACAACCTTTTTGAACAGGCAAAACTTATCATACCGGAAGTGCCTTATCCGCAAACCGGTGGTCGCCAGGGACAACACACTGAAGGCTTTGGTTTTCTTTTAGCCGAGCTCCAGTATATGCAGCGCGCTTATCCCGGAGCGAGTTGGTGATGGCGACTCCAAATATTCAGGCCAATCTGGAAACTGCCAGAAAGATTGCGGCCAATGTACCCGATCCGGAACTCCCGTATCTGACATTGACTGACCTTGGCATACTCCGCTCGGTCGAGCTAGAGGGAGACACAGTGGTTGCTAAAGTCTCCCCGACCTATAGCGGTTGCCCGGCACTCGATGTGATCGAACAGTCCGTACTTGAGGCCTTACAAACTGCCGGCTTCAAAGCGCGTGTGGAAAGATCATTATTACCGCCATGGACGACAGACTGGATAACTGAAGAAGGCCATCAGAAGCTCAAAGCCAATGGAATTGCACCACCACTGAACGCTGCTGCGGACAAATCTGCGTTGTTTGCAACACGGCAGGTCAACTGCCCTGCATGTGACAGCGGGCAGACCGAACGCGTTTCAGAGTTCGGTTCAACGCCATGCAAAGCACAGTACCGATGCAATCAATGCCTTGAACCCTTCGAATACTTCAAGTGCCATTGATATGCCTGAATTCAATAACCTAACAATCAGCCATACCAGACCGCAGCCGGATGGAGTAACGCTTGGCTTTAAGGTGCCGGATGCCTGTAAAGCAGATTATCAGTTTATTCCAGGGCAATACCTTACACTACGCGCCACAATAAACAACGAAGATATCAGACGCTCCTACTCTATCTGTTCATATTATCGTGACAAGCACCTTGAGGTAGGTATCAAGTGTGTGCCGGATGGTTTGTTTTCAAATTATGCAACTACATTAAAACCCGGTGATCAGTTACAGGTTATGACTCCGGAAGGCAGATTTACCACCCCTGTCGGTGGTACACATAACTACCTGCTCGTCGCTGCAGGCTCGGGTATCACTCCCTGTCTTTCGATTGCCAGTTCAGTACTCACAGATGAGCCAGACAGCCGCATTACACTTCTCTATGGCAACCGCAACACTCGAAGCATTATGTTTCGCCGCGATCTGGATGACCTGAAAGATCGCTTCAAAGAGCGACTGATGCTGGTAC
This sequence comes from uncultured Granulosicoccaceae bacterium, assembly GCA_937998875.1. Lineage (GTDB taxonomy): Bacteria > Pseudomonadota > Gammaproteobacteria > Granulosicoccales > Granulosicoccaceae. The sequence goes on from CALLBO010000024.1 coordinate 23,238, forward strand.
ACATACTCAGTGGTGAAAAACAGGACGCCGAACTGCTTAATGGCCGCATTGATGCTGACAAACTGAAACAGTTCAGCACTTCAGGATTGATAGACGCCCGCTCGTTCGATGCTGCATATCTATGTGGCCCTAAGGAAATGATCGACAACTGCAACAGGGCACTAACTGAACTGGGTATCAACAAAGACAACATCATGTTTGAGCTGTTCTATACAGGCAACGAACCACCCACCTCATCAAAACCTGCTTCCAACAACGAAACTGCCACGGGTATTGCTGTAAAGATTATTCGCGACGGATCTGAACGCGTTGTGCGAGTCAAGGATGAAACTGTTCTTGCTGCGGCCCAAAAAGCCGGACTTGATCTGCCATTCTCATGCGCCGGTGGAATGTGCTGTACCTGCCGCTGCAAAGTAATTTCAGGCAAGACAGCAATGGACGTGAACTTCTCACTCGCAGACTGGGAAATTGAAGCGGGCTTTACTCTGGCGTGTCAGACCCGCCCTAACGACGACAACGTTGTGCTGGATTTCGACGCGAGTTAAACAGTCATCAGCGGTTCAACACCAATCATTTGCAAACTTTCGAGGATACTTTCCTCAACCACGATAGTACGTTTTCATTTATGTTGATGTCATACAATTTTGCCCGCGACTCGTACCGTTGAAAACAATGTCACGACTGGTTCTATTTTCCCTGTTCTTTCTAGCGGTATTCCTGCAATCGGGAACATACGGGTTGACCTTTCTATTGCCTGATCTGTTTATCGAATTCGGAGCCAACGAAAAAGACGTTGGTAGAATGTTACTTATCACGGCTTTGACCACGCTAATCACGGTCTACTATTCAGGGCATCTGTCAGATGCTATCGGACGCTTGAAAACACTTGGCCTTTCCGGGTATGCAATCACGGCAGCTTTGTTTCTGTATTCGATCGCAGAGAACATTGGACCTGCGTTAACTATTGCCAGTGCTCTGATTGGATTTGGCTGGGGACTTATGTACACGCTCGCACCGGTTGTTTTGACACGCCTTAGCAACACAGAAAATCGTGTGCAAATGTTTTCCCTTTATGCGGTGTTCCTAATGGCTGGCTTTGGACTTTCGCCTGTCTTTGCGTCATGGCTGGAGTCCGCTGGATACGAGATACGGGTTGCTTTTAGAATGGTAGCGGTCTTCTGCGCTGTCAGTGGCTCATTGTTTTTATTGATCTCCAAGTCAATTGGACAACATGCAAATAGTGACGCTTCAAACAATCACTCCAGGCTATCTCTTAAGTCTGTTAAGACGATCTTTCGGTCACGTGCCAGGTTGCCAGTGGTGATGGTGTTTCTTGGTGCATCGGTATTTGCAGGTGTGAACAATTTTCAGACAGTGATCGCCGCATCGGCGGGCCTGATCTACGCGGACTATTTTTTGGTCTACACGGTCACAACTGTGATTTGCCGTGTTGCGTTTGCAAAATTCAAAGGCGGTGTGGCACCGTATAGAATCATAGGTCTTTTGCAGAGCGTAATGACTGCCGGTGTTTTACTGTTCTTATTTATTGATGGCAACCAGACTGTGTACATCGTCTGCGCTATCCTGTTTGCAATTGGTTATGGAGCTTCATATCCTGTTTTAGCTGCAATGGCGGCTAACGATGCTGATGAAGATCTTGTCCCACAGACTTTGCAGCTTTTTTCGCTGACCTATTTTATTGGGATCTTCGGTTTTCCTCTTGTCGCCGGGTGGCTCATTGTCGACTTCAGTATTTCGACCCTGTTGATTCTTGTCGCTATGATAGCGGCGACAGAGGCGTCTCTGGCATTTGGTCGTCACCGTTCGAATATACGATTGCAGTCGTTATTGAAGTAGTGGCTCGCTCCCCGGGTACTTTGCCAATGTAGAAGCACTGCTAAAAGACCCGTATGCAACGTCGCTGTTAATACCTGTACGCCTGGTTCTTCGCACTAGTTACGCAATTATGTAGATATAATCTAACCAATGGTCAGGTTATACTCACAGCTCAAACACAAACACCGCGATCCCATGCCCATCACCCAGCCGACCATCACTTGCGTAGAAGATTTTAAGCCAGTCTACAAACGTCGCGTCCCTCGTATGTTCTACGACTACGTAGAAGCCGGTAGCTGGACCGGGCAAACCTTTCGCGAAAATACCAGTGATTTTCAGAAAATTTATCTGCGTCAGCGTGTCGCTGTAGATATGTCCGGTCGCAGTACAGAATCACAGATGATCGGTGAACCGGTTTCAATGCCAGTGGCATTGGCACCGGTAGGTATGACTGGAATGCAGAGTGCTAACGGCGAGATAAAAGCCGCTCGCGCAGCAGAGGCATTTGGTGTTCCTTTCGTGCTCTCTACGATGTCTATCAATTCAATAGAAGAGGTGGCCGAAGCCACCAGCAAACCGTTCTGGTTTCAACTCTACACAATGAAAGACGAAGACTATCTGAGCCGTCTGATTCAACGGGCCAAAGACGCCAGGTGCTCGGCACTTGTTATTACACTGGATCTGCAGATTGTCGGGCAACGCCACAAAGACCTAAAGAATGGTTTGTCAGCGCCCCCGAAACTGACCCCTTCCTCCATTGCCAATCTGATGACCAAATGGCGCTGGGGGCTTGATATGCTGGGCGCTAAACGACGTAACCTCGGCAATATAGTCGGTCATGTCGATGGCGACCCCGCACAGATGATGAAATGGATCGGTGAACAATTCGATCCATCACTCGATTGGGACCGTGTAGCGCGCATCAAAGAAGAATGGGGCGGCAAGGTAATATTAAAAGGAATTATCGATAAGGATGATGCGAAGATCGCAGCACAAGCCGGCGCTGATGCAATTGTTGTTTCAAATCATGGCGGCCGCCAGCTCGACGGTGCAATGACATCAATTCGCGCATTACCTTCGGTACTTGATGCGGTGGGTGGGCAAATGGAAGTTCATCTGGACAGTGGCATACGATCAGGTCAGGATGTATTAAAGGCCCTGGCGATGGGCGCCACCGGTACTTACATTGGTCGGGCGTTTAGTTATGGACTCGGTGCAATGGGTGAAGCCGGGGTGACTAAATGCCTCGAAGTCATTCATAAAGAACTCGATACCACCATGGCACTGTGTGGCAGGCGCAACGTTGAATCCCTCGATCGTGAAATCCTGCTGATACCGGAAGACTTTGAAGGCAGATGGCAGACATAAACTGAGCTACACAGCGGAGGAAGCCATGTCTCTTGAAGAGGTTGACTGGAGTCAACTGCCACAACCGGAAGATGACGGTGCAGCCGATCATTTAGCCGGTGCACAACTGCCATCTGTGGCACTGACATCGACCAGTGGTTCAACCAATAAACAAATTAAAGATAAACAAACCATAGATCTGGCTGCTCTGGCAGGTAGAACGGTTTTATACATCTATCCGATGACAGGCAGACCGGACACACCACTACCGGATGGCTGGAATGAAATTCCAGGAGCACGCGGCTGCACACCTCAATCATGTGCATTTCGTGATCACATGAATGAACTCACGGCACTGGGAGTTGATCATCTTTTTGGCCTGTCTTCCCAGTGCACTACCTATCAGAATGAGGCAGTTGAACGACTACACCTGCCCTACCCGCTACTTTCAGACGACGAGCTACAACTGCAGTCTGCGCTTAACCTGCCAACACTCACTGTTGATGGCAACACATTACTAAAGCGTCTGACGATGATCATTGATAACGGCACAATTACGCATCACTTTTATCCTGTTTTCCCACCAGACCGAAATGTTCATGATGTTATTCAACGGCTAATTGAAGACCAGAACAAGCCATAACCTAGCGATCCATCTTTATGACTAAAAAACCGGAACCTACAGAACTCTGGCAACTCGGCGCTGCCGAGACTGCTACAAAGATCAAAGCCCGACATCTCAGTGCAGTTGACGTTACCCGGTCTGCGCTGGAACGCCTGAACACGGTTAATCCTGCGCTAAACGCAGTGGTTACGGACATGTCGGATGAAGCAATGGCAACTGCAACTGCAATTGATAAAAGAATCACCAACGGTGAAGAGGTTGGCCCATTAGCAGGCGTACCAGTCACCATTAAAATCAACGTAGATCAGATTGGCTATGCAAACACCAATGGTCTTCAAATTCAAAAAGACAATATCACTGATCAGGATAACGCCGTAGTCAACAACCTGAGAAAAGCCGATGCTGTTTTTATCGGCAGAACCAATACCCCGGCTTTTTCCATGCGATGGTTTACCCGCAATACCGTTCACGGTCATACCCGCAATCCGGTAAACCGCGAGCTGACACCTGGTGGCTCTTCAGGGGGTGCAGCATCCGCAGTGGCATCCGGCATCGGCTCCATAGCGCTCGGCAGTGATATCGCGGGCTCGATCAGATATCCAGCTTATGCCTGCGGTGTACACGGAATCAGACCCAGTCTCGGCCGCGTGCCTTCGTTAAACCCCTGTGCTGCAGACCGTCACATAGGCGGGCAGATAACTGCAGTACAAGGTCCACTGGCGAGATCGATTGATGATCTTGAACTTGCTCTTCATGCAATGGCGGCGAGAGACATACGTGACCCGTGGTGGACACCGGCGCCGTTATCATTTGAGAGTTTTGAAAAGAAGGTTGCGCTTTGTGTAAAGCCAGATGGTATGCAGACCGAGCCCGTCATTGAGAAAGCGCTTAGACAAAGTGCTGACAAACTCGCTAACGCAGGCTGGATAGTTGAAGAAGTTGACTGCCCGCCTGTAAGAAAACCCGCCGAAATGCAGATACTGCTTTGGATGTCTGAAATGCGCCGCAACGGCAGCGCCATTGTAGAAAAGGAAAACGATCCGGATGCCAACTTCGTTTTTGCACAGATGCAGCGATTGTATCCGGCGCCTGATCTGAACGGGTTTCTTGATCTGTTGCAGACCCGATCAGTTTTTGTAAGGCAGTGGATGCAGTTTATGGATGACTATCCGGTTGTGTTGATCCCGGTCTCTGCAACGCTGCCATTTAAAGATAATCTTGATGTTGAATCTATAGAATCATTCGAACATGTCCTCGAAGCGCAACTCACCCAGATCGGCTTACCGTTTATGGGGGTACCGGCAATCGCGGTGAGCACCGGTATGAGCAACGGCTGCCCGATTGGCGTACAGATGGTCGCCAGTCGTTATCGGGAGGATATTCTCTTTACGGCAGCAAGAGTTATAGAAGAACACGTGGTCCCGGTTACTCCCGATGCCTCTACTTAGCCTGATGCTTGCTTAGGCTGAAACTCTCCTGGCCTGGCACTTTCCTGGCTTGGTACACTCAGTAGCTACACATAGCCCGGGTGTTCATAACCCAGGTTATTCATGACCAGAGTGATGACCAGAGTGGCTAACTCAAGCAGCTATTGCAGCGCATTGTTGGTCTGCTGCACATTGCCCAGATCAGTCACCTGCGAATTTTCATCTGCAAAGTAGCCATAGCCGGAACTGTTGCGTAGCGTTACATCCTTGAGCGTTACTGAAGAATTATCAAGCGCCAGGTTGGCGTTATATCTGGCAACCGGCTCCCCACCATACTCTATGATCAGACCTTCGAGCCTGCTGTCAGGGGAATCGGTCAGGTGTACACCACCCCACTCACCGGCACCCCTTACGCTTGAAGTAAATAGAACAGGATTGTCTGCTGTACCGTTTACGATGAGGTTACTATCATCCTCAACAAACATAGAGATACCGGGTCCAAAAATAATTTCAACACCTGCATCAATAGTAAGATCAGCGTTTGTGAGTGTAATACCATAGTTTCTCAGTGCTACCCCAAGGTCAGGAAAGACGGTATCAGTGTCTATACCTAACCGTGGTACTGTGATTTCATCAATTTCATTACCGGTAAATGTATTGTTGGCACTGATTGAAGATAACAACAGCGGACTGATGTATGCAGGAAATCTGTTTTCAGTCATGGTATTGCCATCGAACAGATCAAGTCGTGTAGAAGCGGCGTTTAGCCTAACACCTGTCCAGGCATTATTTCTAATCAGAGATCCCTGCAGCCGGATTCGAGACCTGGAGCCCTCAAACGAATTCACTGCCAGTGCCGCAAGCTGCCCCTGACCGGCATATTCAATGACTGCGTTAACAACCTGGTTGTCCTCACTTTCAGTTTGATCATAAGTGATGCCGCGCCAGAAGCCGCGCACATCTTCCTGACCGGTAAAAATCACCGGACTTTCCGTAAGCCCGTTGACTGACAGGGAAGCATTGGCAGTAACCAGGAGACCGGTGCCCTGTGCAAACTTAAGAACGGTACCAGCTGCAATATCAACATCGGCAAAGCCGGTTATCTCAACATCTGCGTTGACCAGATAGCAGGGCTCTGCAAAGACGGCGTCTTCCGGGATAGTGGCGGGAAACACAGCACTGCAGCTGATGTTATCTACCTCCGGTACATTAAGACCGCCAACACTCACACTGCTTTGGTTCGTTGCACCTATCGCGGTTCCCTGAGTCGTTACACAAAAATCTTCTGTTTGACCTGACGTGTTACCAGCAGCATCAACGGCCTCAACACGGTAACAGTACTCAATACCCCCGGTAACGGATGTATCTGTCATTTCAGTACTGGTTGATCTGAGCAGAAGCGCCGAGGGCTGATCCGATGCCGCACGGTACACATTAAAGGCAACCACATCACTGATATTGGAAATTGTCCACTGCAAGACTACCCGGCTCGGTGTTGCTTCGACCTGCGTAATTCTTGTGGGTACAGGAGGTGGCTCGTTATCTTCATCAAATAAGGTCCGACCCGTAACCGGTGCTGAAGCTGGAGCGGTGTTACCACTGCCGTCGAGTGCGATAACTGTATAGACAGGAAAACTACCCGGTTGCAGGTTGGTGTCGGTAAAAACCGGGAACGGCGTGGTTGCCACCAACACGCCATCTCGCTCTACCTGATAACCGATAACTCCGACGTTATCAGTAGCAGGATCCCAAACCACAACAACCTCTGTGGTACTGCTACCGAGCGCTCTGACATTTTGCACTACTGTAGGAGAAGAAGTATCACCACCTCCAGTGGCACTTTGCGAAGGATCAAGACTTAATACTGCGGTGGTTTCACTCTGATACTGCGTGTCGGGATCGGTTACCACAATACTTATCTGACTACCCTCAATAACCACTGGATTGTTATCGAGGTACGCATCAATACCGCGATCATCGGCTTTATAACTTGCAGAGAGTATCTGCTCTCTGGTAAAGCCGTACCGGTCAAGCACCAGAGACACAGCAGAGAACAGGTTCGCCGATAACAAATCAAACTGATCCTGCGTTGGCAGCGCGCTTAGCGGCTCATCATTGTTAAAAGCACTGTCGATATCCACGAACTGATCCTGAAACCAGAAACGCAGAATCGCATCCGAGTAGCTGTGCACGTTACTAATCGTGCCGGTACTGTAGGCAATCGCATATCGGTACTCGCTGTTACCGAGATCGCTGCGTATAAGAAACGGAGCGTCACCTTGCAGGTTGCCAGCGGTGTATCGGCGATCACGATTTAGTGCCGCAGTAGATTTTTCTCCGCTGCTGGCTTTTATTTCAACTGACTCAGAGGCAAGCACCTTGTTCTCACTGATGGTACCGATAATACCGGTACCAATCAGGCCACCCTCTTCACCCGGATCACCCCCGCCACATCCTGTCAGCACTATTAGACAGGCACAGAGGACACGGAAAAACCTAGGTATTGCTGTCACTGTCGTCATTTGAATCTTGTGACTCTTCAAAATAATAAATCCCCATACCGACGCGTTTGCCTCCGGCACGATCTGAAGCAGTGGACTTGTCTCTTTCTGATGACAAATACTTACTAAGCGATTCCAAAAGTTTTGTCGCCTTCTGCCCGGACAGGGTTTTAAACTTTCTGGCGAGTTTGGTTTCGATACCGCCATACACCATTTGGCGCTGGAACCGCGGATCATCTTCCTTGTCTTCGATATTATACACAGCTGACTCAAACAAATCGGAAACGCAAACAGACATGATTCGCACTTTTTCAAGTTCGTCTTTATAGGGAATATAGGCTTTGTTAACCAACCGGACTGAACCATCCTTTGTGAGTTTGGTAACGCCAATCAGATTCAGTTCGTCCAACACCGCACCATAAGTGATATCGCCACTGTAACGTTGCACTAAAGCCTGAAAGCTGCTTTTTGATCCTTTGATTGGCAGGTCTTTCGGAGACTTTTTGCGATCTAGAAAATCCTTGTCACTAAGCCAACCGTGCACCACGCGCTGAGCACGGTTTGGCGCTTTCTTAACCGACACTTCCTCTGCATCAAGGATACCCTTTAATCGCACCACTTCTTTACGACTCAATCCGGTCAGCACCGCAACTCTTGAAAATGTCATTTCCTGACCGGGAATGCTGTAGGTGTCGTAGGCGACCTCAACATAAGTTTGCCGCACCAGCTCGGTCAATTCAGCATGCGTGACTTCGTTTCTGATCAGGACACGAATCAGCGGTCGCAGAATCCTGATGATCGCGCGCGCCAATATGTTTTTATGATCTGTCCCCATAGCGGGATTTTTTTCTCATTAAGTGACAGCAGTGTCAAGCATTTAATCGATAAACAGAGCGACAAATTGCTTCAGTCGTGAAAAACGCCATTTGATTTACAGAATCGGGAGTTTGCGGGGTAAAAATCAGCATAGCGTGTACATGCTACGGGAGGGCATTTTGCCGATCATTTGAGGTGCATAGTTGCTCCGGAACGATCGACGAAAACCACCGGAGTGTACGTTCGCAGAGCTGACAAGCTGGCGCAGCAGACCCAAAGCGTTTCAGGTTGACCTTCGTCCGACTACTCGCAACGAATATCGCGTCCGAACGCCGGCGACATTACATCCGGACAGTTGAATTACCTCTCGCCCGGATGGCATGCCAAATGCGGGTTTGACGACTAATTGACAAACTTGATACCCGCCGAAACACGACAAAAGTGGTTTCTTCCCGGCGTTGTTCCATTAGGACTATTCAATGCGTTTCAATTCCCGCGTATTAAAACGGATCTTATTCAGCCTCGGACTGGCACTGCTACTCGCACGTTGTGGTGTCGAAGGTGGCGTCGAAGTCAGCAACAATCAATCGCTGACTATTGGTTCTGCTGAAATTATCATTCCGGTTGACGATCGTCGAATCGCAATCGTGCACTCCCAATCCAGTAAATCAAATTTTTACGATCCATTTGCCTATAACCAGCTTTTTGCCGCGATGCAGCATCAGGCGATGATGGCAGGCATACCGTTTGATCTGCTGAATGAAGATCAGCTGGCAGCGGCCAACGTTGATCTCCTCAGCTATGACACGATCCTGATCCCACAGATGTCGCACGTGAAGAATGCCAACCGGCAACCTATTGTGAACCGCCTGCTGGAAGCACAACAAAACGGTGTTGGTATTATTACATCCGGTGAGTTTCTCGGATCAAAAGCCGACGGGTCATCATTTACAAATTTTACCAGTGCGATGATTTCCGTACTCGGCATTCAACCGACAGAATATTTCAGTGGCGTTGAAGCAACCGTAACAATTACAGACAACAGTCACCCCGTAACAAAATCCTACCAGTCGAATGAAGAGCTGCAATCGTATGAGCAAATCTGGTTCGGCAGCTTTGAACCGGTTAGCGGGGAACAATCTACTGCATTAAACCACATCAAATCCGGAGGGTCGACCTATTCAGGTGCGCAAATTATTGAACGTAGCGGACGTGTCGTACACTTCGCCAACGATCAGATCATGGCAGACAACAATCTGTTGTGGCGGGTAATTCAATGGGTCACCTACGGTAACGTAGCCCCTGTATCTTTACAGGTGTCACGTGCGGATCATGTTTTTCTGGCCAGAAACGATATGGATCAGGCCATGATTGCATCGGAGCTCAACCAGACAGAGATTCCACTGCTGGAAATTATCAGTGACTGGAAACAGGACTATAACTTTGTAGGCTCATACTATATTGATATCGGCAACGATCCGGCTAACGGGGAATACACCGACTGGTCCGTTTCCGGCCCGCTCTATCGAGACTACATTGATCTGGGCAACGAGATCGCAACCCACTCCTGGACCCATCCACACCATACTAGCCTGCTGACCGCCGCCGAACTTGAGTTTGAATTCAAAGACAGTGCTGCAGAAATCGGTACGAACGTAGGGACTCCTGTTATCGGTGCTGCAGTGCCAGGCAACGCTGAATCACTGGAGGTCGTTGAAACACTAAACCCCTGGCTCGATTACCTCAGTGGCAGAACCGGTGCAGTCGGCTCCGGTTATCTCGGGGCGACCGGATATCTTGAACCACAACACAGCATGATGTACTTCAGCCTGAATATGTCTCCAGACTACACGCTGATAGACTACCTTAACCATACACCGGCACAGGCGACCGAAATCTGGAAAGAAGAGTTTGATGGTCTGCTCAAACATGCGCAACAACCTCTGGTGCACTGGTTATGGCACGACTACGGGCCGACAACTCAGACGGATGCAGGTTTATATACCAAAGAGATGTTTAGCGACACTATTGCTTATGCCAAAAGCTTTGGCGCTGAGTTCGCCACATTGCAGGATATGCATCAACGCATTAAATCCTTCGCCGCTGTAGATTTTCAGGTTGGTGCCGCAGGCACAGTCACGGCCAACGTCGATGCCACAGACGTTGGACAGTTTTCTCTAAAAATCACTGACGATGCAAAGATAGAATCGGTTGCAAACTGGTACGCCTATTCTGATGATCGTGTTTTCCTGCCAAACGATGGCGGTGAATTCATCGTTTCACTCACCACTCCGAACGCCACAGTTACAGATGCTACAAGAATTACCCAGCTGCCCATGCGGGCGCGCTTGATTTCACTGACCGGTAACGGCAATCAGTTAAACTTCACATTCAAGGGCGAGGGTGAAGTCCGCATTGTACTCAGCGAACCCATGACGGCAAACACATCCGTCTCGGGAGCGGATTCGTTTTCTGAAAACGGCAATGTACTAACATTAAGGTTCAACAGCGACACCACCCATGTGGTCGAGTTGATGCCAGCGACACCTCTTAACGACGCTCCGGTTGCAACAGGGGGCAGCGTTACTACACAAACAACGACTCCAGTACCCGTGTTGCTGACAGGAACCGATGCAAACAATGACACGCTAACCTATAACATCGAAACCAATCCGCAGTTCGGTACGCTGAACGGCTCAGCACCAAACCTGACATATATTGCAAACCCTGGATATACCGGCACAGACAGTTTTACCTACACGGTAGACGACGGCACCGTATCAAGCAATATGGCAACTATTCAGATTGCAGTAACAGCCGCAACATCACTCAATACCCGGCCAATTGCCAATGAACTAATACTGGAAACCCTAGTCGATCAGGCCTATGTATTTCAGTTAAGCGGTAGTGATCAGGAAAATCAAGCGCTGACCTATCGGGTGACTAACGCACCTGCAAACGGCACTTTAACCGGCACCGCACCTAATCTGACCTACACACCCAACGCAGGTTTCATTGGGACGGATTCATTGGAGTTCGTGGTGAATGATTCACTCATAGACAGTGCACCCGGAACAGTGGTGTTCAACATAGATTCACGCATAATAATCGGCACCGGGACAGTTTCTAACACTGCAACCGACATCAATCTGGACGGTGATCTGACAGAATGGTCTGCAATGACACCCTTTGCAACTGACCCGCAAGACATTACAGGCAGCAACAACCAGATTGACTGGCGCAGCGCTATCATGGCCCACGACGCGACTGACTTCTACATCGCGTATACCGAACACGGTACCGCAGACCTCAGCTGGGGCAACCAGATATATATTGACACAGATTCTGACGCCACCACAGGCTTTCGCGGCTTTGGTGGTGAATCACCGGTAGGGGCGGATTTTCTTGTCGAAGGCGATGCGCTGTTTCGCTACACGGGTCTGGTTGTACAGAACAACTGGTTGTGGGAGTTTGTCGGTACCCTTAACGCTATGGCAGCCAACGACAGCGTAGAGATAAAAATCCCACGTACACTAATTGATAACCCGCAAAACATGTTGCTGTATTTCCATGGCAACAGTGCTGCCACCGCCGGTACAGCAGTCGACTACTATCCCGACAATGCCGTTAATGCATCCGCTGATCCTAGAAGCAGACAATTCAGCTATTCGGTCAACCCGAATAACACAGCAGGCAATCTGGTCCCGGTCGCTTTTGCGCAGCGTATAAGAATTGCCGAGGGCACCACCTATCCGCTGACACTGACAGGCTTCGATCCGGATGGTGATCCGCTTACGTATATTGTAGAGATAACACCGCAGGCCGGAACAATAACCGGCACAGCACCCAACCTTGTTTATACGCCGAACGCCAACGCCTCACAGGATCTCATCGCCTTCAGGGTAAGCGATGGTGCAGCATCCAGTGATTCCCGATCTGTGCAGTTTTTTATCGAACCCACACCTACAGCTAACAGCCGACCATCCGCAAACAATCAATCACTCAATGCATTGACCGGCACTGCAGTTCCGGTAACCCTGTCAGGTACTGATGTAGATGGTGATGCGCTGACCTATCGGATTATTAATCAGCCGCTTGCAGGTGCACTTACCGGTACCGCACCAAACCTTAGCTATGCTGCACCAACAACTGCGGGTACAGATAGCTTCACCTATGTTGTCAACGACGGCACAACAGACAGCAATCCAGCAACCGTCAGTATAAATATATCAGTACAAAACCCGATCAATACAGTTCCGCAGGCACAGAGTCAGAGTGTAACAACCAACTTTGATACAGCACTGGGTATTAACCTGAGTGCAAGCGATGCCGACAACGATCCGCTGAGCTACACTATCTCAAGACAACCAACAAGCGGCACGTTGAGCGGTACTGCGCCGCAGTTGACTTACTTGCCATTTGCCGGAGCCAGCGGATCAGACAGCTTTCAGTTCTTTGTAAACGACGGATTCACAAACAGCCCGAACGCTACCGTTGCAATTGAAGTACTACCAGCAGAACCTACAAGCACAGCCCCGATTGCAAACGGACAATCACTAACAACCGGTGCAGCACAACCACTGAGCATTGTACTGAGTGGTCGTGACACAGAGCAATCAACACTTAACTATAACGTCACAACACAACCACAGGGTGGTACGCTTTCCGGTACAGCGCCAAACATGACCTATACACCAGACAACGGTTTTACCGGAGTCGACAGCTTTACCTTCAGCGTTAGTGACGGCGAGCTTACCAGCAGCAACGCAACGGTAAGTATTGATGTAGGATCAGCACCAACCGGAGTTATCTCAAATCCGGTAAACAGCCTCACTATAGACGGTGCGATCAATGATTGGAGCGGCTTGCAATCACTGGGTATTGACCCGGCTGATATCTACGGTGTCGCTGCAAACAATCCACTGGACTGGCGTGAAGTCTGGGTTGCACACAGTGCAACAGATTTATATATCGCCTACAAAAATCATGAAACCTTTAGCCTCAGCTGGGGTCACGGCATTTACATAGACACAGATAACAATATCAACACTGGATTTAGAGGTTTCAGCGGTGAGTATCCAATTGGTGCTGACATACTGCTTGAATACGCCGACGTGCAACAGTACACCGGCAGCGGAACCAATTGGAGCTGGACAACAGTCGACCAGTCAACGGTCGCAACATCCAGTGAGATCGCAGAGATATCAGTATCACTTGCGGCACTGTCTGTTCCTGCTGGAAATCCACAACATCTGCGCTTCTACCTGCGCGCAGATAACAGTGCATTTTCCGGTAATACCATAGATCACTTCCCTGATTCGGCACTCGATGCGACAGCTGGGGCCGAGCTACGTTCGCTTGTCTATAGCTTAACGCCGTAAACCGATTAACTAGTCAACGGTTCCGTGGGCAGCATCCGGGGTCAACGTTTCAGAGCGCAGCGCGTACAGTCGTCAATAGGGAGTCTGCATCGCTGCCTAGCAGGTTTACATGTGCCATTTTGCGGCCTGCTCTCGCCTCTGCCTTGCCGTAAACATGTACATGGCTGTTGTCCAGGTTTTGTAAACCCTGCCATTGAAAGCCTTCTTTGAGAATTAAATCACCCAGCACGTTAAGCATTACTGCAGGCTGGTGCTGTACTACTTTTGCAACCGGCAGACCCGCAAGCGTTCGCACCTGCTGATCAAATTGCGAGTAGTTGCAGGCATCCATAGTATAGTGACCGCTGTTGTGGGGTCTCGGGGCGATCTCGTTTAAAGATACAGCGCCATCACATACAAACATCTCTACCGCTAGTACACCAACATAGTCGAGCGCTTCTGCCAACGCTTTTGCTGCAGTAATGGCCTGGCGCTGCACTTCTTCCGGTACCCGGGCCGGAACGATACAAATATCAAGAATGCCGTTCTTGTGTTGATTTTCTACTACCGGAAAAGCCTCTATATTACCGTGGATATCTCTTGCGAGTACCACAGAGACCTCACAGTCAAACGGTACGAAGTCTTCAAGAACACACTCTACACTGCCGAATGACTCAAAGGCCGTTTTTACTGTTGCGGCATTTTCACAAACCTGTTGACCTTTACCGTCATAGCCAAAGCGAGCGGTTTTCAACACAGCCTTACCACTCATAGATGCAAAGGCAGCTTCTATTTGCGAAGTTTCAGTGATAGCGGTGCAACGGTTAACCGGCAGACCGTGCTCCTTAAAAAAAGATTTTTCGACATTGCGATTCTGTGCGACCTCTACTGCTTGCGGTGGTGGATACACCGGTAACCTGCTTTGCAGAAAGCGCAAACTGTTGGCCGGCACATTCTCAAACTCGGTAGTGACCGCATCAGAAATTTCTGCAAGATGAGACAGACCGACCTCATCATCAAACTCCGCTGCAACGTGATAAGCAGACACTTCCGCTGCCGGAGAATTTTCAGCCGGGTCAAGTACACATACTTTGTAACCCATCTTGCTGGCTGCCTGGGAAAACATTCGACCAAGCTGACCACCACCAAGCACGCCTAGTGTGGCGCCTGGCTCAAGTGTATTTTCGGAAGGGTTATTGATCATGGTTGGTGTTTATTCTGGGAAGTCATAAGATCTATTCACCAACCGGCAACTCAGACGACATTGCGTTCTCTCGCTGCTCCTGCCGGAACGCTTCAAGCTTGTCTGAAAGCGTATCATCGTGCTTCGCGAGCATTGCAATTGCAAACAGAGCCGCATTGACGGCACCGGCATCACCAATCGCAAAGGTAGCTACTGGAATACCCTTGGGCATTTGCACAATCGACAGCAATGAATCCTGACCCTGCAGGTGTCTGGAAGGTGCCGGTACACCCAATACAGGCACAGCCGTTTTAGACGCCAGCATACCCGGGAGGTGAGCCGCCCCTCCAGCGCCCGCAATAATGGCCTGCAGCCCACGGGCTTCCGCGCTTGCTGCGTACTCAAACAAGAGATCAGGGGTGCGGTGGGCTGACACCACCTTACACTCGTGGGCCACATTGAATTGCGTGAGAATATCATGGCTGTGCTGCATCACCGGCCAGTCGCTCTGACTGCCCATCACTACACCTACTAATGGATTCTGCATCTGCGTTTCGTGATTAGGTAAAGTACAATGGTGACGAAATTTTCTAAAATTTGCCACTGCTGCGTGCAATTATTTCTTCCTTCCGCAATACCCGGACGCTACCGAATTGAACGACGCCATCATCAAAACCTCCATTAAATCTCTCCCGTTGCTGCAACGCGGCAAAGTGCGCGACGTATACGCCGTAGGTGACGATCACTTGTTAATGATCGCAACCGACAGGCTTTCTGCTTTTGATGTGGTGTTACCGGAACCGCTGCCAGGCAAAGGCAAAATCCTCACGCAGGTCGCGCTCTTCTGGTTCGAGCAAATGGCCGATATCATTCCGAATCATTTGAGTGACCTTTCCCTTGAAAGCGTGCTGCCGGACGCACAAGAGTTTGCCCAGGCAAAAGACCGCAGCATGCTGGTAAAGCGGCTTGAACCGTTACCGGTCGAAGCCGTTGTTCGAGGTTACCTTATAGGTTCAGGGTGGAAAGACTACCAACAAACCGGCAGTGTCTGCGGTGTTGAGCTACCAGCCAACATGGAAATGGCACAACAGATAGAACCCGCCATCTTTACCCCTGCCACCAAAGCGGAAGTTGGTGATCATGATATCAATATAAGCTTTAAAGAGATGACCAACATCATCGGACCTGAACTGGCTGAGCAGGTTAGATCAATCAGCCAGACTATCTATCAACGTGCTTCGGCTCATTGTAAACAAAGAGGCATCATACTCGCTGATACAAAATTCGAGTTTGGATTGGATGAGCACGGCAGGTTAACCCTCATGGATGAAATACTCACTCCGGACAGTTCACGATTCTGGAACGCTGCAAGTTATACTCAAGGCCATAATCCGGAAAGCTATGACAAGCAGTTCGTCAGAGATTATCTGGAAACACTTGACTGGAATAAAACCCCACCCGGCCCAATGCTGCCGGAAGACATTAAGAATCGCACCATGGGTCGTTACGAAGAGGCATTACGAACACTCACCAGCGACTACTAAACTGTTTGGGAAGTGCGGCACATTTCATCTTCCTTTGAACGTGATGGGGCTGGGACGGCGTCTCTTCATGTCGTATTGCTGTAACTGAAGCACCAGCAGAACAGTCTGTGTTGATACAATCCCTATCAGTGACGGTTGGGGTTGGGACAGACAGAATTCTTGCCGTATTCAATAAAAGTTATCTGAGATAAGCTCTGCTAAAAAGGGCTTTATCTCTCAATAAAACTCCATCTTCGAGTTACCCAGATACTTTAACTCTGGAAACCCGTCTTCAAGATCTTGCCAAAACTCATTATTCATTACGGCTGGGAATATAGGTATTTCTATTTTCTGCAACTGTGTTTGAGAAAAGAAAGACGCTTCAGTGATGTGCTCACGTGTCGCTTCCGGAGCAGTGGTTGATATTTCTCCAGACAAATAACGACATAAAACCCATGTTTTAATGTGTTGCTGATCTGGCTGATGAAACTGCTCCAGGTAAATTGGCTTCAGCGGTTCAACCAGCAAACCCGTTTCTTCTTTAACTTCACGAACGGCACCCTCAGTGATACTTTCTCCGGATTCAAGGCCACCACCTGGTGCCACCCAGAAGTCATACTTTTGTTCAATGCAATGTCGGACCAGTAAGACCCGATCATCAACCACTACAATCCCCCCAGAAGATATTCGATGTTCCACTAGTTACTCCAATCAACCGTAATAAGGATTTAACAGGGACACCAATTGCGTCATTTAGGCGCAAACGAAGACCGCACCTTTGCAGCCCACACACCATTGATATTAATGATTACCCAAAGCGATCTGAAGCGGGTAATAAGCTCATCGTTGGTATCATAGCGGAGAATTTCAGCATCCAGATGCACCTTTTCTACTGAAGCATCCATCACCTTAATGTCTTCGAAGACTGAGCGCTTCCAACCTGACCCCGCACGGGCCAAAAAATCATCAAAGTAGTGTTGCGGTGTCTCCCAGGTCTTCCAGTTCGTGCCGCTTAATCGGTGATGGGGAAAGTGCAACGTAATTGCCAGCGCTTGCGCGTCTTTTTGGTTCAGCGCCGCGATATGCGCACCCATTACTGCCAAGGCAGCAGAAACAGAGTCAGGGTAGGTTCTTTTCATTTACGCAGAATCCCTACAATGGTTCAAGGTTGGGGCCGGTAACGCGACAGGAGTTGGTCAACATGTTCAAGTGTATAATAAATATAAATCTATAGAAGGCGCTGTTGATGGGCATCCTAGTCAGGCTGATCGTTGAATATGGTCTCAGAGTGGCAATTGTATTGCTGCTAGCGGGACTGTTGTATCTGGCCATTCGATACGTTTCACATTCAAACGCCCGCGTGTCATCCGAATCTGAGAAACCACGATCGCGTAACAATAAAGGTCCTGTGGAGCCGGAGGTGTGCGGTATGTGCAGTGGACCACTGGATGACAACTTGAAGTGTGAGTACTGCGGTACACGCCATCGATAACCTAACACTGGGTACACCCTGTCTTCTCCACTGCAAAAAATAAATTGAAAACAGGTTACGGACAAAAACAGGGCGATGTTTACCGAATTACTTTGATTTAGATATTTTACGGCGATAGGAGAACGTACATGTCACTCGAACACAACTTCCGATTAATGGCCAAATACAACCAGTGGATGAACGATAATTTGTAAGACATTTCTTCCAGGCTACCGGCACGGGAGCTGTCCGAAGACAGGGGGGCATTCTTTGGTTCCATTTTAGGTACGCTCAACCACATATTAGTAGCAGATACAATTTGGCTTAAGCGTTTTGCTAATCATCCGAGGCATTTTACTGCGTTGAACTTTTTGATATCAACACCGTATCCACAAGCACTTTCGGAGATTCTGTACTCTGAATTTTCTGAACTCCATCATGCACGTCAGAAAATGGATGCATCGATTGTAGAATTAGTTCTTCAGGCAACAGATTCAGATTACAACCATCACTTGTGCTACAGCAATACCAAAGGAGATCCGCACTGCAGGAAGTTTGGATTCTTAGTACACCATTTTTTTAATCATCAAACACATCATCGCGGGCAATTAACAGTACTTCTAAGCCAGTTAGGACTAGACTTCGGCCCTACGGATTTTCTGAATAAGATACCGGAAATGAAATAAGGTTGATTGAATTAGTTCTAACCTACAGTTTTACGCTGACTCCAACGTAAGAAAAACCGGTAGATCGGTAGTTGGTGGCTTGATAGATAATTGGTACAAAACGCCTTCAATATGGCCGCGATGATACGAAGAATGATTTACTGCGTGATGCATGATTTCGATCCTTGACAAATCTCCCGAGCCACCGCCAATGAAATTAAATCCAACCCTTTCCACGCTCTGGTCTTTACTTAGTTTAGTAAAATAATCCTCATACCAGGCATTGATTCCGCTTTGTTTCCTCCGCAGCTCATCAAACGAAATATTGATTTCCGGATTTCTTGTTTGAAGATTATGCGGCACACCAGTCAGGTGCGATTTCCATACGGTATCCATCGCATATACGTGGTGGAGAAGGCTGAGAATATTACCAAACAACATCGCTCTGTCTTTTGTAAGCTCATCGTCCGGCAAACCGGCAATACAGCTGTACAACTGATCATCAGCCCATTGCTTATATCTTGCCAGCGTTTCTATTTCCACAAATTTATGCCTTTGATTATTGGGCTACTATTTCTGCCGCCCTATGTCTGCTGACCCACAACCTTTGCGAAAGCCGATTACAAGCAAACGCAGAAAACACGCATACGCCAACATGCATAACTCTTCATCCGACCGGGTGAATGGTAAAGTTTTTCCTAAAACGAGTATCGAAATACATTCGTTTCTCGCTGTTTAAATCCTACTGATTTATACAAGCTGTTTGCTACTTCCCGAGAGGGACGTGATGTTAGATCTACCGTTTTAGCACCAAGCTCCTCTGCCATTTTAACTGCCGCGTTAGTTAATCGCTTACCCACACCCCTACCCCTGGCACCTTCTACTACCACAACATCCTCAACCCAAGCCCTGTTTCCAGTAATGATAGGAAATACCACCAACGTAAGCGTACCGTAAACGACGCCATTCTCCTGCGCTAACAATAGATTAACACTTGGATTCCTTAATATTGCTTTCAGGTCTTCTTCCGATACGGGTCCAGCCGACGCCGACAGCTCTGGCAGCAACTCATTTACAGAGTTCAGTAACTGGCCTGTGAATTCGTTTACTTTGACTATTTCCATTCGTCGCTCACGTTATTTCACACCGCACTAAATCATGCAGACTCCCTCAGGGGATTGTTCGTGCTATTTCAGAAGTAGACGCACAGTGCAGTGCGCCTCATGAAGTTACACCAGAACCTTTTGCTACCCCCCCTACACCGATCGCGTAATACCACCATCAACACGAATATTCTGCCCGGTGATATAAGCACCGCCCTCTGACGCGAGAAAGGCAACAACACTGGCTATCTCACCCAGAGAACTGCCATAGCGACCCATCGGTACCATAGAACGGAATTCTTCTTTTTCGGGAAGGCTGTCTATGAAACCCGGGAGTACGTTATTCATGCGTATGTTCTCAGCAGCATACTGATCTGCAAACAATTTGGTAAATGCAGCTAACCCGGCACGCATTACACCAGACGTTGGAAACACCGGATTCGGTTCGAACGCTGCAAAAGTTGAAATATTGATGATCGTGCCACCGCCCTGCTTTTGCATAATTGGCGTGACCAGTCTTGATGGGCGCACGGCGTTGAGAAAGTAAACCTCCATACCCTCGTGCCAGTCTTCATCGCTTAGTTCCAGAACTGGCGCGCGAGGCCCATGACCTGCGGAGTTGACCAACACATCTACTCGACCCCATTTTTGCATAGCTGCATCAACCAGCTTTTGCAGGTCATCAGTAGATTTATTGGTACCGGTAATACCAACACCACCCAACTCATTTGCCAGCGCTTCACCCTTGCCGGATGAAGACAGTATCCCCACCTCGAAGCCATCAGCGGACAATGCTCTTGCGCTGTCAGCGCCCATGCCGGATCCACCAGCTGTTATCAGTGCTACTTTGGTCATATGGGTTCCTCAGGGTTTGTGCAACCTGGATACTTCTGTTTTAAGAATTGAGATAAGGTTAAGGTGTACTTCTGCGGAAAGACACTTGGAGGATACGATTGTGCCTGAAGCGATTATCATTCGCGAGTACGGGGGATCTGACCGGTTGGTTCTTGAGAATATCGACTTGCCGGACCCGGCACCTGATGAAGTTACCGTGCAACAGACCGCGGTGGGCGTGAACTACCACGACGTCTACGTCCGCTCCGGCCTCTACAAAACCCTCGCCCTGCCAGGTATACCCGGATGTGAGGCAGCGGGAGTTATTGAAGCGGTTGGAGCAAATATCAAACACTTGAAACCGGGTGACCGGATTGCGTATGTCACAGGCAACTATGGCGCGTATACATCACACCGCACGCTGCCAGCGCAACTCGCGGTATCAGTACCGGACGATATCACCGACGAGACCTGCGCTTCCAACCTGTTGCGTGCCATGACGGTTGAAATGCTGACTGCAAAAGTCTGCCAGATCAAACCCGGTATGACGGTACTGGTTCATGCGGCGGCAGGTGGCGTAGGGCGCGTGCTCTGTCAGGCCTTGTCCAATATGGGTGCTACGGTTATTGGTACAGTAGGGTCTGCTCAAAAAGCCCGGGTGGCGGAGGATAACGGCTGCGATCATGTTGTCTTATACCGGGAAGATGATTTCACCCACGCCGTGGCTGAGCTCACGACAAACGAAGGAGTTGATGTGGTCTATGATTCGGTAGGTGCAGATACACTCACCGGTTCTATGGAGTCATTGAAGTTGTGCGGTCACCTTGTGAACTTTGGCCAGTCTTCCGGCCCAACAGAACCTGTCGCCATGGCCACGCTCGCCGCTAAGTCACTCACTGTATCGCGACCCATCCTGTTCCACTACCTGCAAGACCCTGAACAGTACCAGGCTATCGCCGGGCGAGTAATGCAACAGTTCCAATCCGGTATATTGAAAGCCGCCGCACCGAGCCCGGTACCGCTCAAGGATGCAAGCCGGGCACATGATACTCTTGAGAATATGACCGGTGGCGGGTCGCTCATACTAATTCCATAATTTCCGGATTCATGCATAGGAGCGTGCGTAATGGCAACCACCCACATTTTCACTGATGAAGAGGTTAATGCAAACCCTGAGGTCAAAGCGGTGTTCGACGATATCCGTGCTACTCGTGGCACAGACTTCGTGAATAATATCTGGCGCGCATTGGCAGCTGATCCGCCGGGGCTCAAACGCACATGGGAGAACGTCAAATCCCTAATGGCCTCAGAAGGCGCGATTGATCCGAAAACACGTGAGATGATTTATATTGCCGTCTCAATCGCCAACAGTTGCAGCTATTGTGTGCACTCACACACCGCCGCTGCCAAAGCCCGGGGCATGAGCGATGAAGAACACGGGGAGTTGATGCAGATTGTCGCCTTAGCCGCTTCAACTAACCATCTGGTGACCGCACTGCAAGTACCGGTCGATCCGGAATTCCAAGTGATGTAAGAATGCGACACATGTGAATTAACACCTCAACAGGAGAGAAGCAATGTGTGATATCTGCGTAATGAACTCAGTAAAGAGAAAAATGCTGTCGCGGCGTAGTTTCTTTAAAGCCGGTGCTGCGGGTGCGGTTGTTGCAGCTACCGGCGCTGGCTTGGCAACTCCCGCAATGGCAGCAGGCCACGGATCAATCGAAGACATGACCCATACCCTGCATGAAGATTTTCCAACCTACTTCGGCGAATCGCAATTCAGCCGCGAGCAGGTTTTTAACTACGCAGAGCATAGCTTTAACCTGCAACGCTTAACGATTAATGAGCACACCGGTACCCATATAGACGCGCCGCTGCACTTCTCAGAAGACGGTACTTCGGTAGATGAGATTCCAGTCTCCTCACTCTTTGCACCGCTGTGTGTTATCGACATTGCAGCCCGCGCAGCTGAAGATACCGATACACAGGTAACACCGGATGACCTCAAGGCCTGGATTGATACTAATGGCGAAATTCCAGATGGTGCTTGTGTGGCAATGCACTCCGGATGGGGTACGAAAGTCGATACCGACGAATATCGTAACTTTGATGGTGAAGCACAACACTATCCGGGCTTTCACATTGAAGCGGCAGAAATGTTACTGGAAACCGGAGCAGGATCGATAGCTGTCGATACACTCTCATTGGATTTTGGAATGTCTGCAGATTTTGCAACGCACTACGCATGGCTGCCGTCCGGACGGTTCGGCATTGAAAACCTCGCTAACCTTGACCGGGTACCAGCTGCCGGTGCTACGCTTGTTATCGGCGCACCGAAACATCGCGGTGGCACTGGTGGTCCCGCACGGATTTTTGCAATGGTATGAGACAATTACGCAGCAAGTATGAGATTCATACTCCACACAGATATTGTGGAGTATGAATCAGGCATTTAGATGTAAGAGTTAAACAAGGCCATGCAGACGGGCAAACGGGTCAGTATCCTTATTCTCATGCCAGGTGTACTCAGACCATTTTGCAACTTTAAAAGCAGTGGCTTTGCCATGCATTAAAGCGATGGCTCCCAGTGCCATGTCCATTCCAGCCGATACTCCTGACGACGTAATGAATGGCCCATCTTCCACCCACCGAGCCTCTCTAACCCACTCTACATTCGGCCCTTGCTCCACCACCCATGAAAAAGCTGCTTTGTTAGTAGTAGCACGCCGGCCATCCAACACACCCGCTTTTGCCAGTAGTGCGCTGCCAGTACAAACACTTAGCGTGTATTCGGCTTTGGATGAAGCGGCAGATATCCAGTTAAGAAGTGTTGTATTAGTCACTTGAGCCCGGGTGCCGGCACCGCCCGGTACAAACAGGATGTCAAATCGTTGGCCGTCATTGATTATGGTGTCCACATGAGCAGCGATACCCTGATTACTAACAACCGGGCCGGCATGCTCTGCTACAAGCTCAAGACGATAGTCTTCCTCAAGTAACCCGAAAAATTCCATTGGCCCAAACAGATCAAGGAGTTCAAATCCGGGAAAAATCAAAGCACCGATTGTTCGCATGTCTGCCTCACCAATACTGTGGCGTTTCAGTTATAAAAAAACTTTATGGGTCTACTGGTTCAACGTATAAACGAATAAGTCCTGATCATCGTCATTGTCGTCATCCGTCAGATTACTTGCGCTGCTATTGAATATTAACCGCTGACTATCGGAAGTAAATTTCACATTCCGGGAATATCCGTTCACTTCCTTTCGGTCTACCGGCACTGTGACGTGAATAATGTCTCTGGCGTTAAGGTCACGGAGATAGACCTGCCTTTGGGGCGTGGAATCGTTTGTTACAAACGCGACGTATTGTCCATCCGGGCTTATATCAGGAAAAATTGTTTCAGCGTACCTGTACTGAGTAGCACCATTTGGAGCATTAGTTGTTATATCACTAATTATTGAATTATTTTCTGTTTGCCTATCGAACAACATCACGCGCTTGGAACCAGTAATGGTAGATTCATACACAATCTTGAGTCCATTATCAGTAATGGCACCATTATTCACGCTGGAGCTTACCCTCGTGGTGACGTCCGTATTGACCATCGCAACAGTATCGTAAACATAAACATTGGTATGCACAGATTGACGGCCGTTTACTATCATGTAGTCAATATCTTTGTGTAATACAAACCGGCCGTTGTCACTTACATCCAGTGGCGCTACCGAATTGTTACTACTGTCAGAGATGAGTGTGGTTGTTGCATTTTCCGAATTGTGTACAAATATCCCTTCCCCGGATAACTGAACACCTGCACCTAAATCCGACGCATCACTGGCGAATGCAACAATACTCGCGTCTGAGGACATCTTCGCTCGCGAGCTATCCCCGGTACCTGGCAAACCATCAGATGTTCTGGAGACCAGGGTATGCAATCGGGTATTACTATCATAAAGAAAAACCTGGCTACCACCATTGGTGTTCGCACCTTCAAGGTTCGTTGCGTACGAGGATAGTGCGATGAATCGGCTATTTTCACTTATCGCATCTACTGTGCTGTGGTTATCCGCCTCTGAACCGTTATTACCTCTCGTCACCAGTTCAATATCACCAGTGTTGTGATTCAGGGTAAATACATCACTGTAGCCACTTACGTCCGCTGCATAAAAATCGCTGCGATAACTCCTGAAGGCAGTGGTCCCGTTAGTATTCGCGGTGATCACCGAGCTTGCAGTTCTATCTTCCGGTAAATCTATTCTTTGCAACTGAGAGATCAGGCAGGTTTCAGTTCCATTCCAACCAAAACTGTCACCCAGCGGCAGGCTATCAATGCAACTGCTCGCTGGCTGACTATCTGCGGTGATTCTACAAGACGTAACACCATCCCATCCCCAGCCATCACCTACTGGTGGAGAATCAACACACACCGCCATCACATCTACAGTGCAGGACTCAACACCATTCCAACCCCACCCGTCACCCACTGGCGGCGAGTCGATACATACAAGTTCGGCCGGTGTCACGCTGCACGCCTCCACGCCGTTCCAGCCCCAACCGTCATTAAGAGGTGGGGAGTCTATGCAGTCGACCTGGCCAGGTTGTTGTTCTGCGATACAAGACGCCACGCCGTTCCAACCCCAGCCGTCCCCATCGTAATCAATACAATCAGAGGACTGAGCAAATGCTCGCGGAGACATGCAGGCGATTACACAGGCGACGATAAAAAATGCTTTTGTAGTTAGGTTATGCATGAAAATCCGTATCAATTTTACGTCATGACATATTGAAACTGATTGCGCTGCTTGTAAAGCACTGAATTGTGAAAATCCACACTTCTCTGAATGTACTTCTCAATAGGAGCACCGGACCTCCACGCAAGACCTCACCATAGCCTCGGTTTATCGAACCTCGGGACGACTCAGCGGTATTTTTACCACTGACAGCGTATTTCGATTACCAGCGATAAAAATTCCGATCCAGCACAATTTCCTAAAACACGAAACAGGCTCGCCCGACAAGGACGTCAGATACTACATAACACGGAAAAGTACCATGCTTTCTTCAGTTCGTTTGCCATTGCTGTTTGTCATTTTGTGGAGCTCCGCATTCATCGCATTCGAGTATTGCTCAACCAAAATTGAGCCTGCAACGTTTGTTGTTGTGAGGGCCACCACCACTGTAGTGATTCTCATTCCTGTTATTCTGTTTTTAAAACTGCCATGGCCGACGCGAAGAAAGGAAATTCTGGCTGTTGTAGTTGTCGGTATATTAATGCACGGGGGATATGGCGGTGGTTCATTCGCAGCAATTTACCACGGAATCAATGTAGGCCTATGCGCAATAATCTTAAGCTTGCAGCCTGCACTGACTGTAATTCTGTCTGCAACGTTTCTTGGAGAAAAAATTACCCTTCAGAAGATAGCAGGCATTCTGACAGGAATGATAGGAGTATCAATAATCATACTGAATGGAGATAGTGGACATACTTCAACGTTGAACCTGGGCGGTAACCCCGGATTCGAGAGCGGCTTACTTGGCATTTCTCTGTGCTTTATAAGTTTACTGGCCATAGCCATTGCAACAATTGTCCAGAAACGCTTCTGCAGTAAGGTCAGCCTGTTGCCGGGAGCATGCATACAATTTACATCCGCTGCTGCATTTATGCTGCCAATTGCGTTGACGTTAGAAACTATGGAAATAAAATGGGACATGAGCTTTTTACTGGGAATGGGGTGGTTGGTGGTCTTCATTTCACTCGGTGCAATGTTGATTTTAATGGCGCTGATTAATCGTGGGCAGGCCGGCACAGTAGCGAATCTTTTCTATCTGGTGACGCCGTTAGTTGCCATACAAGCATGGATACTTTTAGATGAGTCGTTGAATAACGAGTCACTGGCCGGAATGGCCATTTGTACCATCGGCGTCATTATTGTTAACTATGTTCCCACCATGCGGGAGACACCTGCGGCAGCCTGACTACTTCACGCTATATGGAGGCGTTGAGCAACTGGAACTCGTCTGGCGTATCCACTGGCGTTCTCTTCTGGCGCGCCGACGCATTCACCAATAGCCCGGGAAATCGGCCCGGCAATCTCATAGAGCTTCAAACAAACTACTCTGTTGTTGCTGCAACCGTACTACCTTGGCATTTCCCACGTAGCTATAACGGGCGGGATAACAGGTCATGACTACTATCTGTGTGGATTGCGCGGCACTGTTTAATATTGCACCCATGGTTTCAAGCCTTCTGGCGTCAGTATGACCGAGTGTGTCATCAAGTATTAGCGGCATGCCTTCATTCCCGGCGACTAACTGCGCTGCGGCAAGACGCAATAAAATACCTAACTGTTCTCTCGCACCACCACTTAGGTCATCAAATGGAACCGTCTTACCTTTGAGCGTGCGCGTGACTATGTTCAACGATTCACTTAGCTCAACAGAAAAATCATCACCGAACACTACCGTACCCATCGCGACAACGCGCTCTGCCAGCGGTCGTGCATAGGTTCGCTGCGCTTCACGCTGATAGCGTATTAGCGTTTTCCATAGTTTTTCAGCAGCTCGGGCACGGCGTGTGATCTGTTGAATTTGTGCTTTATTCTGATCGCGCTCTGCCAGCACTGACTGATGTTTCTCATGCAAGCCTTCTGCCTGCATTTGATCCAGTCTTGCTTTAATATCCGCCTGTCGTAACTCAAGGTTGTGCAAATCCCCCTGAGCCCGCTGTAAAGACAGCCTCGCATTGTCTACCAGTAGATCAGTACCACCAGAATTTAACTTATCCAGTTCGGACTGTACTGTGCCCAATGCATTCTGGGCAGTTTTCAGTTCTTTTGAGGCTTCGATTTTTTGCGACTGCAGTGCAACAGTTGATAATTCTTTTTCTTTCGCCTCAATTTTTTCAGTGACACTAACGAGTGATTGCTGATCTAGGGCGATACCTTGAATACTGACATCAAGCCTTGTTTTAGCATCCGCGCTATGTTGCTGCGACTGATCGCGCAGATCGCGCGCCACCTGAATTGAATGATCAAGCTCCTCCAGCTGCTGCCAGCGCGCCTGGCGCAACACCTCCAAGTTAGCGGCTTCATCGGATACTTCAGCCTTAGCGCTGAGCATCGCCACTGATTGGCGCATGCCTTCAATAGTATTTGCCAGTATCGATACACTGACATCCCCCGAAATCGCCTTCAGGTTTTTTCTCATCTCACGCTGTCGGGCAATAGTCTCTGCTCTTTTACGGTGTGCAGCTCTGGCCTCTAGTGGCGACTTAACACCACAATCAATCAACAGTTCTTCAAGTGCTTTTTTTGTTTTCTGATACTCAATTGTCAGTTCAAAATTGTCTGCTGCGGGAGTAATTTCAATCCGTAGAGAATCATCCAGCTGCAACGTTGATCTGCTGGATGTATCTGCTGTTAGATCTTCACCCGTCTTATAAAGCTGCTGCCTACCATTGTTAGTAACCCGGGTGTCTTTTAAAAACTGCAAGCGTATCCCGGCGCTGCTACCACCGATTTTTATCTCGAAATCACGTCGTTGCTGCTCAAGCTTTTCAATTCTATTGATAACGACGTCATCGATTCGATACGTTGCAAACTCTGACTCCAGGTCGTCGAGCTCTTTTTGAGCCGACACCAGCTGTAGATGTTGTTGCTCAAGCTTGTGTAGTTGCAGTTTCTGATTGCGCAACTCGATAGAGACATCTACCGAACGCACCAGTTGCTCCAGAGATTGCCTTTGTTTCAACAGTGAGTCACGTTTTTTAGTCGCCAGCTCAAGCGATTCAACGGCTTTGAGATAGCCTTGTTCCAGCTCTGCTTTCTGTTTGCCTGTAGTAACAATTGCTGACTGCAATCTTTCAGACTCGTTGACCAGCATTATTCTTTCGGACAACTGACGATCAATTTCTCTACACTGTAGTTCGCTTGACCTGACCGCTTCCTGCAACGCTTTGCACTGTTGCTGAAATGATGCGAGTTCCGCTTTTTGTTTTTCAAGGTTAGCCACATTTAGCTGCATCGCTGGCAGGCGTTCGCTTATGCCTCCGAGCTCGTTGGCAATCTTGGCACTTTCATCAACGTATCGTTCAAGCTCAGCCAGTGATCCGCCCAGATTTGCATCAGATCGCTCAAGATCTTGCTGTCGCGTTCGCAGCGCTGCGAGCTCACCGGTTTCCTTGCCGGCCTTCTCTGTGAAGTATTTAAGGTACTCTTTTTGCGCTTTCGCCAGCAGTACTGACTCACCATCACCCGCACCTCTACCTCCGGCAGCATTATCGAGTGCCTGTGCAAGGCTGTCGCTATTTTTAAAACTAACCTGGCTGAATTCACTACCCTGCTCAAGCTGAATTGCCTGCCAGAGCGAATAGTCGATCGAATTATCAAGTATCTGCAATACCCGGTCATGCGCTTCTGTGCCAACCAGTTGCAATGACTGTGGTTTATGGATAAGAAGTGTGGTTGCAGATTTTTTATTGAATGTCTTGCTGTAGGTTAAGTGGTACTCACCGACGGTAAGCTCAACCTCAACCATACTACCCGTATCAATGCCTTTCGGCGTAACACGCTTGAGTTCCTGCTTTTTTGTAGAATCCCTTTCCCGAAACAACAAATTCAGTGCTTCTATAAAAGATGACTTACCGGCCTCATTATCACCTTCAACAATCGTGATACCAGCATCAAGCCGAATCTCAGCGGCCTCCACACCACGCCAGTTTTCAAGCTTGATGCGCAGCAGCTGCATCAGAGGCCCCTGTCGGCCAGACGATACATAAGTGCTAATGCATCACGCGCAACCTGCGCTTCCTCACTTATCGGAGCATCACCACCAGACTGCTTTGCCTGTTCAGCAAGTTCATCCCAACAGTCGCGAGCATAGCCGCTTAGCGACATTTCTTCATATTCCAGTTGATCAGGCACTACAGATAAATCGGTACGCAACTCATCGATTCGCAGGCTGGCAAAGAGGTCGCGGTGTTGTTCTACCAGCAGATCAAGATCAGCACTTATCGAGAGTGACACTGATCCAGACAAAGAAAGTAGTACAGAGGTACGTTCTTTGTTTTCTATTTTTTCAAGTTGTTCCTGCAGGCCAAGCAGATCTTCCTTCGTGTCTATTGATTTCTGCACGCGTGAAAATCGCCATTGACCGGTCTCAATTTCTTCAACACGCGGCCGCGGATCGATACCAACGGACGCATCTACCAGTAATACTTTGTTTGGTGCAGTCTCGGTAAAGTCTGTGGCAACCGGTGTGCCGCTGTACCAGATTCTGCCGCTTGCATGGCAGTCTGTCACAGAGTGCCGGTCACCCAATGCCAGGTAGTGAAGTTTTTGTTCCGCTAAAGCCGCAGTGATTTTTTCTTGTGACAGGCATGCAGGGTGACTGGTATCAGGCATCAATGAGTCAAGTTGACCGTGCGCAAGCACTATCCTGGTCACACCGGCTGCAACCGGCTCAAGTGAGTCAACTAACTGCCCACAGAGATCGATTGTGGGTTGCTTGTTGAACCACGGTGCACCAACTATTTCTATGGACGGCAACTTGTCTGAACGATAGATTGCATGATCACGGACTACCATAATATGATCCGGCAGTGCTTTAAATGCCTCAGTGTCATAGACGCTTGCAGCATTCAGTGGATCATGGTTGCCCGGCAAAATAAACATTGGGTAGGCAAAGCGGCTTAACTTCTCTGCGGCTCTGACTACGGTTTGCGGTGCCACATGGTTGGAATCAAATACATCACCGCAGACAACGACAAACCCGGCACCATGCTTTTCACACAGGTCGGCCAGGCCGGGAATCAGATCAATCCGATCCTGCGTGAATCGCGCCTGCGCCTCACCCTTCAGGAAATACCGGGTCATGCCCAGGTGCCAGTCTGATGTGTGAATAAACTTCAGGAGTGTCTCTTCGCCTTTTCAGTACCTCTTATTATCCCCTATTAGCGGGCATTTGTGCAGCTGGCATTTGCACCAGGATATCCATTTGACGCACCAGCGTTTTAAGCGGTCAAAAAAAAGGGCAACCGTTTAACCGGTTACCCTTTTCCTGATCCGCAAACGCTCTTTCCCGGGCTCTGCCTAGGTAGCAGATGCCCGATAGATCGACTCAATGCCTTCATCCAGATGCGAGTTGAACTCCTCATCTGACATCTGATCTGTCAAGCCTTCGACCAGTGCACGGGAGAAGCTCGCCACCATCATTGGATTCTCTGCCAATCTGCGATTTGCCTCCTGACGCGAGTAACCGCCGGAAAGTGCAACCACTTTGACCATATTTTTATGATCAATACACTCTTTGTAGTGCCTGGCTGTTTCCGGCAACGTCAGCTTGAACATCACCAGCTCGTCGTTTAATGCATCAAGCCCTGCCATCAGGTGCTTTTTAAGCATGTCTTCAGCCTGCTGCTTCTCAGGGCAGTTGATGTCAACTTCAGGCTCAAGAATCGGTACCAAACCTTTGGCGACAATCTGCATGCCGACAGCAAACTGCTGATCAACGATCTGCTTGATACCGGCATCGTCCGCCTGCTTGATTACAGAGCGCATTTTGGTGCCGAACACACCTTTACTTTTGGCCCGATCAAGCAATGCATCCAGATCTGGCATTGGCTTCATCAACTGCACACCATTGGCTTCATCTTCGAGGCCTTTGTCTACCTTGAGAAAAGGCACAACATTCTTTTCAGACCACAGAAACTCGGCTGATCCTACGCCACCGACTTCTTTATCCATGGTACCTTCAAACAGAATTGCGCCGATAATACGCTTGCCATTAAACGCATCAGCGGTAACGATACGAGTTCGCATCTGATGCACCAGATCAAACATCTCATCATCATTGCCCCACCTGTCTTCAGTCACTCCATACTGACCAAGTGCCTTTGGCGTACTGCCACCGCTTTGATCCAGCGCCGCAATAAACCCCGACTCCTTGCGAACTTTTTCCAGTTGTTGATCGAAGTTGCTCATAGTTTCTCTCCTGCACGAAAAGCTTACTGATTAATTACCCGAGACCCGCCAGGTGCGGCTGATTTCGATTCTTTAGTTCTATACAAATTAACGGCCACCGGTGCTGATTTGTGAGTCTGGCACCCACTTCATGGATAATCCGGGCTAGTCATCACCAGTCCAGTCCCCGACACGGACGATTTTCATTGAGTTAGTACCACTGGCAACTCCGAACATATCACCCTTGGTAATGATAACCAGGTCACCATCTTCAACCTTGCCACGCTCTACGAGCTTTTCGACTACTGTCTGGTTTGCCTCGTAGGATGAGGTCAACTGACGATCAATGCGGATCGGATAAACACCCCGGTAGAGCGTCACTCTGGTGCGGGTACTCTCGTTAAGTGTCACCGCATAAATAGGGATACCGGAACTGATCCGTGACATCCAGAGTGCGGTTGAGCCGGTTTCAGTTAAAGCGCCAATTGCAGTAACATCTAAATGATTTGCCGCATACATTGCAGACATCGCGATCGACTCATCGATGCGATCAAAAGTTAGATGCAGTCGATGCTGAGACTCCATGGCCTTGCGTTGCTTCTCGGCATGTTCACAAATGCGGCTCATAGAAGCTACTGCTTTGGCCGGAAATTCACCCACTGCAGATTCAGCTGACAACATCACGGCATCCGTTCCATCAAGAACAGCGTTGGCAACATCAAATACTTCCGCACGAGTCGGAATCGGGCTACTCACCATTGATTCCATCATCTGCGTTGCCGTAATCACCACCTTGTTGGCAGTACGCGCTTTGTTGATCAGATCCTTCTGTACTGCCGGAAGTTCAGGGTCACCAATCTCGACACCCAGATCCCCGCGAGCCACCATGATTACATCAGTTGCTTCGAGTATTTCATCGATGGCTTCGACTGCTTCTGCCCGCTCAATCTTGGCGACAATACCAGCATTACTTCCCGCTTCATTCAGTAACTCGCGGGCATAGTTTATATCCGCGGCATCACGCGGGAAAGAAACCCCGAGGTAATCAATCTTAAGCTCTGCAGCAAGCTTGAGATCCTCAATATCTTTCTCAGTAATTGCAGGGGCCGATAAGCCACCGCCACGCAAATTAATACCCTTACGATTTGACAGCTTGCCACCGACGATGACGCTGGTGTGAATTTTACTGCCGTCTATTGCAACGACTTCCAAAACGATACGACCGTCATCCAGTACCAGCACGCTGCCAACACTGACGTCGTTTGGCAGATTTTCATAAGTACAACCAACCACCTGCTGGTTACCAGCCTTGTCATCGTGACTCACATCAAGCGTGAATGTGGCACCTTCGGCAAGTTGTATCGAACCGTCAGTAAATTCCGAGACACGAATCTTCGGCCCTTGAAGATCACCGAGAATACCGATTATGCATCCTTCTGCATCGGCAATTTTACGAATCATCGCCACACGATCTCTGTGGTCATCCGCTGTCCCGTGAGAGAAATTGACTCTCACAACATTCACACCAGCGTTGATAACCTCACGTAACGTATCTTCGGTATCGGTGGCGGGGCCAAGCGTTGCAACTATTTTGGTTCTGCGCATTTTTTCCTTTAAGGGGTTACGGGTTTCCCCGATGAAGAGTTGAGGTGAATTACCCTGCACTTCTCTTTTGTAACATATCTACCGCCGGCAGGACTTTACCTTCCAGAAACTCAAGGAAAGCACCGCCGCCAGTTGAGATATAGCTGATGTTGTCAGTAAGTCCGAACTGGTCTACAGCAGCTAAAGTGTCACCGCCACCGGCAATGGAAAACGCTTTAGAGTCTGCGATTGCCTGCCCAACCACTTTAGTTCCTTCTGCAAACTGGGCAAATTCGAATACACCGACCGGACCATTCCAGACGATAGTTCCAGCGTTCTTTAAAATCTCTGCGTACTGACGTGCCGTCTCCGGCCCGACATCAAAAATCATCGCATCTTCTGCCACACCGTCAACCTTACACTCTGTAGCGGGTGTGGTTTCAGAAAACTCCGCACCACAGACCACATCTACAGGAACCGGTATGTTACCGCCTTTTTCCCTGGCAGCCACCATCAATCGTTTCGCTTCATCAACCAGATCTTCTTCGTAAAGCGACTTACCTACCTGATGGCCATCAGCTGCAATAAACGTATTCGCAATACCACCGCCGACAATTAGCTGATCAACCACGCCGGATAGAGACTCGAGCACAGTCAATTTTGTAGAAACCTTGGAACCGCCCACGACAGCAACCATCGGGCGTGCAGGGTTATCCAGTGCGCGACCGAGTGCCTTCAATTCGCCGTCGAGCAGCGGCCCGGCGCACGCAACTGGCGCATGCTCAGCAACCCCGTGGGTTGAAGCCTGCGCACGATGCGCAGTACCAAAAGCATCCATCACAAAAACATCGCACAGCGATGCATACTTTTTAGCAAGCATTGCATCATCGGCCTTTTCACCCGCATTAAAGCGCACATTTTCAAGCAAACTCACAGTGCCTGCTGCAACTTGCGGTGAATTATCAAGATAGTCTGCTACCAATGTTACCTGCTGACCGAGCAGCTTACTCATATGATCAGCTACCGGCTGCAAGGAAAACTGCGCTTCCGGATTGCCTTCCGTGGGTCGGCCAAGATGAGACATGACCATTACAGACGCACCTTTTTCAAGCGCAAGTTTAATCGTCGGGAGCGAAGCAACAATTCTCAAGTCTGAAGTCACCACACCGTCTTTAACCGGCACATTAAGGTCTGCACGAATCAATACGCGCTTATTGCCTACATCAATATCATTGAGCGTTTTCATAGATCAATATCTTGGTTTACATTGCCTGAAACTAAAAAGGCCGGTCTTGTTCGACCGGCCTTGTTTTACAATTGCTTTTTTTGGCTACTTAGCGTTCATTAATGCGACGGTAGTATCCAGCATGCGATTGGAGAAGCCCCACTCGTTGTCATACCAGGAACAACACTTGACCAACGTACCGCCGTTGACGCGAGTCATACCTGCGTCAAAATTAGAAGTTGTACTTGTGTGGTTAAAGTCTGAAGACACCAGCGGCTCATCAGTGAATGCCAGCACTTTACCGTCTGCAGCATCTTTCATTACCTGGTTCACTTCTTCAACAGACGTATCGCGGGCCGCAACAAAAGCCAGATCAACCAGTGACACATTTATAGTAGGCACTCGCACTGAAAAACCATCGAGCTTGCCGTTCAGTTCAGGCAACACCAGCCCAACTGCCGCAGCCGCTCCGGTACTGGTAGGAATCATTGACATAGTTGCAGAGCGCGCGCGCCGCAGATCAGAGTGGTAGACGTCTGTTAGTACCTGATCATTGGTGTAGGCATGAATTGTCGTCATCAGGCCATTGATCACACCGATCTTTTCATGCAACACCTTAACCATAGGTGCAAGGCAGTTAGTGGTACAACTAGCGTTTGAAATAACTGTATCTGAGGCCTTAAGTACACCCTCGTTGACACCATAAACCACCGTGGCATCAACATCCGCGCCACCAGGTGCTGAGATAATAACTTTCTTGGCACCACCGGCAATATGGGCGCTGGCTTTCTCCTTTGAAGCGAAAAATCCAGTGCACTCTAATACAACATCAACATCATGCTCACCCCAGGGGAGCTTGGAAGGATCGCGTTCTGCGAATACCTTGATGCGATCGCCGTTGACGATCATGTCATCACCATCGACCTTAACCTCACCGGGGAATCGACCATGTGCTGTGTCGTACTTGGTCAGGTGTGCATTGGTTGCAGTATTGCCAAGGTCGTTGATTGCTACAACATCAAACTCTTTATTACGATCTGCTTCAAACAGTGCCCGTAAAATATTGCGCCCTATGCGCCCGTAACCGTTTATCGCTATCTTGATCGCCATTTATACTGTGCTCCGAGTTAACTTAAAGAATTGCTTTGACGTTTTTAACTACATTCGCAGCGTTGAAACCGAAGTGTTCAAATACCTGATCTGCAGGACCGGATTCACCGAAGCTATCCAGACAGATCATCGCGCTGCGACTACCTGCATACTTGTACCACCCACCAGATACGCCTGCCTCTATCACCACTCTGGCGGCAACCGATGCGGGCAAAACTGATTCCCGATAGGATTCGCTCTGACGATCAAAAACGTTTGTCGAAGGCATTGAGACCACACGACACCTAATTCCTTGGTCGGCCAACTCAGCCTGAGCTTCAACGGCCAGCCCCACTTCCGAGCCGGTCGCTATCAGGATTGCTTGCGGGTCCTCACTATCAATAAGAACATAGCCGCCTTTCTGGACATCTTCCAGTTGTTTCGCACTGCGTTTTTGTGGTGCTAAACCCTGGCGACTGAACAACAAGCTGCTTGGCCCATCGCTTCTTTCCAATGCTACTTTCCAGCTGACCGCCGCCTCGACTGCATCACAGGCACGCCAGACATCCATGTTAGGCATCAGGCGCAACGTAGCCGCTTGCTCTACCGGTTGATGTGTCGGGCCATCTTCACCGAGACCGATGGAGTCATGGGTAAAGACAAACAAAGATGGAATTTTCATCAGTGCTGCCATACGCAGTGCGTTACGCGCATACTCTGAAAACATCAGGAAAGTGGCGCCATAGACCTTAAACCCACCGTGCAAGACCATACCGTTCATAATGGCAGCCATGCCAAATTCACGCACGCCAAAATAGATGTAGTTACCGTCTGCGTGTTCTTCTATTCCCTTGCTTTCAGACCAGATAGTCAGGTTAGAACCCGCGAGATCTGCCGAGCCGCCGATTAACTCAGGCAACATCGGACCAAAGCCGTTTAAAGTATTCTGCGATGCTTTGCGAGAAGCTATTTTTTCAGCAGCTTTATCAACGCTTGCGATAAACGCATTGGCTTTTTCATTCCAGTCTGCCGGAAGCTCACCTGCGATACGACGTTCAAACTCGGCGCATTCATCAGCGTGTTTTGAACGATATTCTTGCAACAATTCATTCCAGCCGGATTCAGCAGCTGCACCTTTTTCCTTCGCATCCCATGCGTTGTAAATGTCTGCCGGAATCTCAAACGGCGCGTGAGTCCAGCCTAATTTTTCACGGGTAAGTGCAATTTCATCAGCGCCTAACGGTGCACCGTGGCTTGACTCTTTACCTTCTTTGTTCGGAGATCCGAATCCTATTTTTGTCTGACAACAAATAAGCGTTGACTTGTCTGTTTGTGATTGCGCTTCTTTTATCGCCTTCTCGATGGCGGCACGATCATGACCATCAACTGTTGGAATCACATGCCAGCCATAACTTTCAAATCGCTTTGGTGTGTCATCACTGAACCAGCCTTCGACTTCACCATCAATCGAAATGCCATTGTCATCATAAAACGCAATCAGCTTGCCGAGCTTTAAAGTACCTGCCAGTGAACACACTTCGTGAGAGATACCTTCCATCAAACAGCCGTCACCCAGAAAGGTGTAAGTGTGGTGATTGATTAGCTCAAGACCCGGCTTGTTGTACTGCGCTGCGAGCGTGCGTTCGGCTATAGCCATACCTACCGCATTGCCCAATCCCTGCCCCAACGGGCCGGTAGTGGTCTCTACCCCCGGTGCGTAACCGTACTCCGGGTGACCCGGGGTTTTCGAATGCAACTGTCGAAAGTTCTTGAGTTCCGAGATATCCAGGTCGTAGCCGGACAGATGCAACAGCGAATACAACAGCATTGAGCCGTGGCCGTTCGACAGCACAAAACGATCACGGTCAATCCAGTCGGGATTTGACGGATTGTGTTTAAGAAAACCATTCCACAGAGTCTCGGCAATATCGGCCATGCCCATTGGCGCGCCGGGATGACCTGAGTTGGCCTGCTGCACTGCGTCCATGCTGAGGGCGCGGATGGCGTTCGCCAGGTTTCGATGAGTCCGGGTTTGATGATCTGTCATTAGTTTTTTCGATGTCTGTAAATTCGATGTCAGAAGGCACGGTTGGCAACGATGGAATGACACATCGAGGCGGTATTGGTGGCAATCTGAAGAGGCAAATCACCGGAGTCGTTTCAACGAATGCAACGTTTCACAATCAGGCGCGCGAACAACCCGCAAATATAGCATTTGCAGCCTCGGCCGGAAACCGCGATATTTCAAAATCTGCCCCCTATTCTTCGAGTGAATACCACCCAACAGGTTGAAAAGAATTACTTTTCTTGAAAAAAATACCACCGGCCTTATGTTCATTTTTCACCCGGCAAATGAGCCTTATTTGCTGGACAAAAAATAGCCACTTCGCTAAACTGGTGGTTTGCGTTTAATAAGGAGTCTTCGTGGCCGCCAGATCCGCTCGTAAAACGCCAATGGACCAGAACCAGCAGTCCAGAATCCGCGAACTCATCGTTAAGGGCAAGGAACAGGGTTACCTGACCTACGCCGAAGTAAATGATCACCTGCCAGACGGCATGGTCGACACCGACCAGGTCGAAGAGATCATTGCCACCATTAACGACATGGGCATCACCGTCCATGAAGCAGCACCCGATGCTGATACCCTCATCCTATCTGACAGCAGCAACAACGTCAGCACCGATGAAGATGCAGCAGATGAAGCGGCAGCAGCACTTGCAAGTGTTGATGGTGAGTTCGGCAGAACCACTGACCCCGTGCGTATGTACATGCGTGAGATGGGAACGGTTGAACTGCTTACACGCGAAGGCGAAATCGAAATCGCCAAGCGCATTGAAGAAGGTCTGGGCCAGGTACTAACCGCCCTGTCCGCCTACCCCGGCACCGTGCAGGCAATTCTCGATCGCTATACCAAGGTTGCAGCAGAAGAAGCCCGCATGAATGACCTGCTGGTTGGCTTCATCGATCCAAACGCACCCGACGAAATTCCAACACCTGCTCAACAACAGGCAAATCAGGAAGCCAAAGACGACGATGAAGAAGAAGTCGTCGACACAGGCCCTGACCCTGAAGAAGTTCGCGAGCGTATGGTCGCACTTGAAGCAGCTCACCGAAAAGCCATGACTGCCGTTGGCAAGATCAAAGACGGCAGCAGCCCTGATCTTGAAAAAGCCACAGCAAAGTCGACGGCTATGATCATGGAGATCAAGCTATCGCCGAACTTTGTTGATCAACTCACCAGAGCATTGCGTGAGAAAGTTGATCGCATCCGCACGCAGGAAAAAGCTATTCGTGACATCTGCATCAGAGAGTGCGGCATGCCACGTAAGGTATTCATCTCCACCTTCCCGACTAATGAAACCGATCCAGCCTGGCTTGATCAACAGATCGCGAGTGGGGAAGACTACGGCGCTAAACTCGCAGAGCAGCGTGAAGAATTTGAACGCTATCAGCGCAGACTGCGCGTTGTAGAAGAAGAAACCAAACTAACCGTTAACCAGATCAAAGAGATCAGCCGCCGTATCTCGATTGGAGAAGCGAAAGCACGCCGCGCCAAGAAAGAAATGGTCGAGGCCAACCTGCGACTGGTTATCTCGATCGCCAAGAAGTACACCAACCGTGGTTTGCAGTTCCTTGATCTTATTCAGGAAGGCAATATCGGTTTGATGAAAGCGGTTGATAAATTTGAATACCGCCGGGGTTATAAATTTTCAACCTACGCTACCTGGTGGATTAGACAAGCAATTACACGCTCTATTGCTGATCAGGCCCGAACCATCCGTATTCCGGTACACATGATCGAGAC
Organism: uncultured Granulosicoccaceae bacterium; assembly: GCA_937998875.1. Classification (GTDB taxonomy): domain Bacteria; phylum Pseudomonadota; class Gammaproteobacteria; order Granulosicoccales; family Granulosicoccaceae. The sequence continues at coordinate 62,597 of CALLBO010000024.1, forward strand.
AATCAACAAGCTCAACCGTATCTCACGCCAGATGCTGCAAAAGATGGGGCGTGAAGCCACACCTGAAGAGCTTGCCGAGCAAATGGAGATGCCGGAAGATAAGATTCGCAAGGTTCTGAAGATTGCCAAAGAACCCATCTCAATGGAGACGCCAATCGGTGATGATGAAGATTCCCACCTCGGTGATTTCATTGAGGATCAGAACATACTGTCACCGGTAGACTCAGCGACATCAGGCGGGCTGGGTGAAACCACTCACGAAGTACTGGCAAGCCTCACTCCACGAGAAGCAAAAGTACTGCGGATGCGTTTTGGTATCGACATGAATACCGACCACACACTTGAAGAAGTCGGCAAGCAGTTTGATGTTACCCGCGAGCGTATTCGTCAGATAGAAGCTAAAGCGCTTAGAAAACTACGGCACCCGACCAGATCGGAGCAGCTACGCAGCTTTTTGGACAGTGATAACTGATAGTAAAATTAGAAATAAGTGCTAATTAAAAACGCGGCCAATGGCCGCGTTTTTTTTGCCTGTATCTGAATTGCACCTCGTGAAATTCACCTCCCGCACTTAGATGCTCATCTATGCAGAGTCTCGTGAAGTGATGCAGCGAAAAGCCAGACACACACAAGCTAGCAATGTGCGAAGCACGAGCCCTTCTGCTTTTAACAGCGTTTAATCAGTTTTGAAATTTATCGTGGAGACAGGCCTTATTTATCTAAAAGATGGGCGGCAGGACGCCGCGTTAGCGAAGTTGGCACATGGATGTGCCGTCTGAGCGGCCTGTTGGAGCGATAAGATTCAAAATGCCGCAGGCACCCGTAGGGCAGATAAAGTCGCGCAAAGACTTTTTGCTTCGTTTTTGGTCTTTTTAAAAATGAAGGCCCGCGGCAGCGATGCCGCGCTAGCACGCATAAAAAAGGCACACTCTCCGAAGATGTCTCACAAACAAGCCATAATTTTTTAAGAGTGACGTCGCACAACGCTATACAAAAAACGCAGTATCGGAATAGTCCATAGCACAATGACAACAACACCCAGTGTCGCGGCTATAGGCCTTGAAAAGAAGCCCATCCAATCACCGTCAGCTTTAATCATTGATGACATGAAGTTATCTTCCAGCATAGTTCCAAGCACCATACCCAGAATTGTCGGAGCAACAGGAAAACCGTTCTCTTCCATAAAATAGGCAAGTACACCCAGAACAAGCATGACGGTCACACCGAAAACAGTATTGTTTATCGCGAAAGAACCGACAATACAAAACATCAGTATGATAGGAATTAATACATTTCTTGGTATACGCAGTATCTGACGTGAAAATCGAATAGCAAGAAAACCTAACGGAATTAGCGCCAGGTTCGCTAAAAAGAAAACAACAAAAACTGAATGTATCAGCTCAGGTTGGTTAAGAAAAACGGTCGGGCCGGGATTCATACCCTTCATATATAAGACACCGATAGCAATAGCGGTAATAGAATCACCGGGGATGCCGAAGACCAGAGCTGGAACCCATGCACCGGACAAACCTGCATTGTTTGCCGTACCTGCATCAACCAGTCCTTCTACATGACCGGTACCAAACTTTTCTTTATTCTTTGAAAAACGTTTTGATACAGCAAATGAAATCCATGCTGCAATATCAGCCCCTGCACCGGGTAAAATGCCGACAACAGCGCCAATGAAACCTCCTCTTACAACGTTGAGCTTGTACTTCGACAACACACTGCCTATACCTGCGAAAACGCGCTTTATTGGTTGTTGCACGACTGTTTCAACAGGGGACGTGGAAACAACAAACCGGATGACTTCCGAAATGGCGAACATACCGATCATAGCCGGTATAAAACTAATCCCTGCCATCATCTCTACACTGCCAAACGTAAAGCGCGGGTGTCCGGCTGTAATATCAATGCCGATGGTTGATATAAACAGCCCTAGTAACAAAGAAACAAGCGATTTTAGCGTTGATCCGCTGGAAATAATCACGGCACATGACAAACCCAGACAGGCTAACCAGAAGTATTCATAAGATGAAAATTTGATCGCAAACTCAGCCAGTACCGGTGCGGTAAGAGAAAGCATGATCGAGCCCATCACACCACCAATTGCCGCGCATACCAGGCTGGTACCGAGTGCCAGCTCTGCCTTACCTTTACGGGTAAGTGCATAGGCTTCATCACAATAGGCAGCTGATGCCGGCGTTCCGGGAATGCGTAGCAACGCACCCGGAATGTCACCGGCGAATATGGCCATGGCGACGGTCGTAACAATGCAGGCGATTGCCGGCACCGGGTCCATGTAGAAAGTAAAAGGTATAAGTAAGGCAGTTGCCATGGTTGCAGTCAGCCCGGGAATGGAACCGATAAACAACCCGAATATGGCTGCCAGCAACATAACGCCCAACACATAAGGCTGAAACACCAGGCTCAAAGCCAGTAGCAGTGCATCCATGGAGAGCTAGTGATCCATCCGACTAGTACACCAACCCCTGAAGCAAACCGGCAGGCAATGGGACCAGCAACAGTTTGGCAAATGTGAAGTGCAGAACCGCTGTAGTCGCTGTGGCAATCAACACCGAAAGTAGAATGGAACTACCAAACCTGTAAAGAAGCACAGTCAGGATCAGCATTGATGAAATAATAAAACCGAGAAAGTTGGAAAACAGGATGTACCCAATCAACGCAAGCAATACCAGCAACAGATTTAGCTTTAAGTGTGATTGCTTTAACCACGGTCCAGCTTCTAACCAATGGTCGCCTGAGGAATGCGTGTCTGCAGAATTGCCATCTATGGCATGCAGTTCTACAGCATGTGGCTCCACACTGGCGCGTCGTTTACTCGCTATACCGCGAATAATCAATAATAGCCCGCTTGCGATAAGTGCTACACCGATAAGTCGCGGGAACAGATCAGGGCCATAACGCTGACCGTGCAGCGACGGGAAGGTTTGCGTGTAAGCGATTTCCGCTATTGCGAAAACCACCAACACGCAACCCGCTATGGCATCATTAAATCGCACAGTACGACAATGAAAAGGTTCTGCAGACTATTTGGCCAGGCCAACCGCTTGCATTACGCCACCTAATGCAGCATCGCTATCTACCATCCATTGATCGAACTCCGCACCGGGCTTCCACACCAACCCAAATCCACGACCTTTCATAAAGTCCTGAAACTCTGCAGAGTTCCATACTTTCTCAAATGCAGCAGTCAATGTGGCGGTAACATCATCCGGCAGGCCTTTCGGACCCGCCAAACCGCGCCAGGCAGCTAACTGCCAATCAATATCAGCTGATTCTTTTAAGGTAGGAACGTCGGCAAATGCACCATTACGTTCAGTGTCCATGACCGCAAGTGCTTTCACTTTGCCGGCATCTATCAGTGCGCCTGCTTCAACGATTGAGCAAGTCACAATATCTACACCACCAGACACCAGCTCCTGCAGTCCGGGCGCTGCACCTTTAGATGGAACCCACGGGGAAGCATCAGGTGATATACCCGCGGTATTCAACATACCCGCCAATGCCAAATGCCAGATACCACCCTGTCCGGTACCAGAACCTTTGTGCTGACCGGGGTTTGCTTTGATAGCATCGATTGCCTCTTTTGCACTAGTCCAGGGTGAGTCTGCGCTAACCATAAAACCGGCCGCGTCGTAGTTATACAAAGCTATAGGGGTATAGTCTTTTCCAGTGAGTTCGGTTAAACCCGCCCAGTGCATCATGCCGGTCTCAACCGTGATAACACCCAGTGTGTAGCCGTCCGGTTCTGCAGTCGCAATCGCGGAATGACCAACAACACCACTTCCGCCGGTGCGATTTACTACATTTACCGGCGTTCCAAGCTCTTTCTCCATTAGTGTACCGATCATTCGACCAGTCGCATCCGTACCACCGCCAGCGCCCCAGGGCACAATCAAGGTAATTGGTCGCTCAGGATAAGCCGCGAGAACCGATGTCGTCATGGCTACCGATAATACCGCTGCTCCGGAAGCTGCCAGCAAGAGTCGTCGAGTCGTTTTCAATAGAGCATGCATAAGTTATTTCCTCCAGGGTAAAAATAATAAGGCACTACACAAACAACGAGATTGTGCTTGTCCATTTCACGCCAATTCACCGTAGCAAAATATCGACTGGGATACTAGTGGGCCGTGCGGGGAAGCCTCGCAAGAAACTGACGCAGCCTTCGTTGTAATCTATTGGCATCAGGCTAATGACCTCTTGTAGCCTATTGACCACCAAACACCTGACAGGAGAAACAGATCCATGCAACCTCGCTACGATGCCAATTCACTCTTGGAGTGTGCCAAAACGCTGTGCTTAAAGGCCGGGATGAGTGATGACTGCGCACAGGATGTAGCAACTGTTCTGACAGAGGGTGATTTGCTCGGGCACGATACGCACGGTTTAAATCTACTTAAGCCGTACCTCGATGCAATCAAAAGTGGTGCGATGCTCGGACATGGAAATTTTAAGGAAATAGCTGCGAGGCCCGCGGTAGCCTGCTGGGACGGTAATTACCTCCCGGGACCGCATTTAACTTTGCAGGCAATCGAAACAGCAACATCAATGGCTAAGCAATACGGCACCGGCACTGTCACTATTCGTCGAAGCTCTCATATCGCAGCGCTTGCTGCCTACCTGGAGAAACCGGCCAGAGAAGGATTTCTTGTTCAGATAGTTTGCAGTGATCCTTCAGTGGCAAATGTCGCACCCTTCGGCGGAACCGAACCGATGTTTACTCCCAACCCGATGGCATGGGGTATACCGACATCCCATGATCCAATCATGATCGATATATCAGCGTCTACCACGACTGTCGGTATGAGCTCCCGACTTCATCAAGCCGGAGAAACTGGTGAGCATAACTGGTGGTTAGATGCGGACGGCAAACCCTGCAACAACCCATCGGTTATCTTTCAAAACCCACCTGGTAGCTTACAACCATTGGGCGGTCTGGACGCCGGACACAAAGGTTTCGGGCTGGCACTATTTGTCGAAGCAATGACATCCGGGCTTGGTGGTCATGGCCGGATGAACGGAGTTGATACCTGGGGAGCTAACGTTTCGGTTCAGGTAACAGACATTGAAGCATTCGGTAGCAAACAATCTTTTTACAAGCAGATGGACCATCTTGTTGAACAGTGCGTCAATAGTAAACCCGTCAATGACGACATACCGGTTCGAGTGCCTGGTCAACGGGGGCTTGCCAACAAAAAAGATCAATTGGAAAACGGTGTGTTGCTGCATAACGATATTGTGCCTGCGTTGAAGCACCTGGCAGAAGAATTCGGAATTGAAAGCCCCAAAGAAGTTGTATGATTTTTAGTCTCGGAAAAGATAAATCTACAACGGCCAGCGCCTTTGACAGCCAGCAATGATAGAAATGAAACCAACTTTGTATTTCACACAAACAGAATACGATAGCCGTATAGCCAAAACCCGTGCTTCTATGGCAGCACGTAATATCGATGTAATTATCGTTTCCGATCCATCAAATATGGCGTGGCTAACCGGTTATGACGGCTGGTCTTTTTACGTTCATCAATGTGTATTGTTAGGGCTTACCGGCGAACCTGTATGGTTCGGACGGGGTCAGGATGCAAACGGCGCAAAGCGCACCTGTTTCATGCATCACGACAATATCATTGGTTATCCCGATCATTATGTTCAGTCCACCGAACGCCACCCAATGGATTACCTCAGTGCACGAATTGAGGATCTTGGCTGGACGAAAAACACCATCGGCGTTGAAATGGACAACTATTGGTTTTCTGCAGCAGCCTATCTGTCATTGCAACAGCATTTGAACAACGCAACCTTCGTTGACGCCACAGCGCTCGTGAACTGGCAGCGAGCTATCAAATCAGAACAAGAGCTCGACTACATGCGAGTGGCCGGAAAATTTGTAGAAAAAATGCACCAGCGTGTATTCGAAAAAATTGAACCAGGCATTCGCAAGTGTGATCTGGTTGCAGACATCTATGATGCCGGTTTGCGCTACGACGATAACATTGGTGGCGGTGGTGACTATCCGGCACTGGTCCCGCTACTGCCTTCCGGAGCTGATGCATCAGCTCCGCACCTTACCTGGGATGATCAGCCAATGAAACAAGGTGAGGGAACATTTTTCGAAATTGCCGGTGTGTATCATCGCTACCACTGCCCGCTCTCACGCACTGTGTTTCTCGGTAAACCAACCCAAATCTTTATAGATGCAGAAAAAGCTGTGTTGGAAGGTATGCAGGCCGGTTTAGAAAAAGCCAGGGTAGGGAATACATGTGAAGACATAGCGGATGCATTTTTTCAGGTGTTGGAAAAGTACGGGATTACCAAAGACAATCGAACCGGTTATCCTATTGGCCTGTCTTACCCACCCGACTGGGGCGAAAGAACCATGTCTCTGCGCACAGGTGATAAAACCGAGTTGCAAGAGAACATGACGTTTCATTTCATGACAGGGTTATGGATGGATGACTGGGGGTTTGAAATCACAGAAAGCATTGTAATAAAAAACGGTGAACCTGAGTGTCTTGCATCGGTGCCGCGTCAACTGATGATAAAGGACTAGTCCAGAAAGCCGAATCCGGTCGCACCCTCAGTGGGCCTGATCGTTATTTAAGTAATAAAATCACCCGAAATCGTATTTCTGAGCGCACGTAATGACAATGCCATATATTTTCGTAAGGCGGATAAGCTTGCGCATCCACCAAACTGCCGGAACGAACGCTACATAATTCACAGATAATAAAACCATCAAAGATTGACCGGGTAGTTACGTATCTAAGGTGCTGCACATTGGTTGATGTGCAAACTTATCCCCTACGAGAGGCCCTGAAACCACCTGCGAGTCGTAGTCACTCTATATTTTGTTTTCTAAATTCACTGGAGAGTTTGAATAACTACTGTCGGACCTCATCAAACGCAAATCCAACGACTGCGTCATCTGGAAGGGCTTTCGAGCTACTGTGACTACTAAACAACATCGCTTTTGAAATCTTATTTGTGTGTATAGATTTTACGAAATCATAAAATCGAGTATCCACTCTGGCATGAGATTTCCTGTCATCCTTTAAACCGTCGTGAAAACCCACAGTGATTCCTATGTTTGCCATAGACTTGAAGGAATCTGCTGTGCATTCTGCTATTGGAATGCGAAATCGTTCAAGCATCTCCTGTATCTGGGAAGTTACTTCATCTCTAAATTCAATCGCTCTTTGGCGAGCGCTCAAATTCGTACCGGACGACTCGATCTTTTCATTGGGAAAAGTAAGCTCCGCGGGCCCGATGATTCGAAAACAGGCTTCCGGCACCCCTTTTAAAAGCTGTCCATTGACTGAAGAATAACTAGATTGCGCGTAGACCACTGCCCCCGCGCTAAAAACAAGAGTACCGGACAGAATAAGCAAGGCGGTGTAATACATAACTTTAAATTTTATTGAATAAAAGATACCTCCAAGTGAAAGATCTCGCCTATTGCAAGTAACCTGCTTACAGGTGTGACTATTCATAGTTTGGGCGGGTGGCATGGTAATATTAGCATTCTCGGAACTGAGAACGACATAACAGTTTACCGAAAGCATCAATGCCCATACTTTCTAATCCAGTTCCATCGCTACTTACGGAAAGTTCCGAAGTTTCAATACCTTTCAGTGGGCAGGAAGTAACGTAGGCCGAAGTACCTGAGCTGGCGGTTATAGACCGAAGTTATGGTCATTAGTTAAGGAACAGAAGTAATGCAGTTACCGTATCTGGCAGTACCAGCACTTGTCGTATTATATTTTAGCGATCACACGATCGCAGATTCTACAAATAGTCCGCCAATAGTTCTTGCAGAAAGCTACCATTCACAAATTGACCTTAGTCTCTATTGGGTCAGCGAAAAATACGATGGCGCTAGAGCCTGGTGGAATGGCACCGAGTTTATCTCCCGTGGTGGCAACGTGTATCGCGCACCAGCCTGGTTTACCAGAGGACTTCCTGACCAGGTACTCGATGGTGAACTATGGATAGGCCGAAACCAGTTTCAACAACTAATGCAAACTATTCGGGATCAAACCCCTGACGACATTGCATGGCGGTCAGTGCGTTTTATGGTTTTCGATGCACCCAGTGTTGACGGTCACTACAGTACCCGACTTAACAATCTAAAACAGATAGTCACAGCGACCAATCTACCGTGGGTGCAACTGGTAGACCAACAGCGCTACCACAGTCATGCCGATCTGAACACAGCATTGCAAAGTATCAGCGATGCCGGTGGTGAAGGATTGATGTTAAAGCGCGAGAATATGGACTACCTTGCCGGTCGACACTATGGATTGGTAAAACTTAAACTTCATACAGACGCGGAAGCGACCGTGCTGGCTCATCTGTCAGGCAAAGGTAAATATCGCAATTTACTCGGCAGCGTGCTTGTTGAAGAAGCGTCCGGCAAACAGTTTCGAATTGGCACCGGTTTCAGCGATGCCGAACGCGCAAACCCACCACCTGTAGGATCAACAATCACTTTTCGTTACCAGGGTAGAACCGACAGCGGCAAACCCCGCTTTGCGAGGTTCCTGCGAATAAGGCCACAGGAGTAGTCAATGTTGGTGCTGATGAATTGAATACTGTAGCAACTAAACACCTACACCAGCGGTAAACTCCGACGACGCACCCCGTCTGTCACAGCCAGCGCATTGCTCAGGGCAGGCGCCAGCGGTGGCACACCAATTTCACCTACCCCGCCTATCGGACTATCACTTTTCACAATAGCAACTTCCACGGCAGGTGACTCTGCAAGACCTACAAGACGATAATCATGAAAGTTACTCTGCACGATGCCGCCATCCTTAAGATCACACTTGCCATACAGCGCAGCTGACAACGCGTAGTGCACCGCGCCCTGTACCTGAGCTTCAACTGCCTGCGGATTAACCGCAGTGCCGCAATCAACAGCACACCACACGCGATGCGCACTTACACCGTTTGAAGTCATAGATGCCTCAACCACTTGCGCTACAGTTGAACCAAAGCTATGCACCAGTGCCACTCCCATTGCGCGACCATCAGCATCGGCACCATAACGCCAGCCGGACATCTCGGCAACCTTGTTCAATACCGACGCTGCCGCTGAGTCTTTTGCCAGCAGGCTCAGTCTGTATTGAAGCGGGTCGGCATTAGCAGCCATTGCAAGCTCATCAATAAAGCTCTCTACAAAGAATCCATGCTGTGAGTGCTCAACACTACGCCAAAAGCCAGTAGGTATCGGGTGTGGCTGATCTGCATAGGAGACTTTGATGTTCGGTATGGCGTAAGGAGGCGCTATGGCTTTGATATTCATTTCCTTGCCGTAGCTGCGTGATCGCCATAACAAAGGTTTACCATCATCCGCCAGCGCACCTTCATATTGTCCCAATACCAAAGGCCTGTAGACATCACTGCGTGTGTCGGTCTCGCGTGACCAGGTTGTTTTCACGGCTTTATTCGAATGCAGTGCAATCCGTACTGCTTGTACCAACCAACTTAACGGTTCATCTCCAGTCGTACTAAAAGCCACCCGCCTGCCGAAGCCACCACCCATTTGTCTGCTGTGAAAGATGACATCGTCAATTTTCATACCTGCTTCTTTAGCCGCACGCTGCCTGGCACCTAACGGATTTTGAACCCCTGCAATAACATTTAGCTTACCGTCCTGCATCCACACGGTGGCATTCATCGGCTCCATGGTAGCGTGTGCAAGGTAAGGCACCAGATACTCTGCTTTGATGTCGGCAGCACCCTCTACCGCTTCACCGGTACTCAATCCTTCACTCAATTCACCTGCCAGTGCGTCACGCTGATTTTGTACAACATCTTCTGTGTGCAAAGTATCGTTGGCATGGCTCTCACGTTGAAACACTACTTTGCGCACCGCTTGCTCGGCGCGCCATGGATTGTCTGCAACTACAGCAACTCCGTCCGGCACGATTAATACATCACTGACTCCGCGTGCGGTTTTGATTTCATCTGCGTTGTCAATTGAAGAGATTTGCGCACCAAACACGCCGGATGTTGCTATGGCGGCATACTGCATATCCGGTACCTCTGCATCTATACCGTACTCTGCAGTTGCAAGTACTTTGGCAGGCACATCTTCTCGATCGATAGAATTGCCTACAAAGCGCCATTGATCTGCCGCTTTAAACGCAGCGTCTTTGGGCAGGTCCCTGTTCGCCGCATCTGCGGCCAGTTCACCGTAGGTATACGACTGGCCACTATTCTCGTGTACAACAGTACCGCTCTGTGTTTTCAGTGATGCAATATCTACATCAAGCTTTTCAGCGGCTGCTGCAAGTAGCATTTGCCGTGTGGCTGCAGCGGCCTTACGCATCGCATCCCAACCGGTAAATCTCACTGCTGAACTACCGCCGGTCATTTGCATTTTCATTAAATCGCCCATGCGGTAGAAACCGTTCTCAACCAGGTTACCAGCCCATTCAGGTGGTGTTACCATTTCACGCATAAAACCTTCAAAGACTTTACCGTTGGAGTACGCAACATCTGCAGGTGCTGCTTGCGACTTCATCTGTGACCAGTCAGCGTCTATTTCATCGGCCACAATCTGCATCAAGCCGGTGGCAGTACCCTGCCCCATATCGGTATGTGGATTAATAACAATGATATTGTTGTCTGGTGTTATGCGCAGCCACAGATTTACGAGAGTTGAGTTGTTATCGGTATGCCCGTCGCGTTGTGTGTTAATGCGATTGTGCGTCATCAAGTGTGCACCTACACCACCAATACCCAGCAATAACCCACCACCAACAGTGGCACCACCGATCATAAAGATACGTCTGGTAATACCCATTACACCATCTCCTTAGCGGCGGTTTTAATTGCTGCACGAATCCGGTCGTAGGTTCCACAACGACATAGGTTAGTCATTACCGCATCAATATCTTCATCAGTCGGATTCGGGTTATCGTTAAGCAACGCCACCGCCGCCATCTGCATACCGGATTGGCAATAGCCACACTGAGGTACCTGGTGTTTAATCCATGCGCGTTGAATGGCGTGCGGGGTTTCTTCTGAACCGATCGATTCTATAGTACTGATCTGCTTGCCCACCGCTGCACTAGCAGGATAGGAACAAGACCGGACAGGTGTACCATCTATATGTACTGTACAAGCGCCACATAAGCCGAGACCACAGCCAAACTTTGTCCCGCGAAGCGAGATCTCTTCACGCAGTGCCCACAACAGTGGCATCTCAGGCTCGATGTCCAGCGAGTGCTCCACGCCATTAACGTTTAACTGGATCATATTTTTCGTTGACTCCTGAATGGTAAAGACGGTCGCAACCGCGGGAAGACCATAGAAAACACATCGGCTTCGGGTTAGCAGGCTACTCTTTCACAGCAACTGCTAACGACACATGACAATTATTTAGAGTGGATAGCAATCAGGAGGCTTTGTCCTGGAACAACGGAGAAACCGTTCGATTGAAAACGGATAACGGGTAGTTATCTGGAAGCTATGTTCCCGCGTCCCGCTCCCCGCGAGGGCAAAAATGGTGGGCCCGGTAGGATTTGAACCTACGACCAATGGATTCACTTTGTTCCGAACATTTCTGCCGGAGCGGACTATCTCATCACCCTCAGCTACAAACGAGCTTAGTGGCTGGTGGGGTGCGGGACGCTCTCGCCTGTTATTAAGAACACTGTAGTTCCCAGGTAGTCTCTGCACCTTCCAAAGGTGTACCTTTGGCTTGGCTCAGGATTGCCTTCAGCCCATTGCCCACACACTGCAGGACTGGCTGCTAAGGTTTCCCTGAATTCATCCCGTTCATTCACCACCTTACGGTAGTGACGCACCATTTTGATGAGTCCACTGCTCTAACCAACTGAGCTACAGGCCCAACGCGACGCTATTCTACAACAGAAGTTCTGGTGCGTCTCGTGAATTTGTAATCGTGAATAAGTCTTCTGCCACCGGGATGTCTGTAGAAGCTCACTGCCGGCTTTGGTAGTAGGCCACGACCGGCTGCTCGGTTGCGATCCGCTGCTGATGCTCCACCAGAGCCGGCGCTATCGTTTGAACAAAATCGGCCGGGATATGATCCAGCACACCAGCACTCAATGACCTGATTTGTACAAAACTTCTGAGATCTGCGATGGTCAGCTGCTTGTCTGCGAAGTAATCGCCACCGCCGCGTTCCAGCAGTTCCTGCAAGCCGGTGAGAAACACAGTCATCTTGCCGTCCATCAGTTTTTGCCGCGCTTCTTTCAATGCATCACCCTCAAGGCCAAACGTGCCGACAATAAACTGCGTTATATCTTCATAGGCCGCGAGTACTTCATCACAATACAATGCCTGCATCGGATCAGACGGGTACAACTTTGCAAGTCTTCCAATATAGCGACTCATCGCATCTGATTGCGAGAACTCTTCTCCATCAATCTCAAGAACAGGCACCGCTTTAAAGCGCATATGGGTTCGTGCCTCCCCGAACTGTGGAAAGGTTAAGCGGTGATCTTCAAACTCGACACCCGCTGCATGGAGTGCAATACGGGTGACTTCTCCGCGACCGCCGTCAATATCGAAGTAGCTCAGTTTATATTGCGGCATTTGTTGTTTCTCACAGAGTTTAAATTTACTAACTGCACTTTACGTCAAAAAGACAAATACTACCTTCTGTTTTTTCTTCGACGCGAAAGGAAATACAGGAAGACCAGAAACACAGCCCCGCCGACTAAAAATATCTGCCTGTAGTTGTACGTTGGCGTATCAGACTTTTCTACTCTGGTGGCTCTTCCGGCGGATTCGGAATTGCCTGAACCGATATTAGTATTGGATTGACCTTTGTTATCAAACTGCTCGAGGTTCAGCTCAAGGTTCCCAGTCGAATCCGGATTACCTGAATCATCTGTTTTTTCAAACTGCTCAAGATTGAGTTCAAGCTCTTCTTTTGCAGGGGACACCTGCGCATCAGGAAACTGCTCAAGATTGAGCTTCAAGTCCCCGGATGTACTTTCCGTCTGCTGCGCCAGGGCAGCATTAACGGGAACCATTGATAGTAAAAACAGAGATAATAAAACTCGAAAGCAGGTTCGAAAGCTCATAGCAATAGCAGAAATTCACAAGAGGCAGAATCCATTCTAGTCTTTTTCAACGATAAACTGAATCCATTTAGACACACGCTGTTCAGACGAACAAGTGAAGCGCTTGCCGCCACATTCGGGCAAAAATGGGACGCAAATGCCGGACAGGCAAAAGCGCGCCAATGAGTCAGAGAACACAATTCATCGCACTTGCGTGGAAACAGCAAAGCCGAAAATCAAATTGGACCGCGAAACATGTCTACAAAGAACCCAAATATACTAGTCGTCATGGCAGATCAGCTGGCACCCCACTTTACCGGTGCTTACGGTCACAAAGTGGTGCAGACACCACATCTGGATGCTTTGGCACTACGCGGCATGGTGTTTAACGCCGCCTACTGTAACTCACCGCTTTGTGCACCATCGCGATTTGCTTTTATGTCGGGCCAGTTGATCAGCCGTATTGCAGCTTATGACAACGCTTCGGAATTCTGCGCGACCGTACCCACGTTTGCACACTACTTAAAAGCACTTGGCTACCGCACCTGCCTGTCAGGCAAAATGCATTTCGTAGGCCCCGATCAAAAGCATGGCTTTGAAGATCGAATTACGACAGACATCTATCCCTCAGACTTTGCCTGGACACCCGACTGGGAAGCCCATGATGAGCGTATAGATAAGTGGTACCACAATATGCAAACCGTCAAAGAAAGCGGGATGGCACATGCTACCTTTCAAATCGATTACGACGATGAAGTCGGCTTTGCAGCACGTCGTTGGCTGTTCGATTATGCTCGTGGTAAAACCGGTGGCAATGACTCCCCATTTGCGATGGTGGCAAGCTTTATTCATCCGCATGATCCGTATGTAGCACGACCGGAGTGGTGGAACCTATACACGGATGATCAGATTGAACCACCCGAATACCCGCTAACACCGGAACAACAGGATCCGTTTTCCAAAAGAGTGATGGACGGCATAGAAGCCAGCACCATTGCACTGACCGAAGAGGAGGTTGTCCGCGCGAGACGTGCCTACTTTGCCAACGTCAGTTACTTCGACAGTAAGATCGGCTTGTTAATACAAACGCTTGAAGAAACCGGTGAACTCGACAACACGATTGTGATCGTCACAGCAGATCATGGTGACATGCTCGGTGAACGCGGGCTCTGGTACAAGATGAACTTCTTTGAGCACTCAGCACGGATACCGTTAGTTATGGCAGGCCCCGGCATTGCAAACGGCACTGTTAACAACGCGTGCTCACTGGTAGACATGCTGCCGACGATGATAGATATCGCAGGCGGTGACAACAGTCTGTTTGGCGAACCCGTGGATGGCCGTAGCCTGCTGCCTGCGGCACAAGGTGCAATAGATCCAGTCGATGAAGCTATCGGAGAATACTGCGCAGAGATGACACCCTACCCTGTTTTTATGATTCGTCGTGGACCATTTAAGTACATACATTGTGATTTTGATCCACCACAGTTATACGACTTATCAAGCGACCCGATGGAGAAAGTTAATCTAGCCAATGATCCCGCACATGCATCCAGGGCCAAATCATTTGCAGAAGAAGTAGCGAAGCGCTGGGACAGCGAAACGCTTCGACAGAATATTATAAAAACACAAAAATCCCGTCATGCACTCCACGCTGCCATGGAAGCCGGTGCCGGAGAACATTGGGATTACAATCCACCCTCTGATGCAAGTCAGCAATATGTTCGCAATCACATGGACTGGACGGTTGCTGCGGCACGCTATCGGTTTCCACCACTTGAAGAATAGCAAAAACAGTGTGTACGGTAGTCTTACGGGCTTACCGAAAACTGTCCGGCCGCTGAAGAAATCTTCCAGCCGGGGGATTAGTCCCGCCTGCACGATAAACTGCGGACAAACGACGTTGCTATAATGTCGAAGTCAGGGCACACTAATATGTCATGACGGGGCGCAAATGTTTGTGCTGCCTGGTCACTTGTAGGCCGGATCACTTGCCTGGTGGATAAGATGCATACAATCAGACTCGCAATACTGGGTTTTTGCCTGTTCGGCATCAGCGCCTGCAACAGTGACACGGACATCCAGATCGACAACAACCGACTCACTACCACACTACCGGAAACAATCAGACAGGTCGCACGACTCGGCACAGTAACACTGGAATTGCGAGTCACTGTTAACGACGGCGTTGCCAGACAGAGAACGATACCAAACGATATTCCAGATATCGTTGAAGTCGTGGCTAATGTACCTGCTGATCAAACTAACAATATCAAAATAGAGTGGCTTGCGGTGGAGCAGGGTCAGCGCATCTTACTGGCCGAATTTTCAACAGTGACAGGCCCTAATCAGGAAAACCTGTTCGTCAGTGGCTATATAGATGAAGGCGAGCGTTTCGACTTTGACGGCGACGGCATTTTCAATCTGCAGGAAGCACGTGAAAACCGCAACCTGCTGGGCGAGTACGATCTTGAAGTACCATTACAAACGAGCTTTCTTGGAGCGAGAACCGAACTTGTTCAGGGCGGTGCTGATTCAGATACTTCCGGCACTGAGCTCCCTCAAGATGAGATCACAAAATTCAGTCTCAGACATGACGGCACCAATATGTACCTGTATGTGTGCGGACAAGATGAAGTTCTCTGGCTTGACGGTTTCGAAAACAATGCCAACGGATATTGGCATGATGATGCAGTATTTTTATACCTTGATGGCGGAGACAGTGATAACTCCGGCTACGATGGCATTGATGACTTTCAATTTGCCTTTCTTCGCTCTACCGGAGAAAAGATTGTATCCAAAGGTGGTAACAATCAATTTTGTCCCAACGGAGATTGCGTTACGCACGACTTCAACGATCCGAGTCGGAGTAGCCAGTGCATTTACGAACTTGAAGTTACCATGCCACTCGCGGATCTCAACATAACACCGGGGACTGATGTCGGCTTTGATCTTGAGATCACTGACGATGATGACGGTGGCTTGCGCGAAGGCTCATCTGGTTTTATTGGATTTGATGACCAATCAGATCTCGACCCATCTACTTTTGGCAAAATAACCCTACGGTAGTTTTAATAAGCCTCAACCCGGAATGGTTCAAACCTAGCCTACTCCAGTCAGAATCATCTTACTTTTTTGATGATACACTGAATTCAAGTTCTCACCGAGCTCTGCCGTGCCACAACTTGTATCCGCAGAAAAATCAACCCACAAACCAAAGAAAAAGCAGTTCGCTTTCGAAAAGCTATGGGCACGAGCAAAAAAACTAAAAGCTCAAAACGCAAAGCTTGCTTCAGATCTGGAGAAAATAGTAGTCCGACTGAAAGAGACAGTACTTCCCCAGGAACTGGCTGTGGTCCAGGCACAGAAACCACTACTTATAACGCTACTACAGATGGGGCAACGCAAATCAATGACCCAATGGGAGCGACAGGTACTTGATGAGTGGATTCGGGAAATGCTTGAGGACTTTCACGACCACAACCTGATTGATACCAAGCTTCTTAATTACCTTGCCCGATATGATGCATTTCGTATGGGAATAGAATTGGACAATAACAACAGTGAACCGCATCAACAGTTCATTGAAATTGTGCAACAAGCAGAAAATGACCGGCAGGAACAACTCAGACAAGAAGCGCAGGCAACTGCAGACTCTATTAACGAGTTTCGCGAAGAACTCAGAACTGGTGGCCATGCAGACATAGAAGCAGAGCTTGATAGCATTCTCGGCCCCAGACCAGAAATCACTGAAAGCATTGCCACAGATCTCTTTGCAGACGATTTAGCAGAACTGCACCAACAGCATCAAAAACAATACGATGAAGAACGCGCCATACTGCGCCAAAAGATGATTGACGATCTACTCTATGAAATTGATCAAATAACAGGTGGCTCTCAACACGGCAGTATGGATGGAGATTCATTTGCAAATGACACATATAACAATGAAGATGGTTACTCTGACAATCCCTATACGGATGAGCCAGAGACAGTCGAACCGCAGCTAACCGACGGTACATTCCAGCGCCTGTTCCGGGCAACCGCTGCAAAACTCCACCCTGACCGCGAAGCCGACCCAGCCCTGCGACTTGAAAAACAATCGCTTATGGCGACCTTACTCAAAGCACGTAAGAATGGCGATTTACTTACCGTATTAGAACTGTACGAAAACTGGGTTGGAGAACACGCTGGCTTCAGCAACACAGATAAAAAATCGTTAAAGCACACACTAAAAAATTGGGTTATCAGTCTTGAGGAGGAACAGCAGGAAATCGTCATGCAAAGCCCGCTACACTTTCGCGCGTTTAACAACTACCACAATAAATCGCAACAAAAGATCAGCCGGGAAATCTCTCAACGCATCAGGGAACTGCAACGCTCTGCAAATATAATCGAAGAAATGAGCAACCAGATAACATCCCTCAAATCGCTAAAACCTTTTCTCGAAGAACGATACGACAGCAGTTATAACTTTCACGGGTTCTTCAGGTAGACCGGAGCCTGAAAATCATACAACGCATAATTATGCGTTTACAATTTGATCGTTACCGCTTCCTTTGCCGAGTCCTGAATTGCCTCAATGACTCGCAGTGACTTCATACCTTCAGCACCCGATACCAGCGGTGCCTCCGCACCGGCAATCACCTCACCAAAGTGTTTTATCTGATTCACCAACGGGTCTGAATACTCCCGCGGGTATGACTGTGCCGCTATCGGGCTCCACCAGCTTTTGGATTCTGCATGCGACCATACGTTGAGATCGGGTATCGACAGCGATCCTTCACTGCCACCAATAACAAGACAACTTTCATTTGTTTGCGGATAGGCGGGGTTTTCACCGGCGGTGAGTTCCCAACTCCATGGTGATGCGACAGCATCGGATACGGTTATGGTCGCAATGGCATCACTTTCAAATAGCAATACCGCTGCTGCTACGTCTTCATTCTCAAAACCGCGAACGCTCTTTGTAGCAGTTGCCTGCACCTGCACAACGTTACCCATCAAATAACGCATCAGGTCAATATCGTGCACCAGGTTAACCGAGATAGGCCCGGCACCCCTTAACTTGCGCCACGGTGCAATTTCAAAATAGTCATCAGGTTTATAGAGCCAGCAAATACCCTGTGCGCTGCGAATCCTGCCAATAGCACCCGCCTGAATCAATGCATGGGCTTTTTGAATCAGGGGGTTATGACGACGATGATGGCCGACAAGTACCGGAACCGAATTCTGCTCTGCGGAATTAACCAGAGTCATTGCATCAGCAGAGGTCACAGTGATTGGTTTTTCAATAAGCATCGGGCACCGGGCCGCAATACACTGAAGCCCCTGTTCCAGATGCAATGACGTAGGCGTAGCTAACAACACACCATCGGGCTTGTCTTTGTCGAACAGCTCATCGAGTGACCGGTAGAACGTCACCTGATTATCATCGGCAATCTGCTGTGCGGTATCATTGGTATCGACCACAGCAGACAGAACGACATTATCGGTATGTCTGATCGCCTCAATGTGACGGACACCAACCAGACCCGCCCCGACTACTGCAATTCTTGTGGTCACCGCAGGAGTCCGATGACAGACGCTGGCTTTACGGGAAGACGGCTCATAGCAAATACATGTTTCAACAATCAGGACAAATTACCTGAAGTCTGATTATAGTTAAAGAGACTGTAAACAAGTCGATGCTTAGCACGCGATCACTTAAGCTAGAAAAAATCTGATCGGACTGTTTAGAATTGCCATACGCCAATCTGCTGGCGCCGCAGGGTGGGTTGTATGATAATGCCGCGCTACGCAGGGTTCTCAGACCAGCAATCAACACATATTAGGCATGTTTCAGTACTGCGCCCGCGGCCAATTAATTGAAAGACACTCACCGAACTTGCACTCACACCCAGGCAATGTTCTGCAAACCAGTCATCGATGCACCTGCCTGGCAAATCGGCTAAGCAGACCGGACAGGCACACAGCCGGAAGTCGACTAAACTTAATCCTTAGAAAGTTCCGCTTACACCAACACCAGCATTTCTAAACCCGGGGTCAAAGAGTTACTAAATGAGTATCGAACAAATCATCGTCATTGCCATTATTCAGGGGCTGACCGAATTCCTGCCAGTATCTTCCTCGGGCCATCTGGCACTAATCCCGGTAATGACTGACTGGCCCGATCAGGGTGTTATTACCGATGTCATGGTGCACGTTGGATCTTTGTTTGCCGTAATCGTCTACTTTTGGCGAGATGTGTGGAATCTTTTAAAAGGCACCTGGGATCTGCTGCGATTCAAAACCACCGATAACTCCCGCATGGCAATGTACATTGCACTGGCCACTATCCCGGCCCTCGTATTCGGCGCTGCACTGAAACTCACGGGCGCGCTCGATGCGCTGCGTGAAGATACCGTGGCCGTTGCCAAAGTAATCGCGTGGACCGCAGTGATCTACGGGATTTTGCTATGGGTTGCCGATGTCGTAGGTAAGCGAACCAAGAAGATGGAAAACATGACGCTGTCGCCGGCGCTTATGATCGGCCTGGCTCAATCACTGGCCCTAATACCCGGCACCAGCCGCTCCGGTGCAACCATGACTGCAGCGCGGTTTCTTGGTTTTGAAAGAGCAGAAGCGGCACGATTCTCATTTCTGCTGGGCATTCCTGCTATTGCCGCAGCTGGCGGTTTCACAGCGATTGAAGCCGTTCAGACCGGTGGCGGCATCCCGAGCTATGCCATTTGGGCGGCGGTACTCACCTTTTTCGCTGCATTTATCGCCATCACCATATTGATGGCATTGGTTAAGCGGGTGGGGTTCTGGATTTTTATGGTCTATCGGCTGGCACTCGCAGCAGTTCTATTTGCATTGATTTACCAATGGATTCCCGGATTTTCACTAGTATGACGGTACCAGAGTCATGACAAAGATGTAAGATTTACGTCCTGACAAATAAAATGAAGGCAGACTGTTTACTGTGAATTGGATCACAGAAAAAGGTGCTCTTTTTTAACACCCTAAGTCCCCGTAGTTCCTCGCTCTGTACCGACGTGTTCGGTAACTGATATTTAAAGAATAAGAAAATGAAAGTAGTAACCCATCGGAAGGATCCGAAATGAAAATTGTAGCGCTCAAGGAAAGAAGAAAGTACCCGCGTATCTCTGATGCGATCGCTTTGCGCCTGAACTCAGATCCATCAGAAATGCTGGATCCCTCACCGACTCATGTGGTGAAGTTGAGTTGTGGGGGTTTGCGTTTTGCACACAATACGTCCATTGATGCAGAAACAAATATCAAGCTGTGTATGCATCTGCCCTCATCAGACCAGACCATACATCTGGCCGGCCGCGTTATAACCTCAGGTGAGGAAAAAAGCGCTTCATTTACAGGCACCAACACTAAGCGATATTCCGTGCAGGTTGAGTTTGTGGATGTCGATCAGCAGTCACATCAGCTACTGGCTGACCACGTTGACTACGTGCTTGGTAAAACCGGATTAAGCCACCGCCTTGCGGTACCGGCTTAATCACCAGCTGCTAGATTTCAAGGTTTCCCGTAGCCGCGAATATTAATTCCAGCTTTCTCCAGGGTTGTCCGTAGCGCATCAGCCATACGCACGGCCTCGTGGTTGTCTCCGTGCACACAGATAGTGTCAGGCACCAGTTCAACACTGACGCCATTGATGGATTCAACCGAGTGAGTCTCGATCATTTTCAATACCCGGGTTGCTGCGAGTGCCGGATCATGAATGATTGCACCGGGGGTGCCACGGGCGACTAAAGTACCATCATCGTTATAGGCTCTATCTGCAAAAACCTCTCGCAACAAAGGCATCTTGAGCTTTTCGGCCTGGGCCTGCAAACAGGTAGATGCCATAGCGACTATGGCAAGTTTTTTATCAACTGCCTGCACCGCGTTTAAACAAAGCGATGCAAGAGTGTCTTCTTCACTCGCCATGTTAGCCAGCGCCCCATGCAGTTTTACATGAGTCACACTCGCATTTTCTGTTTTGGCGACCGTTTGCAACGCACCGATTTGATAAATTATCGACGCTGCGGTTTTTGGTCCGTCAGGGTTATCCATACGTCTGCGACCGAATCCGGTGATATCGTCAAACCCCGGATGCGCGCCAATGTTAACACCTTTAGAAAGACATGCGCGCACCGTTTCAGTCATTACCAGTGGATCACCTGCATGAAATCCGCAGGCGACATTCGCGCTGGTAACAATATCAAGCAGTTCATCATCTGAACCCATCGTCCATGTACCGAACGATTCACCGAGATCTGCATTAAGGTCAATAGAGTCCGTCATAAGTCGTGCCTTAGCGTGTCCTGTGCTGAATATCTCATTGATAGACTTTACCGCGGAGCGATCACACCATCAATCAGGTTGTAACTTAGTAAGTCCGGTATGTCTTCAGGCTGCCGCGTTAAACCGACCAGACTGGCTGAGAGATTATGAAGCGAGTGCATTCGCTGTCGTAACGCATCCACTGCCTGTGCTGCTGAAACCAGTTCAAATCGAAACGGTATGCCGGACTGCATTTGCGATATCGCATCAAGATCTGCGGTGATTACTGTGGCAATTCTCGGATAGCCACCCGTTGGTTGTCGATCCGCCAGAAGCACGGTGGCAACACCATCACCTGCCACTTGAATGTCACCAATCAGCACGGCATCCGACACTCCGCTTAAGCCAGTCTCTGCCGCCAGGCTGCCTGCATCCGTCGTTAGCCTCGCACCCATCCGATCGCGCTGTGCGGATACGCAGAATTCATTTTGTAGCAACGCGTCACGTACCTCAGCGCTGAATACATCAGCCTGGGTACCCCACACAATTCGGATGGTGTCACTGGCAAGATAATCAGCGGTCAGCAGTTGCTGCGGTTGGGTACTGAATCTTGCAGACCCTTTGACCGGCAGCTCATCACCCGCTTTAACAAGACTGCCGCTAAATCCGCCAAAACCTGATCTGCTATGTGTAGAGCAAGACCCCATTACAGGAGCGGTAGAAAATCCTCCTGCGACCTGCAGATAAC
Source organism: uncultured Granulosicoccaceae bacterium (assembly GCA_937998875.1). Classification (GTDB taxonomy): domain Bacteria; phylum Pseudomonadota; class Gammaproteobacteria; order Granulosicoccales; family Granulosicoccaceae. The sequence continues at coordinate 84,695 of CALLBO010000024.1, forward strand.
TGTATGTGTTGCTCCTTGCATACCCACACCGCACAACTTGACCGGGCTCAACCCTGAAGCTACTGCGCCATGGCATTGGTCTGTCGTCTACTGTAAGTTCCATCTCAGCACCACTGGTTGCCATCATTATCGGCTCACCCGTAACAGTTAAACTGCAACCGATAGCGATCATTTCCAATACCGCACTGTCAGATGCATTGCCCAGCAGCACATTGACCTCTGCCAATGCCCAACGGTCCATCACCCCGCCTTCAGTGACACCGAAGCGCTGATAGCCGGGTCTGCCGGCATCTTGCAGGGAGACACCCGGGCCTGCCTCGAGCACATTGAGCGTGGTCGATCCTGGTTGATCTGGTGGCCCTTCCACTACGCAACTCGCTTCGCGATAGACTCACCCTTGCCTGCAAGTGTTTGCAACTTTTCAAATTCACACTCAGACACCGGTTGGTACTGCACAGTATCGCCATGCTTCACAATAACCGGCGGAATATTTTGAGCGTCGAAATTATTTAGCGGCGTTCGTCCGATACAACGCCAGCCAGTCGGCATAGCTGCAGATGCCATAACGGTTTGCCTGACTGCTACCAGAATGGCACCAGCAGGTACTTCTGGTTTTATTACTTTCAACCTCGGAATTTCCCAGGCTTCAGGCAGCATACCCAGGTAGCAACACCCTGGGGCAAAACCAAGCGTTAGTGCACGAAGCAAACTCCCGCTGTGCTGCTCTATTGCAGTTGCTTCACTAACACCGAGCATTCCAGATACTTCAGTTAAATCAGTGCCGGCTTCACCACCGTAGTGCACCGGTATCTGCCAGTGCGCAGGATCATGCACTACCGGTTTTTGGAGCCAATCCTTAAGATTTAGTACTTGCTGTAATCGCGATTCTATTTCCGGGTACTCAACCCGCAATGGATCAAAACGCACCAATAGCGATACCAGCGCAGGTGTTACTTCCACTACTCCACTAGCCAGAGCGCTATTAATAAAGGCATTGGCAAGATAATTATCAAACTCCAGCACCGCAGCATTAACATCAAAATCCAGCACACTGCCAAAACGAATCAACGCAGCACTGTCACCAGCCGGCACAATACAAGGAAAAGTCGGACTATCAGAAACCATGCGTTCAGCATATATGAATTCTTTTATTCACTGTAGCTTCCGACCGGCTCTGATCTGTCGTTATTTTTCCAATCATGGCCGACACAGGGAAGTCAGCGATCAGACGCTCCGCTTGCTGCTGTGGCAGGGAAATCAGTAAGCCGCCACTGGTTTGAGGATCCAGCAACAGATCAATTCTCGCCGCGTCCAGGCCGGCTTTGATATCACACTGTAAAAGGTAGGGTTGCAGTTGCGGGTATAACGTCGAACGAAAGCCGTTCTCAGACAGGTCTTCGACACCGGCCAGCATCGGGATATCAGCCAGCCTGAGCTCTGCCTGCAGTTCAACATTATTGCTCAGCATTTCAAGCAGATGCCCGATCAAACCAAAGCCGGTAACATCGGTTGCCGCAGAGACGTTGTATTCATTGAGAACAAGCGCAATTTCTTTATTCGATTGCAGCATGCAATCCATCACGGCATCAGCCGCGATTGCCGGTGCTTTGGCTTGCATGTCTGCAGCCAGTATTACACCTGTACCCAGTGCTTTGCTCAAAACAAGTACATCATCTGTCTTAACGGTGTTTTTACGCACCTCCCTGCCAGGTGTAACCTCACCGTTTGCTACAATCGCCACGTGAGTCTCTGACCCTTCAGAGCTATGACCACCGGCAAGCGACACCTGTTGTTTATTCAAAGCCGCAACAATAGCGGCCATCAACATTTTATGATCGCGTTTTTGGATTCTCGGGTGAGCGTGTGCAAGATTTATCCAGACCTGCGCACTGACCGGAGTCGCACCCATTGCGTACAAATCACTCAGCGCATGATTCACACATATCTCTCCAAAACGCCAATAATCACTACTGAATGATCTAAACCCATCAATGCTTTGCACCGCAAGCTTGCCGCTCGTTACCCGCCAAAGACTGGCATCCTCTGATCTACCCAGTGCGGGTGTTACTGCAGGATTGGCAAAAACATCAAGCTCGTTAAGGTTACCCTGAATAATATCCGGCCCGAGCTTACTTCCACATCCAGCACAATGCATTTCCTGCGAAACCTCAGTTGCCATCGATTTCTTTTCACCAGGTGCATTCAGCCTGTGCATAAATTTCTGATCAATGTGGTCTTTAAGTTTCCAAACCCACTTACCGGAAATGGCAAAACCTGCACGACATCCAACAGCTGTACGCCCGCCGAGAGACAATAGTGATAAAAAGTCTGTCTGCAGTTTTAACGGCTTTAACTTTGGATTGGATGTTTTAAAAACTGCACGTAGATTGTCTGCTAGAAAAGGGGCTTGCCTTACCGCGTAAACCCCAGCCTTGGGCCGTGGATCAGACAACATGTCCGAACAATCACCCACTGCAAATACATTATTGTGACTGGTGCTCTGCAGGAATTCATTAACTGCAATGAAACCCCGCTCTGATACATCAAGACCGGTTTCTGCAAGCCAGCCGGCGGCGGCAGCACCAGTGCACCAGATACTCTTATCAAGTACTATTTTTTTGTTATCGGTTGAAATCAGACCATCCCTGCGCACTTCTGCAACACGAAACTCAGGATGTAACGTGACGTTATATCTTGCCAGAGCTCGCTCGGCGGCAGAGACTACTTTATCCGGATAGCCCCGCAAGACGTGCTTGCCTGAATACAGTAAATGAAAATTGAGCGCACTATTCGACTTTAAACGATGTGCCATTCCCAAAACCAGCTCAACACCGCCGGCACCTGCACCGACAACCCCCCATTCACCACTTGCAGTCTCCGAGGCTTGCAGTAACGAATTCCAGATCTCACCAAACTGACTGACGGGCTTAACGCCAACAGCATACTCACTCGCCCCGGGTACGGACAGATCAGGTGTCGAGCCAACATCAATACTTAGTTGATCATATGAGACTTTAAACTCATCACCTACATCAATGATATTTGCATTGGCATCGATTCCGGTGACCGTACCACGGATGTAGCGCACATTGGCCCACTGACACAATCGATTCAGATCAATATGCGCATCGATAAAGCTATAGTGCCCTGCCACGAAGCCAGGCAACATACCAGAGTATGGAGTTAGCGTTTGTTCTGATATAAGTGTAATCCGGACTCCCGGAACAGGCTTCATCCCAAACTGTTTTAATACCAGTGCGTGCGTGTGACCACCACCAATAAAAACCAGATCCCTTTCCATACTCACCTAAACAGTACTCACTATACTTGACACACTATCCAACACATCACGCAGTTGTTCTATTCACCCAGGATTTAATTTCATCCGCAGTACCTTTAAAGACGATCTGTCCTTCGCGTCCAATCATCTTGTGAGCATAGAGAGGATCGTAGTAGTCGTGTAGCAGGGTATTGACTATTTGATCCATGGTTTCTGTACCCGAATTCGATTCAATCTCCGCAACCGCCTGCGGCACCATTGCACTCAAACGCTGATAACGCTCACCGCCCAGTCGGCGCTGTATCTTGCCCAGACTATCACCGATAAAGGACTCCAACCTTCGATAACATTCACTCTCTGAAAGGGTTTGTCGATGATGACGCATTGCCGTACCAATGTAGTCAGCGCGGATCTGCTTAATTCGATCCTCGGTTGAGGTAACAAGTTCCACAACCGGTGCGGCACGCAATGCATCCTGGAGATAAACGGGTAATGATATCCGACCGATCAGGTGAGACTCTGACTCGAACATCACAGCGCGATCGCTTTGTTTACTGACACGCAGCCATTCAGATGCCACTTGATTTTCCCAGTTTATCTGGCTCGGCTGCGGTACAAACAGGCCGCCGAACGCACTGCCACGATGTTTTGCGAGACTTTCAATATCAACACTCTGACTGAGACAAGAAATAAGATCCGTTTTACCACTGCCGGTCGGCGCTGAAAGTACAAGAATATTCCCTTCCCTGGCAAGCCTTTCAAACTGCTCCAGCAGATAGCTCCTCATTGCCTTGTAACCACCGATCACTTTGGGATAATCAACACCTGCCTCCTCTAACCACTGCTGAGTGATTCTTGAGCGCAACCCACCCCGAAAGCAGTAGAGGTATCCGTCCGGATTACGCTCGACAAATTGTCGCCATTTATCTACACGACTCTGTTTGAGCTCTTGTGTGACATGGTGCAAGCCAAGTTCAATCGCTGCATCCTGACCGTTTTCGGCATACTCAGTACCGATCATTGACCGTTGTTCGTTATCCAGTAACGGAACATTCACAGCATCTGCAATTCGGCCACGTTCATATTCAACCGGGGCACGAACATCAAGGAGCGGAATATCTTCAAGGATGATGCGTTCTATATCAGCAGTATCATGCTGCACGACTTTATTCACTGGAAGTAGCTGTTCTATAAATCATGTAACCGGAAATCATATAACCAGTAATCAGGCAACCGGAAATTAAGAAACGGGAGATCAAGAAGCAGGAAACAGCTTTGCATAATAGTCGCTCGCAAAAAATACAGCCACACCGACACCGGCAATAAAGCCACAAAGATGGCCGTCCCAGGAAGATCCTTTCTTCCAGGGATTAATGCTAGTCAGAAATGTTGAGCCATAAAGTGCGGCTACCAGTAGCGCGATACCCACCGTTGCGATATTTGCCTGCACCAGCCCATTGGCGATATGAAATCCGGTTAACGCAAACACCATCAGACTGGCACCTATATGATTCGCACGTCGTCCGACCAGCCACAAAAGCACGCCACCACCAACCTGACTCAGAATAGCCACGGTAGTCGCACCGGCCTCAGTTCTAAATAGCAACGCGAGCAACAGTACCAATGGAACTGTATTAGACATCAGGTGCTTAAAGTCTTCGTGTAAAAGTGGCATAGACAAAACGCCAATAACGCCACGTGCCTCTCTGGGCACCAGGCCGAATTGATTAAGGGGGACTATGCGGGAGACGATGAATGTAACCCAGATAACAGGTATGAAAAACAGAAGCGGATCGAGACTTTTAAAGACCGACCATAACAGCTCTGCGTTCATTGGTATTTAAGGGTTCATTAGTGTTGAACTACCTGGAAACGGGCAGACCCCCGGGGAATGGTGTACTGAAGCCATATACCCTGATGACACCAGGTAAACGGAGCCTACTTGTATGCCGGCAAACCCATGGGCTTTTCCACTTTGACGCCGGTCCTGGCAACCCTGCGATCTTTAAACAGCAACACGTGACCGAGCACAAAAGATATAACAAGTCCGAGTTGCACAATGAATTTGGGCAGCGGTTGAACGACTGGCCATCCTTTGTCATTCGACATGACAAGAGCCCTTTACTATGCGTGAGCTATCAGTGTACCTCATGCTGGCATTTCTTCAATTCCAGAATAGACATATTCCGTACAGGAACCAGATCTAGCCACACTATGCCGGATTACACTACGTCAATAGTCAATACCCAATGGTCCGATTTTCGGTACCGCAGCTAAACCGATCCGCTAAATCCGTTCAACACATTGACCGTATTGGTGCCTATCTCTTCTACAGCATAACCCCCTTCCATGACGAACAAGGTCGGCAGTGACAAGGATGCGAGCTGCTCACCGTAACGGGTAAAGTCTGCGCTGGTGAGCTTAAAAAAACTGATCGGGTCTTTCTCAAAAGTATCCACCCCAAGCGAAATCACGAGCGCGTCGGGCGAATACTCAGTAATCGTTTTGCAGGCATCGGATAGCGCGCTTTGCCAAAGGCTAAAACCGCTACCGGGTAACATCGGATAGTTTACGTTGTACCCCTCTCCAGCGCCTGCACCGGTTTCATCGGCGTAGCCTAGAAAGTGCGGAAATGCATGCAGCGGATCTCCATGCAATGAAATAAACAATACATCATCACGCTCATAAAAAATATCCTGTGTGCCATTGCCATGATGAAAATCTACATCAAGAATAGCCACTCTCTTTGCACCATCCTCTAGAAAGCCTTGTGCGGCAATCGCGGCATTGTTTAAAAAACAATATCCACCGTAAAGATCGGAGGCTGAGTGATGCCCCGGTGGTCGACACAACGCGAACACCTCTGAAGTACTGGAAGTTACAAGCTTCTGTGCAGTCGCGGCCACCGCAGCACTGCTTTTAGCTGCCTGCCAGGTGCCACTGGTAATGGCAGTTTCCACCGCCATGGCATAGTAACCAAGTTTGCCGTCTATATACACAGGCTCACGTTGCTGCATTCTGCGTGCTGGAAAAACTGTGGGGATCGCCTCACCAGTAAAGCCTTCCTTCTGCCATTCATGCCATGCATTTTCCAGAAATTTAAGATACGCGGCAGTATGGATCTTCTCAACCAGTGACATGTTCAGCACATCAGGTTTTCGCAGATCGGTATGACCGGCAGACTTGAGAGAATTATGTATGTAGTCCCAACGCTCCGGGCACTCATAGGGCCTTACCAGCTGCCCGCCGGCAAGCTCTCCTTCAGGAAAGTGTAAGCGATGATCTGGAGAGCTAATCGTTGTGAACATTTTTTCCTGACTACTTTACTGGCTCTGTCTGATCACTGTTTCTGAAGCAAATCGCCCGGCAACAGCAGGGCGATTGACCAACTATTTACTGCAATAGAGTATTACTTCTTCAGATTAGTCCAGATCTGATCATAGAACTTCTGAGTTTCTTCATCACAAACCGCTACAAAAGTACCGGCAGGTGCGTCTGCCGGCGGATTGGCTTCTGGCGATGCCTTGAGGTCCGCATCAAGTAACTCCCCTACGCCTTTCACACCTGCGGTGTAACGAGCAAAGTTTGTAACTGCTGCAATATTCTCCGGCTCCAGAAGAAAGTCCATAAACTTGATTGCATTATCGCGATTCGGGGCATCTTTAAGTAATACAACATTATCCATCCAGACAACATAACCTTCTTTCGGATACGAATACTCAACATTGGCACCTTCTTCACGCGCTTTAGCACCAAATCCGTTCCAGATCATGCCAACCGCCGCATCACCCGACACCAGCACATCTTTAGCACCATCAGAGTTGAACGATGCCCATTTGGGCTTTGCATCCTGCAATAAAGCGTTAAGTGATTTGAGTAGTTCACGGTCTTGTGTGCACTGCGGGATGCCCAGATGCAGTGACGCCAGCGCGATCACTTCTCCCTGACTATCGAGCACGTTAATTTTGCCTTCAAGTTCCGCAGGCGGATTAAAAATAATATCAGTGGTTCTGATGTCTTCTTTATAAACATCACGATTTACCATAAAACTGGTTGAACCCCACTGGTACGGAATTGAGTGTTTTCTACCTTTGTCAAAATCGACATCAACCCATTGATCTTCAATATTGCCAAAGTTGCTTAACTCGGAAGACTCAAACGTATCAAGCAGACCTTCACCAGCCATAATCTCAACCATGTAGTCACCAGGCACCGCTACATCATAGCTCCCCATCTTGCCCGCTTTTAAACTTGCCAGCATTGACTCATTGGAATCAAACGTATCCATCGTCACTTCAACATCATTTTCTTTGGCGAACTTATCCAGTAACTCCTGTGGAATGTACTCAAACCAGTGATAGATACTTAGCGAACCTTCTGCTTGCGCTGTTGAAACACCGAGCCCGAGGGACGCAGCCAACACACTGCTTAATACTGTTTGACGAAATTTCATTTATTCTTCTCCTGATTGATTTTTACCGGACCATTTTACCGGCTTTCTAAATTTATCCGCACCGAGGTATCTAGCGTTGACCACGCCGCCCGACCAGATAAGAGACTGTGACAAAACAGACCGACACCAACAGCATCAAGGTTGATATTGCCATAATATTCGGCTTGATACCCTGCTTCACTGCACCGAAAATGGCGGTTGGTAGCGTTTCTACACCCGCACCTTTGACAAAATTTGTAATAATGAAGTCATCCAGGGAAATGATGAACGCCAGCAGAAACCCGGAAATTATGCCCGGCGCCAACAAGGGAAGCAGCACTTTGGTAAAGGTCTGCCAACGAGTTGCATACAAATCCATGGCCGCCTGCTCGTAGATTGTCTCGACTCCCTGCAGACGCGCTGCAATAGGAAGATAGGCAAATGGAATACAGAACACGCAGTGGGCAATTAGTATTGTCAGATAGCCCGATTTAAATCCAATCGCACTGAAAAAGATCAGTGTTGCAACCGCTGTGACTATCTCAGGGACCATCAATGGCAGATTTATCAACGCGAAGCTCGATGCCTTGCCGCGCCACTGACCGCTTCGAATCATACCGAGTGCTGCTGAAGTCGCAATGACAGTTGCAGTTATGGCCGCCATCAAAGCAATGGTTATTGAATTCCAGGTTGCAGATTTAAACTTGGCATTTTCGGCACTTTGAAATACCTCCTGATACCAACGAAAACTAAACCCGCCCCAGCGTGTAATTGACGCGCTATCGTTAAACGAGTACACCATCACTACGATCAGAGGCAGGTAAAGCACCAGCAGACAAAACAGCGTGACCGCGAGAAAGCCCGGATATCGTTTGATTGATTCGGATGCCTGCGCCATCTACTGTACTCCAGCCCGCGCCTGATTTCGCGCATAGAGCATCAATACCAACAGCACCATCGATAGTAAAATCATTGAGCACGCAGCCCCAAAAGGCCAGTTACCGGCGTTGCCCTTGAACTGCTCTTCAATCAGTGATCCGATCATAAAGTTTTTCGCACCACCTAAAAGATCGGGTGCCAGAAATGCACCGAGACTGGGTACAAATACCAATATGCAACCGGCAATTATCCCGGGCTTTACCGCAGGCAGTATTACTCTGCGCAGGATGGTCCATCGGCTGGCATACAAATCAGCAGCCGCTTCTGCGAGTGAAAAGTTAAACCGCTCCACTGATGCATAAATAGGCAACACCATAAAAGGCAGATAGGAATAAAACAGCCCGAGCTGTACCGCGATATTAGTATTAATCAAATGTATAGGACTATCGATGAGTCCAGCCATCATCAGCCATTCGTTCAGCGGACCGTTATCGCGAATAAGAAATTTCATTGAAACAGTACGAATCAATAGATTCACCCAATAGGGTACTGTTACCAGAAACAACCAGATGTTGCGCGTGGAGTCGGGACGAGTGGCGATAAAATACGCAGTAGGAAATCCAATCAAAAGACAAATGACTGTCGCGACGAATGCCTGAACGATTGATCGCCAGAAAATCGTAATGTATGTCCACTCTATCCTGGCGGGCTCATCACCAAATAAACCACGATCAAAAAAGAACTGATCATAGGATGCCGCAGAAAACTCCCAGATTACCCCGCCTCTGAACTCTTTCGTCAGGAACGAATAGACAAGCATCATCAACACTGGCAGAACAAGGAAAAAGCCGATCATCAACCACGCCGGGAGTAACAAACGTCTGCGCATTGGATCAAATGCGCTGCCCGACATCACTGGCGACGGGTTAGCTGGTGTCGCTGGTGCGAGTGCCGCCATTATTTCTCCCCGTTATTCCTCTAGAAACGCAGCGCTGGCAGTATCCACCACCAATCCAACACGATCACCCGGCTGCAGGCCGAGCTGATTGTTCGCTGTGTTTTGTACTCTCACAAGCAATTCATCTGATGCAGATGTCTTTATTACCACCTGTGTATCAGTGCCGAGAAAATGAAAGCGCTCTACTTCACCGCCAAATACAGCAGCCGGATCATCTACTGCAGTGATGCCAAGACGCTCCGGACGAATGCACAGCGTACCGTTGGTGTTAGCTGCAATATCGCTTCTGTTGACGCTACAGCTGATGACCGTACCATCCCTTAGTCTGCATACAGCAGCACCTTCCTTGCTATCAACAAGAACTCCATCAAGCTTGTTGGTTTCCCCGATAAAATCTGCCACGAAAAGATTGGACGGATTGGTATAAATGCTATGAGCATCACCTGTTTGTTGCACTCTTCCTTCTGACATCACGGCGATGCGGTCTGACATGGTTAGTGCTTCTTCCTGATCATGTGTTACAAACACAAACGTAATACCCGTCTGTTGCTGAATCTGCTTTAACTCTACGCGCATTGACTGACGTAGCTTTAGATCAAGTGCAGACAAGGGCTCATCAAGCAACAACACTTTAGGCTCAGGCGCCAACGCCCTCGCAAGTGCTACTCTTTGCTGTTGTCCGCCGGATAACTGCGCGGGTTTTCTTTTAGCGTACGAGTCAAGCTGGACCAACTCGAGCATTTGAGCAGTGCGCCGTCGGGTAAAATCAAGATCCCTGGCTTGCATTTGCAAACCGAAGCTGACGTTTTCAGCAACTGTCATATGGGGAAACAAAGAATACTGCTGAAAGACGGTATTTACCGGGCGCTTATTCGCCGGAAGGTCACTTATAGATTGCCCGTACAGCACAACCTCACCTGATGTGACACTTTCAAAGCCCGCAATAATACGAAGCATCGTGGTCTTGCCACAGCCGGAAGGGCCGAGCAAGGTAAAAAATTCATTGTCGTAGATGGCGCCGGATACATCATGAAGTGCCGTCACCTCAGCATATTTTTTACTGATGCCATTAAGACCAATGGCTATCTGACTATTGGATTGATTCATAGCTCTGAGGCTGGCTGACTAACCAATGCAAATTCTCCTACCGCACGATGGATTCAATACTACCGGATCATAAAGTTGAATACTTGCCAGAAAACACGACTTATCGCGTAGCACGGAGATTATTCGTCGGTGTCAGGCCAGATCAAAATGCTCTTGCCCGCCGACCAGACTTGATACTAAATGTTTCTTTTCCAAAAGGCATTCAATGGTCGCCATTAAACTCCGTTGGGCTGCGGGATACATCGACGGGTCCAGCTCACTGTAGACCACCGGCAACATCGCAGGTATAGAATGCAATCCGGATCTAACGCAATCAACTACCTGTTTTTCACGCTCTAATCGATGCTGATATAAAGCCTGCACAAACCGTTGCGGGTTTTGAATCGGTGCACCATGCGTGGGATAGTAGATCGCATCTTCGCGAGTAATCAGTCGGCCCAGTGTTTTCATGTACTCAACCATATTGCCATCCGGGGGCGAGACGATGGTTGTCGACCAACCCATAACGGCATCACCGCAAAAGAGTGCCTGCTCCTGAGGCAAGTAAAAACTTAAATGATTGGATGCATGTCCCGGTGTATGCACTGAGGTCAGACGCCAATCTCCCAACGCTATGGTTTGATTGTCTGCCAATTGCACATCCGGCCGAAAGTCCCAGTCTGCACCAAAGTCAGAATCATCACGTTTACTACCCGAAGCGTGGCAAGCATAAGCATGCGTTTTTGCATCCACCTGTTGTTGAAGCAAGGCACAACCGGGGGAATGATCAACATGGGTGTGAGTCACAAAAATATGGGTGATCTCCTCACCGCGGGTTGCAGATAAAACAGCCTCTATATGTTTCTGATCCGCCGGACCGGGATCTATTACCGCAACCTGCCCGGTACCGATAATATAAGTTCCGGTGCCATAGAACGTAAAGGGGCTGGGATTTTCAGCGATAACCCGCCGCACCATCGGAGATAACCGATCTACTTTGCCATATTCAAAATCGAGCTTTTTTTGAAATGGAATTTCAACCGCCATTTGTGATCTCCAAAAAAGTATTGACTGTAGAGTCCCATAATCACGCGGGTAAACTCCACTCCTAAACCGTCTACCGACTATATCTTTATTTATCGAGACAACGGTTCCTGTTCTACGGGTGACAGGTTAAAATAATACGCTGCACAAAATACTACTTGATAAATTTCAATGAATATTCTGATAATCGGCTCCGGTGGCCGCGAACATGCTCTGGCATGGAAAGTTGCCCAATCCCCAAAAGCAGACAAGGTATTTGTAGCGCCTGGGAATGCAGGCACTGGGCTGGAAGAGTCGATGACTAACGTCGATATAGATGCCGACAATATTGATGCGTTGGCGCAATTTGCCAAACAATACAGCATTGATCTGACAATCGTAGGCCCTGAAGTACCATTGGTTGCGGGTATCGTTGATCATTTTAATGAGCAGGGACTAAGAATTTTCGGACCGAACAAAAACGCCGCACAGCTTGAAGGCAGCAAGTCATTCTGCAAAGATTTTTTAGCAAGGCACAATATACCAACAGCAGCCTACGGGGTGTTCACTGATCTCAAAGAAGCCTGCGACTATATTGAACAGTGCAGCATACCGGTAGTGGTCAAAGCAGACGGGCTGGCAGCTGGTAAAGGCGTTGTTATCGCAGAATCAAAGGATCAGGCACTGGCAGCAGTTAATGACATGCTGGCCGCAAACCGATTCGGTGATGCCGGCAGCAAGGTGGTTATTGAAGAGTTTCTTGAAGGAATTGAGCTGAGCTTTATCTGCATGGTTGACGGCAAAAATTGTCTGCCAATGGCAACCTCACAGGATCACAAAGCCCGCGATGAAGGCGACACCGGCCCTAACACTGGCGGTATGGGGGCATACTCACCGGCTGTTGCAGAAACGCCGGAATTAAATGCTGAAGTTATGCGATCGGTCATTGAACCTACCATAAAAGGTATGCAGGCTGACGGTAATCGTTTCAGTGGATTCCTCTATGCAGGCTTAATGATCAGCCCGCAAGGCGACGCAAAGGTATTAGAGTACAACGTGCGTTTCGGTGATCCGGAAACACAACCCATCATGATGCGGCTTAAATCTGATCTGGTGGAACTCTGCGATGCAGCGTTAGACGGCAGGCTGGATCAGGTAACCGCTCAGTGGACAGACGAACCTGCAGTCGGTGTAGTGCTGGCAGCCGGCGGTTATCCTGATAGCTATGCCAAAGGTGAGATCATAAACGGCCTTAAGAGTACCGCAGACAACACTAAAGTGTTCCATGCCGGAACCAGCAGCAAAGACGGCAGTGTGGTAACCAGCGGCGGACGCGTACTTTGTGTGACTGCAACTGGTGCAACAGTTAAAGAGGCTCAGCAAAGGGCCTACGCATCAGTTGATAAGATTGACTTTAAAGATATGTACTGTCGACGTGATATCGCTTATCGAGCAGTTGACTAATTTTTTATACACGTGGTGGATACACATGCTTATCCACTCTGCAGATAATGAAGTTGATTTAACGTGCAGCCTTAGCGCTTCATTGCATCAAAGAACTCATCGTTAGTTTTGGTCTGCTGCAGGCGACCCATTAGAAATTCCATTGCCTCGATTTCATCCATTGGATGCAGGAACTTTCTCAAGACCCAGATCTTCTGCAATTCTTCCGGACCGATCATCAGTTCCTCACGACGTGTACCTGAACGATTCACGCTGATTGCCGGGAAGGTGCGCTTTTCTGCAATGCGGCGATCAAGATGCAGCTCCATATTACCGGTACCTTTAAACTCCTCGTAGATAACTTCATCCATCTTCGAGCCGGTATCAACAAGGGTAGTGGCAACAATCGTCAGGCTGCCGCCTTCTTCAATGTTTCGTGCCGCACCAAAAAATCGCTTTGGACGATGCAGCGCGTGAGCATCTACACCACCGGTAAGGACTTTGCCTGAAGACGGAATCACCGTGTTATACGCGCGTGCAAGACGCGTTATCGAATCAAGCAGAATAACCACATCTTTTTTGTGCTCTACCAGCCGCTTGGCTTTTTCAATCACCATCTCGGCGACTTGAACATGTCGGCTTGCAGGTTCATCAAAGGTACTTGAAACTACTTCGCCCTGTACCATGCGTTCCATCTCGGTAACTTCTTCCGGACGTTCGTCAATCAATAACACAATCAATTTACAATCTGGATCATTGTGCGCAATGCTCTGTGCGATGTTTTGCAGGATCATCGTCTTACCGGCTTTAGGCGGTGAGACGATCAACGCGCGCTGACCCTTACCGATGGGGGCGACAAAATCTATCGTTCTTGCAGTGATGTCTTCAGTACTACCGTTCCCCAGCTCAAGTGTTAAACGCTCTGTTGCATGCAACGGTGTGAGGTTTTCAAACAACACCTTGTTTTTTGCTTCTTCCGGTGCATCGAAATTTATCTCGTCAACTTTAAGTAGCGCGAAGTATCGTTCGCCATCCTTAGGTGGTCTGATCTTGCCGTCAATCGTGTCACCGGTACGAAGATTAAAGCGTCTGATCTGGCTTGGAGAGACGTAGATATCATCCGGTCCTGCGAGATAGGAACTGTCTGCGGAGCGTAGAAATCCGAAGCCGTCCTGCAGTATTTCCAGTACTCCACCGCCGAAGATATCTTCGCCTTTTCTGGAGTGCGCTTTCAGCAACGAGAAAATAATGTCCTGCTTTCGTGACCGGGCGACATTGTCGAGCCCTGCAGTTTGCGCTAATTCAACCAACTCACTGGCGGACTTCTTCTTCAGATCAGTAAGGTTCATAGGTGTAGAGATGCTTTTCGTGGTGGGATTGGTAACAAGCCGGGTCTTCGGGCCTAAGTCTCTGGGACAGGGGTCTCTGGACAGGGTCTCGGTGACGAGCTTGCAGGAGAGAGATTTAAAGTAGTGCAGAACAACCGCCGCAGCGGACACGTGCGACTACAGATGATATGGGAGTAATCCGGAACACAAGCGTGCGCTTGTGCGATAACGCGATTCTAGTATAAAAAGCCGAAAAGGGAAACGACTATCTAACAATCCGTAGAACATTGACGTAAATGAGTAGCGCAAAGCACCACAGCCAACTCCGCCGCTGACAATTTGAACCCTAAGAGAAAGGAGGTAAATCAGGACGGAGGTAAATTACTGCAAGTAACAGAATTCGAAGCTGGAGTTACAGCTCAGGAGTTACTGTCAATGAATGATGCCAGTTGAGTCTTCGACAGGGCACCAACTTTAGTGCCTTCTACCGAGCCATTCTTAAACAACATCAACGTTGGAATACCGCGAATGCCGTACTTTGGCGGCGTATTCTGGTTGTTGTCAATGTTGAGCTTGGCGATTTTGACTTTGTCGCCGTATTCTTCCGCAATCTCATCAAGAATAGGCGCGATCATTTTGCACGGGCCACACCATTCAGCCCAGTAATCGACAAGTACGGGTACCTCCGACTGCAATACTTCCTGGTCAAAGTTGTCATCTGTTACTTCGACAATATTCTGATGCACCGGATTCTCCGTTGTAATTAGTCTTCCGCTAATGATATGGAGCATCGCCAAAAAAACAAGCAATATCGATGGAAATAATCCTACTCTAAAAGACAAAACAGACAGTTACGCACCCCCCGGCGAGAAATAGGCTATGCTCAGCTGATGAAATCCAACTATCTGACGTCCGTCAGTTTCAGCGAATTTGCGCTGAATCCCGCTCTGGATTCTGCATTAAGTCAAGCAGGATTCACCTACTGTACCGAAATTCAGCAGCTATCATTGCCACTGATGCTCGAAGGCAAAGACATTGCCGCACAGTCTCAGACCGGCACCGGTAAAACCGCCGCCTTCCTGCTAGGTATGTATCAATACCTGCTGAACAATCCTGCACCTGAAGACAGGAAACCAACTGAGTTGCGTGCAATTATCCTCGCACCAACCCGCGAACTTGCAATACAGATTCATAAAGACGCCGAGCAGCTCGGTGCAAACCTGGATTTTCAAACCGTACTGGCCTACGGCGGCACCGACTATGAAAAACAACGCCGCCGAATACAGGAAGGTGCCGACGTACTCATTGGCACACCGGGTCGCATCATTGATTATTTCAAGCAGAAGGTCTTTTCTTTAAACAAGATTCAGGTCGTGGTACTTGATGAAGCAGACAGAATGTTTGATCTCGGCTTCATCGCAGACATCCGTTATCTGCTACGAAGAATGCCTGATCCGGAGCAACGACTTAATCTTTTGTTTTCCGCAACTTTGTCTCACCGTGTCATGGAACTTGCCTACGAGCACATGAATAATCCTATCGGATTAAAAACAGAGTCAGACAGAATTGCTGCAGAAAAAGTACATCAACTGGTATTTCACCCGGCCTCCGATGAGAAAATTCCGTTGTTGCTCGGACTCATAAAAAAAATGCAGCCGCAACGCAGCATTATCTTTGTTAATACCAAAAGAGTTGCCGAGAAAGTGCAATCGTATCTGGTCGGAAACGATACACCGGCAGAGGTGCTGTCAGGAGATGTCAGGCAGAACAAGCGTCAAAGACTGATTAAGGAACTTGCATCAGGCGAACTCAACACACTGATTGCAACCGATGTTGCAGCGCGCGGTCTGCACATTGACGGCGTGACTCACGTATTCAACTATGATCTGCCACAGAACCCTGAAGACTATGTACACCGAATCGGCAGAACTGCTCGCGCCGGTGCGTCCGGTGAGGCAATTTCATTTGCCTGTGAAGAATATGTTTTTTCACTGCCGGAAATTGAAGAGCTACTTGGACACGAAATAGAATCCGGCCAACTCACTAACGATATGCTGATCAGCCCGGCGCCTCCGGCAAAAATCCAACGCCAGAAAGCACCGGATCACAGCAAACGCGGTAAGAGCACCGGAGGTAGAAACCCGAACAACCGAAATCGAAGCCGCCGCCGTAAGCCGGGTTCCGGTCCATCCGGTGGTGCGCGACCTGCAAACGCCGGCCCCCAAGGCCAATAACGTGGACCAATGACGTGGGCCAGTAACGTTGGTCAATTGCGAGGGTCGGTAACACCGGACTGGTAAGAGCAAATGCCAGCTGTTCAATAACCACCCCATCTGCAAAACCTCCACGCGATTAGAGAAAAGCTGCAAAACGAGCAGCCGCCATCTCAATAAAGTTCTAATATTCACCGAAACTATCTATCATACCCGCGATCACAATCGCCACCTCGAACAACAAACAACTACGGAGCACGAAGTGATGGACTTCGAACACGCCAGAGTCAATATGATTGAGCAGCAGGTTCGTCCGTGGGATGTACTGGATCAGAGAGTGCTCAACGCGCTGTCGGAAATTCCGAGAGAGACTTTCCTGCCGGAAGAACATCAGGGCCTGGCCTACTCGGACACCCGTATCCCTCTCGGCAATGGTCGCTACTCACTCAACCCGAATATCGAAGCCAGACTTCTACAGGCGGCAGTGCTTGAAACAGATGACCGGACTCTGATTATTGGTTGCGGTACAGGTTACCTGGCAGCGTGTGCAGCAAAGATGTGCAAGCACGTCGAGTCTATAGATACGCAGGAAACAGTAAACAATCAGGCACAACAGAACGCTGCAGCATGCGGCATTGATAACATCAAGTTCTTCACCGGTGACCTGATTGCTGATCTGCCGGACAAAACCAGCTATGACGCAATTATTGTTAATGGCTCTTTGCCGAAGATACCGGAGCGACTCAAAACCCGGCTGACGCTGAACGGCCGTCTGATAATTACCGTGGGCAACGAGAGTGAACCTACCATGGAAACGTTTGTGATAAGGCGTATCGGTGATGTCGACTGGCTGGAGCAAAGTGTTCTCGATACTCACATTCCGGCGTTGATTCCAGCGACACCAGTGGCTGACACATCCGGTTTCGTATTCTAGAGCACGCCGTTATCCGCGAGTCACACAGCACCGATTCGGACAACACTAAAGTGAGGTCCAATAGCTAACGAACTATGGTAGCCCGGGCACGGAACAACAAAGGAGAGCCCCGGCTGCTTTAAAACTCCAAGCGTTACCAAGCGGCTAAAAATAGTCAAAAATAGCCCCAAAACCCGAAATACCATCTACATTCTAGGTACCAGAATAATAAAAGTGCCGAAGTACTGGCGGCACTGGAACTCGCTGCTCCGTACCTAGAGAATAATAAGATGAACTCGCGCCTGACGCTCACATTTGGCCTGCCCCTGGCGGCGGCTGCCTCGCTACTTCTGACACAATCACTACGCGCGGCAAATCTTTCTGAAATTTATCAAATGGCAGCATCCCAGGATTCTGTCATTCAAGCCAGCCGCGCACAGTATGAAGCAGCCGTTGAAGCACTGCCCCTTGCCAGATCGGCAATGCGGCCACAAGTGGCAATTGCAGCAGACGTAGCCGAGAACGAGAACAATGATGATCGCGGCGGTCGGTTCGGATCGAATGCTTACGGCGCTTCAATAACCCAAAACATTTTTAATGTTCCTGCGACCCGCTCTATCAAGCAGGCAAAAGCCACTGTAGCTGCCGCAGAGGCAACCTTAAAAGAAGCCGAGCAGAACCTGATTTTCAGAACGGCGCAGGCTTATTTCAATGTATTGACTGCCAAAGAGGCATTCAGTGCCGCCAGCGCTTCGCGTGAAGCAATAGCGAGTCAAACAGAGCAGGCAGAACGAAGATTCGATGTCGGCCTTTCTGCAATTACCGATGTCAAGGAAGCACAGGCACAGCTTGACCTTGCTGTCGCAAGAGAGGTTGTCGCGGAAAATCAGATGGCACTCGCGCGCGAAGCATTGCGGGTCATAATTAATCAGGAAGTCCCTCCACTTGATGGTCTTAGGGAAGATGCAGCACTCACTGCACCGGAACCTGCATCAATGGAAGAATGGATCGCAGTGGCTAAGAGTAACAACCCACAGCTCGAAGTTGCGCGAAAAGAGTACGAAGTTGCGGCGGCAGATATCGGTATTGAACGCGCAGGCAGGCTACCCACAGTGGCAATTGTTGGCGGTTACCAGAAGCAGTCGTCCGATCGGGCGAACGATCAGATCTCTGCACAACCCTCTAAAAGTGAGTCCGGGCAGATAAAGCTGCAACTTGAATATCCCTTTATCACTGGCGGCAGCACCAGTGCTTTAATCCGACAGGCAAAAGCCCGCTCGACCCAGGCATCTTTTAATCTTGAAACCGTTCAGCGTGCAGTGGTGCAGGAGACACGTGATGCCTACTTAACCGTTTTGGCAGACATCAGCCAGACTGTTGCACTGGAGAAGGCACTCAACTCTACCGAGGTGGCAAAAGACGCGACGCAGGCGGGTTTTGATGCGGGTACACGTACAGCAGTTGAAGTACTCGTTTCACTGCGGGATACATTCGATGCTTACGCTGACTATGCAGCAGCCCGTCATCAGTACGTTGTCAGTAGTCTGCAGCTGCGACTGGCTGCCGGCATTCTTGCACAGAAGCATATTGATTCGATTAGTCGGTCGCTTGAGCCGGGTAGTTAGGTTGTTGCTTTATTAAGCTGGGGCTTGTTGCTCTGGCTTGTCGTGCTGGCTTGTCGTGCTGGCTTGTCGTGCTGGCTTGTCGTGCTGGCTTGTCGTGCTGGCTTGTCGTGCTGGCTTGTCGTGCTGGCTTGTCGTGCTGGCTTGTCGTGCTGGCATGCCCCGCGGGCGGCTATCGCTCTGACATGCCCTGCGGGCGGCCCTACTTTTAAAAAGACCAAAAGTAGGCAAAAGTCTTTCTTGCTACCATTTTGCCCTTCGGGTGCCTGCGGCATTTTGAATTTCAGCGCTCCAACAGGCACGCT